>JAIXKK010000102.1 GCA_026954325.1 Bryobacterales bacterium | reverse complement strand
AGATCACAAATCATTATCGCCCTTGCCTTCCAGCTCCCAGTAAACTCCCGCTAGGGAAAGCGACGGGGAAAGATTTCTGGGGTGTGGACGAGGACGTGAAATCGCTGGCGCAGTTCATACGGCGATATGTGGGCAGGAATCAGCGGTGGAACTCGCCGAAGTTTCTCATCGGAGAGAGCTACGGAACGTTTCGCAACGCGGTCCTGGTGAACTACCTGCAGTCGAGAGACGGAATGGACTTCAACGGACTGGTGATGATCTCGACGGTGCTGGACTTGCGCCAACTGCTGTTCGGTTCCGGTGACGACCTGTCATACGTGTTGTACCTGCCAAGCTACGCGGCAACCGCCGCTTATCACAAGATGCTGAAAGATCCGCCGCGGGACCTCGGGGCGTTTCTCAAGGAGGCGAGGCAATTCGCCGCGACGGAATATTTACAGGGCTTGCAGCAGGGTTCCGCCCTGAACGCCGATGAACGAGGGAGGCTATTGAAGAAGCTTTCCCGATTCACGGGGTTGGGCGAGGAATATCTATCGAAGGCGAACCTGCGAGTGAACCTCGGGCAGTTCATGCAGGAGTTACAACGCGCCCGCGGTTTGACAACGGGGCGGCTCGACGCGCGATTCTCGGGCGAAAGCTTCGACCTGTTGAGCGAATCCGCCAAGTACGATCCCATGATGCCGGCGGTGTTCGGCGCGTTTGTCGCCTCCTTCCATCAATACGTCACGAAAGAATTGAAGTTCGCCTCCAAAGAGGATTACGTGTTGCTGAGCAGGGAGGCCAACGCGCATTGGAACTGGAAGCGGGGCGAGGGGGCGGGCGCGTGGCCGGGCTCTCCGAATGTGGAAGACGATCTGGTGGAAGCGATGGTCCGGAATCCCAATCTAAAGGTGCAGGTGGAAAACGGACTGTACGACCTGGCGACGCCATTCTATGCGGCGGAATACACGATGGATCATCTCAACCTGCCGGCCAAACTGCGAAAGAACATAGAACAGAAATACTACGACGCGGGCCACATGATGTATCTGCACGAAGAGGCTCTGGAGAAACTGAAGGCGAACATCGCGCAATTCATTGCCGGCAATTCCGCGCGTTAGAGACGACGCAGAGACGACGCCCGTGACACGGCGGGGTCCCTAGCGGAGTAATCTAAGACAGGTAAACTACCGCCTATGTCCATACGCAAGGAAGATGCCCTGGAATACCACCGGTTGCCCGTTCCAGGAAAGATCGCCATCACTCCCACCAAGCCCTGCCGCACGCAGCGGGATCTGAGTCTTGCCTATTCCCCCGGAGTCGCCGTTCCCTGCCTGGAGATCGAGCGCGACCCGCCGAAGGTGTACGACTACACGGCGAAGGGAAATCTGGTGGGTGTTGTGACCAACGGCACGGCCGTGCTGGGGCTTGGCAACATCGGCCCGGCGGCGGGCAAGCCCGTGATGGAGGGCAAGGGAGTTCTGTTCAAGCGTTTCGCCGATATCGACGTGTTCGACATCGAGTTGAACACGAAGGACCCGAAAGAGATCATCCGGGCTTGCCAGATGATGGAGCCGACTTTCGGCGGCATCAACCTGGAAGATATCCGCGCGCCCGAGTGCTTCGAGATCGAAGAGGAACTGCGGCGCACGATGCAGATTCCCGTGTTCCACGATGACCAGCACGGAACGGCGATCATCGCGGGAGCGGCTTTGCTCAACGCCGCGGAACTTGCGGGCAAGCCGCTCGATACGATCAAAGCCGTCTTCAATGGAGCGGGGGCGAGCGGGATCGGGTGCGCGGAGCATTTCATCCGGCTGGGCGTGCGGAGAGAGAACATCCTCATGTGCGACACGCACGGAGTGCTGTACACGGGCCGGACGGAGGGCATGAACCAATACAAGGCGCGGTTTGCGCGGGACACGGCGGCGCGGACGCTGGAGCAAGCCATGCAAGACGCGGATGTGTTTTTCGGGCTTTCGGCGGCGAATTGCGTGACGCCGCGGATGCTGCTCGGGATGGCGGCGAACCCGATTGTGTTCGCGATGGCGAATCCGGACCCGGAGATATCGTACGACCTGGCGGTGGCCACGCGGAGCGACATCATCATGGCCAGCGGGCGCTCGGATTATCCGAACCAGGTCAATAATGTTCTCGGGTTCCCGTTTATTTTCCGCGGGGCGCTCGATGTGCGGGCCTCGACCATCAATGGGGAGATGAAACTGGCGGCGACGCGCGCGCTCGCGGCGCTTGCCAAGGAAGATGTTCCGGATTCGGTGATGCGGGCCTATGGCGTGGCGCACATGGGATTCGGGCGCACCTACATCATTCCCACGCCGTTTGATTCGCGGGTGCTCATCTGGGTGGCCTCGGCGATCGCAAAGGCGGCCATGGACAGCGGGGTCGCACGCAATCCCATCGACATCGAGGAATACAAGGAGCAGCTCGCGCGCCGGCTGGGGAAAGCGCAGGAAGTGACGCGAGTGCTGATTCACAAGGCGCAGCGGAGCCCGGTGCGGGTGGTGTTTCCGGAAGGCGAGGAGCCGAAGATTCTGCGCGCGTGCCAGATCTTGAAGGATGACGGGATCGCCAAGCCGATTCTGCTGGGGCGGAGGGAAGTGATTCTGCGCAAGGCCGCCGATCTGCGCCTGGATATTGGGGATCTGCGTATCGTGGACCCGGCGGCCGGCGAGCATCTGTCGCATTACGCCGATGAGTTCTATCAGTTGCGGCGGCGCAAGGGTGTGACAAAGAACGAAGCGGCGCAGCAGATTCTGGAGCCGGTTCTGTTCGGGTCGATGATGGTGCGCCTGGGGGATGCCGAAGCGCTGGTGGCGGGGCTCACGCGGCATTATCCGGACACGATCCGTCCCGCGCTTCAGGTGATTCCTCTGCGCGAAGGCTGCCGGCGCGTTTCCGGCATGTACATGCTGATCACGCCGCGGGGTCAGGTCTACTTTCTGGCCGATACGACGGTGAACATTGATCCGAACGCGGAAGACCTTGCGGAGATCGCCATTGAAGCGGCGCGCACGGTGGAGGGTTTTGATGTAGCGCCGCGGGTGGCCATGCTGTCATTTTCGAATTTCGGGAGCACGCGCCACGCGCTAGCCGACAAGGTGCGCCGCGCGGTGGAGATTGCGGCGGCGCGCGCACCGGACCTGGTCATCGATGGGGAGATGCAGGCCGATACGGCCGTTGTGCCGGAGATCATCGAGGAGACCTATCCCTTCAGCCGGCTGAAGGGCGGGGCGAATGTTCTGATCTTTCCGAATCTGGAATCGGGCAATATCGCGTACAAGCTGCTGATGCGCATTGGGGGAGCGGAGGCGATCGGGCCGATATTGATGGGGCTGTCGAAGCCGGTGCACGTGCTGCAACGGGGGTGTGAGGTTACGGACATTGTGAATGTGGCGGCGATTGCGGTGGTGGACGCCAATCGCTGAGGCCGGGGCGCGTCAGGGCGCGGCGGGGACATCCGGGAGTTGAAGTGTTCCTTCGAGGAACAGGACGGCGTTTCCGGCGATGGACACGCGCTCGCCGCGGTCCTCGCAGAGTAGTTCGCCTCCGCGGGGAGAGATCTGGCGGGCGCGCAGTTTCGTCTTGGCGAGCCGCTTGCTCCAATAGGGAGTCAGGGTGCAGTGGGCCGAGCCTGTCACGGGATCTTCGGGCACCCCTTTGGCGGGGGCGAAGAAGCGGGAGACGAAGTCGGCGTGGCGGCCGGGAGCGGTGACGATGACGGCGAAGCGGTCGACCTGGGCCAAACGCCCCATGTCCGGCGACAATTGGCGCACATCTTCCTCGCTTTCGTAGACACAGAGGTAGTCACGGGCGGCGAGAATTTCGAGGGGCGGGGCTCCCAGGGCGGCTACGAGTTCGGGATGGGGCGTACATTGCGCGGGCGGGCGCGAGGGGAAGTCCAGAGCGATCAAATTTCCGGCGCGAGTGACCCGGAGCGCGCCGCTTCGGGTGTGAAAAGTAATGGTATTCTTCGGGAACCCCAGTTTCTCCCACAGCACGAATGCCGAAGCGAGGGTGGCGTGCCCGCAGAGATCCACCTCGACGGCGGGGGTAAACCAGCGGAGATGGAAGCCTTCGCCGTCCGGCACGAAAAATGCTGTCTCAGAGAGGTTGTTCTCGAGGGCAATATTCCGCAGCATTTCGGCGGCGGGCCAGGATTGGAGCGGACAGACAGCCGCGGGGTTTCCGGCAAACGGTTGTGACGTGAACGCGTCCACCTGATAGACAGGGATTTTCATTCGCCTATTCTAGCCTGCGTGCTAGATTGGAAAGTTGCGCAGATCCGTTACATGATTCTTCGCTGTGTTCATCTGTTATTCCTCAGCGTTACGTTGAGCGCCCAAACGAATCTTTCTCTTCGGGAGGCTGTATCCACGGCGCTGAAGGAACACCCCCTATTGCAGGCCGGTAGGGAACGCATTGCGGTGAGCGAAGGATTCCGGCGTCAAGCGGGGCTGATGTTGAACCCGCGCCTGGTGTTACAGAGCGAGAATACGCGGTTCACGGGAAGCCCCTCGTTTTCCTACGCCGGGGACGCTGACACGTACGCCTACCTGACGCAGATTTTCGAGACCGCGGGGAAACGGGCCAACCGCGTGGGCCTGGCGTCGGAAGGGGTGCGGCGGGCCACGCTCGAGCGGGAGCTTACCGAACGCCAGATTGCCTTCCGGGTGCAGCAGGCATACTGGTTCGCGGCCGGGGCGTATCAGGCGCGGCTATTGCTCGAGGAGAACGTGAAGAATTTCCAGCGGATCATCGAGTATCACGAAGCCAGAGTCAAGGAGGGCGCGATGGCGGAGGCGGATCTGCTCCGCGTTCGCCTGGAGGGGGAGAAACTGGCAGTCGATCTCAACAACGCGACGCTCGACGCCGAGCGGGCGCGGATTCAGCTTTACCGGGAGATGGGGCAGACACGGTTTCCCGACGTGCGCTTCACGGACCCGTTGGAGCCCGCGCCGGAACCGCCGGCGGTGGACTTTGGACAGGCGAACGCCCGCCGGGTGGAGATGCAGTTAGCGCGGCAACTGGTGGACCAGGCGCGCTCGAATCTGCGGCTTCAGGAAGCCACCGCCCGGCCGAACGTCGAATTGCTGTTCGGCTACAAGCGCACGAGCGGGTATGACACGATGGTGGGCGGGTTCCAGATGGATCTTCCATTCCGGAACCGCAACCAGGGAAACATTGCGGCGGCCACCTCCGACATCCGCGTGGCGGAGGCGTCACTGGCAGCCACGGAGGCGCTGGTGCGGGCGGAGACTAACGCGGCGCAACGCGAGGTGGAGATCCGCGGGCGCCAGATCGGCGACTCGATCAAGACGATGCGGCGGCAGGCCGATGAGACGGCGAGGATAGCCGAAGCGGCATACCGCGAAGGCGGGACGGATCTGCTGCGGCTGCTCGATGCGCAGCGCCTTCGTATTGAAATGCAGCTATTCTATTACCGGGCTCTGACCGACTACCGGGAGAGCATTGTTGCCTTGGAGACCGCGCTGGGGGTGATGCCATGAGACCCGCTGTTGTTGTGATGCTTGCGCTGCTCGCCGGCGGCTGCTCGAAATCGCCGGAGGCGGCGCCCGCGGCTCCATCCGCCAAGGAAACGAGACCGGCGGACAAAGACATTATTCTCGACGCCAACCAGCAGAAGCAGGCGAATCTGGTGGTGGAAGAAGTCACGCCCCGGAGCCTGGCGCAGCATATCGAAGTGAATGGCCGGCTCTCGGTGAATGAAAACCGCACGTGGCATGTGGGTTCGATCACCGATGGGCGCATTGTGCGCGTGAACGTGAATCCGGGGGACCGCGTGCGGAAAGACCAGTTGCTGGCCGGGTTGCACAGCCACGACATTCACGAGGCCCGCGCCGAGTACCGCAAGGCCACGCAGGAGTTGACGCGGCTGAAGACGGTGCTTTCCTACGCCCAGCGCCAGCGGGACCGCGCGCACCGGCTGTATGACCTGAAGGCAGCGTCCCTGGAACAGGTGGAGCATGCCGAAACGGAGTTCAAGAACGCGCAGGTGGCGGTGGAGAACGCCGAGACGGAACTGGGGCGTACGCGACAGCACCTGGTGGAATTTCTGCAAGTGGGAATTGACGATCACGATCAGAAGTCAGGTGACGAGCATGACCACATGGCGGATCTGATACCGGTGAAATCGCCCGCCGACGGAGTGGTGCTGAGCCGCAATGTGACGCCGGGGTCGGTGGCCAGTCCAGGCGACGAATTGTTCGTTATTTCCGACCTTTCCACCATTTGGATGATTGCGGCAGTGAATGAAGAAGACTTGGGCAAGGTTCGTCTGGGTATGCCGGTGACCGTGAGGGTTCAGGCTTATCCGGAGCAAGCCTTTCCGGGGCGGGTGACCAAGCTGGGAGACCAATTGGACCCTGCTACGCGCACCGTGCCTGTGCGCGTGGAACTCGCCAACGGCCAGGGACGTCTGAAACCGGAGATGTACGCCACCGCGGAGATCAACGCGGGTGGCAGCGCCCAGGGGATCTTCATTCCCGAATCGGCGGTTCAGCAGGTGGACGGGAAGTCCACGGTCTTTGTGCGGAAGGCACCGGACCGTTTCGAGGCAAGGCTGATTGAAACGGGCCGGATACTCGACCACGAGTTGGAAGTGACACGCGGCTTGAGGACGGGGGAGCAGATTGTTACGCAAGGCAGCTTCACGCTCAAGTCGCAGCTTCTGAAAGGATCGCTTTCCGAATAGATGCTGAACCGCATCATTGAATTCCATCTGCGCAACCGGCTGCTTGTGCTCGCCGGACTGGTGGTTCTGATTGCCACGGGCGTGTATACGGTCTATAACATTCCGATCGACGCGTTTCCGGACTTGACGAACAATCAGGTGGTGGTGATCACGGAGTGCCCGGCGATGCCGCCGACGGAGGTGGAACAACTGGTCACCTATCCGATCGAGGTGATTCTGATGGGGGTTCCGAAGACGCAGAGCATCCGCTCGGTGTCGAAGCTCGGGCTATCGATGGTGACGGTGGTGTTTGATGATGCGGTGAACGTGTATCTCGCCCGGCAGTGGATCAATGAGCGGCTGCAGGAGGTGCGGGCGCGGATTCCGCAGGGTTTGGAGCCGACGCTTGGCCCGGTGGCGACGGCGTTCGGGGAGATCTATCAATACACGCTCGAGAGCCGGACGCTCTCTCCGATGGAGTTAAAGACGCTGCAAGAGTGGCAGATCAAGAACCAGCTTCGCGCGGTGCGGGGCATCAACGAGGTGAACACGTGGGGCGGGGAGACGCGGCAGGTGCAGATTGAGGTGGACCCCATCAGCCTCTACCGCTACGGTCTCACGCTGCGCGACGTGTTTGAACGGGTCAAGGAAAACAACTCGAACTTCGGGGGCGGTTATATCGAGCACGCCTCGGAGCAGTACACGGTTCTGGGTCTCGGCCGCGTCAATCGGATCAAAGACCTGGAGCAGATCGTTCTCAGCTCGAAGGCGGGCACTCCGGTGCTCTTGAAGCAGGTGGCGACGGTGAGCGACAAGCCCATGCAGCGCCAGGGGGCGGTGCTGCGGACGGGAAGGGGGAGACGGTCAGCGGCATGACGCTCATGCTGAAGGGGGAGAACGGCAACGATGTCCTGAAGGCCGTGAAAGCGAAGATCGCGTCTCTCACTTTGCCGGAGGGGGTGCGCATTGTTCCCTTTTACGACCAGTCGATTGTGATCAACGGGACAATCCGGACGGTGCGCAGGAACCTGCTGGAAGCGGGCGCGCTGGTGATGGCGGTGCTGTTTGTGTTTTTGGGGAACTGGCGCGCCGCGGTGATCGTGGCGGCAGTGATTCCGCTCTCGATGCTGGTGGGCTTCATGGGGATGGCGTATTTCGGCATTTCGGCCAACCTGATGAGCCTTGGCGCGATCGATTTCGGCATGATCGTCGACGGCGCCATCGTGATGATGGAGAACGCCGTGCGGCGTCTGGAGCACAAGCCGGGAGAAACGGACTTCCGGGTGGTGGATCGCGTCTATCACGCGGCGGTGGAAGTGGCCCGTCCCATCGTCTTCGGCGTGTCGATCATTATTGCCGTCTATCTGCCCATCTTCGCCCTGGAGGGGCTGGAGGGGCGCATGTTCCGGCCGATGGCGATCACGGTGTGTTCGGCGTTGGCGGGATCTCTGGTGCTGGCTCTCACGATGGTTCCGGCGGCGGCGGTGGTGGCGATGCGCAAAGGGGTCAAGCCGCATTCGGAGGGCTGGTTTCCGCGGGTGCGCGATTTCTACACACGCGCGCTGCGACTGGCGCTGCGGCGCCGGTATGCAGTCATATTCTGCGGTTTGCTGATGGTGGGCAGCGCGCTCGGATCGCTGGCGTTTATCGGCACCGAATTCATGCCGCGCCTCGATGAGGGATCGCTGCTCATCACCACGCGCAAGCTTCCGGGGATTTCGTTGTCCGATTCCGTCGAGGTGAGCGAGCGGATCGAAAAGGCGGTGCTGGAATTTCCCGAGGTGACCGGCGTGACGACCAAGCTCGGCCGTCCGGACCTGGCCACGGAGGCGATGGGAATTTATGAAGCGGACGTCTATGTCCTTTTGAAGCCTCACGAGCAGTGGACCACGGCGAGGACGAAGGATGAACTGGTGGACAAGATGGCGGCGCGGCTGGAACAGATTCCGGGCGTGGCGTATAACTTCACGCAGCCGATGGCGATGCGTCTGGACGAGGTGGTGTCGGGGATCAAGGCGGATGTGGCGCTGAAGATCTTCGGCGACGATGCGCACACGCTGGAGCAGATTGCCGAGCGCAGTCTGCGCGTGCTCTCCGCCATCCGCGGCGCGGCCGATGCGCAAATGGAAATCATTTCGGGCGTGGGTGAGGTGCGGGTGAGGGCGGACCGCGCCGATCTGGCCCGCTACGGGTTGAACGTTTCCGACGTGCGCGAGACGGTGGAGGCGGCGGTGGCGGGGCGCGACGTCAGCGACTACATTGAGGGGCAGCGGCGATTTCCCATCGTCATCCGCCTGCCCGAGAACTACCGCAACGACTCCGAGTCGATGAAAGAGATTCCGCTGTCGGCTCCGGGAGGGGAGCGCATCCGCCTTGGGCAGGTGGCGCGGATTACCGCGGAACGCGGCCCGGAGGTGGTCTCGAGGGAAAACGCGCAACGCCGCATTGTGGTTCAGGCGAATGTCCGCGGGCGCGACCTGGGCAGTTTTGCGGTCGAGGCGCAGGAGAAAATTGCGCGGCAGGTGGCGCTGCCGCCGGGCTACTCGATCGATTGGGCGGGGCAGTTTGAGAACCAGGAGCGGGCCATGAAGCGGCTGCTGGTGGTGATTCCCGCCTCGATTTTGATCATTCTCGGTCTACTGTACTCCACGTTCCGGTCCGTGCGGTTGTCGCTGCTGATTTTGTTAAACGTACCCTTTGCGCTGGTGGGCGGGATAGCCGCGCTCTGGCTCCGGGACTTGAACCTTAACCTGTCGGCCTCGATCGGGTTCATTGCTTTGTTCGGAGTGGCGGTGCTGAACGGAATCGTGCTGGTGAGTTACATCAACCGGCTGCGGTCAGAAGGATGGGAGACGATGGAGGCAGTGGTGAACGGGGCCAGCACCCGGCTTCGGCCCGTGCTGATGACGGCGCTGGTGGCGAGTCTGGGGTTTGTGCCGATGGCGTTCGCCACCACGACGGGAGCGGAGGTGCAGCGTCCGCTGGCGACCGTTGTGATTGGGGGCTTGGCGACGTCCACGCTGTTGACGTTATTCATGCTTCCGGTGCTTTATCCGATGTTCAGTCCGAAGAAGCCGGCGGAGGATGTGGAAGAGAAAATCTACTGAAGGCGGGCGCGATTGCGCTCGTTAGTTACCAGTTCATCGAAGATCGCCAGGACCTGCTTGCGGTACTCATAGACACGCTGCAAGGTGTCGCGGAGACCGCCGCGGCGGTAATGAGTCTGCCATTTACGCAATGTTTCCTTGGGGATATCGATGTCTTTCCGGATAGCATCCGCCGAGTGACCGCGCAGGAACAGCCCGTAGAACATCGCCGCCTCACGGCGCGTCGCCATTGGATCGAATTCATCGTTTCGGGGCATTCATTCGTTCTCCCAGATTCAGGCCCGGAAAAATGCCAGTATAAACATTGCTCCGGCGACTGGCAAGAGTCTCTCCACGATCTTTGAGCATATCGGTTCGCGCGAGGCGCCGGCGGCCCAAATTCATTAGAGGTGTATCCTGGTCGTGGAGTTTCAAAATGAAGAAAGTCTTTGCTCTCTCCCTGGTTGCCCTGGCCGCGAATGCCGAGACCTGGTCCGGAACCATCGTGGATGTCACGTGCAGGGGTAAGGATGCCGCCAACCATACGCGGCAGTGCGCGCTCTCCTGCGCGAAGAGCGGCTACGGGTTGGTGCTCTCCGACGGCAAGTTCGTCAAGCTGGATGAGACGGGCAATGCCATAACGCTCTCGAAGCTGAAAGCCTCCGGCAAGGACAAGGATTTGAAGGCCAAAGTAACCGGCAAACGGGACGGGGAAGTGATCAAGGCCGAATCCGTCGAGCTACAGTAGGCCATCCACGCGTTCGCCGCGCAGATGGCTCTTGCGCAGCGGGACCCAGGCCTCGAAGACCCCGGGATTTTCGAGCCACGTCATCATCCAAAGGACCATCTCCTCTTTTTCCAACTGTTTCTCGCGGCTCACCTTAGGGTTGTGGGATACCAGACGGGCGTGGTCCTTGGCCTCGATGACGGCCCGGCGGCAGAGCCGCTGCTGGTCCCTGTCGCCTCGCTCGGCCCCCTGCCTGTATTCCTGCGCGAGTTGAAGAAGGGTGCGCTCGAGGTGCGCGAGGTTGTCCTGGCGGACGCCTTCGACTAAAGGAGACAAAGGGACTCCGCATTCGCGCAGGAGGCCGCGAAAGAGCGTTTTTCCGGCCGGGCCCAGTTCCCGGCGCAGTCTCTCCGCCCGCTGCTGCTCAATCAGTTCCCATCTTTCGGCCGCGAGCAGTTCCCGCAGCCGGCGCTGAAGCCTTTCCTTTTTGCTGGCCACGACGATACTCCGAGACAGCCCGGTTGTGGGCATCGACGTTGGTGGTGAACACATGTCCGCCGGAACCGTCTGACTTCGCCACGAAATACAAGAACCGCGTGCCGGCGGGACGCAGCGCCGCCTGGAGAGACTCGCTTCCGGGATTTGCGATGGGTCCGGGCGGAAGGCCGGTGTGCTGGTAGGTGTTATAGGAATGCCGGTTTTCGAGGTCGGAACGATAGATAGTTCCCCGGTAGCGGTCCTCGAGCAGGGCGGCGTAGATGGTAGTCGGATCGCAATCGAGGCGCATGTGGCCGTCCAAACGGTTGCGGAACACCGATGCGACGACGGGGCGCTCGTCCGGGACGGCTGTTTCCTTCTCCACCAGGGAAGCGAGGGTAACCGTCTCGTGGACCGGCGCCGTTCCCTTCAGTTCCTTCCAGGCTCTGCGGAACCGGTCCGTCATTTCCTTGCACAGTTCCGGCGCCGTGGTGTGCCTGGTCATGCGGTAGGTGGCGGGGAACAGGTAACCTTCGAGACTGGGCGCATCGGGCGCGATGTCCCGGATAAGATCCGGCTTGGAGGCCGCCTTGCGGAATTCAGCCGCCGTCAAGAGCCCCTGCTCTTCCAGAATTTCGCCGATGTCAAAGAGGTTGCTGCCTTCCGGGATGGTCACTTGGTAGTAGAAGATGTCCCCTCTGGCGAGGCGCTCATAGACTTTCCAGACGCCGGCCGGTTCGGCGAACCGGTATTCGCCGGCTTGCAGCGGGGCACGGGGCCGGATGGCTCGCATGAGCAGGAATTGCCAGCTTGCGCGCAGCACTCCGGCGTCCTGGAGCATGAGGGCGATCTGGCGGGCGCCCGCGCCGCGGGGGATGTCGATGAAGACCTCCCCGTTCGCGGGCGAGTAGGGCAGGCGGAGCGACACCACCAGGGCGGCTCCGATCCCGGCGGCGAGGAGGAGCATACCCAAGGCCAAAAAGATCGCGGTTCTTATTCGTCTGGCCAATCGCCCACTCCCGGGAGGGAATCCAGATAACTTTGCAGAATCAGGACGGCTGAGAGGCGGTCCACGGCCTTGGCGCGTTTTTCGAGGCTGATGCCGCTCTGGCGCAGCACGCGGGTTGCTTCCACCGTCGTAAGCCGCTCATCCCATAGACGTACCGGAATTCGGCTGCGTTGCTCGAGGCGGGCGGCGAAGTCCTTGACCCAGCCGCCTTGACGGCTGTCCTCTCCGCTCATGTGCAGGGGCAATCCAACGACGAACAACCCCACGCCGAAGTCCTCCGCCAGCCGGGTCAAGCCGGCGAGATCACTCTTCAGATTCCGGCGCGCCAGAGTCTCGATTCCCTGCGCCGTGATCCCAAGGGGGTCGCTGAGCGCGAGCCCGATGCGCCGCAAACCCACGTCGAGCCCGAGAATTCTCTTTTGTGATCCGGAAACCGAATGATTCATCCTGCCGTTCTCATTATAGGGCCGCGCATGTTAGATTAGCGGTAAGGCCCACCTTGGTGCGGATTCGAAGACAGTGGAGCTGCTTTCAACCTCCTTTTCTGTTCGTAAGCCGAAGGTAACCGGCACCTTCCTCGCCGGACTTGCGGCTGTCGTCGCACTGTTGTATTTCGGCCGGGTGTTTTTCATCACCGTCACGACCGCCGTCATTCTTGCGTTTATTCTCGATCCCCTGGTGGCGCTGTTCATGCGCATGAGGATGCCGCGCGGACTGGCGAGTTTCTTTACCTGCAGCCTCGCGCTGCTGTTCGTTTATTTCGGCGTGCTCGCCTTCTACACACAGGCGCTGGGTCTGCTGGCTGATTTGCCCGCGTATAGCGAACGGATCAACGAACTGGTGGACGTGGTGGTGAGCAAGCTGGAACATACAGAGGCGTCGATCAATAACATCGTCGTACCGAAGCGGCTGCAGCGCGAAGGGAAGACGGCCCAGATTATTTCGACGCAGCCCCCGGCTCCGCAGAAAAGCGCGTCCAAGCGCCGCTCGGCCGAGCCGCCATCGCTTGCGGCCAGCAGCATCCAGGAAGTGCGCCTCAGCCAGGAGAAGGAGCCGATTGTCAACACGGTCTATTCCTACCTGCGGTCGTTTTACGACGTGCTGCTGATGGCGTCGTTCGTGCCCTTTCTGGTGTACTTCATGCTGAGCTGGCGCGACCATCTGCGGCGCGGCTTCCTTCAGCTCTTCGAGGGGCCGGACCGCATGGTGGCTGGAAAAAGCTGGGAAGGCGTGGCCGACATGGCTCGCGCCTACGTGGTGGGCAATTTCATTCTGGGCCTGTTTCTCTCGGTGGTGAGTTCGCTGTTGTTCTGGTTTGCCGGACTGCCGTTTCCTCTTCTGGTAGGTCCGGTGAGCGCGTTTCTGAGCCTGATTCCTTACATCGGCATGCCGTTGGCGCTCATTCCGCCTTTCTTCGCCGCTCTGCCGCTGCACACCAAGGTGGGTTTCTATCTGATCGTCGGGAGCAGCGTGGCGTTTCTCCATTTGCTGGCGCTCAACCTGCTTTACCCGAAACTGGTGGGCGCCCGCGTGCACCTCAATCCGCTGGCTGTCACGATATCGCTGATGTTCTGGGGTACATTGTGGGGAGCGGCGGGGCTGATTCTGGGCATTCCGATTACGGCGGGGCTTAAAGCGGTTTGCGATAATGTGCGCCAACTCGAGCCCTACGGCAAGCTGCTGGGGGACTGAGGCTCAAGCCACCGCCTTGTGTGGAGCAGGGGTTTCGGGCGCCGGACACATTTCGAACAACGCCTGCTGCCGAGGCCGTTCCGCATAGGCCCACAAGGCGCGCCCGTAGCGCGCGTGCAGCCCTTCGGGGGCCAATTGCTTATGGCCGTCGAGCATCGCCATCAACTGGAGCGCGTTCACCACGGATTTCCCGGCGGCGTCGTTGTTCGTGATGACGTAGGTTTCCGCGGCAAACGAGCGGATGCGCTCAATCCGCTGTTTCCATTCGGCCAACTCGGCGGGCGAGTACAGGTAGTCGTATCGCAAGCCGCGTTGGGCGGGTTTGGAATATTCCCGGAACCAGTGTTCGTTGTTTCTTCCATGCAGGCGCACATAGCCGATGGAGGAGGTGAGGAAGGCGGTAGGCGGCATAGCCTTGACGTGGGGCGGCTGGTCGATGTTGACGAAGCCGACGTGATAATCGATGAAAGCGCCCAGGGCTTCCTGGCTCATCCAGCTTGCATGCCGCATCTCGGCTACCAGGCGGTAGGCATGAAATGCGCGGCGCAGGCGGATGAAGTACTCGCGGTTCTCTTCGGTAAAGCGGAAGGACCAGGGGAACTGCATGAGCACGCATCCAAGCCGGCCGCTTTCCTCGAGGGGGCGCAAGGCTTCGCGGAAACGCTCGATTTCCGCGGCATCGAGCACGCGGTCATGCGTGAAGCGGCGGTGGAGTTTGGCGGTGAAGCGAAAGCGTTCGTTGTGGGCGATTTTCGCGGCCCAGAGTTTTGCGACCTCGGGGGCGGGAGGCTGGTAGAAGGAGGAGTTGATCTCGAGGACATCGAAGAAACGGGAGAGGAAGTCGAGGGGATGAAAGGCACGGGGTTTAGGGGAGGGGTAGACGAGGCGATCCCAATGAGGGAAGGCCCAGCCGGCCGGACCGCAGCGAAGAGGGGAGGAGGGTGTCATGGGGTGCTCCGATAAATTCGCCTTTTATTCGCCTTCAGAATACGTCAGTTTTCGTGCGTGGTCAAGGGTTTATTTTTGAGCGTCTGTTTTTTGAGGGTGAAGGTAACCTGGAGGAGGCGAAGTTCGCCTTGACTATCAAATCCCCGTTACGACGGCGGGCGCACTCACCCCTTTTCACCCAAATAGTTGCGCCCGCTTTTCCTTTTTCCGGCTTCCTTCCGAAGCGGAGATCTTTTCTTTCTTGAGAATCGAATTTTTGCTGTAACCATTCGCGGGGCTATTGCGCCTAAGAGTCAAATCCCCGTTACGACGGCGGGCGCACTCACCCCTTTTCACCCATAGATGCGCCCGCATTTCCTTTTTACAGACACCTCTTTGGGCGAGGCTCGCGCTCTTTGTGGCGAGACGGGTATTCCGCGCGTAAAATACTCTCTTCACTTGCCTCGTAGGGTCAGCTATGGTATGACTGGAACCATAAGAGAATCCATGCAATTCCTTCGTTCGAGGAAGTCTGCAGAGGCGAATCGAACGGAGGCGCGCAACGCACAAGGAGAACCGGAATGGAGACGGGCAACCGCAGGCTCATCCGTCCGCAATTAAACGACCTCAAAGATAAAATGGACAAAAACCGCGTCCAAAAGAAACCGGTTCCGCCCGACCAGACGAATGCCGAGAATTTTTACTACGTCAAGCAGATGCAGACGAAGACTCCGATGGTCTTCGTACTGAAGGGCGGAGAGACCATCCATGGGGTTATCGAGTGGTATGACAAGGGATGCCTGAAGATCAATCGGGATGAGGGTCCCAACCTGATGATCTACAAGGCGAACATCGCTTACATGTACAAGGAGGAGGGAAACTGAAGACGGGGCCGGCCTTTGAAGACTGTTGCTGCTTTCCGGACAGGCAAGTGGTTTGATCCGCTTACCGCGCGGGGTGCTGTTTCGTCTTCGTTTTCAATTCCAGTCGCACACCGCGGCGCTCTCCCGCTTTATGCCAGCGCCGGATTTCGTCCTCCGTTTCCGGCACGACGGGAACGACGGGGATCCGCTTGCCTGATTCATCGATCGCGACAAGGGTCAGATAGGCTGAACTGGTGTGCCTTAGTTCTCCGGTCCGCAGATTTTCGACGAGGACCTTCACGCCCACTTCCATCGAGGTGTTGAAGACCCGGTTAACCGCCGCCTTCAGGATGACCATCTCTCCAATGTGAACCGGCACGAGGAACGTCATGTGGTCCACTGACGCGGTAACCACGAGGGAGCGCGCATGGCGCATGGCGGCGAGCGCCCCGGCGATATCCACCAGATGCATCACGCGGCCGCCGAGCAGATTCCCGAGGGGGTTGGCATAAATGGGCAACGCCATTTCGGAGATCTCGCTGAGAGACTCCCGCACGTAGCGTCCTTGGGTGGGTATCGTCATCGCGCGTATATTAGCATGGAAGATACGGCTTACCCACGATTTATGTCACAAGAACGATTGGATGCTCTCAACGCGCTGCTGGCTCAGGACCCAAACAACAGCTTCGTCCGCTACGGGCTGGCACAGACTCTTCTCTCCGCCGGACAACTGGAGCAGGCGGCAGCGGCGTTTCAGGAACTGATCCAGCGCCACCCGAACTATTCCGCCGCGTACTTTCACGGTGGGCAGACGTTGGAGAAGCTCGGGCGGCTTGAAGAAGCCAGGCGGATATATGAGGAAGGGGTTGTGGTGTGCGGGCGGAATGGAGACCTGCACACGAAGAGCGAAATTCAGGGCGCTCTCGATCTACTGCCCTGAGCGAGTTACTTGCGGGCTTCTTCGCGGCTTGCGCTTTTCCTTTCCATTCGCTGCTTCACCTGGGGGATGGATTCCCACTTCGTCTTGCCCCAATCGAGCAGGCGGCGGGCCCAGCGAAAGTGTTCAGCGAGCAGGACTAACCCCAAGAACACGATGAACAATCCCGGTCCCGGCACACCAGGAATGGCCAGAATCAGGCCGACCAAAACCAGTACTATGCCGCCGGAAATTCGAACTGCTTTGCGCACTCCCAGTCACTCCTCGCCCGTTGCCGCGGATTTACCTATCTCCTCTTCCAGCTTAAGCTTATTTCCGGCGGACCGTCCGCACAGGGGTTCTGGTACGAATCTTAGCCGGTTCGTACCAATCACTATTGACGTTTTCCGTCACACACCTTAGATTGAATTGTGCCCATGAGAGACCAACGCAAGAATCAGCGCTTCGAGTTGCGCCTTCCATTCGAACTGCTCCGGTCCGGCTCGAAGACCTTGGGCAAAGTTGGGGAGACGAAAAACCTGAGTTCCGGCGGAGTACTCTTCACCGCCGACGCCGAAGTGGCGGTGGGGCAACCCATTGAGTTTGTTATCACTCTTCCCACCGGCGCGCAAGGCCATTCTGTCCGTCTTCGTTGTATGGGGAAAGTAGTTCGTCTGGAACACGAAGAGATCGGGTCCGACCCCGCATTCGCCGCTACGTTGGAACGGTTCGAATTCGTACGCAACGGGCGCTAGGACGGTCAAGCGCGCAAGCATAGAGTTGCGTTCGCTATACTTGGCAAACAAAAGGCGAAAAATGAATCTTGACCTGTTTGCCGATTCTCCCGATCCGAAATCTCTGGTTGCGCATTCGTCCCTGGAGGCTGTGCTGGTCCGGATGCGGGAATGGATGGCCCAGCCCAACTCGCCGATCCGCGCCATTCGCCAGCAGGCTGCGCGTGCCGGGTGCTTCGCCGAATTCCCTCAGCATCTGCGGCCGGTCCTGCGGCAGATGCTTGAAACCCGGGGTATCCGAAACCTGTATTCGCACCAGGCGGAGGCCTTTCACCGTGTCGCGGCGGGAAGCAATGTCGTCGTGGTGACGCCCACGGCAAGCGGCAAGACGCTTTGCTATAACCTGCCGGTGCTGGACACGCTGCTGGGGGACGAGAATGCGCGGGCGTTCTATCTGTTTCCCACGAAGGCCTTGGCTGAGGATCAGCTCCACGAATTCAAGGCCGCGGTAGACGCGATGGGTTCCGGCATCCGCGCGTTCACCTACGACGGGGACACGCCGCAGGATGCGCGCAAGGCAATACGGGAGCGCGCCAATGTCGCGTTCACGAATCCGGACATGCTGCATTCGGGCATCCTGCCGCATCACACGAAATGGGCGAAGTTTTTCGAGAACCTGCAATACTTCGTCATTGACGAACTGCATTACTACCGTGGGGTTTATGGAAGCCATCTAGCGAACATCCTGCGCCGGGTGAAGCGGATCTGCGATTTTTACGGGTCGCGGCCGCGATTCATTTGCAGCTCGGCCACGATTACGAATCCGAAGGAACTGGCCGAGTCGCTGATGGAAGAGCCGTTTGAACTGGTGGAATCAAACGGGGCTCCGGCGGGGGAGAAGTATGTCGTTTTCTACAATCCGCCGGTGGTGAACGCGCAACTCGGCATCCGGCGCAGCTATCTTCACGAGACGAAGCGGATCGCCGAGGAGATGATCAGCCGGGACCAGCAAACGCTGGTGTTTTGCAACAACCGGCTGGCGACGGAGATCCTCATCACGTACTTGAAGGATGCCTGCGAACGCGGACTGGCGCCGAAGGGGACCATCCGGGGCTACCGCGGGGGATATCTTCCGCGCGAGCGGCGCGAAATCGAGCGGAAACTGCGCGAGGGGGAGATTCGCGGGGTGGTAGCCACGAATGCGCTCGAGTTGGGGATCGACATCGGTTCGCTGGATGCGGTTGTGATGGCAGGCTATCCGGGCACGATCGCCTCCACGTGGCAGCGCTCGGGGCGCGCGGGGCGGCGGCAGAATAGCTCGCTCGCGGTGCTTGTGGCCTCGAGCGCGCCGCTCGACCAGTACATTGTGGAGCATCCGGAGTATTTCTTCGGCCAATCGCCGGAGAGCGCGCACATCAACCCGAACAACCTCGAGATTCTGGTGAACCACCTGAAGTGCGCGGCATTTGAACTGCCCGTCAAGGACGGAGAGAAGTTCGGCCCGCACGAAACGGAAAAACTGTGCCGGTTTCTGGGGGAGCTTGGTCTGCTCCACCACTCGGCCGGGGCGTGGCATTGGACGTCGGACACGTACCCTGCGGACGCGATCAGCCTGCGGGCGGTGACGAGCGACAACTTTGTCGTGATCGACATCACGGGAGAGCCCAAGGTGATTGCCGAGGTGGCGTTTCCGGCGGCACTGGTGGAGCTTCATGAAAAGGCGATTTATCTGCATGAGGCGCGCCAATACCAGGTGGAGAAGTTCGACTACGAGCAGCGCAAGGCGTTCGTGCGGCAGGTGGAGTGCGATTACTTCACGGACGCGATCGACTATACGCAGGTGAAGGAACTGGAGCGGTTCGCGGAGGCTCCCCAGGCCGAGGCGCTTGCCGCGCATGGCGAAGCGCGGGTGAACCGGCAGATTGTCGGCTTTAAAAAAGTAAAGTTCTACACGCTGGAAAATGTGGGAGCGGGACAACTCTCGATGCCCGAACAGGAGATGCATACCACTGCGTTCTGGCTGCACTTTCCGGAACAGTTTCTCGCGCGGTTCCCCGATCTTTCGCCGGCGCAGAAACTGAACGGGCTTTCGGGGCTGGGGAACGCGATGCGCGCCATCGCGGCGCTGCTGTTGATGTGCGACCCCCGCGACCTGGGCCTTGCGATTACGGAGGATATCGCGCAGGGGCAGAAATCCTTCGAGCCGGACCTGTACCTGTACGACAACTACCCTGGAGGGATCGGGCAGAGCGGCCCGCTGTTCGAGCTTCGAGGGAAACTTCTGGCGGCCACGCTGCAATTGATCACGGCGTGCCCGTGCGAATCGGGGTGTCCGAGTTGCGTGGGTCCGGCGGGGGACACGGGTGATGGGGCGAAGCAGGCGGCGCAGCGGTTTCTTATCGGGTTGATGAGTGAGGCTGTTCGCCGGGCAGTGTAGCGTACGATTCCAGCTTCGCAAGCCATTCTGCAGAGCCCTGCCGAAGAGAAACACCTGACGCGCATGGAACTCAGGGGCCATCACCCGATTTACGAACTCTTCCTCGGCTTGCCCTTCGACAACGACGTTTACCCGCAACATCAGGCCGGTCTTCCCCCGATTACGTTCTTCTCCCACAGTTCCGAGAGAGTGTATTCGTCCAGCCACGCACGCAGGGAATTCTCGTCGAGTCGAAACGGGATTCCCGGCCCACCCGGTCCACGACAACGACAGCCTCGGGTTTCATTCGGTCGACAAGCGAAACCGACTGCGTCGCCACCATCACTTGCGCGCTTTGCGACACGATGGACAAAAGGTCCGCCACAATCTGGATCGCGGAGGGATGCAGGCCCAGTTCCGGTTCATCCAACAGAATTACCTGTGGCGCGTCCTCCTCCGGTTGCCGGAGAAGCGCAATCATCGCCATGAGCCGGAGCATACCGTCGGATGCTTGCGAGGCATCAAACAGAACGTCGGCGCCTTTCTCTCGCCACTGGAGCAAGAGAGAGTCCGCATCGGGCTCCAATTCGAAATCGGCGAAAAACGGCAAGACCGTCTTAATGGTTTCCATAACGCGAAGGTAGTAGGGGAATCTCTGGGTCTTCAGCCGGTGCAGGAAGGGTGCCAGGTTCCCCGCATCCTCCTTCAACCAGCGGTTTTCATTCAGGCGCCACCGCTCCCTCATGCGTGAGGTTCTGGATGTGTTGTGAAACTGGTGGACGATGATCTTTCGCAACATTCCCTTGATTGATCGAGCTGTGACGTTGTCCACCACCGCGAGTTTGGACTCTTTGTGCCCCGCATCCAGGCTCGTCCACTTCGCACGCGAGGAAGAATCCGCGCGCGAAAATCGAAACTTCTCTTCGAGGAAGATGAAAGTATCGCCAGCCGCGTAGCCCAGCCGGAAGGCAAACTCGTTGATGCCTTTGGGGGGTCTCCAACTCAATATGTACGGATATCTGCCGCGTCTTTTGGGGACCGTCATGCAGGAGCTTGCTCGCACCCCCGCTTTCCCCCACATGAGTCCGCAAGTCTCCGTTGAGCAAGTAGGAGAGTAAGCGAAAGAAGGCAATCAGATTCGACTTCCCTGCGCCATTCGGGCCGATCAAGACCGCAAGATTACCAGGCTCGAATCTGGCTTCCCGGATCGTCTTGTATCCCTCGATGGAAATCGACAGCAGTTTCATCTCCAATCAGTCTAACGCTGGATTTCCATTGCCGTATCGACTATTCTCCACGGTCAGCCTGCGGCCGTCGGTACGCACGGTTACGAGGCCCGATTGGTCCGAACGCAGCACCTGCGTGTGCATACGTTCGAGGCGCTCGAGGACCTCGGGGTGCGGATGGCGGTACAGATTGTCTTTGCCCGCCGAGATGAGGGCGAAGGCGGGGTGTGTTGCATCGAGGAACACCCCAGTGGAGGAGGTCTTGCTGCCGTGGTGGCCCACTTTGAGGACATCCACGCGGTCCAGGGAGTGGAGCATGGCGTACTCCATTTGCCGTTCGGCGTCTCCCATAAGGAGGAAGGCGTGCTTGCCGTAGCGGAGGCGGAGTACGAGGGAGTCGTTGTTCGAGGGCGCGTTGCGGGGAAGGTAGTCCGCTGGAGGGGAGAGGACGTCGAGCAGGGCTCCCGCGAAGTTACGAGTGTCGCCCTGGCGCGGGTGCAGGACGCGCGCGCCCACCTGGCGGGCGTGCTCGTTCATAGCGTCCCAGGAGGCGCTGTCAGGTGTTGCTCCGGCCCAGACCTCGCGGGGGCGGAAGTTGTCGATCAGAGCGGGAAGACCCGCCGCGTGATCGTCGTGCTGGTGGGTGGAGGCGAGGATATCAACGTGTGTGATGCCGCGGTGGAACAGGTATGCGGAGACGACGTCTTCACCGATATCCATCCTTGACGTGGCGCGTTTGCCGAAGGCGGGTATCCCGCCGCCATCCACGAGCATCCAGCGGCCATCGGGAAGGCCTACCAGCAGGGAATCTCCCTGTCCGACGTCGATCATCGTGAGTTCGAGCGTGTTCGAGGTCCCCTTGGGCGGGAAGGGATGCCAGGCGATGATGCCGAGGAGCAGCAGGGCGGGGACGAGCAGCAGCCTTCGCCGCAGCACGGCGAGGAGGACGAGGGAGACCACGAAGGCGGCGCTCAACAGGAGGGGCGGATCGGGGATTCTCCAGTTGCCGTCCCAGCCGATGTGCCATTCAGTGATGCGCCGGGCGGCTTCGATGAGCCATCCGGTGAGCATGGCGATCCAGCGCCAGCCCGTGAGCAGTGTGGTAAACCCGACGGGAACAGCGATGGTCAGGAGCGGAGTGACGATGAGGTTTGCGCTTAAGGCCGAAAGGGGGAGGCGATGAAAATAGAGCACCATGGGGAGAGCGAGCCCAAGTTGTACGGCGGCGGAGACAAGGAAGCCATGCCAGAGAAACAGGGCGGCCCAGGCGGGGATCCGGATCAACCATGAGGCAGCCCGCCGGGGTAGCCGTAGAAGCAGGCTGAGGGTTTCGGCGAGCAGCCTGAGTTCGATACGGAATTGCGCGGCGGCGGGAGCGAGATGCAGATCCTTGGCTGGATCGTCGAGGCCGCGCAGGGCATGCAGGCGAAGGGAAGCGCCTTCGCCTGCCGGGGAAGCCAGAGCTCCCAAGGCAAGCACCGCGAGGAAGGTGAGCTGAAAGCTTGCGTCCTGGTACTGTTGTGGATCGAAGGCGAGGAATCCGAGGGCGAGGGCCGCAAGCAGGTTCAGCAGGCGGCATTCGCGGAAGAAGAATCCACCGATGGCGAAGAGGGTGAAGCCTCCGGCGGAGCGGACGACGGGCGCCTGCCAGCCGCACATTCCGGTGTAGATCCAGATCAAGACGGCGGCGGCGAGAGCGGCCGTCTGGCGCCGCATAGACAGCAGACGGAGAAGCCATAGCAACGTCATCGCGATGATGGTGACGTGGAGGCCGGAAACGACAATGGCGTGGTAGGCGCCGGTTCGCCGGTATCCGTCCGCCCACTGGCGTTCGAACCGCGAGGACTCCCCGATGAGTAGAGCCTGAAGAATTCCCACGGCGTAGGCGTCGCCCGCAAACAAGGTTTCGATGCGGGTGAGGGCCGAGGCGCGGAGCCTGTAGATCCATCCGATCAGGGCATGGCCGCAACGCCCGCCAAGGATGCGCGGCTTCGAATGGGGAGCGGCCGAGGCCGTCCAAAAGACATGCTGCCGGGCGAGGTAACCTTTGTAGTCGAAGGCGCCGGGATTACCGAAATTACGCGGTTCGCGCACCTTCACCGCCAGTTCCACCATCTGCCCGTAGGCGAGGGCGGGTGGAGGTTCTCCTTCGGCGAGGTAAAGGCTTACACGTGCGCGGGCGTGCGGCGCCAATTCCAGGACGAACTGCTCGCGGCCTTCGGAAAACGCGGGGGGCCCGACCACGCAACCTGCGATGAGAACGGTTTCTCCGGGCTGCGAGTCGATGCTCGGGTCCGGTCCCGGCCGCAGGCAGTGTTCGGCCGCGGCTCCGGAGAACAGAAGCAGCCCGAGCAGATACCGGCGCCGGTAGCGGGACAAGGCGGCTCCGAGGCCGGTAACAGCCAGGGTTGCGATGAGTTCTCCCGCGGAGAAGCCGCAGGTTGCCGAAAGCAGGACACCACCGAGAAAGGCCAGCGCCGGCAGGAGCAACGGGTTACGGGAGTGCACTCCCTACGGTAGTAGGGTGAGCGGGGAGGGACTCTCACACGGGCTTGGTGGCGCGCACAAAGCCGCTGTAGAACTTGTCGACGACATGGGGCGAGATTGCGTCCACGTCGAGTTTGTGATCGGAGAGGAATTGCCGGGCGTCCTCCACATTGTAGACCCGGGTCGGCTCGATGCCGATGTTTATGAAGCCGGCCTGTGCTAATTTCGCCTTGTATTCGAATTCATCGAGCGCGCCGGCAATGCAGCCCACCCAAAGGAGAATGCTTTTGCGCACTTCCGCCGGAATTTCGCCGCGGGTGACGACGTCGGAAACAGCGAACCGGCCGCCGGGCTTGAGCACGCGGTACGCTTCCTTCAAGACGAGATCCTTATCCGCGGAAAGGTTGATGACGCAATTGGAAATGATCACATCCACTGAGTTGTCCGGCAGCGGGATATTTTCTATCTCTCCTTTGAGGAACTCGACGTTTGCAAGCCCGGACTTGCGCTGATTCTCACGGGCGAGGGCGAGCATTTCATCGGTCATGTCGAGGCCGTACGCCTTGCCGGCGGGGCCGACGCGGCGGGCGGAGAGCAGCACGTCGATGCCGCCGCCGGACCCCAGGTCGAGTACGGTCTCTCCGGGGCGCAGTTCGGCGAGCGCGGCCGGGTTGCCGCAGCCGAGCGACGCCTGGACGGCTTCCAGCGGCAGCAGGGCGGTTTCGTGACCGGCATAGAGGTTCGAAGTGATGGGATCTGCCGATCCGCGGGATGAAGTGGAGCCGCAACAGGAGCTTCCGCCGCTGGTTACGCGCAGAGCAGCCTGTCCGTATTTTTCTTTTACAACTTCCTTGATGGGAGTCATTTCTCAGCCTTTCGAATTTGCACGATGGTTTCGGGAGCGATGGCGCGGTTGCGGGTGCAACACTCGGCGTAGAGGAACTGGAGAAGTTCGGTAAGAACCTCGGTGTTTGCCGAATACCAGAGGTAAGTGCCGGCGCGGCGGACGTTCAGGAGGTCCTCGTTACGGAGTTTCTCGAGATGGTGGGAGAGGTTGGAAGCGGACATGCCTAGTTCCGCCTGAATTTCGCCGGCGGTCAAGCCATTGGGATGAGCGGAGAGCAAGAGGCGGAGAATGCGGAGGCGGTGTTCGGCGCCGATGGCGGCGAAAGCGTCGGCGTAGCGGGCAGTAAGATCGAGGTGGTCAGACACGAGGCTCCCTCTCTTCCATGGTTCCATGATAATAGAATTATCGAAAAAGTCAACTTTTTTTACTCGGCCGCACCATGAGCGGTAATGGCGAGCCACTCAGGGCAGCGCTTGTTCCGCGCCAGGCGGCCGCCACCGCTCAGGCCATCATGGAGTCTGGGCGGATTGACAGAGGGGCGAGGCAAGTAGTATCCAGGAGGTTAGTCCCTTTTTCCTGGGGAAGGAGTATACATGATCAGTGTGTTTGCGACGGCGATCCTCGGTATCGTGATCGGGGTAGCGGGGAAGGCAATTATGCCCAGTAAAGATACCGGCGGCGCCTTTGCCACGGGAGTGCTCGGCATCTGTTGCGCCAATCTCGGCAACTCCATGGGCTGGCTGATGGATTGGTGGCCGGTGGGGTCCCTAGCCGGTTTCGGCGCCGCTGCCGCGACGACGGTGCTGGGATTGATCATCTACCGGGGCTTCGCGGCGCAGGCCCAGTAAGGACGGCCTGCAAGAAGGGATCGCGCTTCGCAGGCGCGGCTTGTCGTAAGAATTGCCGGTCGCGGCCCATCGCGGAGAGGATTTGTTCAAGGGGTTCGTGGTCTTCGAGCGAGTCAAGAGAAGATTCAGCGAATCCAACTCTTGCGGTTCCACGGGTGTGAGCCCCACGAGGATCTTTCGGCCCGCCAATGTTACGATAGCGAGTCCGGCATGAAGGTTCCCGCTCAGCGCGTGGAGCTTAGATCTCCAAGTGTCCCTGATACATCATCGAGCTGACTTTGAACTTTTCCTTGAATTCGAAAACCTGGATATCGCCCGTCACTTCGATTTCCTTGTCCGCGAGTTGAATGGGGTCCTTGCGGGAGAAATGGACCCGGATATCCAGATTTGTGCCGTCAAGGGAGACATCCACGCGGCTTGGCCGCAGGTCTTTGCCCGAGCGCGTGCGCAGGTGAACGGAATCCTTCACCACCGCCGCTACCGTATCCGTTCCCTGATGCGCCACGAGGGGGGGGATGCCGAAGATCTCCAGCACATAATCGGGGTCTGGCGCGCCGATCAGCGCATTGAGTTTCGAATCATCGAGGTTGCCCTCCCGCTGGCGGTAGAGGGCTTTGGCATGCCTGACGGGGAGCGCGCTCGCCCAACGCACGATGATGTCCGCGCGATCGGGCATCTTGGGTTTCGGCGCGCCGATGCCTCCTACCGGACTCCCGATCGGGGTTTGCGGTTCGTGACCGGCTCCGGGAACATCCTTATAGGTGAGCGGCTGCTCTCCGCGCTTCGTCCATGTAAAATGGACCGTACGCGGCCTCGCCCAAGGTGAGTCCGTCAGCAATTCGAGAACGGCATCCTCGCTCCAGTTGGGGAAAGGCTTGCCCTTCCAATCGGAAGCATATAGAAATGCGGCGCCCGACAGCAGAAGGAGATTCGCGGCACGGAGGGTAACTCTCGCCAAAGCCCAGTGCTCCTCTCCCTAGAATAGCGCGGCGCCGCTGGGCTAACCGAAAACAGCACCGGCCGGATCAAACGCCGCTCTCCGCGGCAAGGTCCCAAACGCCGGCCCCCAATCTCCCTCGAGGCGGGAAGCGCAAAACGCATCCGCCATCCCGGGGGGCGCAAAGCGCGTCATGAGGGAAGCCTGCAACGCAAGGGCGAGGGTTTCGGACAACCGGCGCGCATCCGCTTCGTCCGGTTCTCCCATCCTGTTCAGGAAACGCCGTCCTTCTTCCCCCAACAACCGCGCCCGGGCGCCGTGGAATTCCACTTCACTCGAGGCATTCGAGCGGTTTCCGAGTTTCGTCTTCAGCAAATGAAGCTCGTTGCGCAGCCGCTCCCGCGCCCAGCCTGCTCCCTCGCGTTCGGCCGCGTTCCGCGGGGCGCGATCCGTGGAATACAGGTTCCAATCGGCCAGGGGCGGAGGTTGATTTTCCATGGTGTTCATTTCCGAACCAGTGATTCCAGCTTTTCCAACGCCGGTTCCAGGCGCTGGTGATTCTCTAGGACCGGGGCGAAAATATCCCCAAGGCGCGCAAAGCGTTCGAGCACATTGCGCAAATGGAACTGCCGCGGATTCAGCCCGGGCCGCACCTCGCGCCACTCGAGCGGCGTGGCCACGGGCGCCCCGGGATAGGCGCGCAAAACATAGGGTGCGGAAATTGTTTTCCCGCTCGAGATTTGCGCCCAATCGAAGTAGACCTTGTCCTTTTCCCGCTTCGACACCGCGCGCGCGGTGGTGAACAGGCCGGGCCGTTCGGCGGCCAGCAGGCGCGCAATGATCTCCGCGAATGACCGTACCTGCTCATACGTGTAGACGGGCTCCAGCGGAACGTAGATATGCATTCCGTCGCCGCCCGTGGTCTTGGGATACCCGGTGAGCGAGAGCGCCTCCAGTTTATGGCGCGCAAGCTGCGCCGCTTCCACAATCTTTTCGTAGCCGCAATCCCGCGGATCGAGGTCAATCAGGAGGAAATCGGGGTGCTCCAGGTTGCCGATGCGGCTCATCCACGGATTTTGATCGATGCAGCCGAGATTGGCCAGATAAAGCAGCGAAGGCCGGTCATCGGCAACGACGAAATGGATGGGCGCTTCATTGTGCGCGGAGTAGATAGGGACCACCCGCACCCAATCGGCGAAATGCTCCGACGCCTGCTTCTGAAAGAACGACTCGCCCCCGATCCCATCGGGATAGCGCCTCAAGGAAAGGGCCCGGCCGCGCAGGTAGGGAAGGATCAGATCCGCCACCTGGTGGTAGTAGTTGATCAGGTCGCGCTTGGCGTAGCCCTCCTCCGGCCAGAACACCTTGTTGAGGTTAGTGAACGCCAACCGCCGGCCCTCGACATCCACGACCGCCTTCCCGTTCGCGCCGGCGAGAAGCGGAGGCGGCGCGGCATATTTCACCTCGGAGGCCGGGGAAGAATTTCCCTCGAAGACACACTCCCGCGGGCTGATGTCGTTGCGCAGCCCGAGAAAAACCGGGGCACGCAGGCGCTTGTCTGCTGTCCACGACGAGAACTTCACCTCGCACACCAACTCGGGCGACGCCCATACCGGCGGGTGCGGCATTTCCGGCCCGGTCTCGAAGGGCATTCGATTGTTCACCAGCGGCGCGAGTTTCGAAAACACCAGTTCGAGCGAAGGCTGGTCGAAGCCCGAGCCCACGTTGCCCACATAGACGAGCCGGTCTCCGGCGTACAGCCCCAGGATCAGGGAACTGAAGTAGTCCCGGTCTCCCGTGG
Organism: Bryobacterales bacterium; assembly: GCA_026954325.1. Taxonomy (GTDB): domain Bacteria; phylum Acidobacteriota; class Terriglobia; order Bryobacterales; family Bryobacteraceae; genus CADEFT01. Next base: position 52,347 of record JAIXKK010000102.1, on the reverse strand, counting down.
TGTAGCCGCAGATGACGAATTCCTGCTGCTCGGCCACCTTGATTTTCAGCCAGTTCGGACTGCGCCTCGGTTCATAAGGGGAGCCCAGCCGCTTGGCGACAATCCCCTCGAGCCCGCTTTGGCGCGCCAGTTGAAACAACGCCTCCCCCTGATCCACAAAATGATCGGAGAGTTTGACGCGATCCTTGGGCGTGAGAACAGATGCGAGCAGCCGCTTACGGTCCTCGATGGCCGCCTTTCGCAGATCCCAGCCATCGAGATAAAGGAGATCGAATACGTAAAGAATCACCGGCGTCGCGCGGGATAGAGTGGAGGCATGGCGCGCATCGGCCACATGCATGCGCCGCTGCAATAGCCCGAAGCTCGGCAGACCGCGCTCATCGAGCGCCACAATCTCCCCGTCGAGGATGGCGGCATCCGCTTTCACATACTGAGGCAACACCGCAAGCTCGGGATATTGCCGGTCCATCGGGTTTCCGTTGCGCGAGATCATTCGCAACCCGCCTTCTTCGATAAAACACAGCGCCCGGACCCCGTCCCATTTCACTTCGAACAGCCACCCAGGGTCTGAAGGCGGCTTCGGCGCGGCAACCGCCATCATCGGGGACAGCGAGGCGGGCATGGGGGCTTCCACCGCGCCCCTGATCTTCGCGAGTTCCGGCTCCACTCCGGCGGCGATCTCATCCTGCGTGCGTCCCGTCTTCACGCTGCGTGGGTAGAGATCGATGTTCCATCCGGACACGGCGTGGTCATCCTTTTTCTTGATGAGCAGCCAGTCCCGCCCTTTGTTTTGCTTTGTCCGCACCAGTACGTAGCCGCCACGCAACTTCTGGCCGCGGAGCCGGATTTTGAAATCTCCGCGCGCGAGTTGTTCCTCGGCTGCCGGTTCCCCGATCACATCGTAGGCGCCGTGATCCCACAGCATCATGCTCCCGGCGCCATAATTTCCCGGCGGGATTACGCCTTCAAAGGTAGCGTACTCCATTGGGTGGTCTTCGACGTGTACGGCAAGCCGTTTCGCGGAAGGGTCCTGGGAAGGGCCTTCGGGCACCGCCCAGGATTTCAGGACTCCGCCTACCTCGATGCGCAGGTCGTAGTGCAGCCGCCGCGCGCGGTGGCGCTGCACGCAGAATTGGCCGCCGCGCGTTTCCGGCGGCGCGGAAGGCCGGCCACCGGCGGGTTCGGGAGTCTTTTCAAAGGCGCGTTTCGCGGCGTAGTCCTCGAGCGCCATACAGGGATATGATAGCGGGATGCGAGGCCAGTCCCGGTTTTCCGCGCCGCCGCCGCGGCTTCCCACCACACGTATTGACAAACGAACACTCTCGCCGGTGCTCATTTCGTGGGCAATGTGCATGGCGAAGTTCCGGGCAGGGGCTATACTTTGAAGGAACTGCCGGTGAAGCGAAAAGCGGTTGAATCGTCCACCCGAAAGGGCATCCAGGCGGAACGCCGATTCCATGCCGAAGCGGAATATGCCGACAGCATCTTTCGGCACGCGCTCGGGGACACAGAGGGTTCCATCGCTGCATTGAAGCGTGCGCTTGAGGCGATGCCCACCTACGCTCCCGCGATTCTCGGCATGGGTTCGGTCTTGTACCAAACCGGGAAAGCCGCCGAAGGGCGAGAGTTGTTCCAATCGCTGTTATCGTTGCCGAAGCACACAACGGACATCCGTCAGATTATCGATGAAGCCGGAATGTTTCTCACCAGGTTCGGAGAGTATGAGGACGGAATGACTCTCTACCGGGCGGCGGTGAAGAGGTACCCTGACGTTCCCGCGCTCTTGCAGGGGCTCGGCTACTGCGCCAGTAATGCTGGTTTGCACGAAGAAGCGGTGTTCGCGAACCAACGGGCGTTAGAACTTGACCCGGAAAATCAAGAGTTGGTCAACGATCTTGGTTGGACTCTGCTAAAGGCCGGCCGCCTCAAGGAGGCCAGCGAGAACCTGGAGAGGGCGGTATCGATGGATCCGAGCGATGAGTTGGCGAAAGAGAATCTACGTTTTTGCAGGCGGCAGGCACGGAAAAAGACTGGCGGTGAAGGGAACCCGCCAGCGGTCCGCCGCGCTCCGCGTAAATCGCGGTGAAAGACGGACGCCATCGCAACGACGCCGGCTCCCCCAGTGGCCACGCACCCAACAGAGAGAACCCATGATTTCGTGGTATCCTTTCCTACGTTGGGTTTTTGCCGGCCGGAATGCCGGCAAAAGCATCCGCTACCCCATCCCTTACTTGGAGAGAGGTTATTATGTCAGTGAATTTCCGTCCGCTACACGACCGCGTGATTGTCCAGCGTTCTACCGAGGAGGAGAAGACGAGCAGCGGCCTGATCATTCCCGACTCGGCGAAGGAAAAGCCCCAGCAGGCAAAGGTGGTCCGCGTGGGGAACGGCAAGCTGCTGGAGAATGGCGACCGGGCCCCGCTGGATGTCCAGGAAGGCGACACCATCCTCTTCGGCAAGTATTCGGGTTCCGACGTGAAGATCGATGGTGAAGAATACCTGATCCTTCGCGAGGACGAGATCCTGGCCATTATTGGCTGATGCATCCGTTACCCGCGCCGGGGTTCGCCCGTCAAAATCCTGCAAGGAGTTTCTGAAATCATGATGTCCCGTCTCCCCCACGCCGTCCTCGCCTCGGCGGCTTTCCTGATGATGGCCGTATCCGCCTCGGCCCAAGCGAAGGTCGCCATCGTGGATATGCGCGAAGCAGTCAACAGCACCGCCGAGGTCAAGAAAGCCGTGCAGGCTCTCGAGGCCCGGTTGAAGCCGAAGCAGGATGATGGCGCGAGACTACAGAAGGAATTGCAGGACATTCAGAGCAAGCTGCAAACGCTACAGGGTAAGCTGACTCCCCAGGGCGAATCGGACCTGGTGTCGCAGGGGCAGCGAAAGCAGAAGGAACTTCAGCGAGTGCAGGAAGACCTCAACTCGGAACTCGAGCGGGAGCAAAATGATGTCGGCACGCGCGCCCTCCAGCGCATGCGCGACGTCGTCAAGAAGCTGGCCGAAGAGCAGCAGTTGGACGTAGTGATCGACGTGGGGAATGCCATCTACTTCAAGCCGGCTCTGGAGATCACCAAGGCGGCCATCACCGCTTACGACAAAGCCTATCCGGCGAAGTAAACTATTGGTAGATGCCAGGTTATCTGGAAGGCTACGGCGCCGGCGAGGAGCAGCGGGAACGCAAGATCCGCTGGATCGTTCTTTCGTCAGCAGGCGCCCTTCTCATAGTCGCGGCGTTGTATTTCACGTTCCGCGACTACGCTTCAGAGCGCAAGCTGAACCAGTTCCTCGATGTGCTCCGCCGTCAGGATTATAAAACGGCCTACAGCTACTGGGGCTGCTCCGTCGAGGTTCCCTGCCGCGACTATCCCTATGACAAATTCCTCGAAGATTGGGGGCCGAAGGGCGTCAATAACAAGTTCAGCAACAGCAGTCTCGGGGATTCCGAACGCTGCGGCACGGGCTACATGGCGGCGCTCAACTCGGGCAACGACGAGGTTTCCCTCTGGGTGGAGCGCAACACCGGAGTGCTGAGCTACGCGCCCTGGCGGCAATGCCCCGAAAAGAAGCTGCGGCTGATGAAGTGGCTGCGGATGAAATTCGGCCGGCGTTGACGCGATTGGCGGGAGGCAGGGGGCGGAGCTTATACCACGGCGGCTAACGCAGTGGGCTTAACTGGTTCATCACGGCCTTCACGCGTTCGGGATAGCCCGGCACGGGGTTGTAGGTTCGCAGTTTCTCCTCGATCGACTTCCCCCGGTAGTAGGAGGAGTTGGCGAGCCGCTCCGCCACGGTGTGAATTCCTGTTTCGATGGAGTGAAATCCGATATCGCCATTCCCCCATCCGAGTATGTTGTTGGCGCGATACGCCTTCCCGCCGCTCGATTCGACGAAGGCAATGCTCGGCAGAAGGCGCCAGTCCAAACGATGTTGGTCGGCGGCATGAAGGAACGTAGCGGCAAGCCGGGAAGCCGGACTCTGGTGGCGGTCAAAAAAATCCCGCAGTTGGGCGGCGCGCGGATCGATACGGGGGAAATGCCGAAGAGCCGGAGCTCCCGCATGCGCGGTACACAGCAGGAGCAGCCCGGGCAACACCAGCAGGGACGCCAAGCGGGCCGTGCTCGAACCACGAGGCCCTCTCTTTTGCGTCCGAATTACGATTCTAACGCGCAATGTCCGCATATCGGCCGTTTTTACTTCATTCTTGAGGCTCCGATGCCAAGAAAATGGCGGCCATCCCGAGGGCATTCACTATACCACAGGGTTGTGCGCGATGGATTCTCGCGCCTACTGAGAGGCAAGGAATCGTGAACGGCTGCCCCGGGGCCGGCGGCTACCCTACAATTGAACTATGCCAGCAGATCGCATTGTCATTGCCGGACGGGAGTTCCGTTCGCGCCTGTTCGTCGGCACGGGAAAATACCGCGGCAACCAGGAAATGGCGCGCTGTCACGAGGCCTCGGGGGCCGAGGTGGTGACGGTGGCCGTACGCCGCGTCAATGTCACGGACCGCTCGAAGGAGTCGCTGCTCGATCACATCGACCCGAAGAAGTATTTTCTGCTGCCCAACACGGCCGGCTGCTGCACGGCGTTGGAGGCGATTCGGACGGCGCGGCTTGCGCGCGAGGTAGGCTTATCGGATTGGGTGAAGCTGGAGGTCATTGGAGACGAGCGCACGTTGTTTCCCGATAACGAAGGCTTGCTCGAGGCGACGCGCGTGCTGGTGAAGGAAGGCTTCACGGTATTGCCCTATACAAACGACGACCTGGTGAACGCACGCAAGCTGATTGACGCGGGAGCGGCGGCGGTGATGCCGCTGGCGGCGCCCATCGGATCGGGACTGGGCATTCAGAACGAAAACAATCTACGGATCATTCGGGAGATGATTACCAGCGTGCCGCTGATTGTCGACGCCGGCGTGGGGACAGCCTCCGATGTGGCGCGGGCGATGGAGCTGGGGTTCGACGGGGTGCTGCTCAACACGGCCATCGCCGCGGCCGAGGACGCCGTGGCCATGGCGGAGGCGATGAAGTTGGGGGTGCAGGCGGGACGGTTGGCGTACCTGGCGGGGCGCATGCCGAAGAAGATGTACGCCACGGCCAGCAGTCCGATGGAAGGCGTCGTGCGGTAAGCGTTATTGGAAAATTTCGTTGCGGTCGGCTTCTTCGAGAAACGGGGATTGCAGCCGCACGAGGGCTCCGTTGGCGGTGAAGAGGAGATCTCCGCGGCCGAGGAGATTCTCGGCGCCGTTCTGATCGAGAATGATGCGGGATTCGAGGGAATCCGTAACGCGCAGCGCCACGCGGCAGGGGAGGTTCGCCTTGAGGATGCCGCTGACCACCTGACGGCTGGGGCGCTGGGTGGCGAGAACAAGGTGGATGCCGGCGGCGCGGGCCTTTTGGCCAAGGCGGTTGACGGCGCTTTCGATCTCCTCCCGTAGTTTCCTGTTGCCGAGCAGGAGGTCCGCGAACTCGTCGCAAACGCAGATGATGCGCGGGAGCCATTCCACGGTTTTCTGGTGGTAATCGGAAAGATCATCGGCGCGCGCCTGCTCGAACAGCGAATAGCGGCGTTCCATTTCCCGCACCATCTCCTCGAGGACGGGAACGACGGAGTCCTGGGGCGGACAGAGGAACGCGCCGGGGCTCCACAAGAACGGCGACTGCCTCAGTTCGGGAAACGCGTTTCGTTTGGGATCGATGAGAACGAGGCGCAGCGTATCCGGCGTATTGGTGATGAGGAGGCTCGCCAGAGCAACGCGCAGCCATTCGGTCTTGCCGCTCCCGGCGACGCCCGCCACCAGGACATGGGTTTGTTCGGGTGTGGAGAAATCGGCGAAGACCGGGGCGCCGTTGAGGTCGATGCCGGCAAGGGCGCGGGAACTGCCGGCGTCGCGCGCGGATTCGGGGAGCGAAGAGCGGACGTGTCCGAAGGGGACAAACTCCCGCGACGGGCGCTGGACATCGACGGCAATGCGGCCTTCCACCGCATGAATGAGAGGGGCGCGGCCAAGGTGCAGGCGAACTTGCAGATTCAGACCCTGCTTCATCACCTTGCCGGCGGTGATACGGCGGGCCGGCTCGACAAAGTAACGGGCGAACGCCGGGCCGACGACCGGTTCGCCGAGGACGCGCACGTCGGCCCCGAACTCGTGAAACGCCTCGGCCAGGCGCCGTCCCAGGGCGATCTCCTCGGGGCCCGCGGGCCGCGGCCAGAGCAGGGAGGCGTCCACGTGAGGTTCAGGAACCTCCGCGCCGGGAATGACGCCCGCGAGAGCGCCGATGAGGTGAACGAGCCGTGGCCGGATACTGGCGGCCAATTCCGGGGAAATCATGGTTTCGTCGATTTCGCCGGCGGCTCCGAAGCGGACGAGCGCCACCGCGGGTTTTTCGACGTCTTTGAGGCTCGAGGCGAGCATCTCGGCGTAGAGGCATGCCTGAAACAGGTCGGCTTCCGCATGGCCGGGGCCCAGTTTCAGTTCGACTACGCACCACTTCCCCGCGGAGGCGCGGATGAGCTGGTCGGCGCGGCCCTTGACTACGACGGGAGCTTTCCAGCCCTGCTCCTGGAAGCGTGCCGAAAGTTCCACTTCCGCCTGAAAGAGGCCCGTGTTTCCAACCCAGATTTCGCGCAGCGGATCGTATTCGATGGCTTTGGCCTCGCGCGCGGTTTCCACCAGTTGGGCGAACCAGGCGGCATAGGCTTGTACAGCTTTCCACAATCCCAGCACCTCTCCGCCGGCGTTCTGTAAGAGGGCTTGCCGCAGGGACAGTTCGTAGCCGAGCGCAAGGCTGTACAATTCGCGCGCCAGGCCGGCGCTGGTCCCGTTGGCAAGCGTGCGCTCCCAATGCGCGGGATGGCCGGGATCGAGAAGACTCGCCGCGGCATCATGAAAAAGCCTGCCCAGGATCGCGCCGCATGGCCCCGCGGACTGTTGCCTGTCCCGGGCGAGGTAGATGGCCTGCCGCGCCTGGCTGACGGTGAGCACCACCGGTTCAGGCATAAGCAACACGATCCGCAGCAGGCGCCGCCACGATGTGATAGAGGACAGAAGGCGGGCCGGCCAGTAGCCCCACCTGCCGCGGATTCGTACGCGCATAGTTTTCCACCTGGTCCAGCGTCCAGCCTAACTTGTTTGCCGCCTCCCGTGCGGCGATAATCTTGGTTTCCTGCAACAATTCGACGAGCGCGTCGCCTTCGGCGGGAGTGGAGCCGGCCACGAAGGAATCGAGCATCTCGCGGAGGCCGCCGGGGAGGTTTGCGGCGAGCCATTCGCGGACGCGTTTGGTTTCCACGGGCTCGCCGCGCAGGCTGAGATCACCGGAGGTTGCCTCGGAGAGAATTCGCTTCATGGCGTCGATAGCGGCCACGATTTCGGGCTGTGGACGGACGATCCTCGCGCCCTTGTTCTGGAGGTCCTTCAGGATCTGATTGGTGATGCGCGCCTTCGGGGAGATGGGCAGGCGCGGATCGCGCACAAGACAAAGACGCTTCAGGGCGGCCTCATCGAGCGACCGCGCGAGCCTGCGCAGGCGCGCGGCAAGGCTGTTCATGTTGCGTTGATTGCAGAGGGCCAGCAGGACGGGGCCCAGGGGAGAAGCGGCCTCGAAATCGATGTGCTTTCCAGTGGCGGCCGTGATGCGATAGCCGGCAAGGCCGGCGATTTCGCCCAGGGCGCGAGCCAGGACCTCATCGCTTTGGGAGGGGTCCGCGGCCGCTTCGGAGGCGTCCCAATACTGCTCGAAGCGCTTGCCGCAGAACTCATCGAACGGACCGGAGTCCGGTTCCGGCAACCCGCGCCAGGCGGCAAAGAGACGGCGAGCCTCGTGAATGAGCTTGCGCGCCGTGCAGCGTCCGTGATTGGCGGTGAAAATCCGCTGCAGGTCATCGGGGTTGAGCGGCGCGACTCCGCCGCGCGCGCGATAGGGAAGCAACTCCTCAACCGCCGCCAGACGCGCTTCCACCAGCTTCAGGCCTTGCGGCAAATCGAGGGGTTTGAGGTCCGCAATGGATTTGGTGATGCGGCGATAGTCTGATGCCATCGATTGCCGCTCGAGATCGGGGAGAAACGTGCCGAGGATGGAGAGGATCACCAGCGTGTTACGGGTCTCATCCACGAGCGTCGCTCCCATTTTCGCGAACGGGCCGTAGCTGTTGGCGGCTGCCGAGAGGCTGAGGGCTTCCAACTGGTCGAAGCACAACACGACGGGTTCAGGAGCGCAGATGCGGATCATGGCGAGGACGAATTGGCGGGCGGCGTTCTCACCGGAGTCCTCATCGAGGCTTTCCGTGATCTGGCCGGAAAGCTTCATTTCCGCCAGATCCGCTTCCGGAAGACTTTCGCCCTTGAACCAGGCGCGGCAGAGGCGGCGGTGGCGGCCCGCGGCGTAGTGCTCGCAGACGCGTATCAGGTCGAGAGTAACGTCCGGGATGGCGGCTTCATCGAAGGCCCGGGTGAGGTCCCCGTCCCGTGGTTTGGCGAAGCGCTTCAGGATGATGTCGAGCGGGGCAATGGCGCCGGACGGTTTTTCGAGCATCCCCTCGGCGAATTTACGCTGCAAGTGACGCCACACCTGGCTGGGGGCGGTCTCCATGCGGACGGCGACGAAGAGCGCGGGCCGCACCACCTGATCGTTCAGCCAGCGGCGGAAGCGGCTGAGAAGGTGTGTTTTTCCGCAGCCGGACTGGCCGTGGAAGAGAACGCTGCGCGATTCGGTTCCGGCGCGGGCGTACTCGCGGCAGCAAGATTCGAAGGCCTCGCGGTGGATTTCGGGGACATCGATGGGGACCGGTTGCGCGGGGTTGGCAACCACGTCCGAATCAAATGGATTGACGATGAGGTTAGCCGATTCCATATTCCGCCGCCCTGGCTGCCCCAACGTACAGCCGCCCTTCCGCGTCCTCGGCGAAGTCGGCGGCGCGCTCTTCGGGAACCGGCCGGGGGCCATCATAATCCGCAAGGATGAGTTGCCCGCGATCGGCGAGCGCGATGAGCGCTTTGTCGAACCGTGCCTTGACCGGGGGCGCCGTACGCAGTTTGTACACGGCTACGTAATTGCCGGCGCCCGGCTCGAACTGGCGGACCGCGGCGAAGATGGCCTGCTCGAGGCTTTCCGCGGAACCGGAGATTTTGCGCGCCCACTCGCGGGAGAAGTATTGCGCCTGCCTGCCGAAGACTTCGCAATGCAGGATGCCCTGGCCGTGGAGCGATTGCAGCAGGCGGGCCACTTCGGATTTCACCAAAGGCGCCGCAACCCCAGGCAGACGCGGCTTCACTTTCGCCACGGCCTGAGGCAGGGTGCAGGGCTTCTCGAGGAGCGCCGACTCGACGGCATCCCGCAGGCATTGCGGAAGAGCACGATTCCAGAACCGGAGGCGGCCGCGGGAGTCCGGGGGCCATTCGTGGATCTCTCCGGCGCGCGCTTTTTCAAGGAGCAGAGGTTCCACTTCCGGCGCCTGACTCAAGGGGAAGCGCCGGGGCTTATCCAACCGCTTGCGCATCTCACGCGCCCCGATGGGTTTTTCCGCCTGGGTGATGAGGGAGAGGCAGAGTGCGATGGTATCCGGGTTCACCACCACTCTATTATGCGCAATGTGAAGAAGCGTATCCTTGCGCGGTCAGACTTTGACTCTTCTGGCGGCTACGCGAGGCTTCTTCGCCGTCAGCGCCGGCTCCGACAGGGCAAGATCGATCACCTCGGCCTGTTCCTGCGCATGGCGCTTGCTCGATCCGGTGGCGGGGCTGGCGCTCTCCCGGCGTCCGACGTAGCGCACGCGGCGCCGCGAGTCCTCGAGCAACAGGTCGAGATGTTCCCGCACGAAGAGCCACGGTCCCATATTCCTCGGCTCTTCCTGAGCCCAGACTACCTCGGCTGAGGAAGGGTACCAGGCGAGGACATCCATTGCGTGATCCTTCGGGAAGGGGTAGAGTTGTTCGACGCGGTTGATGGCTACATGATTTGCGCCACGCTCTTCCCGCGCGGCGACAAGATCCCAGTAGAGCTTGCCGGAACAGAAGACGACACGGGAAATCCGTTCGGGAGGAACGGCATCGGCGATCAACTCGCGGAAGGCGCCGGAAGTCAAATCCCGCATGTGCGAGACAGCAAGGTGATGCCGCAAAAGACTCTTGGGCGTGAAAACAATCAGCGGTTTGCGCATGCCCAGCCTGTCCTGCCCTCCGCGCATCTGGCGCCGCAGCAGGTGGAAATACTGGGCGGGGGTGGTGCAGTTACATACCTGCATGTTGTTTTCGGCGCACAAGGTGAGAAAGCGTTCAATGCGCCCGCTGGAATGTTCGGGCCCCTGTCCCTCATAGCCGTGCGGCAGGAGCAGAACGAGTCCGCTCGGCTGGCCCCATTTGGATTCGGCCGCCACGATGAACTGGTCGATCATGACTTGAGCGCCGTTGGCGAAATCGCCGAACTGCGCTTCCCACATGACCAGGCTCAAGGGGTCGCCAAGGCTATAGCCGAATTCGAAGCCCATGACCGCGAACTCGCTCAAGGAACTGTCGATGACGTCGAACCGCGCCTGGTTTTCATCTATGTTGCTCATGGGGATGTAGAGTTCGCCGGTCTCGGCGTCATAGAGTTCCAGGTGGCGCTGGGAAAAGGTGCCGCGGGCGCTATCCTGGCCGCTGAGCCGGACGGGGGTTCCCTCGATCAGGAGGCTGCCGAAGGCGATGGCCTCGGCCGTGGCCCAGTCGATGGGTCCGCCGGCGAGCACCTCTTTCCTTTTTTCGAGGAAGCCGCGAAGTTTGGGATGCAGATTAAAGGAATCAGGCAGGCTGGTAATGCCGTGAAGGATCTTTTCGACCGTCGCCTGATCCACCGCCGTGGTGGCTTCGGGGGGCAGCGGCCATTCGGGTTCGAGGGGGCTCAGTTCCTGAACCTCGAAGGGCTCCTCCTTCTTCTGTCCGGCTTCGAAGGCCTGGGTTAGTTTGAGGGTGTACTGCTTCCGGATCTCCTCGAGTTCGGCATTGGTGATCAAGGCCTCGCGCATCAGTTTGTCCGCGTAGATCTTGGCCACCGAAGGATGTTGCCGGATCTTGCGGTACATGAGAGGCTGCGTGTAGCTGGGGTCGTCGCCCTCGTTGTGCCCGTGGCGGCGGTAGCAAAACATGTCGATGACGACATCCTTGTTGAACGCCTGGCGGTACTCGAGGGCGAGTTCCGCGGCGCGGATGCAGGCGTCCGGATCGTCGCCGTTGACGTGGAAGATAGGCGCCTGCACGGTGCGGGCCACATCGGTGCAGTACTGGGTGGAGCGGGATTCGTAGGGGTTGGTGGTGAAGCCGATTTGATTATTGATGATGAGATGGATGGTGCCGCCCGTGGTGTAGCCATCCAGTTGGGAGAGGTTGAGGGTTTCGGCCACCACACCCTGTCCGGCGAAGGCCGCATCGCCGTGAACGAGGATGGGGATGACGCGTTCGCGCTTCGTGTCGCCGAGGCGATCCTGTTTCGGCCGCACAATGCCTTCGACGACGGGGTCCACCGCCTCGAGGTGGCTGGGGTTCGGCGAGACGGATACCTTGATCTCGGCTCCCTTGGGCGAGGTGTGGACTCCACTCGCGCCGAGGTGGTATTTGACGTCTCCGGAACCCTGCATGGCGTTCGGATCCAGTTCGCCTTCAAAGGCGGAGAAAATCTGCGGCATGGGCTTGCCGACGAGATTGGCGAGGACGGTGAGCCGGCCGCGATGCGCCATGCCGATGACGACTTCGTTTACGCCCTTGTCCGCACCCTGGGAGAGGACCGAATCCAGAATGGCGATGGCGGATTCGGAGCCTTCGAGAGCGAATCGTTTTTGTCCGATGAAGCGTGAATGCAGGAAGTGTTCGAAATGTTCGGCTTCCACCAGCATCTGGAGGGTGCGGCGGCGCGCTGACTTGTCCAGCGGCCAGCCGTTGGCCTGCGGTTCCATGTTCTGCTGGAGCCAGCGCTTCTGCTCCGGATGCTGGATGTTCATGTACTCACAGCCGATCTTGCCGCAGTAGGCGCCGCGGAGTGTTTCGAGGATCTCGCGCAGCGTGGCCACCTGCAATCCATCGTCACCGTAGGCGCGGCCGAGGGTTCCGGTGAGGAATTCGCGGTCGAGATCCCAGATGGTGAGCCCGTAGGTGGCAGGGTCGAGTTCGGGATGGTACTGCGGCTCGGAGCCGAGCGGATCGAGATCGGCGATGAGGTGGCCGCGGACGCGGTAGGCGTTAATGAGTTGCAGAACGGCGGCGTGTTTGGCTACTTCCTGGGAGTAGGGCGCTTGCCCCCCGTATCCCGGCATGGCCTCCACCTTGTCCTCTTCCCAGCGCACGGGGTGGTAGGGAAGCTTGAGGTCGGCAAAGATGGATTTGTAGAAATCGTGCTCGCCCTGGAGGAGTTCGTGCATGAAGGCGAGGAAGGCTCCTGATTCGGCTCCTTGAATGACCCTGTGATCGTAAGTGCAACTGACGGCCATCACCTTGCTGATTCCGAGCATGGAGCGCATGCCGGGGGAGACACCCTGGTACTCGGCCGGGAAGTCGATGACTCCGGTGGCGATGATGGCGCCCTGTCCCAGCATCAGCCGGGGCATGGAGCCGAAAGTGCCCACGGTGCCGGGGTTGGTGAGCGAAATGGTGGTTCCCTGAAAATCGGCCAAAGTCAGCTTGCCGGCGCGGGCGCGGGAAACCAGGCCGTCAAACTCCTGCATGTATTGCTGGAAGTCGATGTGTCCGGCGTTCTTGATGGAGGGAACGACGAGGGAGCGGTTGCCGTCCTTGCCCGCTATATCGACAGCGATGCCGAGGTTGATCTCCGAACGGGTGACCCGGTGCGGCTCGCCGTTGATTTCCGTGTAGGCGCTGTTGATATTGAGGTATTTGCCGAGGGCTTTGACAATGGCCCAAGCCACGAGGTGCGTGAACGAGATCTTGCTCTTGCCGGTGAGGGTTCGGTGCTGGTTGAGGATGCGCCGGTTTTCCTCCATCACTTTCACGGGGATTATGCGCTGAGAACTCGCCACGGGGATGGATAGCGACAGGTTCATGTTCTCGGCGATTTTCGCGGCCGCACCCCGCAGAATGATGGTCTCGCCCATTGCAGGGCCGGCCGGAAGCGCGGGCGCGGGCTTCGCCGCGGGCGGAATCGCGACCGGCGCCGGAACGCCGCCGGGAGTAACGCCGTTCCGGAGCCGATCCTGGAAGACGCCGCTCCAGCTTGCATCCACCGTGTGGCGGTCATGCAGGTATTGCTGGTAGAGCTCGTCCTCCAGCCAGCTATTGACAGTGGGAGATTCGGGTTCTTGTGACATCGAAAATGGCTTTGGGCGGGCCCTCCGCTCGCGGAGTTACGCGGCCCCCGCCGCGAATGGGCGCACACCGCCCCCAGGTTTCATCATACTAAGAGAAGCGCCGGAAAGCAGGAATCCCCGCAACCGGCGCGCGCGCGCGTCCGCCATGCGGCTGGAGATGAGGATCGAGGCATTGCGGGAAACACGAGGAATGGCGGAAGATCACGGGCTACGGGACCGGGCTCAGCCGCATTAGCCGGTAAACAAACACAGGGATGTCACGACCGGCCTCTTTTCGTGAAGAACCCGAGCCGCTACTTACTACTCTCCACCTACTATCGCAGGTTTTGCGCCGGGAAGTTGTTAACTGGAAGGGACGGTGGATACAGCGGGGAGAAGCGAGGCGGGTTGCCGGCCGAGGGTGATCAATCGCCCGCGCGGGGGCCGCGAGGCTTCGGAATCGCGTAATTGTAATTCCCAAAAATCATAGATAAAACATAACTTACGTTCCATCTATCATCTGCGAATACGTCATTGACATCAATTATTTTTGGATTGAAAATAATTGGAGATCGGCTATCGCTAAAGGAGTCTTTGCGTATGCACAAAACAGGACTGCTCGTTTTACTGGGGGTACTCTTTTCGTTCGCCTGGACTGCCGGCGCTCAGGAAGTGAGCGCCGGTTTGACAGGGAAAGTAACAGACCCGTCCGGCGCCTCGATAGTAGGGGCGAAAGTGGTTGCCAAGGACATGCAGCGCGGCACAGAGTGGCCCACGACGTCCCTGGCTGACGGGTTTTACGCATTTCCACGCATCCCGGTCGGCGCCTATGAACTACGCGTCGAGGCGGCCGGATTCAAGACGTTCGTCCAGAGCGGCATTGTGTTGGAAGTGAACCAGCGCGCCCGTCTGGACGTACCCATGCAACTGGGCGGCATCACGGAAACAGTGACGGTGTCGGGCGATGCTCCTCTGCTGCAGACGGATTCCACGCAGGTGGGATCCGTGATTTCGTCGAAAACCATCGTCAACACCCCGCTGATCAGCCGCAATCCCATTGCGCTGACGCTGCTAGCCCCCGGGGTGACGACGCCGAATCCATCCGGCTTCAACAATGGTGTCCGGACGACTGGCGGCGGCCGTCCCTACGTGAACGGCAACCGCGAGGAGTCGAACAACTTTCTCCTGGACGGCGTCGACAACAACCAGACCACCGAGAATCAGAGTTCGTACCAGCCGAATCTCGATGCCATTGCCGAGTTCAAGATGATCACCAACAATGCGTCGGCGGAGTTCGGCAACTTCCAGGGCGGCATCATCAACGTGGTGATCAAATCGGGGACCAACCAGTTCCACGGCAATGCGTTTGAATACTTTCGCAACGATAAGCTGAACGCGAACAACTGGGGCCGCAACTGGCAGGGACTGCCGCTGACGGCCTTGCGGTGGAACCAGTTCGGCGGCACCATCGGCGGACCGGTAATGAAAGACAAGCTGTTTTTCTTTGCCGATTACCAGGGGTTGCGGCAGGCTACGCCTCCCAGCCTCTCCGGCACGACACTCATGCCGGCGCCGTGGCGGAGCGGAGATTTCTCGAATCTTCTCAATGCAGCATACGCGGGCGGGACGGCGATCCAGCTCTATAACCCATACGCGGTAGGCGCCAACGGGATACGCGCTCCGTATCCGAACAACCAGATTCCGGCGAGCCAGTTCAGCCCGGTGATTCAGAAGTTATTCGCCGACCAGAGCCTGTATCCGCTTCCGTTAATCGCCAATACGGCAACCGTCTCCGACGTGAACTATGTTTATACGAGTTCCAGTTATGTAAAGAGCGACCAGGGAGACTTCAAGCTCGATTGGAAGGTCACGGATAAGGACGATTTCAGCGGCCGGTATTCCAACGGGCGCCAGGACCGGCCCGGAGTCAATACCGCGCCGTTCCTCTACAACACCTTCAACATTGCTCCTTTCCAGAACGGCGTCATCAACTGGACCCGGACGATTAACGCCCGTCTGGTGAACGAGGCGCGATTCGGGGTGAACAACATCATGTTGAATAACGGCGGCCAGGACAAGGGACTGGGAGACATAGCAGCCAAGCTGGGAATTCAGAGCGCGGGAAGCGGCCTGCTGTCTCTTCAGGGTTTCGCCTATACATCCAGCCTCGGCAACTCCAACATCGGCACGCAACAGCTTTTTGCCGCAACCACCTACCACTACGCGGATAATCTGACCGTCATCCGCGGACGGCACATGATGAAAACCGGCGGCCAGGTTTTGCGTCTGGATCAGAATGCGTTTTACGCGGGCAACAACGGACGCACCGGCTACATCAGCTTCAGCGGACGATTCACGGCGGCTAACGCCGTCAGTCCCGGGGGAAAACAGGTGGGCGAGGCGGATTTCGTCCTCGGGCTGCCGACAGACCTCGGCCGCGGCTTGAGCACGGGAACGTGGGGCCATCGTAAGACCATCTACGGATTTTACTTTCAGGATGACTGGCGCGCCACGGACAGTCTCACACTCAATCTCGGCCTGCGGTGGGAATACCACACGCCGCTGGTGGAGGTAAAAGACCGGCAATCCAACTTCGGTCCATTCACCGGCCAGTTGGAACTCGCGGGGCAAAACGGCAACAGCCGCGCTCTGTACAACGGGTTCAAGAAGGACTTCCAACCTCGAGTGGGCTTCGCTTATACGCCGAATGTGCTCAACAAGAAGTTGGTCTTTCGCGGCGCTTACACCATCTCCTCGTTCATGGAAGGAACCGGCACTAACCTCCGGCTGCCTCTGAACCCGCCATTCAACTCCGAGTTCCAGGCGTTGTACAACACGCCGAGCGATATACTTCCGAGGACTACGCTCGATCAGGGGCTCTCGGGGTTGAATCCGAAGGATCCCTATATCGGCGCCACTATCCGTCTGTGGGATCCTAATGTGCGTCCGGCTAATACGCAGCAGTGGAACCTCACTCTCGAATACCAGTTGCCTTCGAGCACCGTCTGGACCGTGGGGTATGTCGGCCAGCATGGGACGCATCTCATCGTTCCCATGCCGTATTTCCAGAAACAACTGGTGAACGGGCAGATCCTGCCGAGCCCCTATCTTTCGGGCAATCCCGGGCTGGTGAGCAAGATCGCGCAGATCTCGGGAACCGAGGCGGCGGGCAACCAGCAGTACCATGCGCTACAGACGACTCTGCGCAAGCGCTTCAGCGCTGGCCTCGAGTACAGCATCGCCTATACGTTCTCGAAAGGGATGAGCGATGCGATCGGCTACTACGGTGAAGGCGGCCAGGCGGGCGGCCAATCCGCCTATATGCAGAACCTTTATGACCGCCGCTCGGAATGGGGCCCCAGCTACTTCGATATCAAGCATAATTTCGTCACGTCGTTTGTTTACAACCTTCCGGTGGGACGCAAGATGAAGTTCGGAGCGAACATGAACCCGGTGGTTGACGGCATCATCGGCGGGTGGCAGTTGGGCGGCATCTACACCGCGCACTCGGGCTTCCCGCTCACCATCAAGATGAGCGGCGACCCGTCGGGCACGGGCGCGCGCAGCTTCCGCGCGAACGTGATCGGAACCCCGAATGATCCGCACATGATCGGACCGAATGTGAAGTATCTTGATCCGACAGCTTACGCCGTTCCTGGCGCCCGCACCTTCGGCAATGCGGGCATCGGTATTGTGCGCGGGCCGGGCATGAGCCGACTGGATCTCTCCATCGGGAAGCGCTTCCCCATCAGCGAGAGCAAGTGGTTCGAACTGCGCGGCGAGGCGTTCAACCTGACAAACACGCCGATCTTCTCGAGTCCCGCTTCGCAAGTCATTACCTCGTCACTATTCGGCGAGATTCGCGCTTCGCAAGGGGAGCGCAATATGCAGGTGGTGGCGAAGTTCAACTTCTGAGCCTTGTTCCATAGCCGTGAGAAGCACAAGGAAGGAGGGGGGGCCGTAGCAGGCCCCCCCTCCTTCGCGAGCCTGCTTTTCAGGATGGGCGGACGCGCCGCCGCAGCGGTGTGACTTTGGTCATAGTGCGATCCGGCGCAGGCCCTTATTCTCGCCTAAGAGACGAAACTCATGACATCGGACACGAATCCGCACGCGAACAGAGCCGGCGCAGCGTCGCTGCCCACAACTGACTGGTCCAGAAAGCCTTTGCGCGAACTTATCGAGCACATTGTAGAGCAGCATCACGAATACCTTCGGGAAGAGATGCCGGCGATCGAGGATCGCCTGGAGTTGATGACTGTGAAGCTTGGCGCTGACGTAAGAGGAACGCTTGTGCCGCTGCTCGACGTATTTACCGGGATGAAGAACGAGTTGGACGACCACATGCGCAAGGAGGAGATGATCCTTTTCCCGTTTATCGAGCGGATGGAGCATTCGGTCGAGGAGGGCGTACCCGCGGCGCCGCCTCCGTTCGGAACGGTTCGCACCCCGATCCAGACGATGCTGATCGACCACGATTCCACGTTCGATGCGCTTAAGCAGATGCGGCATCTGACGAATGGATACACGTTGCCCGGAGAAGACCGGGAAGCCCATGAGGAGCTGTACAAAGGGCTGGAGGAGTTGGAGAGCGATCTGCGTATACACATCCATCTCGAGAACGATATCCTTTTCCCGCGCGCTCAGGCTCTGGAATCGGACGCCATACGCTAGATTCCGCGGGTGAGACTTGCGCCGTGAGCGGGAACCGAATATTTTGAAATATCGGTTTCATGACTCCACAAGAAACGGCTGTACAACTGGGGCTGAGCTTTGAGAAGCAGACGCCCGGCTATTTGAACCTCTGCATCCGCTCCGGCAATCAACTCATCAGTTCGGGGCACGTGAGCACGCTGAAAGGCAAACTCGGCGCGGGGTTGACGACGGAAGAAGGATATGCGGCGGCGCGCGATTGCGCGGCGAAGATCCTCAACTCGGTTTGGAACGCCCACGGGACACTGGATGGCCTGAAGGTGATCAAGGTATTGGGATGCGTGAACTCGGCTCCGGACTTCATCGAGCAGCACCTGGTTATCAACGGGGCATCGGATTTGCTGCATGAAGTATTCGGCAAGACCGGGAATGGCTATCACGCGCGGTCGGCGTTAGGGTTTGCCTCGCTGCCGACAGGCGTGGCGGTAGAGGTGGAGGTGATCTTCGAGATCATCTCCTGACCGGCTACTTGTTCAGGAGTTCCACCAGGTAAACCGAGGCTTCCCTTCGACTTCATGCGGCTCAGCGTCCCGACGATGACCCGCTTGAGCCCGGGGTCCGTTTCGGCGCGGGCTCCGCTCCCGAGGACTATGGCGCCGTCCTCGGGCGCGGAGCGCGCCGATGACCGCCTTGCGCGCATTGGAGTCTTTGTCCGAGGCATTCATCGGCTTCCCGCTGCGCCGACGACGATTCGCCCGCGCGGCTTGCCTTGTGGTGTAAGCCAACGCCGGGCCCTCGTGATCAGGAATGTTTGGCGTGCGCGGGCGAGCGGCCGAACACCGTGTCGAAGGCGAAATTGCCGTAGCATTCGGCGTTGTGGATGCGCTTTGCAGTGTCGAGGGCGATCATCTTCGGGTTATCGGCATCGCCGTAGGCGTTGTCGGTGACGCGCTCGGAGTTGCCGGAGGAGGGTCCGACGAAGTGGGCGAGCTCATGGACGATGGTCTGGACGCGATCGTCGTCGCTGCATTTGTCGAGGACGGCGCTGAGGTAGACCGTATCGTGACGGAACCAGGGCTGGTCAATGCCGCCGGTATCGGAGACGTTGCCGTAGACGCCCATCTCCATGTAGCCGTTGAACCAGGTGAAGGCGAAGAGGTCGGTGTTGGTGAAGGGCTCTGCCTCAAAATACATGGACCAGCCGGTAGCGCCGGACATGCCGGTGCGGGCGAAGATGCCGCCCATATCCCGGAAGACGGAAAGGATAAACGACATTGCGAGGTTGCGGTTAGAGGACTTGGACACGGCGAAGTGCTTGTCCACCATGGCGAGTGCGGAGGTAGTGGCGGGGGCGCCGTTGGCTTCCGCCATGGCGAGGATGACCTTGGCCTCGGCGGCGCGAATGCATCGCCGGGCGGTGTCGAGGAAGGTCACCATGCTGCTCATGCGCGCGAGTTTGGGGGGTTGCAGGGAACTGATTTTGGCCTGGGTGCGGTTGTTGACGTCGATGGTCCCGTCAGCCTTGCCGGAGCCGAAGTGGCGTCGCTGGAAGTCGTCAATGGCGCGCTGGGTTTTGGGGCCAACGATGCCGTCCTCCTTGAGTATTGTGGCGGGGCCGGCGAGTTCGGGGCCGATACGGTTGAGGGCTTGCTGGACGGCAAGTACGTCCCGTGCGTTGTTGACCCCGCGTTTGCCTACGGAGTGGTTGATGTTCAGATCCAGGTAGGCTTTGGCGGAAGCGGAACCGGGAGCCGCTGCCTTGAAAGACGCGCGGCACGTACCATCAGCGGCTTTTGCGATGAGTCCCATGTGATTCCTCCTCGTTCGCCGGTCACACCTAGTAATGCGTAATTCGGGAAGCAAAGCCCATCACCGGCGTAAGGCCTTGCGAGTCACTATTTCCAAAGCGATGCGCTCGCCGCGGTCCCTCCGGCCGTGTTCGTAGAGGAGACCGGCTTTGCCGCGGCCGAGGTCGAAGAGGTTGGAGTAGGCAGCGGGACCGGCGTGGATCACTTTGCTCGCGGTCCAGGTTCTACCGTTGTCGCGGCCGAGGCGGACGGTCATGTTTTCGCGCTGTGTGCCGGCCGGGTTGGCGAAGAGGAGGGTGAAGCCTTTCGAATGCGGATGAGGCGCGGCAGGCGGCGCTCGATGCGCCGCCATACTTCGCTGCCGTACTCCGAACTTCGGTCCGGATGTTCATTGCCGGTAAGCAGGCAAGGCGGAACACGCAGCGGCTATGGCTTTCCACGAGCAGGCGAAAAGCTTCTCCGTCCCCGGCGCTAGCCCGGGCCATGGCTGCCGCTTCCGTTTCCCGTATCCACACGTTAGACTGCGGGAAAGGGATCCAGTTAGCTAAATTTCACTTTCGGAGGCGCCATGGCTCGAGTTGCGGGTGTGGATTTCGGGACGCTGAGTGTCCGGGTGTCGGTGTTCGACAGCGAGAAGGGGAGAATCGGATCGGCTACGGCGGATTATCCGCTGGTGCGGAGGAAGGAAGATCCCGACCATGCGACGCAGCGCCATGCCGACCACATGGCGGCGCTCGAAGAGGCCATGAAGAAGGCGGTAAAGGCGGCCGGCGTGGAGGGAACCTCGCTCGACGCAATCGCGCTCGACACGACAGGCTCCTCGGTAGTGCCGGTAGGCGAAGGGTTGGAGCCGCTCGATGATTACTACCTCTGGTGCGATCATCGCGCCAAGGAAGAGGCGGCGCGGATTACGGAAACGGCGCACCGCGAGGGTCTGGAAGCCATCAAATGGTGCGGCGGGGTGTATTCGAGCGAGTGGGGATGGGCAAAGCTGCTCCACTGGCTGCGCCACAATCCGGACAAGCGCGAAGGGATGGTGACGGCGCTCGAGCACTGCGACATGGTGGCCGCGGTGTTGTGCGGCGTTCGCGACGCGGCCGCCGTGCCTCGCAGCATTTGCGCCATGGGCCACAAGTGGATGTGGAACGAGGCGCTGGGCGGCATGCCGCCGGAGGACTTTCTCACCAAGGTGGATCCGTTGCTCGAGGGCGTGCGCGCGAAGATCGGCGGCCGGTACGCCACTTCCGATCAGATCGCCGGACGGTTGTCGGAGGAATGGGCCGGACGTTTGGGGTTGCGCCCAGGGATTCCGATTCCCGTAGGCGCCTTTGACGCGCACTGGGATGCGGTGGGCGCCGGGGTTCGGGAGGGCGACGTGGTCAACGTGGTGGGCACTTCCACCTGCATGATGGCGATCTCGCGGAAGCCGGAGCTGATTCCCGGAGTTTGCGGCGTGGTTCCGGGGTCGGTGCATCCCGGGTTTGTGGGCATCGAGGCGGGGCTTTCGGCATGTGGCGATATCTTCGACGCCATTGCCCGCCGGGCGGGAAGCTCACCCGCGGAACTGACGAAAGCGGCGGCGGCGCACCGCGCGGGCCAGACGGGATTGTTGCGCCTCACCTGGGACAACGGCGACCGCACGGTGCTGGTGAATCCGGAACTGGGGGGTGTGACCCTGGGATGGAACCTGGTTCATACGGCGGCGGATGAACTGTTCGCGGCGATTGAAGGAACGGCCTTCCACACGCGGATTATTCTGGAGCGCATGGCGGAGCACGGCACGCCGATTCGCCGTGTGATCAACGGCGGCGGCGTGCCGCAGAAGAATGAAGTATTGAACCGGGTCTATGCGAATGTGTTCGGCAAGCCGGTGCTGGCGCCTGCGTCGGACGTAACGAGCCTCGGTTCGGCGATCTTCGCGTTTCTGGCGGCGGGCACGTTTCCCACGGTGGAGGCGGCGCAGGACCGGCTTTGCCCGAACTATCGCGTGATTGAGCCGGACCCGGTGGAGGGCGCGGCGTACGAGCGGCTGTACGGGCTCTACAAGAAGCTGTACTTCGGCATGGGCCGGGCAGGCGCCGGACCCGTGGCAATCGGTGAGGTATTGCCGGAGTTGCGGCGAATCGCCGGCCGCCGAAACGGGTAAAAAGCCACGGCCCGGCTAGCGGTCTTTCCCAGCTAACCGATTCAGGGCCTCTCCATCCAACCGGTATTTTGTCCATTCGTCCATTGGCTCCGCGCCCAGACTCTTGTAGAACCGGATGGAGGGTTCATTCCAATCGAGCACTTCCCATTCCATTTGGCCGCAACCGCGTTCTTTCGCGATCGCGGCCAACCGGGCCAGGAGAGCCAGGCCGATCCCTTTACCGCGCAAATGGGGTTTGACGAACAGATCTTCGAGGAAGATTCCAGATTGTGCGAGGAACGAAGAATAATTCGGGAAGTGGAGCGCGAAGCCGGCCGGCTCATCCTCCCAATAGGCGAGCAGCACCTCGGCCGCGGGCTTCGATCCGAACAGAGTCCGGCGCAAACTGTCTTCGGTGGCCGTAACAACGTGGGTGAGCCTTTCATACTCCGCCAGTCCGAGGATCATGTCGAGGATAACAGAGAGGTCCTTTGCCGTTGCTTCGGAAATGCGGATGTGCGCCATGATTCTTTTCAGTCTATGATCGATCAGTCCCGGCTTTCTTCTGATATTCGAGTGGAAAGCGAGGCGGGGCCGGCTCAGGAGGAAAAGAACACCCGTTCCGCCGTCCTGGTCAGCAGCCACTCGCGGTCTTCACGGTTGGTGAAGGGCAGATGTTCGCGCACGAGGTTCACCGAGGATGCGTAGTCATGGGGCGGCTGCACCTGATAGGGCGAATCGCTGCCCCACATCAGGCGGCGCGGGCCATAGGTTTCGAAGATCTGCCGGATCATCGGGACCAGGTCTGTGTAGGGCGCTGTTTTCCGGCCGAGGGCGTAAAAGGCTGAGACCTTGACGTGAACTCGCGGGAAGCGCGCCAATCCGCAAAGTGAGCGGATGCCGGCGTCCTCAATGGGGCCGGCGGCGCCGATGCGGCCGAGGTGATCGATGACGACGGTGGCGCGGGGATGTTTTTCGCACAGCGCGGCCACCCAGGGGAAAGCCGCTGGATCGATCAGCGGACAGACAGCCATCCGGTTCCCGGCAGCCGCGCTCCAGAGCCGCTGCATGCCTTCCCACTCTGTCCAGGGCTTCTCCGGGCGGGCCGTGATGCGAAAGCCGCGAACGCCTTGCGAACGAAGTTGTCCCACGGCGGCGTTCAGTGCGGGGGAGTCGGCATCCACAACGGCAACGGCGGAAAACACTCCGGGGTGCGTACGCACAGCGTCCAGCATATAACTGTTATCGGTACGGAACATTCCGGGCTGGATCAAGACAGTGCGCGTCACTCCGGCCGGGCGCGAGTGGGCGAAGTGATCTTCGGCAGTGTAGCGGGATGGCGTGATCCGGCCGCCTTGTTCGGGCCAGACATGAATGTGGGCGTCGATGAATCCTGGCGCGGGGGGCACACTAATACGTTACACTGAGTCGCCATGCCGCTTCTCCGCCGATGGTTCTTTTTCTCTTGCATGCTTTGCATCCCGGCTGCCGCCCTGGAACGGCCGGGCGTGGTATACAAGGTCTTTCAGTTTCCCGCTGACCGGATGCCGCGCATTGACGGCAAGAAGGATGATTGGGCGATCGTGCCGGCTTCTTACGGCATCGGTATGGATCAACTGAAGGAGACCGTGCGCGGCCTTGGGTTTCATTACGATCCGAAAGATCTCGATGTGTCGGTGAAGGTGGGGTGGGTGAAGGGGCTGAACCGCCTCTACTTCCTCTATGAAGCTTACGACAACTATTGGGATTTCCGGCGGGCCGACCGGCACAACGACATCTTCGAACTGGTGGTGGATGGCGACCTTTCCGGCGGGCCGCTGATCAGCGCCATGCACCCCCATGCCGGTATGGACAAGGGCGAAGCATACTTCACGTTCCAGGGCGTACACGCGCAGAACTACCACATCTTCACTCCCGCGCCCGATCGGGATTGGGCCTTTGTGTGGGGCTGCCAGCCCTGGATCAAGGAGTTGCCGTGGGCGAACGCGGCCTATGATTACAACTTCAAACATGGGGAGGCGGGCAAGCTCACGCTGGAGTTCTGGATCACTCCTTTTGACTACGCCCCCTATGCGGGCCCGGCGCGGGCAGTGGAGTCGAAGCTGGAGGAAAACAAGATCATCGGCATGTCCTGGGCCGTGCTCGATTACGACGACGAGAACTCTCCGGACTATACAGGCTTCTGGAATCTCTCGCACAAGACGACGATGTACGGCAATGCGAGCGACCTGGTGGCGTTCCGGCTGATGCCGCTGGAGCAGGAATGGCGCAAAGCGATCCAGGCGCGCTGGAGCTTCGAGGTGGTGGATATGAACAGACGGCTGGCGCTTTTTGAAGACCGCTCCGAGGGCAGGATCACGCGGTGGCACTGGGATTTCGGGGACGGGGAAACCTCGACGGATCAGCACCCGCGGCATCGCTACTCGAAGGCCGGGGAATATATCGTGACGCTCGAGGTGGAAGGTCCCGCGGGCAAGTCGCGATGGACCAAGGTTCGCGACGTCGTGGTGAGGTAACGCACATGATAAGATGACGGCCAGAGCTATGTGCCCTCGTCAATCCCGTCGTGCTTTCCTGGCAGGCGCCGCCGGACTGGCGGCCGCCCGCGTGCTTCCAGGCGCCACCGCCGCTATTTCACCCGTGCGCGAAATTCGCCGCGGAGGCATGATTTACCGGCAACTTGGCCACACGGACCTGTACGTGTCGCTGCTGTCGTTCGGCTCACACACCGATCCCCGATACAAGAAGAAGGTGGAGAACGGCAACGTTCTTGTCGAGGAAGGGCAGGCGCGGCGCGACAGGCTGATCGCCTCCGCGCTCGATCGCGGCGTGAACATGGTGGACACGTACGAGAACGAGGGACAATGGGATCCCATGGCGCGCCTGGTGCGTGGCGGGCGCAGGAATCGCGTGCTGGTTTCGCTGTGCCGGCAGTTTCCGATGTTCGCCGGCGAGAACATCGACCGCGCCGCGCGACTGTTCGGCCACGTCGATTTGTACCGCATCTACGTGGGCGAGGGCAAAGCGGTTGACGGGAAGGCGCTGGCGGATTGGGATGTGATGCGCAAGGCCAAGGAAGCGGGCAAAGTGCGCGCCATCGGCATCGCCACGCACGATGAGCGCATCATGCTGAGCGCCCTGAAGGAGTTCGAGGGCATCGACTACTTCATGTTCCCCTACAACTTCATTCACGCTCGCGCCGACTACAGCGAGTTTTTGCCCGAAGCCGCGAAGCGCGGCGTGGGGCTTATCGCCATCAAGCCGCTGGCCGCCGGATCTATTGTGAAGCTGGACCCGAAGGCCAAAGGCGGGACACACCCGGAACGCGATTTCGTGCAGCTTTATCACGCCACTTACCGGCCGCTGTTGCCCTCCGTGGTGGCGGAGTTGACGAAGACGCTGGAGAGGCTTCCGGATGAATCTCTGTGCCAGGCGGCGCTGCGTTTTGTCTATTCGCGGCCCTTCATGACCGCGGCCATGCCGGGGATGTTCGAAGAGGAGACGCTCGAGGACAATTTCGCGGGTTTGAAGCGGCAACTGGAGTTGAGCCGTGAGGAACGCTCCGCGCTCGATTCGGCCGGGCGTTTGGCCGCGGCAATCGGCCGGTCCTGGCTTCCCGGACATTACCAATGGCTCGATCAACGCTGGCAGGGTTAATCTTACTTGCCGCCGTGCTCACGGCGCAACAGCAGCCGCGGGAATCGGCATTCCGGCAGGCGGGCGTGTGTTCGCGATGCCACGTGGTGCAGGTGCTCGAGTGGTCCGCATCGAAGCATCCCGCCGCTGGAACGGGTTGCCAGAGCTGTCACGGCAAGAGCGAAGGGCACGTAGCCAACGAACGGAATGAAGTGAAGCCGGACCGGCTACCGCACGGCGATCGGGAAGTGGCTCTGCTGTGCGCGAGTTGTCATGCCGCCGGCTGTCCGAAAACAAGCAAGACGAGCGGGTGCTCGAGTTGCCATCACGCGCACGCGCTGTCGAATCCCAATGACAAACAATTGCGGCAGACTGCCGCGGTCACCGAGGACCCGCGCCTGGCGGAGGTTCGCCGGCACATGGCGGAAGGTGAGCGTCAGGTAACGCGGCAGGACTGGCGCGCGGCGCGGGAAGCCTTCGCGGCGGCGGCGCGC
This sequence comes from Bryobacterales bacterium, assembly GCA_026954325.1. Taxonomy (GTDB): domain Bacteria; phylum Acidobacteriota; class Terriglobia; order Bryobacterales; family Bryobacteraceae; genus CADEFT01. The sequence continues at coordinate 26,359 of JAIXKK010000102.1, read as the reverse complement.
GTGATGCCGGACAACCGCCGGGCGGCTTCGCGGGCGCGCATGGCGGAGCGGCGATTGAATCCGGCCATGCCGGGTCTGGAAATTGTGGGCGACGCATTCGATCCGGAGTCCGGGCTGCCTTTGCACGTATGAGTGAAGGATCCCGGCATCGAGATGCTACTCGTCCCGGGCGGCGACGTGGATATCGGCTCCGAGCGGTGGCGCGACACGAGGCCGGTGCATTCGGTGTATGGGGAGCCGTTCTATCTGGGCAAGTTCGAGGTGACGCAGGAGCAGTGGAGCCGGATGGGAATGGAGAATCCGAGCCCGGAAAAAGGAGCATCCACTCCCGTATACGGCATCTCCTGGCAGGAAGCGCGGCAATGGATTGCGAAATTGAACCAGCGAGTGCCGGGCGGCGGCTTCCGCCTGCCGACGGAAGCCGAATGGGAGCGGGCGGCAAGGGCGGGGCGCGGCGCGGCCGGTTCGCTGGCCGAGCATGCCTGGTATCGCGAGAATTCGGCAACTGGGGACGCGGGGGCAGGCGGGTTCCGCGAAGTTACAGGCTATCAACCGCACGCGGTGGGCCTCAAACAGCCGAACGCAGCGGGCTTCTTCGATATGCAAGGCAATGTCGCGGAGTGGTGTTCCTCGCTGTTGCGGCCCTATCCTTATGATGCGCGGGATGGGCGGGAGTCGAAAGATACAGGGGGTTTGCGAGTGATCCGGGGCGGAGCATTTACGGATTCGGCCGAGTACCTGGATGCCGCCTTCCGGCATGGCGCGCGGCCCGATCTGAGGAATTACTGGACCGGACTGCGGGTGGCCCGCTAGGCTGGAGGGATGAGCGCCACCGTTTCCGCGCCGCGCGCGCGCAAAGGGAAGCGGCCGGGCCGGGCGAGGAAGCGCTCACGGTTCCCGGTCAAAGCAGCCGGGATACTCACTGCCTGGAGCCTTGCGGTTTTCGCCGCGGCGGGGTGGTGGTTCCAGAGCAGCTACACAGTGAGCTTCCAATGGCCTTTTCGTGTGCACGCGCAGTCACCCATCGTCATCTCCGAGCGGCTGCTTTCCGATGGGGCCGAGCAGGCGCGGGCCGATCAGAACGGATGGCGGCTTTCCGCCTGGCAACAGTACGCCTGCCGCAAGTTCGGAGCAGACTGCCGCGTGGCGCTGGCGATTCAACGGGCTGAGAATTCGCCCGGCAAGTGCGAAGTTTACCACTACAACTCCAACGGCACTTTGGATTGGGGCTATTTTCAGATCAACACGGTTCATCTCGAGAGGCCGGGGTTGAACCTGCGCGACCTGCTCGACTGCAAAGCGAATATTGATTTCGCCTACCAGCTCTACGTGGAGAAAGGCGGATTCAGCCCGTGGAGCACGTACAAGAGCGGCGCTTACCGGCGGTACATGCGTCCATAAGCGCGGTGCGCGCGCTCAAAACTGGAATCGCAAACCGAACTGCATTTCGCGGCCCAACCCCGCGCTGGTGATGCGGCCGAAGTTACCCGAACTGATCTCGAGCGTCGGCGGGTTGAAGGGCGGCGTATTGGTGAAGTTGTAGTTCTCCCAGCGGAATTGAATTTCTTTCCGTTCGCTGACATGGAAGTTCTTGAACACGGCGAAGTCGAGGCTGGTGAGGCCGGGAGCGGTGAGTATATTGCGTCCGCTGTTGCCGTAATGGCCTCGCGCGAGAACGAAGGCCGAAGTGTCGAACCACCGCTGCAGCGTGCGCTGGCTTGAATCGAGGTTTCCGTCGGCAAGCCGGTCCGGGCGGCGGTTGCAGCGCGGGCAGCCGTCATCAATGGGAGAAACACTCTGCGTAGGGTGCATCGGTAAACCGGTTTCGAGGCTGAGGGCGCCGTTGAACTGCCAGCCGCCGAGAGCCTGCCCGAGAAAATCACGTCTCCCGCGGTAAAACGGCAGTTCCCAGAGGAAGGCGGTGGTGGCGCGGTGGCGCTGATCGGTCTCCCCTAAACCTTTCTCGAGATTCCAGGCGTAAGGATTGTTATGGCGCTGCGCGCCGCAGCACGCAAAGGAGTCGAACATCGTCTTTGACCAGGTGTAGGTTTGCAGGAAGGTGATGCCCTGGGACATTCGCTTTTCGAACTTCGTCAGCAAACCGTGGTAAGTTCCGGCCGCGTCGAGCGAGATGTTCTCGATGGGGCCCCAACCGGGATAAACGCGGCGCGTTGTGCCGGGGACGTAGGGATTCACGGTGCGCGGTGAATCGAAATGCGACGACTTCGAGCCCATGTAACCGACCTCGAGAAGCATCGATTTCGGGAGCATTCTCTGGATGTTGAAATTCCACTGCTGGACGTCGCCCACGCCCCGTTTGGTGTCCGCCGAATTGATTTCCGAGTTGATGTTCAGCGCCGAAGCCTGGTCGGCATTGCGCATGCGGATGCGGACCACGCCGGCGGTGTTGAGTTCGTTGATGTTGAGGTTGTTCGGGGGATTCGCGGCCAACGCCGGAATGAACATGTTCATCATGTTCACGTTGTAGAAGATGCCGTAGCCGGTGCGGATGACGGTGCTGTTGCCGCCAAAGGGACGCCAGGCAAAGCCGATGCGCGGCGCAAAGAGCTTCTTGCTCGGGTCATTCAGAGGGCCTCTGGTCAGCACCGCCGGGAACAGGTCCTGTTTGGTGAAATCGAAATTACGGGATTGGCCGCCGATGTCTTCGATCGAGGAGTTGTATTCGTAGCGCACTCCGATGTTCATCGTCAATCGTGAAGTGAGCTTGATGTCGTCGGTAATGTAGGTGTGCCAGCGCCAGAAGCGGGAGCGGGGGAAAGTGCCCGGATCGGCTCCGGGAGGGAGTTTGTCCGTGAACCCGAGGCGAACCTGCTGCGGTTCGTCGAGAAGGAAGTCCGCCCAGGCCAGCCTGCCCCGCTCGTTGCCCGCCACGCCGGGCGCCGTGCCGGAATGAATTCCCGTGAAATCGAAGGCTCCGCGCACGAAGCTGATGGTACGGCGGTCGAGCCGGAGCATGGTGTACTCCGTGCCGATTTTCACTGAGTGCTTCCCCCGGGTGAACGTGATCTGTTCAGACGCCTGGCGAGACTCGTCCCAGATGGTGTTGATGTCGGTGGTGCCGAGTCCGGAAATGATTCCGCCCAGGCCGATGCTCGGCAGGCCCGTGTCGCTCGGTACATTGGTCTGCCCGGGGATTCCCAGGTCTCGCAGAATGTTGAAGCTGGTTCCGCTCACGTCGTCATTCGTCTTGAAGATGTCGCGGTTGTAGGAAACACGGAAGACGCTCAGCCAGGTGGGGGTCAGCATCCGCGTGTAGTTCAGCGTGGCGTTTTGCTGGCGGCGCGGCCGCCGGTTTACGAAAAACGGGTTCGGGTTGATGGGAAAGACCGGCAGTTCCACGGTCTGAATTCCATAGCGCCCGAACAGGCGGTTCTTGTCATTGAAGTTGTGGTCGATGCGGACGAAGTACTGGTCGTCATTATCGCGATTCCGGGATACCCCGCTGTAGTTGTTGGTGCCGTCAAACTCCGTCTGCGCCATGTTGGGCGCGGGCCAGAATTGGGCCAGTTTGAGGGCGATGGGCGAGATGCGGCCGGCGGGTATCTGATTACCCGGAAACGGCGCCTTCGTGTCGAGATCCATGATGGGAATCAGCGATCCGTCCGCGCGGCGGAAGAACTTCTCGGTGAGGTCGCCGCGTCTCATTCTATCCGTCGGATAGATGGCGTATCCTTGCGTGCCGCGCCTTTCGCGGTAAAGCTCCGCGTTGAAGGTGAAAAATGTCTTATTGCGGCCGTTGTAGATTTTGGGAATCCACACGGGCCCGCTGATGACGCCGCCGAATGTGTTGCGGCGAAGCGGCGTCCTGGCGGAACCGGGCGGGTCGAAGAAGTTGTGCGCGTCGAGCACGTCATTGCGCAGAAACTCGAAGGCTGTGCCATGGAAGTCATTCGTGCCGGGGCGGATGGTGGCTACAATCTGCGCTCCGGATTGTGTGCCGTATTCGGCCGAGTACCAGCCGGCCTCGACGCGGAACTCTTCGATCGCTTCCACGGAGGGCCGCATGCGCACCGCGCCGTGGATGGATGTGCGCAGCGGCGCGCCATCGAGGTAGATCGCATTGTTTTGAACCTTCTGGCCCATGGCGGCGATTCCGAACCCGGGGCCGAACCCGCTGGTCGTTACGCTCGAGGCTGGTCCGCGGCTCATGCCGGGTGCGAGCAAGGCGAGCCGGAACAGATTGCGATTGCCGGGAAGCGGAAGTTCGCGTATCTTCGCCGAATCGATCACGGTGCTGAGTGTCGCGTCGTCCGTGTTCACGGAGAGCGCCTGCGCTTCCACTTCGACATGTTGGGTAAGTTCACCAACCTGAAGCTTCATATCCACGCGCTCGCGCTGATCCACCTGGAGCACGATGCCGCGCACCGTTGTCTTGCGGAAGCCCGTGATTTCGGCCGTGACTTCATAAGTGCCGATCTCAAGCGCCGGAACTTCGTAGAGACCGTTCTCCCCCGAAGTCGCGGTCCGCTTCTGCTGGGTGCCGGTGTTGAGCACGGTGACGGTGGCATTGGCGATCGCCGCGCCCGTTTCGTCGGTAATGGCGCCGAGTATGCTTGATCTTCCCTGAGCGAACAAACCAGGGGCCGCGAAAACGAAAAAAAGAATCAGTAATCTCATTCCTGCTCCAATGGGAGGGGATCATATCACTTTTCTTCGCCGCCCGTCCGAGGGCGTCAGGACAGGGCGTCAGGCGAGCACTTCAAGGATGGTGTTGACGTCCTGATCGTTGTTGAAGACGGAAACCGAGAAGCGGATGTGGTTGCCGAAGCGGCCTACGGTAAGGGCCGAATTGGGTCCCGTGAGCAGAATCCTTGCCTTGCCGGCGCGGATCTTGCGGCGCACGGTCTCCGCATCCTTGCACAGGAAGGTGACGATGGACGACTGGGTTCCTTTGGGGGTGATGGGGGTGTAGCCGAGCGGGGGCAGTTCGTTTTGAAGACGTGCGATGAGGCGGTTGGCGTGGGCGCGGATATTACCGATACCGATTTTTTCGATGTAGCGCAGCGCCTCATATTGCGCGGCGTACGTGATGACCGATGGCGTTCCACAGTCGAACGCGCCGACGCCCGGCGCCGTATGGTTGAGGAAGCTCGCGCCGGGTTTCGGCCGCGAAGTCCAGGGGGGATAGTTGAAATCGGGGTGCCCGGTGAATTCGCTCGGTTTGACCACGCTGCCCGCGAGGTCCTCTTTGATGTACAGGAACCCAAAGCCGTGCTCGCCCTGAAGCCACTTGTACATGGCGGTCGAGGCGAAATCGATCCCCATCGCCTTCACATCGATCGGCGCAGCCCCGCAGCCCTGAATAATATCCGCGAACAGATAAGCTTTGTGCGAGTGGGCCAGATCGCTGAGAGCTTTGATGTTCTCCACGTGTCCGTTCACCGAGGAAACGAGCGAGACGGAGATGAGCTTCGTCCTGCTATCCACCGCGCGCTCCATGTCCTTGAGATCGATCGCCCAATCGCGATGCTTCACGATGCGCACGTCGAGCCCCTGCGCCTGCCGGCGCGTCAGGTAGTTCGATAGGGAAGCGGTGTAGTGAAGATCGTTCGTCACTACGTTGCCGCCGCGCAGATCCATGCCGTTGAGAATCGTGTTCTCGCCGATGGTGGTGGAGCCGGTGAAGACGATCTCCGAAGGCTTCGCATTGATGAGCCTGGCGAACATGGTCTTCATCCGCGGGAATCCTTCTTCCCAGAAGTCCTTCCTGCCTTCCCCGGGACCTTTGTTCATGAAGTCCATGTAGCGCCGCATGCCGGCCACGCAGTGATTCCCCAGCGGATGCTGCGCCGCGGAGTTGAAGTAGGTTTCGTTCATCGCCCGCGGAAAATCCTTGCGGCATTGGAGCGACAGATCCACCGGCGCGGCGCTTGCGGCAAGCGGCACGGCGCCCAGAAAATCTCTGCGGTTCATCATTGGCTTTCCCTCGCGCGCTCTTCGAATATCTTGCGCGCCTGCTGAAATTGTTCGAGGACGTGGCTGCGCTCGCGTTCCGAACGCCAGCCGGGATGGGCCTGGGCCTGTTGGGTGATGCCGTCAATCCATTCGATAAAATATTCGGCATCCTCCTTCGAACGGATTTTCCGGCTGCCCGTGTATACATATACCGGGCTCGTTTCCGCCACGATATAGCTGTCGTCGATCGGTTCCAGCGGCTTTGAATTCGAGGCTCTGACGGTGATCCAGGAACTTCTGTCGATGGAGATCCGTTTGCGGATCGGCGCGCCGTTGCTCGATTCGATCACTTTGCCGTTGAGGAACACTTCCAGTTTCTCGATGGGAACGATGGATTGCACGCCGGCGTTCAACTCCACGGTTCCCCCCTGCTCGGGGAGATGGATTTCGCCTCCGGCAATGCGCCCGTCGACGGTGAACGTCAGCAGGGGGCCGTTGGTCACGAACGTCCGCCCGCGGCGGATCGCTTCCATATAGCTCGGCCACTCCAGTTTGTCCCCAATGTAGGCATACAGGCGGCTCGACCCGAGAATCGAGGTGGCGTGCAGCCCGAGGATCGAGTCTTCGCCGGCGGAAGCCGTTATTTTGAATCCGCAATTCAGGGCGCGGTGCCAGACGGGCGCGGACCACTTGAAGTGCCCCGCGCTGGTCATCACCTCCAGGTACTCGAATGTGCCGAGCGCGAGATCCACGGGAAAGCCGCGCGCCACCGAGTAGCCGGCGCTCTTGGGATCGCTCGACCAGGGATGCACGTATCCGCCGATCGCGCCTTCCTTGCGCGCCACCCGGAAGATGTCCGTGTTGCTCGGGTACAGGCTCTCGATCGCCGACCCTTCGTATCCCGTGGTGAAGGGCGAGATGAGATGCTTCGTGAGATTGATGAGATTGATGTGGCCGTAGAACGGCGGGCGGTACTCCTCGCCGAACATCAGAATCTGTTCGCTGCCGGTGAGCGGGTGCGGCTTGCCGGTGAAGTACTGGTGATCGAAGATGCGCTGGTCTTTGTTGCAGATTTTATCCCCCACCACGTCCAGATCCTCGGCCCGCGCCATCATCATCAGGTTTTCCGGCGTATTGTGAAGATTGCCGCCATAGTTCATGTGCACGTGGTCAGAGGCGCTCCACCACCCGGCCGCGTTCATGCTCGTCATGCGCCGCGGATTCACCTCGACGATAGTAACCTGATCCTGGCGGATGTCCACTTTCTTCGACAGCGGATAATATTCGATCCCTTTGGCTGCTTCCAGGCTCGCCTCGCCAACCGGGAGATCCACAATGAATCTGTCTTCGGCGTGGAAGAAGTCACGGCGCGAAGCCCGGGCGGCGACGCGCTGGTAGGCCGACGGCGGAGTATACGTCTTGCCGTCCGCGCCCGTCAGGTAGAATCGCGCCGCCCCTTGAATGCGCACTTCCAGCGTGCCCATGGGCCTCCGGTACGCTCTTCGCTTGATCTCGACGGTGTCATCCTCGCCTCCAAAGGAGCGCAGGATGTGCAATTCCGAAATACCGTGCCGGTTCGAGATGTAGGCGATGCGTTCGCCGTCGGGCGACCAGCGCGGATCGAAGTGGTCCCAGTCGCCGAACGTCATCTGGTACGGCTCGCCGCCATCGGCGGGCAGGACGTACAGGTTGTCGTATTGCGAGCCGCGGTGCGAACTGTAGAGGATTCGTTTCCCGTCCGGCGACCACTGCGGCTGCGTCCTGTAGAGCGTCTCTTCGCGCAGCACCATCTTCGCCTTCGCCATCGCGTTCGGCTGCACGGGAATCCGCCAAATGGCGCCGGATCCCAGGGGAATCCCGCGATTTGAAACCACCATCATCTCCTTGCCATTCGGGGACCAATCGGGCGAAATGTGGTCATCGTAGGCGCTGAAGTAGAGGCGCGCGCGTCCAAAGCTATTCTCCGCCGTGATTTCCGTGGGGCGGCCGGCCTTCCCGTTATCGAAGGGCATCGTATAGATCTGGTAGCCACGCGGCTGCTGTTCTTCCCCGGCGCCCGCGGCGGCGGGCGCGCGGCGCGCCCGCGACGGGTTTTGAATCCCGCGGACGAAGGCGATGCTCCTGCCGTCCGGGGAAAACACGGGGTCGGCGTAGATGTCGGCGCCGCGGGTGAGTTGCGTGCTCTCGAGCGTCGCCACGTTCAGCAGCGCCAGGTTCACGCCTTCCGAATCTTCCGCCGTATAGACAATGAACCGCCCGTCCGGAGACCACGCGGGCGAGGAATCGTAGGTCTTGTTTACCGTCAATTCATAAGCTGTCGTTTCACCGGGACGGATCTTCCATAGCGACCCGGACATGCCGAAGGCGATCTCTTTCCCGTCAGGGGACCATGCCGGTCTCCACGGAGTGCTTGCCGATTGCGGTACGTAATAGCTGTACATGTAGCCCGAGGCGAAGCGGGCACGCTGCGTTTGGGCTTGGAGGCCCAACACCGCCAGGAGAACGAATAGAAGTGCGCGTCTCATCGAAAGCCATTATAGTGGCTTACATGCTGGTCATCGATTGCCACGCCCACATCTACTCTTTCGACGAGAAGCGCTACCCGCCGAGACCAAACCCATTCCGCCCGCCGAAATTCGTCGGTTCGGTGGAGCATCTCCATCACACCAGCCAGGCGGCGGGCGTTTTCGCCGTGCGCGCCATCCAGACCGTGACCTTCTACGGATACGACAACAGCTACCTGGCGGACTCGACCCGCGCCCACCGCGATTGGATTTGCGGCGTGTGCACGCTGGACCCCGACGATCCGCGCAGTCCGGGCATTCTCCGCCGCCTGGTGCGCGAGTACGGCGTCAAATCATTGCGCGGCATTCCGTCGAACAAGGCAAAATCCTTTGACGGCGCGAGCGTGCGCGCGCTGTGGAAGGTAGCCGTCGAGGAAGGCATTACCATCGACCTGTTTCTGATGCAGTACGCCATGGTGGAGAGCGCCACGAAGATGCTCACGGAGTTTCCCCAGCTCACTTTCGGCTTCTGCCACTGCATGGACCTGAAGCCCGGCCCCAACCTGCAGCGGGACTTGAAAGCGGTGCTCAATCTCGCCCGGTTCAAGAACCTCTACCCGAAGGTGGACTTCATCGGAACCGGCTCCCAGCGCCCCTATCCTTGCGAGGACCTGCATGACGCGGCCATGCAGGTGATCGGAGCCTATGGGGCCGAGCGCTGCCTGTGGGCGAGCAGTTATCCCAACGAAATCTGGACGCCGAAAGTCACCTACGAGCAGCATCTGCGCCTCTTCACCGAGGTGCTTCCGCTGCGCGATAGCCAGCGGAAACTGATCCTCGGCGAAAACGCGCGCAAGATCTGGTTTCCTCACCCGCGGGCGTGAATCAGCGCTGGGCTTCCTCGCCCCGGCGCACCATCTTTGCCCGGGCTTCCTCATATAACCGGCGCGTCTCGCTGCGTTCCTGCTCGTTGTTGAACGAGAGATGCATCGCGCGCTCCAGCGTACGGTCGATCCAATCGACGAAATATTGCGCGTCGGTCTTGGACCGCACCGGCTTGCCGCCCACGGAAATCCAAACGGGCATTGTGGCGGCGAAGGGGAATGGCCGGCGGATCGGATCGCGAGCGTACTTCGCCTTCACCTGAACGGAGATCCATCCGCTGTGATCCACGGTGACGCTTTTCACGTCACCGAGGGATTTTCCGTCGTGCATCACTTCGATGGATTCGACCGGGGTGATGGACTTCACCTCCACGCCGATCTTCAACGTGTGCTTGCCCTCGGGGAGGCGGATTTCCTCGCCCGGTTCCTTGCCGTTCACTTTCAACAGCAAAAGCGGGCCCGAAGTCACAAACGATTTTCCGGCGCGAAAGTCCTTCGTCCACTGGTCGTAGTTCAGGGTGGGGCCGCTGTGCACATACACGCGGTTCGAACCGAGAATGTAGCTGCGGTAGAAGTTGGGAAAGGCATCCTCGCCGGCGCTGGCCACCACGCGATAGCCGCAGTTCCAGGCCTTGTAGAGCGGTTCCATCCCGCTGAGCGCGTTTGCCTCGACGAAATCGACGTTGTCCAGCGCGAGATCCACCGCGAAATGCGGCCCGGCGCCATGCGCGTACCCCGCAAGCCCGCCCTCTTCTCTGGCCACGCGAAACGGTGTTGTGTTGGTGGGGTAGATGGAATCGACAATCGTATTCTGGTAGCCGACGTAATCCGGAATCACGACGTGCTTCTTCAGGTTGAGAAACGTCGAATGCCCCCAGAACGGCGGGTGGTATTCCTGGCTGTGAAACAGGATCCGCGTGGCCGTGGAGACAATGTCGGGAGCGCCCGTGAAGTGCGCGATATCCGGGATGCGCTGCTCCTTGTTGCAGATCAGGTTGTTCAGCACATGGATGTCTTCGCCTTCGGCCTGCTCCATCAGCCGCCGCGGCGTGTTGAAATAGACGCCCGCGTAGTTCATGTGGAAGTGATTGTCGCCATCCCACCAGCCGCGCGCCGCCATGTTGTCGATCCGCTTGAGAGCGATCACCAGTTCGGCGGTCTGGCCGGCCTTCACGGCCACTTCCCTCCGCTCCGGCATATACTCGAAACCCCTCGAGACGGACAGTTCCGTGCGGCCGGGCGGGAGGTCTACTTCGAAATCGCCGCTGGTATGGAAATAGTGGTATTCGCCGGCCTGGTCCATGTGGTCGAACATCAGCCAGTCGGCGCGAAACCACGATTCCGTGGGCGCGTACGCCCGTCCGTCCGCCGCGGTCAGGTAGACGCGCGACCGCAGCACGCGTTTTGCCGCGTCCACAACCCGAACATGCAGTTTGCCCATCGTGCGCTTGTAGGCGAGCCGGCCGATCTTGACCTGCTCCATCCTGCCGCCGAACCAGTGCCACAACCACAGCGATGTGTCGCCGGTCTCATTCGAGATGAACGCGATGCGGGATCCATCGGGCGACCAGCGCGGCGTGGTGCGGTCGAAATCGCCGTAGGTCAGCGGGAAGGCGTCGCCGCCCTTCGGAGGCATCGCCCAAAGCTGCTGCCACTGCCGGCCGAGATAGCTGCTGTAGACCAGCTTTGCGCCATCGGGCGATAACGTCGGCCGGGCCTTCCAGGTGGTTTCTTCGTAATAGAACCGGGTCAGCGGCGCATCCGGCTCGGCCTTCATGCGGTAGAAGCCGCCTGACCCGTGTTTGTTGTCGCGGTTCGAGATGAGGATCAGTTCCTTGCCATCGCGCGTCCACGTGGGGTGGATGTGCAGAGCCCATTTCCCGTAGTACACCGTCGGCGGCACGAGTTCGAAATCCTTCGTCAACTGCACCGGCGTGCCGGGAATTCCGCTGTTCAAAGGCATGACATAGATGTTGTAATTGCCGTTCGGCCACGTGGACACATAGGCAATCCGCGATCCATCGGGCGACCATTCCGGCTCGACATTGATCGAATTGCCGGAAGTCAAGGCGCGGCTCTCGCCCGTGCGCAGATCGAGCAGCCGCAGGTGGATCTGCTCGTTCCAATCCGACGTGTAGACGATGAAGTTTCCGTCCGGCGACCAGGCCGGCATTCCCGCATAGCCCTGGTCCGTGGTGAGTTCGTGCGCGGTGGTCTCACCAAGTTTCAGCCGCCAGATGGAGCCCTTCATCGAGAAGGCCAGGCTCTTCCCATCCGGCGACCAGGTAGGAAAATTCGGGCCGTTCGTGATTTGCGGAAGGTAACATTCGAGCGTATAGGGCTCTCCTGTCATAATTCGCGAAAAAACTCTTCTCTGGCCCTGCGCCCACGCCATGGGCGCGAGCAGCAAACACAACGCAACGGCAAGTGCACGTGATGTCATCACGGTTGATTCTACACGCAAAGGACCCCGCGGCTTCACACGCTTCCCCCGGCGGGCTTAGAATGGAAGGCCAGGAAGGTTCCCATGACCATCAATCGCCGTCAGCTTCTAGGCTCCACTGCCGTGGGCGTATCCTCTTTCGCCGCGGCCGCCACCGCCACGCCTGACCTCAACTCGTTTCGCAAGGAATTTCCGCGCGTGACGCAGGAGGTTTACCTGGATGCGGCGGCCAACATGCCGCTGCCCACCTATGTGGCCGAAGGCATGCGCCGCTACATGGACTTTCACATGTACGGTCCTGGAGAAGGCCGCGGCCAGTATGCCGCCGAAACACTGCGCCAAGTCAAGCCGCTGTTCGGCAAACTCATCAATGCCAAGCCTTCCGAGATCGGCTTCGTTATCTGCACCAAGGCGGGAGAGTCCGCGGTGGTCAACGGGCTTCGCATCCAGGAATCCGGCGGCAACCTCGTCACGAATGATCTCCACTATGCCGGATCCATCCATGATTACGTGGGGCGCCGCAAAGCAGGCATGGACGTGCGCATCGTGAAGAACCGGAACTGGCGCATCGACCTCAAGGACATGGAGCGGGCCATGGATAAGAAGACGAAGCTCGTCTCCATCACCCTGGTCTCAAACGTCAACGGCTGGGTGGAGAATGCCAAAGCCCTCAGCGACCTGGCGCATGCGCACGGAGCGTATCTCTATGCCGATATCATCCAGGCGGCGGGCAGCATCCCCGTGGACGTGAAGGCGCTTGGAATCGACTTCGCCGCCTGTTCCAATTACAAGTGGCTGCAAGGCGCGCGCGGCTCGGGATTTCTCTACGTCCGGGAAGATCTCCAGGAGTCGGTGGTCAAGGATCTCTGCTACCCCGGATACATTCATTTCAACTATGCCCCTTGGGTGAGCCGGCGCAACGGAGCGGACGATTTTCCGTATGAAGACCCCAAAGGCGCCGCCCGCTATGAGCCCGGCAATGTCAGCTATGTCGCCTACGCCGGAGAATACGAGGCGCTCAAGCGCATCCTCGCCGCCGGAATGGACAACATCTTCGCCCACGCCAAGCCGATGTGCGAGCGGCTGAAGAAGGAACTCCCCGGCCTCGGCTATAAGCTGATCACCCCGCCGGAGGCCCAAAGCTCGATCGTGGTCGTGCAAGCCAGGGATCTGAAGGCGGTGGAGGCGAAGCTGCGAAAAGCGAGAGTGCAGGTAACCACCACCGGCGAGAATCGCGTCCGCATCTCACCCGCCCTGTACAACAACATGGAGGATATCGACCGGCTCCTGTCCGCCTTGGCGTGACCGCGGCAGGGCCGGGAACCGTCCGGGCATGGCGCGGCTTCTCTCCCCGGTAGATGCCGGCGCGGTGGCTTCAGTCATCATTTGCTGGTTCGCCAAATGGCGTATCATAAATCGCCAGGATGCCAGATTTGGAAACCGAAGCGATTGCCGAAGCCCTGGGCGGCCGGAAGGTTCTGAAAACGGCGGTGAAGAAACCCGATGATCTGGCGCAATTGGTCCGAAAGGGCTTGCCCTCGGGGTCCGTGGGCGCCCTCGCCGAGACGCTCCATCTGGGAAACACCGTTCTCGCGAGGAAACTCGGCATCCCGCAACGCACCATGACGCGGCGGCTCAGCCAGGCATCCCGCCTGACGCCCGCGGAGTCCGATCGCATGGTCCGTATGGCGCGAGTATACGCCAATGCGGTGGAGATGATCGGCGACCGGGAAAAGGCCATCGAGTGGCTCCGCACACCGAACCGCGCATTAGGTGGTGAACGGCCCTTCGATCAATTGGATACCGACATGGGTGCGCGAATGGTGGAGGACGTCCTCGGCCGCATCGCCTATGGCGTGTACAGCTAATGCGGTTCTGGCGAATCTGCCGGCCGGGATGAGTCTTTGCATCGCTTCGGGGACGAGTGGATCCGCCGAGGCGGCACAGTAGGCCTGCTGGCCCCGTCCGCCGCTATCCGTGGCGAATGGAACGTTCTGGTGAATCCCGCGCATTCCAATTTCAGGTTGATTGAATTCCGAGATCCCGAGCCCTTTGAGTTTGACGTACGAATGTTCCGCTGATGTGCCTGGCGCCTCTCCGGCGGCCATGGCGAGGTGATGTCGTAAGTTGTGTCGTACACTCGGTACAATTGCATTCCTGGCGTGTCACGGCGCCGGGCGCTACCCTCCTGGCAGATAGCATGTATGACGGAACGAACCGTTTGCGATACTAATAACGACAATACGCTCGATGAGCGCCCAAACATGGCCAGCGGCGCTTCCTGGATCGAAAACATGAGACGCAGAGATTTCTTGCGCTGCTCCCCCGCGCTCATCTCGGGCGTGCGCGCCTTTGGCGCGCCGGCGGCGCCGAACATTGTCTACATTTATGCGGACGACCTCGGCTGGGGCGACACTGGCTGCTACGGCGCGCAACGTGTCAGGACGCCGAACATCGATCGCCTGGCCCAGCGCGGCTTGCGCTTCACGGACGCGCACACCAGCGCCGCCACCTGCACGCCGTCGCGCTATTCGTTGTTGACCGGCGAATACGCGTTCCGCAAGCAGGGCGCACGTGTGCTGCCCGGGGACGCACCGGCGCTGATTGAGCCGGGGCGCGTCACCATCGCCTCCATGCTGAAAGGGCGCGGCTACCGCACTTGCGCCATCGGCAAGTGGCACCTCGGACTGGGCAACGGCAATGTGGATTGGAACACGGAGATCAAACCCGGCCCGCTCGACATCGGATTTGATGAGTGCTTCATCCTGCCCGCCACCGGAGACCGCGTGCCGTGCGTGTATGTGGAGAATCGCCGCGTGGCGAATCTCGACCCGAAAGATCCCATCAAGGTCGACTACAAAGGTCCGCTGGACGACCAGCCCACCGGCAAGACCCATCCGCAACTGTTGAAGATGCACCCCAGCCATGGCCACGACATGACCATTGTGAACGGCATCAGCCGTATCGGCTACATGAGCGGCGGCCGGAAGGCTCTGTGGAACGACGAGACCATGGCGGACACGCTCACCAGACGCGCCACGTCTTTCATCCAGCGAAACGCCGCGCGCCCGTTCTTCCTCTACTTCGCCACGCACGACATCCACGTTCCGCGCGTTCCGAACCGGCGTTTTGCGAAATCCACTGAAATGGGACCGCGCGGCAATGTGATCGCGGAACTCGATTGGTGCGCCGGCAAGATCGTCGAGACGCTGGAAAAGCAGGGTATTCTCGAGAACACGCTGCTCATCTTCACGAGCGATAACGGCGCCGTCGTGGATGACGGCTACAGGGACGGCGCGGTGGAGAAACTCGGCTCGCACCGCCCCAATGGCCCCTTCCGCGGCGGCAAATACTCGAATTTTGAAGGCGGCACCCGTGTTCCTTTCATCGTGCACTGGCCCGCGCGCGTCAAACCAGGCGTTTCGAGCGCTCTTGTCTCACAAGTGGACCTGCTTCGTTCGTTCGCGCGGTTGACCGGAGCGGCGCTTCCGGCGGGTGCGGGACCGGACAGCGAGAACATGCTTCCCGCGCTGCTCGGCGAATCGAAGAAGGGCCGGCAAGTGATGATCGAACAGGCCGGACTGCTCTCGCTGCGGGACGGAAACTGGAAGTACATCCCGCCGGGCAAGGGGCCCAAGGTGCAGCAGAATACAAACACCGAACTGGGCAACGACCCTGATGGGCAGTTGTACGATCTTGCGGCCGACGCCGGCGAAACCAGGAACCTCGCCGCGCAGGATCCCGGCCGGGTGAAGCGCATGGCGGCGGTGACGGAAAAAATCCGCGCCGCCGGCCACTAATTCGGCGAGCCGATCGCATAGAGGACGTTGCGGGTTCGAAGATACACTTTGCCGTCGCTGATTGCCGGAGTGGCGTAGATATCCGAGTCGAAATCATTGATCGCCGGAATCTCCCAATCGCCGGCCGCGCGCAGCACTACCACCTTGCCGTGCTCGCTGGCGATATAGATCTTGCCGTCGACGCCGGCCGGTGAGGCGTAATCTTCGAGCGCGCCCGCCAAACGCGCCTGCTTGAGCACCTTCCCGGTCCGGGCATTCAGGCTGGTGGCGATTCCCCCGCTGCGGAAGAGGAACACGACACCGTTATATACAAGGGGCGCCGGCACGTCGGGCAGCGATTTTTCATAGCGTCACGGCACGTTCGTATCGGTGACGTCGCCGCTGCCTCCGAGTTTCACTGCCAGCAGGCCGTTGCGCGAGGCGCGGCGGGTGCGGAAGAAAGTCCATTCCCGCTCATTCAAAAAACCGTCCCGGTCCAGGTCAATGGCGCGCCAGGATCCCGTGGGCTGCCAGGCGGGTGGAAGTTCCTTCCGGGCGGGTTTCCCGTCGTGATCGGCATCGGCCGCGGCGATCACCTCGTTGAAGGGCGGCAGTTCCACCTGCTGCCCGCTGTCGTTCCCCACCGTCCAGCCGTTGAAGTAGACAACATCGCCGGCAAGGACAGGCGCGGATTTGGGCTGGCAGGTGAGGCCGTGAACGAACCAGACCGTTTCGCCGTTCACAACGGAATAGGCAGTGAGCTGGTAGGAACCGGGCGCGATGACTTGTGCCGGGCCGCGGGCAGGGCGGTAGACGAGCGGGGTGGAGTAGCCATTGTCCGCCGGTCACCGGCGTGGGCGCGGCGTGGTGATTGAGAGGGTTCTGCGCTTCGCGCCGGGGCGCGTGTACGGACCGCCGCCACTGAATCTTCCCGGTGAGGCGGTTCAGGCAGATGGTCAACAGGTCATCACCTTCGGCGGCCGTAAGAAAAATGCGGTCTCCCACCCAGGACGGGCGAGGACTTCCCCTCCGGCAACTCTGTCTTCCATAGAACGTTTTCCAGAGGTCCGAACTTCGCCGGCAGTTGCCCGCAGGAAGGGCAGAGTCCGGAGCCGTTCGGGCCGCGAAACTGAGGCCAATCGGCGCCGAGCAGGCCGAAAGCAATCAGCGGATAGAGCAGGGTAGGGTGCGCATTGGACTGCTCCCTATAATAGGCCCTCCAGCGCGTGCTAAGGGTATAGCGAAGGCAGCCGGCGCACCGCCGACATCCCGCCGTCCACGACAATCGAAGTCCCGTTAACGAAGCGGCTCTCATCGGAGGCCAGCCACACGGCGCACGCCGCGATGTCCGCGGGGGCGCCGAACTCGCGCGCGGGGTAGAGCGCGAGCAGGTCGTCGCGAAGCGCCGGGGCGGCATCGTATGCCGCGCGGGAGGACTCCGTGAGGATGGTGCCCGGGCAGATGGCGTTGGCGCGGATTCCAAATCGTCCGTACTGCTGTGCGAGCAGGCGCGTGAGAGACACGATGCCCCCTTTGGCGGCGGTGTAGGCCGCAAGGTGGATGCCGGTGAGGGCGTTGACGCTGCCGAGTGACAGGATGACCCCGCCGCGGCGTTCGATCATCGAGGGGAGCGCCGCCTTCGAACATAGAAAGACACTCTTCAAGCAGACATCCACCACGCGATCCCAGGCGGCCTCCGTCACTTCGTGCAACCGGCCGTCGCCCGTGGTGATAGCCGCGTTATTCACCAGGATGTCGATGGGGCCGGTTTCCGAAAAGACACGCGCCACATCGGACGCCGAAGCCACGTCCCCGCCGTGGTGCGTGAACCCTGCCTGCCCGGCGGGCGGCGCGATGTCCATTCCGTGGACCGCGGCCCCAGCCTGCCGCATAGCCTCCGCAATGGCCAGTCCGATTCCCTGGCTTGCTCCCGTTACCAGCGCCGTTTGTCCTTGGAGTGAGTTCATGGCAGGGAAAGGATGAGGACGGAGAGGGCGCCGCAGACAATCCCCGCTGCGCCGGCCGCGCCGATGCGTTCCTTGAAAAGGATCACTCCGCCGAGTGCGACAAACAGCACATTCGCCGCCGAGGTGATGGGGAAAACCAGGTAGCCGGGGGCTCCGCGGGCGAGGGAGGAAACCAGGCAGAACTGGCCGAGGAAACTTGCCGCGGCCATGGCGGCGCCGATAGCCGCTTCCCGTCCGTATGGCCGCGACAGACTCCGAATACTGTAGATCAGGGCGACGAGGAAGCCGGAAAAATACCACGCCAGCAGATAATGATTCTGATGGCTGCGCCCAAGGCCGCTCTCCGTCAGCACCTTCGCGCCGGCAAGGGCAAAGCCGTTGGCGAGCATGGCGGCGAGCATGAATTGCAGCCAGGTCATTGCGCCGCCTCCCGCGTGCGCTTTTCGATCCAGAGCAGGAGCAGCGAAACCAGCATCGCGGCGAGCGCTCCCAGTTTCCCGAGGCTCACGTGCTCCCCATAGAGGAAAATGGAAATGAGCACTGGTATGGCCGCCGAAAGATTGACAATCAACCAGCTTGTGGCAATCTTGCCGCGGCGGACTCCTGTCTGGAACAGGAAGATGGCCGTGGCCCCGCAGGCTCCGCTTGGTATCGCGATTCGCCACACCGCGGCCGGGGGCGCCGGATAGTGGCCGGCGGCAACCATGGCAACGAGGGCAAACAGAGCCGACCAGCCGAACAGGAAGATGTTGATCTGCGCCGGCCGGCAATTCGCCTTGTCCGCCGCCTTGTGAAGCAGGCCCAAAACGACGTAGCAGCCCATCGCGCCGAATGCGAACAGGATGGCCACCGGCATCACTTATCCCCGGTAGCGGGCGACGGCGGCTTCATCGAGTTCGACGCCCAGGCCGGGCTTGTGCGGCGCCCGAATCTTTCCGTTATTGAACTCGAGCGTTTCGGCCAGCAGATCGTGCTCATAGGCGAGTGTCCCGAGGATGTCGCACGGGAATTCCTCGGCGCCGATTCCGATGGTCGCGGTGGCGAGGTGGGCCATCGCCGCGCAGGCGATGCCCAGTTCGAGATTACTGCCGACCGTACAGGTGAGCCCGGCCGCTTCCGCAATCGCCGCCATCTTGCGCGCCGGTCCGATGCCTCCGCCTTTGCCGACGTAGACGGACAGAATATCGGCCGCGCCCGCCCGCGCAATCGCCATCGCGTCCTGCAGCGTGTAGCAGCTTTCGTCGGCCATCACGGGCACGGGAACGTTCCGCCGCACGTCCACCAGCCACTGTAGATCGAGCGGCGCCACGGGTTGCTCGGCGAAGTAGATGTCGCATTCGTCCTTCAGCCGCCGGATGGTGTGGATGGCCGTGCGCGGGCTCCAGCCTCCGTTGGCATCCGCGCCCACGCGGAAGGACGGGCCCACCGCGGCGCGCACCGCCTTGACGCGCTCCACGTCACCCTCGGGTTCAATGCCCACTTTCACCTTGAGGGCCGTGAGCCCCTTCGAAACAGCCCACTCCGCGAGTTGCGCGGCGCGCGCCGGTTCGGCGCCGGAGACCGACATCTTGATGGTCACCGCCTCCCGCACGGCGCCTCCCAGCAGCCGGTAGACGGGCAGATTCACGGACTTGCCCAGAATGTCCCACAGCGCGATTTCGAGTCCGGACTTGGTGAACGGATGATTGGCCACCGCGCGGCGCATCTTCACCGTCAGCCGTTCGATGTCGCGCGGATCTTCCCCAAGCAGCGCCGGCTCGAGGAAGTTCGAAATCACGTGGGCCGCGGTGGTGGAGTCTTCGCCGCTCCAGACCGGAGTCGCGGAAACCTCTCCTAAGCCGGTGATGCCTTCATCCGTGCGCACCTTCAGCAGAAGAAAGGGCGACTCGGTGTGCAGTCCGAGCGCGCCCCGGATCTGAAACTCCGGCCGGATGGGAACGCGTACCGGGATTTTTTCTATGGCAGTGATCTTCACTCACAACACTCCGTATTCTTTCTGTATGGCCGCGTCAGGCGACCCTGTATTGCTCGATGACGGCATCGTTCACCTCGACACCCAATCCGGGCCCCTCCGGAACCCGCAGAAATCCATCCTCCATCCGCAGCGGCTCCCGGACCAGCATGCGGCTGAGCGGTCCCTGGGAAGTGGAGAACTCAACAAATTCCGCCCGTCGTTGGAACGCTGTCAGGTGCAGCGAAGCGGCGGTCAGCAGGCCGCTCGACCAGGAATGCGGAATCACCAGCCGGTTGGCCCGTTCCGCCATGTGGACGATCTTGCGGGCGGCAGTGAACCCGCCGCAGCGTGTCAGGTCAGGCTGGAGCACGTCCAACTTTCCGCGCTCGATGAGTTGCGCGAAGCCCCACTCGGTGGCCTCCTGCTCGCCGCAGGCGATGGGCGTATCCACCGCCTCGCAGACGCGGGCGTAGCCGTCATAGTCCTCCGGATGCAGCAGTTCCTCCACCAGAAAAGGCTGAAACTGCTCGATGGATTTCACGATCCGGATGGCCTCCTTCGGCGTCCGCTCCACGAACCAACCCGTGTCCACCAGCAGACCGTTGCCATCTCCCAGAGCTTTGCGCGCAGCCTCCACCAGTTTCACGTCCAGCCGGTGATCCTTTCCGAAGACGCCCCACCCGAACTTCACCGCGGTGAAACCTTCATCGAGGTATCTCTTCACCGCCTCGCCCATGGCTTCCGGCGCCGGGCGGAACAGAGTGCTCGCATACGCCCGCACGCGGTCGCGGTGTTTCGCTCCAAGCACGATGTGGACCGGCTGGCCATAGAACTTGCCGCAAATATCCCACAAGGCGATGTCGATGGCGGAGATAGCCTGAATCGCCACGCCGCGCCGGCCATAGTAGATGCTGCCGCGGTACATGCGGTACCACAACCGTTCCACCTCCAGCGGATTCTGTCCGATGAGCAGCGAAGCCAGCCCGTCGAAGCATTCCATGCCCTCTTCCTGGCTCCAGCGCGGCGCCTCGACGCAAGCCTTGGCGACGGAGGCGCACGTCTCCATATCCGAATATCCGCGGATACCCGCGTCCGTCGAGACCTTGACGATGCCCATGTATGTGGGGCCGAGCGGCTCTTCCGCCCCTTCCGGGTTGTTGTACAGACCCGGCGACTTGAGCACCGACAGTTCGACGGCGGTAATCTTCAAGCCATTACCTCGCTCCAGGGCAGGGAGTCGGCGGCGACATAGAGAGTCTGGCCCTTCACGGGGCGCGCGGAGAGATGCATCATCAGCACATAGCCGGAGCGCTTGGAGCGGATTTCGAGAGGCGGGCTCGAATGATCGGAGAAGTCGTGGAGGCGTCCGATGAGATCGCCCTCTTCCACGGCGGCGCCCAGATCGACAGCGGGTTCCCAATATCCGTCCCTCGGACACGGCACGTAGTAGTGAAGTTCGCTTGCGGTGGCGAGGATGGGCTCGGGGGACCCCGCCGGCCGGATGCGGCTCACTTCTCCTTCGAGCAGTCCATAGTGGCGCAGGACGTTCAGCGTTCCTTCGTAGGCGTGGCGGACGCCATGCCGCGATGTGGTTTCGCCTCCCCCGAATTCCCCGCCGATCGTGATCTTTCCTTCTGCTTCCGCTTCATCGGTGAGCAAGCCGGACGCCATGGTGCTCGCGTAAATGAGAACGAAGGGCGTATCGAACAGACGGGAAGCCGCGGCGATCTCCGCGCGCTGAGCCGGGTCCGGAATCGGATGAAACGAGGTGCAGATCGGGAATGCCCCCTCTTTGCCGCCGGAATGGATGTCGATGACGATGCGTCCCAGCGGGAAGACTCTCGTCTTCACGAAGTTCGAGATGCGGTAGGAGATTGTGCCGCGCGGGTTGCCCGGAAAAGCGCGGTTCATGTTGACTCCGTCCAAAGGCGAAGTGCGCGAATTGGCGATGCAGGCGCTCTCCGACAATTGAGGCATCAGCACTACCCTGCCCGTCATGGCCGCGGGATCGAGATCAGCGCACAAGCGCTTCACGGCAACCTGCCCCTCGTATTCGTTGCCGTGCGTGCCTCCGAAACAGATGACGTTATTTCTGTTTTGGCCCCGCAAGCCGTTGATTACCGTAAGCGGGACCAGAGAATAGCCCCAAGTCCCATCCAGGGGGAAGGCGATCTGGTAGTGGTGCTTGCCGGGCTTCTCGAAGTCGATCCCGGCAGGATCATGAATGACGATCGGCATGGGCCTCCATTGACAATACAAAGCGTACGCCAGATCGAGGGGGGCCGGTCAACTCAGGCATCGATGCCGAGAATGGACAGGCTGTCGCGGTGGAACATCTGTTCCATCTTCTCCAGGTTCAGCCGCGGCAGGTTGGTACCCTCCAGCATGTTGTTGATTGCCCGCATGCCGTCAAAGCTCGACTGATTCGTGGTGAACGGGTAGTCGCTGCCGTAGAGGACCTTGTGCCACACTCCGTACTCCTGCACCAGCATCAGCGATTGATAGAACTGGAACGGGCGGTAGTGCAGAGCCGAGCAATCGGCGTAGACATTGGGGTGTTTCCGGATGGTGGCCACGCATTCGCCCTCATAGGGATGGCTCAGGTGCGCCAGGATGATCTTCACCTCCGGGAACCGCGTGGCGACGTCATCGAGATGGCGCGGCAGCGTGCAATCGAGCGGCGCTTGCGCCACGAACGTGGTGCCTGTATGCAGCAGCACCGGCAACCGGTGTCTGGTGGCGTATTCCCAGATGTAATCAAACCGCCGGTCATTCGGATAGAAACCGGCGTACATCGAGAGCAGCTTGATCCCTTTCAGCTTCAGGTCCTGATGACCTTCCATCATCTCTTCCTGCCAGCCGGGTTGTGTGGGGTCCAGCGATAAAAACCCGATCAGCTTGTCAGAGTGGGACGCCGCGTAAGCGGCCACCTCATGATCGGGCACCCACAGGCCGGAAAGCCTGGCCTTGCCTCCAAAGACAATCGTCTTGTCGCAGCCGGCCGCGCTGGCCATGTATTCGTCGTAGCGGACCGTGAGGTCCACCTCCTGATCCCCGCGGGCGCGCTTGGCCTGGTTCTTGAAGTCGTCGGAGAAATGTTTGGGGTATTCCCAGAAATGGCTGTGAACGTCGACAATCACGAGCTTCAGCATACCCCAACAGCGGATCGTCAAGCGTGCCGGCTTTCAGGCATCAGCCATCAGTCCGGACACCGGCTTCGCCGGGTGGAACGGCCGCCTGGCTGATTCTTAGCCCGCCTTGGCCGCCGCTGCCGCGGCCTCGGGCCTGGCAATGCCCACCTTCTTGCGGATCTCGGTTTCGATGGTCTGGTACGTATCGGGGTGTTCTTTGAGGAAAGCGCGCGCGTTGTCGCGGCCCTGGCCGATACGCTCGCCGCGGAAACTGTACCAGCTGCCGCTCTTCTCGATGAGGTTGTTGGCGGCTCCAAGGTCAAGCAGGTCGCCTTCGCGGGAGATTCCTTCCCCATAGAGAAGATCGAACTCCACCTCGCGGAAAGGAGGCGCCACCTTGTTTTTCACTACTTTGATTTTGGTGCGGGAACCGATCACGGCATCCCCGTCTTTGATGGCCGCCATCTTGCGGACTTCCATGCGGACGGTGGAATAGAACTTGAGCGCCCGCCCCCCGGTGGTGGTTTCGGGATTGCCGAACATGACCCCGATCTTCTCCCGGATCTGGTTGATGAACAGGAGACAGGTCTGGGTGCGCGCCGTAACGCCCGTGAGCTTGCGCAGCGCCTGAGACATGAGCCGCGCGTGGAGACCGACGTGGTTATCGCCCATCTCGCCCTCGAGTTCGGCTTTGGGAACCAGCGCGGCCACCGAGTCGACTACAATCGCGTCGATAGCGCCGGAGGCGACCAGCGAATTCGTGATCTCCAGCGCCTGTTCGCCGTAGTCCGGCTGCGAGACCAGCAGATTGTCTACATCCACCCCGAGTTTCCGGGCATAGGTGGGATCGAGGGCGTGTTCCGCATCCACGAACGCCGCGGTTCCCCCCTCGCGCTGCGCCTGCGCGATCAACTGCAGGGCAATGGTCGTCTTGCCGGATGACTCGGGGCCGAAGACCTCGATGACGCGGCCGCGCGGGAATCCTCCCACTCCCAGCGCGGCGTCGAGCGAAATGGAGCCGCTGGGAATCACCGGCACAACGGCCGCTTCATTGGAACCGAGACGCTGAATGGATCCCTTGCCATACTGCTTTTCCAGGGCCAGTATCGCCTGATCGAGAATGCGGCGCCGCTCGCGCGGGTCAGCTACCATGAACCACCTTCCTTCAGTAGGAAGGTGTGTCGTCCGAGGGGGAATTCTCAGGCGAAGGAAGGTCTTCGGCGGACTCGAGCGAGTCGAGGAGTTCCGGATCCCTGGCGTGCTGCTTCAGCACGCGCAGCGAATTGCCGCTCGAAAAGCCCGCCGCTCTCAATTTACGGTAGGCCGAAGCGAGGCCTTTCGGATCGGCCAGCACTTCGGCGAGGGCCTTGTTGCGGTATTTGCGGGCCAGGAATCGCGAGATCAGGTCCAGTTCGTCCGTTGAGGCAAAGGCCGCGTTGACCGCCCGCTCGGCCAGCACGGGCGCGACGCGCTTCGTCCGCAGGCCGGAAAGCACCCGGGCGCGGCCGAATCCTTCGTTTTCCAGGCGCCGCGCGGCGTATTGTTCGGCATACTGGCGGTCATTGAGATAGCCGTACTCCTTGAGGCGGGCGATCACCTTGTCGACATCGCCGAGTTTCTCCGCCTTCCGCCGGAGTTTGACGCGCAACTCTCCGGTGGATTGAGCACGCGCGCCCAGCGCCTTCAGCGCATAGTCGAACAGGGCCGCCTCCTCGAGCAGTTTCGGCCGCTTTGCGAATGGCATAAATCCTTCCGAAACCGAGACTAGCAGATTCCATGCGGTGGTACACTAGAAAACAAGAAAAGGAGGCACAAACATGGATGAAGATAAACGGCTATCCTATTTTTTTCTTGGCCTCGGGATCGGCGTGGCCGTGGGGATCCTTTTTGCGCCGAAATCAGGCGAGGAAACGCGGGAACTCATTCGCTCCAAGGCGGGCGACGGCCGGGATGTAATCAAGCGGCGTACCGGTGAGTTGCGGGAATCAGCCGCCGACCTCGTCGATCGCGGTAAGAGCGCCGTGAGCCGCCAGAAAGACCAGTTGGCCGCCGCCGTGGAAGCGGGTAAACAGGCTTACCGCGAGGCGGTGTCCACCACCGGTTCCGAATCGTAACTTCAAACTTCAAACAGATTCATGAACCAGGACTCGGTAATCATCCTTCTCACCATCTTTGTCGGGCTGGTGGCCGTAAGCCAGGTTGCTCAGATGATTGCCCTGGTGATGCTCCAGAAGCGCGCCAAGGCGCTCCAGCGGCAGATTTCGGAGTTCGCGCCGAAGGCCGAATCGCTGATGGCGTCCGCCAAAGAGGCGCTGGAGCACAGTAAGAAACAGATTGCCGAGGTCACGGCGAAGGCGAATGACATCCTCGACATCACCCGCGCCCAACTCGGGATGGTGGACAGCCTGATGACGGATGTCACCGCGCGAGCCAAGGTGCAGTTCGACCGGATTGAACTCGTCATGGACGACAGCCTGGCGAGGGTGAGCGAAACGGTGGCTCTGCTGCACAACGGCGTCATGAAGCCCCTCAAGGAGATTAACGGCATTTCGGCCGGCGTCCGGGCCGCGATCGCCCACCTGTTGCGCGGCCGCCGCCCGAGCGTCGCCCAAGCAACGCAGGACGAGGAGATGTTTATCTGATCGATATCCATAGCCACATCCTCCATGGCTTGGACGATGGAGCCAGGAGCCTCAAGGAGAGCGTGGCGATGTTGCGGATGGCGGCGGATTCGGGAACGACGGACATCGTCGCCACCCCGCACGCGGACCTGGAATATACATTCTCTCCGGAAATGATCCGCCTGCGTGTCGAGGAACTGACGGCAGCCACCGGCGGCGTTCCCCGTATCTACGAAGGCTGCGATTTTCACCTTACCTTCGATAACATCCAGGACGCGGTGGCCAATCCGGCGAAATACACCATCAACCACAAACGCTACCTGATGGTGGAGTTCTCGGACATGATCATCTTTCAAAACACCGGAGAGATTTTCGATCGAATGATGGCGGCCGGCATCGTTCCGGTCATCACGCACCCCGAGCGAAACCAACTGCTGCAACAGCGGATGGGAACGCTGGAAAAGTGGGCCGCGAACGGATGCCTGATCCAGTTGACCGCGCAATCGCTGTTGGGACGCTTCGGAAAGACCGCGCGCCGGTTCAGCCTGGAATTGCTCGATCGCGGCCTGGCGCATTTCGTTGCCAGCGACGCCCACGATACGAAACACCGCCCGCCGGTTCTCTCCGATGCCTACCGGTGGACAGTCGATCACTACAGCCAGGGCCTGGCCGAGCGGCTGTTTGTGACGAACCCGCGAGCAGCCATCGAGGGGCTCCCTCTGGCCGAAACAGGTGAAGAAGCGGTGGGAAGGAGGCGGGCGTGGTATCAGTTTTGGGGCGCCCGCGAGTGACGCGCGTCTCGCCCGGTCCAATCCAGGGAAATCCTTAATGTCCCTCGATTGTCTGCTATATTTGAAGTTCAGTTTTTTCCTTATGACCCCTCCGGAGATGCAAGAATTCGTCTGTGCCCATAGCCCGGATTCCGACGACGCCTTCATGTTTTATGGCTTGGCGACGAAGAAGATCCGCTCGCGCTTCGTGACCTTTCGCCATGTTCTCGAGGACATCGAGTCGCTGAATCGCAAAGCCATGCAGGGCATGTACGAGTTGACCGCGATTTCTTATCACGCCTATCCCTACGTGGCGGACAAGTACGTTCTCATGGCCTCCTGTTTGAGCGTCGGTGATGGATATGGTCCCCTCCTTGCCGCGTTGCGTCC
>JAIXKK010000120.1 GCA_026954325.1 Bryobacterales bacterium | reverse complement strand
GTGTTAGATCAGTCCACGGTGCATCGCGTGCATCACGGCTTCCAGGCGGTTATGCGTCCTCAGCTTTTCGTTAATGCTATGCAAGTGATTTCGCAGCGTGGGCAGCGTAATTCCCAGTTCCCTTGCGATCTCCGCTGAATTTTTGCCTCTCGCGAAAAGCCGTAAAATCCGGCGTTCCTGCTCGGAGAGGGGCGTCACCGGGGCTAAGCCGTCGACCCCGCCGGAAGCCGCGGCGAGTTGTTGCGAGATCTCCGTCATCTTCGCAAGCAGTTCTTCATTCTTCTTGCGGTGAGAGATGTCGCGCGCGAGGTGTACGATGAGCCTCCGGTTCCGGCGGGGCTCGTCGAAGACGATAGTGGAGACATTCACCCACAGCCTTTCTCCCGAGCAGGTCTTCACCTGGAGGTCGAAGTCCGGAATTTCCAGTTGTTGTGCGGCACAGATCTGAACACTGCAATGGCCGGTGCAGACGTGCGTTCCCAGTGCCCCCAGGCCATCCAGGAGTTCAAAGCATGTCCGGTTGAGCGCCTCCGCGGCCGCGTAGCCGAAAACCTTCTCAGCCGCTTTGTTCCATGAGCAGATTTCCCCTTGCTCTGTAACGGTGAAAGCTGCGTCCGAGGTGCGCTCCAGGAATGCGAAAAGTTCCGTTTCCAGCATCCGTAGACCTCTTGCGACAAAAAAATAGTTCTGTCCCTATTATCCCTCTCGTGCAGGTCAGAGGTAGGCGCGGACGCGCTCTTTGGTCTCTTGTGAACTTGAGCCGCGGCCGGAAGTGGTCAAGTAGTTGATGCCGGCGAAGACAGTTGGGGCGGAAGCTGACCATGCCGCACATTTCGCCTTGGCTTCAACAGCGCACCCGGAGCGGTGCATTCGGCAAGCCGAAGACCTTAGCCCGCTGCCCACGAACCCCGCCCAGCAATGTCCGTGAGCGGCGCGTCCGGTGGGGCGAACCTTACCGCCGTTTTGTTGATGTAAACTGGCACATATTCAGCGCCAATGCAGTTCTCGTGGATCGGGCTGGCCTGAACATCGTGAATACGCCATGCCGAATTGGTCAGGCCTTCTGCTCCTAGCCGTAATCCTGCAAGCGCTGCCCCCGAATGGAGTGTGGATCGTGGCGCACCGGGGCTTCAAGGCGGTGGCGCCGGAGAATACGATTGCCGCTTTTGAAGCAGCGGCGGCCGCGGGTGCGGACTATATGGAAATCGATGTCCGCCGCACCAGGGATGGCGAGCTTATTCTGATGCATGACGGCAAGGTGGACCGTACCACGGGCGGCCGCGGCGCGATACGCGATCTCACGTTTGCCGAGATCCGCAGGCTTGATGCGGGCAAGGGGCAGAGGGTTCCGACGCTGAGGGAAGCTCTGCTCTGGGCGAGGGCGAAGGGCATCCGCATCGATATTGACCACAAGGACGGCCCGGTGGAAGAAATCGCGCGCGTCATCCGGGAAACGGGGATGACGAAGCGCGTGGTGATCGAAGGGCCGCGTGAACGCCTCAAACGTTTCTCTCAACTGCTGCCGGGCGTGGACACAATGCCGAAGGTCAACTCCGTGGAGGAGATCCGGACGGTCTGCGAGACGCTTCGCACCACCGTCATCCGGTTGTCTCTCGCGCAATTGGCGCAACCCGGGGCGGCGGCCGCGGTTCATCAGTGCGGCGCGCGCGTCTCAGTCACCATCCTCGGGAAGGATGACAACGAAGAGGGCGTGCGCCGGGTCATTGCGCAAGGGGCGGAACTGATCGAGACGGACCATCCTGACCTGGTAGCGAAGATCCGTCAGGGGAGCTTCTGAAACTGCTCTTTCGCGGCGCGGGACTTTTCCTCCTGTCCGGCGCGATGGTAGCCGAGGCTCAATTGATACCACGCCGCCTTGAGTGACGGATTGGCGGCCACCGCCTGCTCGAAGTGGGAGATTGCCGCGGCGGTGTTCGAGGACGCATTGGCCAGTTTACCGAGTTCGAAGTGCGCATCCGCATTGTGGCCATCATGCGCCAGGGCTTGCTGAAAGGCGGCTTCGGCTTTTCGCGGGTTTTGCAGCTTGATCTGATTGCGCCCGTACTTCACCTGGCAGGCCGCGTTGGAAGGTTCGAGGCGGAGGGACCGCAGATAGGCTCCCTCGGCTTTTGTCAGGTTGCCGGTGGCGTCATAGGCGTCGCCGAGAGCGGCGAAGAGATCGGCGGCGTCCGGTTCGAGTTGCACCGCTTGTTCATAGGCTTGCACGGCCTGGTCATTTTGGCCCGCGGCGTAGAGCATCATTCCGGACGCCGCGTGAATCTTGGCCACCTTGGGGAAGCGCCGGCGGCCCTGATTCAACAGCGCGGACGCCTCGGCATCGGCTCCCGCCTTTGCCAGCGTGAGGGCCAGGTCGTACAGCGAGTCCGGATTGTTCGGGTCGAGGGCCACGGCGCGCCGGAGAGACTGCACCGCCTCCGGTTCCCGATTGAGCGCGTTCAGGACAATGCCTCGCAAAGCGTAATAGTCTGCTGTCTCGGCGGGATGCTTGTCGAGCGCGGCGAGAGCCGCCTGGGCCTGGTTGTCGTGGAGAAGGGCCAGGCCGAGGTTATACACGGCATCAGCGGAACGAGGATCGAGGCCGAGCGCCGCCTGGAATTGTGGAATCGCTTCCCGGACGCGGTCCTGCCGCATGAGGAGGATGCCGTACTCGGTATGCGGGCGCGGATCACGCGGATGGGCGGCAACCGCGCGCCGCAGATCACGCTCGGAGGGGACGGACTGTTCCTGCCCCAACCCCATCGCCGCGCCCAACAGCAGCGTGTACACCAGGCGTGTCATCGATCCGAGTATACCTACGGGCAGGCGGCCCGGAGTTCCTTCAGGTTGTTCGTGAGCCCGATGACGCCATGCCAGAGGAGGTTGCCGAAGGCGATGAACCGGTAGCCCTGGGCGTGCGCCAGTTTGGCTGCCTCCAACGTGCCGACGGCGATTCCCGCCACTTTGCCGGTCTTCGCGACACGTTGGGGAAACTCCTCCAGGAACTCCTTCAGCCTGGGATGATTCATCTGCCCGATGACGCCCAAGGCGGCGGAGAGATCAGCGGGCCCGGCGAACAGGACATCGACACCATCCACCGCCGCGATGGCCTCGAGGTTCTCTCCGCCCTCGACTGACTCGACCTGAAGCACCACGCAAACCTCGTCATTGGCGCGCGGCAGGTAGTCGTCCCAGGATACGTTGGCATAGAACGTCCAGATCGGCGATACGCCGCGCGTTCCCTGGGGGGGATACTTCGCCGCGCGCACAGCCAGACGGGCCTCTTCGGCGTTGTTGACCTGCGGAACCATGACGGACATTGCTCCGGCATCGAGCGACTTCTTGATGAGGTTGGGATCAAGCCCCGCCACGCGAATCATGGGCATACAGCCACGCTGGCGCGCCAGCACGGGAGTCTGTCCCACATCTTCGGGAGAGAACGCGCTGTGCTCGGTGTCGATCCAAAGAAAGTCGACGCCCGTCGAGATTACCAGTTGATTGGCGAACGGGTCGGCGACGAGGGGCGATGCGCCCCAAACCGTTTCTCCGCGCGCCAGCTTTGTCTTCACCGGATTTTCAAACATTCGCTGTCTCCTTTTCTACTGGCGCCATCAAGGAAAGCAGCGCCACGAATTCTGAAGTCACATCAATCCTCGCCACCGGGTCTTTCGCAGGTTGAGCTTCGTAGACGCCTTCGGCGTTCCAGGAGCCGTCGCCGCACTGCAGCGCGCACAGCCCGTCCAACACCGCATCGGCCAGCGCGCGGTCTTCCTCGCGGCCGCTCAGGGCATAGGTCCAGGCCGCGCCCCAGCCGATCTTGCCGCTCTGCGGCGTGCGGTAGCGGTCTTCGTAGCAATGCGCGCTCGCGTGGAGGTAGGCGCGGGCGAGGTCAAGCCAGCGGGCTTCGCCGATCCTTTTCGAAAAGTCCGCCAGAAACGCGGCGCTGATCCCGTATTGGAAATACCATTGCCGCGGCTTGGCGGCGTCTACGATGAACCATACGGAGCCGTCGCCTCCGGTCAACCCGATGCCCGGCTTGCGGACGTGAAGCAGTCCGCGGTGGAGATCGGGCTGTTCGCGCATCACGCGGTCCAGCCATCCGGCCACGCCGCGCGCCGCCTCGGTGTGGCCGGCGCGCAGGCAGGCGAGGCCGGCCATGCTTGTGGTCATGATTTCTTCGGCGCCTTCCGCATCGGCAAGGAATCCGCCGCTTTCGGCATTCCAGCGTGTCAGGAGAAACCGGACAAGAGGCTCCGCTATGTCGCGCCGGTCCATTTCAAGCGCCGCCCATGCGAGCCACGAGTGGGGATAGATGCGGAAGCGGTCATACCAGGGCACGCCGGTTCCGTCGAGGTCGCCGGCCGGTCCGAGGAAGCGTTTCGCGGCGAAGTCGAGAAGTCGCCCGGCCTCCGCGCGATGGCCCGAGAACCAGAGCGCGCACGGGCCTTTGTAGTAGGCGTCCAACGCTGTAGCTCCCCGGAACGAGCCGTCCGGTTCGAGCATGGCGAGAAGCCATTGCGCTCCGCGTTCGGCGCCGGCCCTGCTACTTGGTATGGCCATGGTAAACCTCTTATTGTGACGGATCGCGGCTGCTGCTGTCCGTGGCATCATGGACGAATGCTCGTCCGGCTGCTTTCGGGAATGTTTCTGCTCGCCTCGGGCGGTGGGCTGCAATGGTCCGCGAAAGCGCCACTTCTGCTTGCGCAGGCGGGAGGGGCGGCCGGCATGTTTGACGGGACCCTGATCATCGCCGGGGGCACTTCCTGGAAAGACGACAGGAAGCATTGGCTACGGGATGTTCAGGTTTACGATGCGCGGAGCGACCGCTGGCGCGAGGGCCCGATGCTTCCGGAACCGCTTGCCTATGGCCCGTTTGCTCAGGCGGACGGGAAACTCGAGATCTACGGCGGGTCGGGCGAGGGAACCGTGTCACGCCGGGTTTGGAGCCTCGACACCAAACGGATGCGCTGGCGGACGGATGGCGAGACGCCGGCGGCGCTGCTATTGGGCCGCGCGGCGCGTATGGGAAGACGTGTGTTTCTATTCGGCGGATGTCCGGATGCCGCCGGTCTCACCGGCTGTTCGGATGCCGTCCGGATGCGGGAAGACGGCGGCGCGTGGCGGCAGGTGGCGCGATTGCCCGCCGGTCCGGTTGCCTTGCCCGCGGTGGCGGCGCTCGGCGGACGTATCTTTCTTTTTGGCGGGTGCTCCATGCCGGCGCCGGATAAGCTGATCAACCGCGCCGAGGCGTGGGCTTTCGATCCGCGGAGTTTCGCATGGCGCAGACTGCGTGATCTGCCGTCGGCAAGGCGAGGGCACACGGCGTCGAGCGCAGCGGGCAGGGTGTTCCTTTTCGGAGGATACACATCCGCCGGCTTCACCGCCGAGGTGCTCTCCTACGATCCCGGACGCGACGCCTATGCCCCCGAATCGCCCCTGCCCGCGGCGATGATGTCGATCGAATTCTTTCGCTATGACGGCGCTTTCTGGGGAGCAGGCGGCGAGGACCGCATGCGGGGCCGTTCGGCGCGCACGTTTTCCGCTGCCGTGCCGGCGGAGCAACGATGAAGCTCTTCGCCGCCCTATTGAGCGCCGTGCTGGCATGGAGCCAGGCGCCGGCGCGCGCGCCCGAACCACCCGAGGCGATGACTTTGGCCCGCCGCGCCTATGAGCTTGCCCGCGCCGGACATGCCGAGGAGGCCGCCGCCAGTTTGCGGGAAGCCGCACGGCTCGCGCCCGGCAATGCGTTGTACCGTTCGGCATTGGGAGGCATTTACGAGCGCCAGGGAAAACTGGAAGAAGCGGTGGCGGCATTCTTTGAAGCGGTGCGGCTTGACGGCGCGAATGCCAGGTTGCGCGAACACCTCGAATCGGTCTCGCTCGACTACGGCGCGGCGCTGGCGCGCGAACGCCGCTACCGGGCGGGTCTCGCTCTGGCCCGGCAGACGGTGGCGCGGTTTTCGCAGTCCTCTTCCGTCTATCTGATGCTCGGCTTGTTCGAGACGCGGAATCAGGAGAACCTGGCTGCCGTCTCCGCCTATCGCCGCGCGCTCGAATTGAACCCGGAATCCGCGGAAGCGAGCGTCGGCCTAGGCATGGCGCAATCGAGCGCCGGGCTGATAAAAGATGCCGAAGCCACGTTTCAGGGGGGCTTGAAGCGATTTCCGCAAGATGCCATGCACCGGCAGGCCTACGGAGTTCTGCTGGTCAAACTGGCGGAGACCGGCGCCGCGAATCGAAGCCGCGCCGTGGAGATGCTGGAATCGGCGTTGAAAATGGATCCATCGCTTGCCGAGGCGCACTACCAACTCGGCAGTCTCGCGCTGGCGGATGACGATGCCGCAACGGCGGCGCGGGAATTCGCCCTCGCCGCCGCCAACGGACTGGACGATTCGCGTCTGCATTACGGGTTCGCGCGCGCGCTTCGCCGGCTTGGGAAAGCCCAGGAGGCCGAACGGCGCCTGGAACTCTTCCGTGAGCGCAAGAAGGCGGAGGCGGGGAGTCTTGAGCCATGAAGCTGGTGTTGCTTCCTTGTCTCCTGGGTCTTCTGGCGCTTGTCGCGGAGGCGCCCTTGTTTCGCGAGGTGACAACCGAGGCAGGGATCACGTGGCGGCATTTCAACGGGCAATCGGCGGACCGCTTTCTGGTGGAATCCACCACGGGCGGCGTCGCTTTCCTCGATTACGATAGCGACGGCCTTCCGGACCTGCTGTTCGTCAACGGCGGCGAAACCCCGGGCGGGCGCTCGCAGCAGCCGGTGCGCCATGCGCTATACCGCAACCTAGGCAATGGGCGCTTCGCGGATGCGACCGCCAAGGCAGGCATCGAGAGAGGCAATTCTTACGGGATGGGCGCCGCGGCCGCCGATTACGACAATGACGGGCACACCGACATATACATTACTGGGTATCCGGCCGGCATCCTCTATCGCAATAACGGCAACGGAACGTTCACGGACGTGACCGCACGCGCCGGCGTGTCGAATCAGGGGGAGTGGGGCGCCTCCGCCGCCTGGTTCGATTACGACAATGACGGCCGCCTCGACCTGTTCATCGCCAACTATGCGGAGTTTTCCTTTGCTGACCCGCGGCACTGCGAGTTTGCCGGCAGTCCTGCCTATTGCGCGCAGACGGCTTATCGCGGGCGCCCCTCGCGCCTGTACCACAATAACGGCGACGGCACGTTTCAGGACGTGAGCGCGGCAAGCGGCATTGCGGCGATGGCGGGACGCGCGATGGGCGTAGCCGCGATTGATTACGATGGCGACGGAAGGCAGGATCTGTTCGTTGCCCGCGACGCTTCCCCGAACCTGTTGTTGCACAATCGCGGCGGCGGCGCCTTTGAAAACCTCGCGCTTGAAGCGGAAGTGGCTTACAACCCGGATGGCGTGGCGCGCGCGGGCATGGGCGTGGATGCGGGCGATGTGGATGGCGACGGCAAGCCGGATTTCGTGGTCACCAACTTCGATTCGGAATACCACGCGCTCTATCTGAACCGCGGGCGGCTGCCGTTTCGCGAGGCTACCGTGACGTCGCATCTCGCCAGGCACACGCGTCCCTACGTGGGCTGGGGAGTGCGCCTGCTGGACTTCGATAACGACGGAGACCTGGATCTGTTCCTCGTCAACGGCCATTTGCATGAAATGATTTCGCAGTCGAATCGCGCGGTTGCGTATCGCGAGCCGCCGTTGTTGCTCGCCAACGACGGGGAGGGGCATTTCTCGCGCGTCGATGCGGGGCCCGTGTTTCAGAAGAGCTATCTGGGCCGGGGCCTGGCCGCGGGAGATTTCGATAACGACGGCGCCGTGGACATGGCATTTGTGTCTCTGAATGAAGCTCCCGTTCTGTTGCGGAATGAAGCCGCCGCGGGGCGGCGCTGGCTGGGGGTGCGCCTGCGGGGAACGGTTTCGAATCGGGACGCCATCGGGGCGCGGCTGGTTCTGAAGACATCCGGCCGCACGCTTACGCGCTGGATTACCGGTGGAGGGAGCTTTCTCGCCTCGCACGACCATCGCGTGGTCTTTGGACTGGGACGGGACGGGGTTCCCGGCGAACTGGAAATCCATTGGCCCGCCGGCGGCGTGCAGCGAATCAGCGGGCTTGCCCCTGGCCGGTATCACGACATTATCGAATCCACCCAAAGGAAGACACCCTGACGCCACGCTATCCACAAACCATTCTCATCAGTTGCGAGATCCCCTGGGACGAGCGGGAAAATCTGCTCGAGGACATTTTCCGGCAGGAGATCCGCCATGTCTTGGCAGCGGGCTTCCGGCACGTGTACACGTTCGGGACAGCCGGGGAAGGCTACGCTGTCGATGTGGCGCGATTCGAGCGCATTGTCGAAATCTTTCGCGAAGAGACGCGCGCCGATGGAGTACACGCGCAGATCGGCGTCATTGCGCTTTCGACGGCGCAGTTCCGGGAGCGCCTCCGCATTGCCTATGCGGGCGGCTTTCGCGAGTTCCAGATTTCGCTGCCCTCCTGGGGCGTGTTGAACGATACCGAGGTAATGCGGTTTTTCGTGGACGTCTGCTCATCGTTTCCGGACGCAAGATTTCTGCACTACAACCTGCCGCGCACGAAGCGTGTGCTCACCGGGCCGGAGTACCGCCGCATCGCCGACGCAGTGCCCAATCTCGTAGCCACGAAGAACACCGGGACAACGGTCTACACGACGATGGAACTGCTGCGCCACGCGCCGGACTTGCAGCATTTTCTTGGCGAGGCGATGTTTCCCACGGGCTGCCTGCACGGGGAATGCTCGCTGCTGTCGTCCTTCGGTCCGCTGTTTCCCAAGCAGACAAGGCAATTGTTCGAGTACGGGCGGGCGCGCCAGTGGGACAAATTGTTCGCCTTTCAGGCGGAATACCTCCGCGTGGTGGAGGAGGTGATCGCTCCGCTGCGGCGGCAGAGCCTGATCGACGGCGCTTACGATAAGGCGCTGGTGCGCCTTGCGGGGATTCCAATGCCGCTGCGGCTCCTTTCGCCTTATGAAGGTTTTTCGGAGGCCGTATTCGAAGAGTGCCGGGCGATTCTACAGGAGAAGTATGCGCATTGGATCGAATAGCACGGCCATTGGCTTCGCGGCGTTGCTGGCGGTGAGCCACGTGGGGGCGCGGGATGTGGCGGCTTTCTGGCAGCGGGGGTACGCTATCCTTCAAGTCTATCCGCGCTCGCAAGGTCCATCGGCGGAGCTTTGGAAGATTGACAGCGGCGAAAAGCTGACCTGGGGCCTTTCGAAACCGGACGGCGCATACTACCAACTGGCGTATGCCGATGTGATTCGCGGCGTGGACTACCTCGCCGCGCGCGCCGGGATTGATCCGAACCGCATCGGGATTGCCGGCGCCAGCCAGGGGGGCGGCATTGCTCTTGCCGCGGCTTCGCTCGATCCGCGTTTGAAAGCGGTTGTGGCCCACGTGCCGTTTCTGTGTGACATGCGCCAGGCAGCGCGCATCGAAGGTTCGCTTGTGAAGACACTGTTAGACAAGGCGGGTATGAATGACGAGGCGCATCTCGAAACGCTCGCCTACTTTGATCCTCTTTCCCTGGCGCCCTCGCTGCGCGCGCCGGCGCTGGTGAGTTCCTGCGGCCGCGATACCGTCTGTCCCGCCGCAACCATACGAGCGGTCTTCGACCGGATCCCCTCGACGAAGTCTTTGCTGCATGAACCGGATCTCCCGCACACCACGTCGGCGCTGTTCTACCGGTTGACATGGCACTGGCTCGATCAATATCTCCGGCCTTGAACATGAAAATCACCAACGTCCAGACCACACTGCTCACCGGCCCGTCCACAAATGACCGTTTCCTGAAAGAAGCTCGCCGCTTGCGATCGGCGGCCTTCATCGAAATCCACACCGACGCCGGCATCAGCGGCGTGGGCGAAACCTACGCGGGCTACTTTTGCCCCGAAGTGGTTCCCTCCATCGTCGATTTCTTCGCGCCGGTTCTGATTGGGGCCGACGCGGACGCATCCATCGGCGAGCTGTGGAGGCGCATGTATCACTGCGGCAACTTCTGGTGCCGCGTGGGCCTTGGCGTGTCGGTGCTTAACGGCGTTGAAGCGGCGCTCTGGGACCTGCGGGGGAAAATGCGCGGCGTTCCTGTCCACGAGTTGCTGGGCGGCTGCAAGCACGATCGCCTTCCCGCTTACGCGACGGGCGGTCCTTCGAATTACCCTCGGGAGCGGCTGGCGGAAAAGGCGGACTATTACCTCTCGCTCGGCTTCCGCGGTATCAAGGTAGCCACCGGATCGTATTCGCCATCGGATGGTTGGTACTCGCCTGCAACCCCCGCGGAAGCGGCCGATTTCGAAGGCGCCAAAGTGGACTTTCTGCGCCGGCATTGCGGCCCGGAGATCCGCCTGATGCTGGACGGCCACATGGGGAACAGTTCCGGCGCCACATGGACGCTGGACGTAGCCGCTGCGGTCTGCCGGGCGCTGGAGCCCTATGATCTCTTTTTTTTCGAGGAGCCGCTCCACTATACGGATCCCTGGGGCTATGGCGAACTCTGCCGCCTCACTTCGGTACCCATTGCCGGCGGTGAGTGCC
>JAIXKK010000086.1 GCA_026954325.1 Bryobacterales bacterium | reverse complement strand
GGGAGACGAAGACAACGGGAAGGGGCAAGCCGTTCACGGTGAGGCAGCTTTCGCCGAGCGCGGTGGGCAGGGGAGTCAACTGGGTAGCCTGGTTGATGGGGCTGAGATTGGCTCCGAAGATGGAGACAAGGCTGCCGGGCGCCACGGAGGCTGTGTTGTCGGCGGCATTGACGACGCGCTCGATGCGGGGCGCCGCGACCGAGGCGTCGAAGCTCCAGGGGAGCGCCGTGAATCCGGAGGTGGTGAGCGCGATGAGCGCGTTGCGGCTATAGAGCGGCTGGATGGAGCGCGTGAACACCTGCACCCAACTCTGCGCGGCTCCAGTTTGCGCCGTCGAGCTACCCTGCGTGGCCTGCGGCAGGATGGGCGCTTCGACCAGGCGCGTGGCGCGTGAAAGCTGACCGCTCTGATTGGTAACCCGCGCGATCACGCCGGGACTCGCCGAGTCCGGGGAGGTTGTACGGAAACCACCCTGATCGAGGAAGGCGAACCCGGAGCTCTTTCCGGTGCCGGTTTCAAACTGCGTGGTTTGCACGAGCGAGGCGTTCAACAGCGAATTGCCGATGACGAACTGGTTGAAGTTGGAGGCGGCATAGGCTCCGGAAAGGGATGGGAAGTCCTTCCGCGAGATGGTGAAGGTGTCGACATTGGCGTCGTAGAGGTAGACGACGCCATCCGACTGCGCGGCGAAGATGCTGCTGCCGTTCGGCGAGGCCACGAGAACGGTGTTGATGTCGATCTTGTTCTCAAAGATGCCGAGCGAAGGGAGCGGCGTGGCGGTTCGCGACGCGAAGTCGACGCGGGAGATCTTGTTCTCCGGACCGGCGACGCGGCTGGCGACGAGGATCGCCTTGGCGCTGGCCGCTATGGACCTGGGGTAGTGGCCGCCCGGCATGTAGATGGGCAGGGATTCCTCGAGGGTATCGAGGTCGAACACTTTGATCAATTGGGCGTTGTCGTGACCCACCATGAGGTAGCGGCGGTCGAAGGTGATGGCAAGCTGAGTGGGGGTGTTCGCCGTCTTGAGAGTAGCGATGCGCGTCTGGGTGCTTCCATCGTAGACATAGACCTGGTTGGTGTCCTGACGAAGAACATAGAAGCGGTCGCGGACCGGATCGGCGAGGAGGTCGACCAGTTTGCCGGGGACGTTGACGACCGTGCCGCGCTGGTCGGGTTCGCGATTGTTGATGAGGATGCGAACCGGCTTGGGAATGTTCACGCCGCGAGCGGTGGCGATATTGATGAACGCCGTGATGGTTCCCTTCGTATTCTGGAAGGCGTTCGGATCGACGTTGATGCGGACGGTGGCCGGGGTGACTCCGCTCGAGGGGGAAACGGATACGCCGGAGGTGCTCACGCTGAGCGTGAAGTCGGTATTCCCGCCGCCGGGATCGAGGATGGTAACCTCTTGCGAAGTGACGCGGCGGTCGCAGAAGTTGCCGCGGAAGACAACGTCCTCCCTGGTAGCCGCGATACGGGGCATGCTGTCGAGGCCGCCGATGGGAATCATCAGGATTCCGCTGTCGGAGATGCCGAAAAGCATCGAGGAGTCGGAATTAATGATGCTCTTTCCGGCGAAGTTCTCGGGCAGGTTGAGTTGGTCGAGCACGGCGAGGTTATCGGCATCGAGCACCTGCAGGACGGGCGGAGCGGCGGCCGGCTGGGAAGAAGAGGAACTCTGCGCGGTGGAGGAGAACTGGGCATAGAGACGGCCGCGCGTGTTGTCGAAGACATGAGTACCGATGTTGAAGGCGCCGGAAGCGCCGGGGAACTGGGACAGACCGTTGAGCAAGCGACGGTCAAACATGGCCCAGCCACTCATATGGACGCTGCCGTCATAGTTGGCGCTGACGGCGCGGGGGCCGGGCGGAGGGGACCACGTCCAGAGCACGGAATTGATGCTTCTGGTGGTGACGTTGTAAGTGAATTCGAGGGACTGGCCGCCGGATCCGCCGGAGGAACCGGAGCCGACGGCGGCCGACCCGAAAATCCACAACCCGTCGCCGCTTACCGCCATGGACGCGCCGACGATATTCGAGGGAAAGTTTGCCACGGGCTGCGGCAGGGACTTGGTGGTGAGGGTCGAGAAAGAGCCAAGGGCGCGCGTATTGCCGGTAATGGGATCGAACAAAATGAATTCGCTGGCAGTGGCCACCAGCGCCTGGTTGTCGATGCCGAAGGCGACGCCAAGAGGCGCGCTTCCGAGCACGAAAGTCTGCCGGCCGTTGGCCGCCAGGTCGATGACCGTGAGGCCGTTATTGCTCGATCCGGCGGCAAAGCTGCCGAAATGGGCAATGACGAGATAGCGGCCGTCAGGGCTGAGCGCCAGCGAAGACGGCTGCGCGGCGACGTTAATGGATGATTGCACGGAGCCATCGCCGAGCGAGACCACTTCGACGCGGTTGGCGGTGAAGTTCGCCACATAAAGCACGCCACGAGCCTCATCGAGCGCCAGGTCCGAAGCATTACCCCCGATCGCCACAACTTTACCGACCACGCCGCCAAGAAGCGTCTGCGTGGCGGCGAGTAAAACACAGGCCGCGCCAGCCAGCGCCAGCCAGCGGCGCCCCGCTTCCAACGGCCTCCAACCAAAGATCCTCTTGTTCATAAGCTTCACTCCGCTCGTCGATATCCTGTCTTCGCCAACGATTTCACACTTCCTCTTTTTTGAGGTGATTTTTCCTTTTTTCTTTCACAATTGCCCGCCGCGCGACATGGGCTGGCCTGGCGTCTCCACGGAGACCGGCCCGCCGCGCGGGAAGCATCCCAACAGACCATCGGGCCTTGCGGAGGGCGGCGCGCTGCGCGAGCCGCCTCCACAATTGCCGTTTGGCGCAACTTCTCCTGTCCGGACCGCTACAACCCGAGCCGCCGCGAGTCTACTCGTCGACGCTCTTCTTGCGGCGCATCACGATCAGGCCGAGAAGCAAAGCGGCCAGAACCGCGCAAACAATGCGAACCATTGAACTATCCATCGTCGCCATTCTCCTTTCCCACGGGTTTCGGAGGATTCCTTGACGGACGCCGGGGTAGGCGCCGGGTTCCCTCCGGAATTCAATCGAACGTAATTACATGTTGTTCATCATGGGGAGCAATTCCCTCACGATTTTCACGACAACCGGTCCCACCGTCACGACAAAGAGCGAAGGCAGGATACAGAAAAAGATCGGAAACACGAGTTTCACGCCGAGTTTGGCGGCTTTCTCCTCGGCAATCTGGCGCGCCTGCACGCGCATGTAGTCGGCGTGCGCGCGCAAGGATTGGGCCACGCCGGTGCCGAAGCGGTCGGCCTGAATGAGGACGGCCACCAGTTTTTTGAGATCATCGACGGCGGTGCGCTCGGCCATGTTGCGCAACGCCTCGGCGCGGCGTTTGCCGGCTTTTAATTCGAGGTTAACGAGGGCGAATTCCTCGCTGATTTCCGGGTGGGCGACATCGAGTTCCTTGGCCACCTGGAGGATGGCCTGGTCGAGGCCGAGCCCGGATTCGACGCAAACCACCATCAGGTCCAATGCGTTCGGCAGTCCGCGCTTGACCTGTTTTTGGCGGCGGCGGGCGCGCCAGTTGACGAACTCATTCGGGCCGAAGAAACCGAGCCCGGCCGAGGCCGCCACGGCGAGGAACTTGTTGCTGGCCTCGGCGCTGGAGTTCAGGACAAGGATGCCGGCGATGATGGGGAAGACGACGGCGCACAGCACCTTGGCCCCATAAAGAAGGGTGAGCGGATTGCCGCTGCGATAGCCGGCGCGGATAAGCCTCCGCTGCATGATGGTGACGTCTTTTGGCGAGTGCGGCGCCACACGCCCAAGCTTCTCGACGACCTCGCGCAGCACGAGGCTGGGGTGCCCGGGGGCGACGTCGAGGCCGGCGGAACCGACGCCGGCGACACGCTCAATCGCCTCCTTGGGGCGCACCCAGAGTTTGAGGCCGGCGAAGCTGATCCCGATGGCCAGCAGCAAGAAGATGAGAACGCTGATTGCGAATACCATGTTGATCAGACCTCGATGGTGACGATTTTCTTGATGACGCCGTAGCCGATCAGTTGGAGCGCGATGGCCGCGCCGGCCATGTAATGCCCCACCTCATCGACGAAGAAGAACTTGGCGTATTCGGGATTCACGTAGAAGAGAATCACGGCGACGCCGATGGGGATGCAGGTGAGAGCAAGACCGGTCATCTTGCCGTGGGCGCTGACGGCGCGGATGCGGCCGCGCAGCTTGAACCGCTCGCGGATGACATAGGCCAGCTTATCGAGGATCTCCGCCAGGTTGCCGCCGGTCCGCTTTTGCAGCATGACCGCGGAGACGAAGAAGTGAACGTCAAGGGAGGGGACGCGTTTGGCGAGCTTCTGGAGCGCCATGTCGAGCGGAAGGCCGAGATTGTGCTCTTCAAAGGTGCGGCGGAACTCGCCCGAGAGCGGCTCCTGGAACTCGCGGTGAATCATTTCGAGGGAAACCGAGAAAGCGTGGCCGGCGCGCATGGAGCGCGCCACGAATTCGAGGCTCTCGGGAAATAATTCTTCGAATTTCTTCAACCGGGCCGCCCGTTTGCGCCACACATAGACGAAGGGCACGCAGCCGGCGATGAGGCCGGCGATGAGAGCGATGCTGCGGAAATCGGCCAGGGACCAGACCAGGATGTAAGCGCCGAGAAAACAGCCGAGGCAGGCATGGGCGAGACGCGTGGGATGCCACCGCAACCCGGCCTGGTCGAGAATCTCCTGAAGTTTCTCGTGGACCTTGTATTTCTGGAGCAGGCGGACGGTGTACTTGCTGGTGGTTTGTTCCTCTTGAATGAGGTTTTGCTGAGCGGCGGGCTCTTTTTTCTTTTTCCTGCCGCTCTTCTGCGTGCCCGCGAGCCGCTGCCGGATGCGATCCACGTCGGCGGTCTTCAGCGCGCCGGTGACGAGCAGCCAGATGGCGACCGAACAAAACCAAACCACGAGGAGAATGATGGCGAAACTCATTGCGTCAAACCTCCGCAACCTCGTCGAACAGGTCGGGCCGGAGACGAATTCCGGCCGCGAGCAGCTTTTCGTAGAACTTGGGACGGATTCCGGTGGCCGCGAAGCGCCCCACGACGCGTCCCTCGGGCGTCAGACCGCGCTTTTCAAAAACGAAGATGTCCTGAAGGGTGACCACCTCGCCTTCCATGCCCGTCACTTCGGTGATGTTGGTGACGCGGCGCGAGCCGTCGGAAAAGCGCGAGGCCTGGACGAAGACGTTGACGGCGCTGGCGATCTGCTGGCGGATGGAGATCAACTGCATGTTGGCGTTGGCCATGGAAACCATGACCTCGAGGCGGGAAACTCCGTCGCGCGGGGAGTTGGCGTGGACCGTGGTCAGGGAGCCGTCATGGCCGGTGTTCATGGCCTGAAGCATGTCGAGCGCCTCGCCGCCGCGGACTTCGCCGACCACGATACGGTCCGGGCGCATACGCAAGCTGTTGACGAGGAGTTCGCGCTGGCGGACGGCGCCTTGGCCCTCGAGGTTCGGGGGGCGGGTTTCGAGGCGGGCCACGTGGGGCTGCTTTAACTGGAGTTCGGCGGCGTCTTCGATGGTAACGATGCGTTCCTTGGGACTGATGAAGAAGCTGAAGGCGTTGAGGAGCGTGGTCTTGCCGGCGCCGGTTCCACCCGCGATGATGATGTTGAGCCTCGCCTTGACGGCGGCTTCGAGCAACTCCATCATTCCGGGCGTCATGGCCTTCTTTTCGACGAGGTCGGCGGGCATGAGTTTGTCGGTGGAAAAGCGGCGGATGGACATCAACGGCCCGTCGACGGCGAGGGGCGGGATGATGGCGTTGACGCGCGATCCGTCGGCAAGGCGGGCGTCGACCATTGGCGTCGACTCGTCGATGCGGCGGCCGACCTGGGAGACAATCTTGTCGATGATGCGAAGCAGGTGGGCGTCATCGCGAAAGCTGACGCTGGTGAGTTCGAGCAAGCCCTTGCGCTCGACGTAGACCTGCTTGTGGGTGTTCACGAGAATGTCACTGACGGTGGGATCCTGAAGGAGCGGTTCAAGGGGGCCGAGGCCGAAAACTTCGTCGAGGACTTCTTCGCAGATCTGCTGCTTTTCAAGCGAGCTGAGGAGCGTGGGCTCGTTGTCGATGAGGGAGAACAGCGCCTGGCGCACCTCGCCGCGGACGCGCTGGTTGTCGATGGTGGCGAGCGCTTCGAGATTGATCTTGTCGAGGAGCTTGCGGTGAAGCGTGAACTTCAGTTCCTGATACTCGGGTTTCAGCGCGGTCTTGGGCCGGCCGGCGTTCTTGAGCAGCCGCTGCTCCCAGGTGAGCTGTGGGGTCCGGTTTTCTGTTGTTGGAAGCATGTGTCTGTTACCTGTCGTATCGGCTCTCTCGCGTTAGGTCTCCGAAAAGGCCGGCTTGGCGTTCACCACGCTAGCGAGCCGTTTTTTTTCCCCGGACACCGGTCCGGCGATTTTTTGCGCGAGGCTCTCGATGGACCGCCCGAGTTCGCAATCACTGGTGAGCGGCCTGCCGAGGGTAATGACCCGGTGCAGGGAAAAATAGTCATTGGGAAAGCTGGCGTGAACCGGGCAGTCAAAGAGCTTTCCAAGGTCGCCCCCGGCCAGGCCGTCCCGCTTGCTCACGCGGTTGACTACCACCTGGAAGCGGTCTTTGTTGAACCCGAGCTGGCTCAACAGGGAAATGGCCTTCCGGGTAAGATGCAGGCTCGGAAGTTCGCTGGTGGAGACGAGGAAGGCCTTTTCCGCTTCCGGCAGCGTCAACAGGCTCAACCGGTGGAAGATAGATGGGAGATCGACGACGACCCAGTCGTAGAGCATGCGGACGTACTGAAGCGTATCCTGGACCCGGGCGGGCTCGAGGGCCTGCACATAGGGTGTTTCCGGCGCGGTGAGAATGTCGACGCCGCCACAGCTCACGGTGAAGTTGGACCAACTCGAGACGTCCATTGAGCCGGCATCGAGGACATCAATGAGGGATTGGCGCTGAGTCAGCTTCAGAAAGAACCCAACGGAGCCTCCGGTCAGGTCGAAGTCGGCGAGAAGAACGCGGCGGCCGGTGGATCGTTTCAGCGCAAAGGCTGTTTGCGTGGCAAGGGTGGAAGCTCCCGAGCCGGGCTTGGAACTGGAGAAGACGACAATTTTGCCCTGGTCCGGCTCGACGCCTGACTCGGGTCCGTGCATCTTGCGGAGCCTGGCAACAGCCTCCTGCTGGATACTCGGATCAAAGGGCACGTAGAGGAATTCGGAAGCGCCCATCCGGACCGAGCGCAAGATGGCCTCGGAGTCATTGTGCGAATGCAGCCCTACAACGTGAATGGGGGGACGCAGAGAGGAGAGATAACGGATGAGTTGCCCGGCTTGTTCGAAATCGGAGGTGAGATCGATCAGCGCCACTTCCGGCTGGAGTTGCCGCAACCGGATTTCCAGAGTCTGCTGGGACGGATAAGTGCGAAGATCCCCGAGAATCTGAAAACCCCTCACGCGCGGAACCGTGGCGAGAAACAGATCCGCCAGTTCGCGGTTGGGCGCGATGAGGATCGCATTCATTTCTGTTTCTCGCATGGGGCGGCGTGTCATGATGTGGTTCTCCAGGAAGTGTTCGCTCCTGCTATTTCTTCTTCCGGGGCGGCGCCGCCTTGCTCATTGCGCCCGGCGTGTTCGGCGTGTTATTCGGCAGGAATTCACGCGGGAAGGAAGGCAGCGGCTTGGGATCGTTGACGTTGAGGGGAGTAGTGATCTCCGGAGTCACCAGTACGATCAACTCGGTCTTGGTCTTGTTTTCGTTGCGGCTTTTGAAGA
The DNA here is from genome assembly GCA_026954325.1 of Bryobacterales bacterium. GTDB lineage: Bacteria > Acidobacteriota > Terriglobia > Bryobacterales > Bryobacteraceae > CADEFT01. Next base: position 72,772 of record JAIXKK010000086.1, on the reverse strand, counting down.
TGGTTCCGAGAATCGGGATGTTGGCGAGCCCTGGCACCTTTGCCATGGTTTCCGTCACGCGGTCATCGAGCAGACCGCCGATGACGAAACTCTGTCCTTCGCCGAGTTCAATGTCGGTTTCCACTTTACGGGTGGAAAGCGCGGGAATGGTAAAGCCGCTGAGGGTTACGGCGTTGGACAGGTCAATGGTGGAAACCTCGGGCCTGACGTGCATTTTGATGGTGCGATTGGGGGTGATGAAGGGATTGAACGTGAGGCGGATGCCGAATTCACGGAATTGGATGGTCACCGAACCGGCGTTGGCGCCGCCCTGAAGCACGGGAATGGGGAACTCGCCGCCCACATGGAAGCTGGCCTCCTTGCCGTTGGTGGTGACCAGGTTAGGCTCGGCCAGGATCTGGAGCACCTGCTGCTGCTGGAGGGCTTTGATGAACGCTCCGAGGTTCAGGTCGGGGCGGAACATGAAGACGTTCAGCAGGTCGGAGAGGCTCCACTGGCTGCTGTAGCCTTGACTCTTGCCGGGGATACTGGTAGCCAGCGAGTCGGCAGCGGGCCCCGGGAACTGCTGCGTGGAGGTGCGGCCGAGCGTATTCAAGGCTCCGGTGGAGAGCAGATTTACACCGAAGGATTGAATGGCCTGGCGGTTGAGTTCCGCGAACTTGACCCTGAGGACAATCTGCTTGTCGATGCCGGGAATGGCGATGCTCAGATTGTTGACGACGCTTTTGGCGAGGGGGGCGGCGAGGACAGCGGCGCGGTCGGCAACGGATTGATTGCTCACCTTGCCGGTCAAGGACAACGAGTCGCGCGCGGCCTGAACATGGATGTCCTCATTGGGGAAGGTCTCCTTGAGCAGGCGCCGGAGAGGCTCGAGGTTTGGCTCGACGCTGACGTTGTAAAAAGTACGCTGTCCCGTCTTCGACCAGACGATGACGGAGGCGGATCCGAGCGACTTGCCGTGGAGAAGAATCTCGCGAGTGGTGGCAGGCACGGCGTCGACGACATCGGGACTCGAGGTGGAGATCCGCGCGATGTCCTCCGGATAGTCGATGACGACGCTCTTTCCCACGGAGACCTTGATGTCATCCGCGGATTGAGCACGCGCCGGTAAGATGCCGATCCAGAGGCTGAAGGAAGCAGCCGTGACGGAGACAAACAGACCGCGCCGGAATCGAGTGGTTGCTTTCATTGCAGTATTCCCCGCTGAACTTCGCTAATTTTTCTTGAGATTGGAAACAGTCTCGACAGTTTTCTGGTTGCCGCGGATGACGACGATCTGGTCGACGGGCGGCGCTGGAGGAGGCGGCGGAGGCGCGGCCTGAGCCACGGCGACCGGCCTCGGCCGGGGACGGGGGGCGGGGGCCGCCGCTGGTTGGAGCGGCTTCGAAGCGCCGTACAACTGTGCGAGGCGAATTCCCGGAGGCTTCACGGGTTGCCCGTCGCCGCCATTGCGCAAAGAGAGTTGGATGCGCCCCTCGTTGCTTGCGAGCGTGAGGATCTCAGCCTGATCCGGGCTCACCAGGAGAGTGACGTTGGGAGCATTGATGGCCTGGCCGCGGGCGTCGGGCTGAATGGTGGTGCCGGCGGTGAGGACGAGGATGTTTTCGAGGGCGGTTGTGGTGACCGTGGTGCTGTCACCGCCTGGAGGCCGCAAGGTCACAAGGACATCGACTCTCATGCCGGGCATAACGAAGCCGGCGACACCGACCACGTCGTTGACGCGGACGGTGACCGCCCGCATGCCCACCGGAATGATGGGCGCGATGCCTAACCCGCTGCCGCGAGCGGCGAGCCGGCCTTCGAGCAGTGGTTCGTCAAGAAGGATATTGCTGATGACGGGGCGGTCAATCACCTCTTCGACCTTGGCGAAACCCATCTTGGGGAACTGGTCGTTCGCGATCTTGATCACCTTCACGTCGGCGGGTTTCACGGTGATGCCTACCGTGAGAGGTTTCGCCGCGACGACAAGGTCTTTCAATTCACCCTGTTCCGTCTTTTTGGCGCCGCCGGCGCGAGCCGTCATCTGATAGAAGAGGCTGGATACGACCAGCGCAAACAGTAGGCTCACTCCTAAAACCGTCAGAAACCTGCGATCCATATCGTCACCTTCCTAGAAACACCTATGCATTGATCGACACCAACTAGAACTTTCTTTAGCGTGGTACCAGAGATAACCAGACCCCGACGGTAATGGCCGGAGCATATGGGATCGCGGCGGGCGATCCCTTGCGTTCCTTGTTTCCAAGTTTCCGCAGGGAGTGCACGGCGATCACGGCAACAGCGAGCAGCGCCCCGATAATGGCCGTCCAGATGGCCGCTTCCAAAAGCCGTCCCACTCCGATGACAGCTCCAAATCCGGCCATCAGCTTCACATCCCCGCCGCCCATGCCGCCGAGCAGGTAAAAGACAAGAAAGACGGCGAAACCGACGGCTGCGCCGGCGGCAGCCGAGCCCAATCCCGCCCAGCCGCGCTGAGTGCACTGCCAGGCAAAGCCGGCGAGGAGCGCACAAGCGGGAATCCAGTTCGAAACGTTCCGCCGCCACAGATCCTCAACGGAGGCGATAATGCCGAGCAGGACGACGATGAGAACTTGCCCCGACATCAGCACTCCCGGACCGCCTGCTGAGCGAAAGGCCGAGGAAAGCGCCGCGAAACGTCCGCGGAGATGGACCAGCGGGAAGAAGCTGGCGAGGCGGCCTGGTGATTCCTGGCAAACGCGCAACGCACGGACAAATTCCACAGACTGGGCGCGAGGAATCCGGCCTGGAGCGCATACTCGCCGAGGGGTATGCCCGAGGGCAGGCGCCAGTTCCCACTGTTTGCCCCGGCGCAGAAGGCGGAATCGAGGTCCGGCAAATTCGGAGCCTGCGTTTTGGCCGTTTTCATGATTTCCTGATCTCCATTAGTAAGTTCGGCCCGGTCGGGGATTTTCATTAGATAATGGCTGAGCTTTTTTCCGTGGAGAGTCGTTTTGCTGGGCGGAAGGTACTGGGTACGAAGGTACCTTTTCAAAGAGGAGAGCATTGCCGCCGTCATCGACAAGACGCCATGCGCGACTTTGCTTGAGCAGAGAGGTGAGAGGCCACCCGGCAGGGCTGAAGACCGTGTCGATGCGGTACTTGTCGAGCAGTTGCTCCCAGTCCCACCTGCCCTGCATCATGTGCAGATAGGGATCACCGAATTCGCTTCCAAAGAAATCGCTGCGGCCGTCAACGAAGACTTTTTGCGCGGGGTAGCCGCGATAAATGAGGTAGTCCGCCCACTGGTCCTCGGTTAGCGTGCGTCCGGAGATCAACCGTTGTTGGTGGAGAGCCGCCATGCGGACGGGGAACTTTGCTTCCGGGAAATCCTTGGGCCAGCGAACGGCGGATTCAGGAAGCAGGATGAAGGCAGATGTAACCGCGGCGATCCATAGGCTGGTTCGAGCGCACCCGGGCGCCATGTCGCGGGCCAGGCCGGCGAAGATGCCACGGAAGGATTTCCCGCCGGCCGGCTCGACCCAAATCCGCCAGAGGCGGGTAAGAGCGGCGGCCACGAAAGGGGCGGAAACAATCATGAACACGGGGACGTGCCGGATGCTGGCGAGGGCCTGATGAGCCCAGAACAGAATCCAGAGAGCCGGGACGAAGGACCGCCGCGAAACCAGCCACGCGACGGTCATCAGACCGGCAAAGAGCATCACTTCAAACTGGAGGGCGCTTTCCGAACGAAACACGGGGGACAAAAATTCCTGGATGTTGTTCCTGATCCAATCCGAACGCAGGTAGGCGGCTACGTGCTGATGAAGGCGCCAGCCATAGGGGTTGAGAAGAGAGGAGGCAACGCACAAGGCGGTAAGCAGGCCGTAGCGGCGCGCGGGCGCCGGATTCCAGGGGGCGCCGTCGAGGAAGACGGCACCGGCGGACTCGAGGAAAGATCCGACCACCAGCAGTCCCAGACAGGCGATGAGCCCGAGGAAACCGCCGTGCATGTTGACCCACAGGAGAGTGATTGGGACGAGGAGCCAGACGCGGGCGGAGGGATTGCGGCGGTCGGAATCAATGATCCAAAGGGAGACGGTCAGCCCCAGGAGGGTGAATATATGGGGGCGCGCGAGGTAGTGAATGGACGAAGCGCCGAAGACCAGCAGGGAAACGGCCAGCGCCGCGAAGGGCGTCGCGCCGCGGGCGATCATGTGGCGGAACAGGATGGTTCCGAAGGCTGCAATGACCAGAGCGGAGAGCAGGACCAAGCCTTTAAGGCCAGCCAAGCCGTGCAAGAAGGCATACAGGACATCAGTGAGCCACTCCCAGGCGTACCAGGCCTGTCCAGCTTTAGTGAAGGAAAACAAGTCCTGAGTGGGCACGGCGTGGTGCTCAAGGATCCACTCTCCGGTCCGGATGTGCCACCCGGTATCCCCATCGGCCAGCAGGCCCGCCCAAGTACCGTTTCCCGTGGAGGCGAGCCATAGCAGGACGGCGAGGAACAAGCAGTCGGAATAGGAGGGGAGGAGGAAGCGGACCCACGGCTTCGAGTGGATGTTCGGGACGGCTTGGCGAATCGTGGGGGGAGAAGCGTCCAGTGAAGTTGCCAAATCAGTAATCTCCGCGCGGAAGGGCGCCCTCTCCGGAAAGAGCGACGGGGGAGGAGTTGTGTTCCTCTCCGGCTTCCAACCCAAGAAGGGCGGGGCCGTGAACCGCCAATTCGAACCGGTCTTTAACGCCCGTTTTTTCAAAGATGTGCATCAGGTGGACCTTGACGGTTCCTGGGGTGATGGACAGTTCATCGGCGATTTCCCTGTTGCGCAAGCCGCGGCAAAGGCAGCGAACAATTTCGCGTTCGCGAGGGGTTAGACGGGGGATCTGCCTGCGGTTCAGGAAGCCAGCCACGTGGTTGGAAACGTTGTGTTCGATCCAGATGTTGCCTTTGACTACCGCCCGCAGGCAATCGAGAATAGCGGCTACGGGAAGTGTTTTCTTGAGAATGCCGCGCGCTCCTAATTGCAGGGCGCGGAAGGATTCCACTTCGGCGAGTTCCGCCGACCAAAGGACGGGCAGGGAGGTTGGGGAGGCAGCCTTTATGTCACTGAGGAATCGAAAGACCAATTTCGGGCCGCCGCATTGATCGAAGAGAACAATTTGCGGCTGGAGACTCGAGATCCGGGGCAGGGCTTCGGAAGGCGTGGAGGCCGTGCCGAGAAGTTGGATCTCAGGGTCCCTTTCGAGAATGCGTTGCAAACCTTCGATGACAATGGGTTGAGATTCGCACGCAAATAGGGTGATCGCAGCCACGGATGTTCGCCTGTGACTACATCGGCTTACCGTACCCGAAAGATTAGGGCGAGACCGGCTTAGGACCCCGCGGCGGGGCAGATCCAAATAGGGATCAGGCTTTGATGTCTTCCTGCCGGAAGTCCCACTCCACCATGCGGCGCTGCTTGACCGAGCGGTTCACCATGTGGGCGCACGCGGCGGCGCGATGCCCGGCGAGGGCATCCTCGTAAGGAGGCTTCCGAGAGCGAATGGAATCCACCCAATTGGAAAGATGGGCGGCGGTGGCATCCGTTCCCGTTTCGTGATAAACCTCCGACTCACCTCGCAGCTTTGGCTTCCAGGTTTGCGGCATTTCGGACTCACGCACCTTTGGATTTTTGTAGTACTCGGCTTCCAGACGGGAGGGCCAACTCTCCACAATCCAGCGATTATCCTCGACTGCATTTTCGGCATGGAAGCTCATGCCGTCTCCGAGGACGATGCTCCCTTCGGTCCCGAGGATTTGAAAGCCGCCTCCGGCGGATAGCTGGTTATTGAACGTGGAGCTGAGGTTGACGGCGAAGCCTTCGGGATATTCCAGGATGGCGTTGAGGGTATCGGGCACATCGCGGCTGGTTGTCCAGCGGTAGAGTTCGCCCATCGCCATGACGCGGCTGGGAGCTTTGGCGTCCATGAGGTAGTGAATGGTGGTGCAGAGGTGGACAAACAGGTCAGTAGCGATGCCGCCTGAGTATTCCTCATAACAGCGCCAGCGGAAGAAGCGCTCGAGGGAAAAGGGGCGTTTGGGCGCCGGGCCGAGGAAGGTCTCCCAGTCGACGGTTTTCGGAGAGGCGTCGGGGGGAATGGGATAAATCCACGCGCCGGAAGCAGTATTACGGTTGTAGGCGGCGCGAATCATGGTAACTTTGCCGAGTTTTCCAGAACGGATCCATTCGCGCGCTTTGGCTTGTGTTTGCGAACTGACGCCCTGGCTGCCGGCCTGGACAATGCGTTTGGCTTTTTCGGCTGCGCGCACGATCTCCATGCCTTCGGCGGCGGTGTAGGTAAGCGGTTTCTCGCAATAAACGTCCTTACCGGCCTCGACGGCCTGGATGACGATGGACTTGTGCCAGTGGTCGGGGGTGGCCACCACAACGGCATCAATGGACTTATTGGAAAGAATGTCCTTGAACGAGGGATAAGACCTGGCGCTGTTGCCGACCCTCTCGAGGGCGCGCTCGACTCTGCCTTTGTAGGCATCCGTGACGCCCACGATTTGAGCGCCGGGGACAGTCATGAGGGCTTGCATCAATTCATGGGACCGGGCTCCCGTGCCGATGACGCCGACCTGGATCTTGCCGTTTGCGGTAGCCGGGGTGGCCGGAGCGGGGGCCGCGGCGGCGAGGGCGGAAGTGGTTTGCAGAAAGTGACGCCTGCTGAGGGGCATGGTTATTGGGAGTCTCCGCTGCTCGAATTATAGCCCCGGAGGGTTGAGATCGGCGCAATCAGTTGCATCTTCGACGGCCGCGCCGATGCGGAGGAGGGTGGCTTCGTCGAAGGCTTTACCGATGAATTGGGCGCTGGCGGGAAGCCCGTTGACGATACCGCACGGAAGGGTCAGGGCCGGAAGACCGAGGATATTAATGCCACGAACGAAGCGCGTGGAGGCGAGGCGGGCGTCCTCGGGCAACCCGTCCAGGAGGACCGTCGTCTCGCCGATTCGCGGGGCGAGGTTAGGCGTTGTGGGGGTAAGCAGAACATCCGCGGAATCAAATACTTTGTTGTACTCGATTTGGAAGACGCGGCGGAGCCTCTGAGCCTGGACGTAATCGGCCGCAAGAATGTAGCGTCCCTGGTCGAGCAGTGAGAGGACATCGGGTCCAATCTCGTCCCGCCGGTGGAGAAACGGCTCCATGGCCGCGGTGGCTTCGGCAAACAGGATGATGCGGCCGATTGCGTTGAGGCCTGCTATATCGGGGACTTGCACGCTTACGAGTTTTGCGCCGAGGCGCTCGGCCTCGGAGGCGGTTTGGCGGACAGCGGAAACGATTCCCGGTTCAACCCGGTCGAAGTAGAAGTTTTCAGGAATGCCGATGCGCATGCCATTGAGCTTTGCGCCGGCGGGTGGAGAATACCGGCCGGCAGGTTGATGACTGGAGGTATGGTCGCGCGGATCTTCACCGGCGAGAGCCTGCAGGACGAACGCCGCGTCGTGCACGCTGCGTGTGAGCGGTCCCATGTGATCGAGGGAGAAATCAAGCGGGAGAACGCCATAGCGGCTGACACGGCCGTAAGTCGGCTTGAGGCCCACCGTTCCGCAGAAGGCAGCCGGGATGCGGATGGATCCGCCGGTGTCGGTGCCCATTGCCATGAAAGCCATCGAGGCGGCGACCGCGGCCCCGGAACCGCCGCTGGACCCTCCCGGGACGTGGCCGTGATTCCATGGATTGCGGATTGCTCCGAAGTGGGGGTTTGTGGAGGTGACGCCGTAGGCGAGTTCGTGCATGCCGGTCTTGCCGAGCAGGACGCAGCCGGCGGCTTCGAGGCGCTCGGCCACGGCGGCATCGCGCCGTGGGACGTGATCGTAAAAGAGCCGGGAGCCGCAGGTGGTACGGATGCCTTTCGTTTCAAACACGTCCTTGAGGGCGATAGGGATGCCGTGAAGAGGTCCGCGGTCGGCTCCAGCGGCGAGTTCGGCATCGAGGCGGGCGGCTTGGGCGAGGGCGGCCTCTGATACTACAGTAATAAAAGCATTGAGGCTGGGCTGGAGCCTGTTGATGCGGTCCAGGCACTGCCGAGTGAGCGCGACACTTGTGGTTTTATTGCTTCGCAGAGCTGCGCCCGCATCCCGGATGGTATTCATCTGGCGTCTCCGTCACTCCAGGGGGCTGGTTGAAAGACCGTGGCGGGTTCGGTATCCACGGCAAGTTTCGTCTTCAGATGATTGAGAGTGTCCTCAAGCTGGGACATTAAGGCAACATGGGATTCGATCTGCGCCTGGGGCAACACGAGGCCCTGCGCCGCTGCGATTTGTTTCCAGTCCTTCATCGCGGGTTCTCCTTGAACTCGAAGATTCTGTCGGGGTTGTCGTCGGGGGAGATGATCCAAGTTTTACGATTTTTGTAATAGTCCAGGAGGGGTTGTAACCTGGCCTGATTCTCGACAAATCTCGCCCAGACAATGGGGGAAGCATCGATGTCTGCCTTGTTGTAGACCCATTCCTGATGCGTGAGGTGGTTGGGCCGGTAGCGCACCAGGACGAGGTGCTCCCCGCCCATGCCGAGCAGTTTTCTTTCAACGCCGGCGCGGTGAAAGTTAGCGTGCAGGCCATAGGAATACCAGGGGAGGGTGAATTCCTGGAAGACGCCGACGCCAAGAGAGGGAGCAGCCATGCGGAAGAAGAGCATGGCGAAGACGGTGGCCACGGAGGCGCGGCTGAGCAACCTGCCGGGGAAGACGGCATGACGGCGGAGAGCGGTCAAGCGGCGCAAGCCTTCTATTAGTAACAGATAGATGGGTGCGGTGATTGGGCCGGCATAATGGGGCAGGATGTTCCAGGGGACCAGCAGGTGGGCGGCAAACAGGGTGAGGAGGCTGAGCCAGGCCAGTTGCAGCCGCCTGGATCTCCAGCCTGGAAAGGCGCCTATCATGGCGAGGGTCAAGGCAGGACCGACGAAGAAAAACCAGAGTCTTTGGGGCTTCTGCAACTGGATGCGAAGGTATCCCTCCCTGCCGCGGTAGCCTTCGGATTCGACATAGAACTTTCGCAGAACTTCGTGGTCGTAGTGCTTTCCGGGATGTTCGGCTTGCCAGAGGAAGCTGCCGTACATCTCGAACTTCTGGCGATTGAGGAGGTAGGGGAGGAGGAGCGGGTTTCCCGTGATTCGCCAGTTGTAGTAACCCATCCAGAGAATGGCGGTGGAAAGAAGAACCGCCAGAGGCACGCCGGCCCTGGCTATCCGGCGGGCAATCTCGCGCCGGCGGTTCCGGAAGAGCCAGACGAGGAGCCAGAGAGCAACCGTCAGGTTGAGGATGGTTCCCTCGTAAAGACGGGTGTTCTCGAGAATCACCATGCCGGCGCCCAGGGCGAGAGCGTAGCTCCAATGCGGTTTTTTCATCAGCCTGGGAACGGCGCCGAGCAGGAGCGCTCCGCCAAGGGCGGGGAGAATACCGCCCCAGTAGCTGTTTCCCCAGTAGCTGAGCCATGCTACGCGAATGGCGAAAATGAGGCTGGCCAGAAGCGCCCAGGAAGGAGGCGCCCAGCCCTGCAACATCCAGCAGAGGGCCGCGGCGGCAAGCGCCGCGCAGAGCCACACGCCGGCAATCGGTTTTCCGGCGAGCAGGATGCCCGAAGCCAGCATCATGCCATTGCCTGGCGGGTACATGGACATGTAGGTGGGTTCGGTCAGGATGTGAAAACTTTCGAAGAAGAAACCCATCGGGTGCGGCGGGTTGGTGAGGCGTCCGGAGGCGAAGGTATCGGCGGCAAGGAGATAGCTGAATTCGTCATGCACGCCGGGAGGGGGGACTTTGTAGCCGGGTTCGACGACAAAATGGCCCAGCAGGGTGAAGAGGAAAACGGCGGCAACGGCCAGGGGACGCCGGTTGGCGAAGAGGCGGAACCGATGCATCGCGGCGGTGAGCAAGGGCCACCGGAATCCTGGAACCGCTTGCACGAGAACAAGAAAGATGAGGACGGCAAGCTCGTAGGGAAAGAGGACGGTGTGCTGGGTAAGATCCCACCAAAGGTTGTCCAGCCAGTCCGACATTGGCAAAGAACCCCAATTCTCTCACAATGAGGCAGGGGGCCGTATTTTTGTGGCGGCGAGCGAAGACAGGCGCTATACACTGGGAGCATATGGTGCACGAATCCAGATCGGCGGATGCCGCTCTTGCTCTGACGCAATTGGGCGAAGAAGACAAGCTGTTTCAGGCAACGATTCGAAAGTTCGCGCGGGAGCAGATCGGGCCTCACGTGCGCGCGATGGACGACGCGGGTGTGTTTCGCAAGGATCTGATCCAACAAATGTTCGAGTTGGGGCTGATGGGGATTGAGATCCCGGAGGAATACGGAGGTCAAGGCGGAAGCTTCTTCCAAGCCGTGCTTGCGATTGAGGAACTGGCGCTGGTGGACCCGTCGGCGGCGGTGATAGTGGATGTACAGAACACGCTTGTGAATAACGCGATGATGCGGTGGACGAACGAGGAGCAACGCCGGCGTTATCTTCCGCGGCTGGCGTCGGACACGGTGGGTTCCTACGCGCTGTCGGAGGCAGGGTCGGGGTCGGATGCCTTTGCGCTGACCACACGGGCCGAGGATCAGGGGGAGCACTTCCTGCTGAACGGGCGGAAGCTATGGATTACCAACGCGGCGGAGGCAGGGCTGTTTCTGCTGTTTGCGACTGTGAATCCGGAAGCGGGTTACCGGGGAATTACGTGTTTTCTGGTGGAGCGGGGGTTTGCGGGATTTGAGGTGGGGAAGAAGGAAGATAAGTTGGGAATCCGGGCGTCTTCGACATGCGAGCTGACTCTGGACAATTGTCGAGTTCCTAAGAGGAACATTGTCGGCGAGGTAGGGAAAGGGTACAAGATCGCAATTGAAACTTTGAACGAGGGACGCATCGCCATCGGAGCGCAAATGACGGGGCTTGCACAAGGGGCGTTGAATCATGCGCTTGCCTATGCCCGGGAGCGGAAGCAGTTCGGCAAGGCGATTGCGGATTTTCAGGGTGTGCAATTCGAACTGGCGGAGATGGCGACACAGGTGGAGGCGTCGCGGTTGCTGGTCTACAATGCCGCCAGATTGCGGCAAGGGGGGCTTCCGTTTCTGACGGAGGCCGCCATGGCGAAATATTTCGCGTCGCAGGTGGCGGAGAACACAGCGTCGCGAGCGGTTGAAATCTTTGGCGGCGTGGGGTTTACGAAGGACTACCCGGTGGAGAAGCTGTACCGGGACGCCAAGATCGGAAGGATCTACGAGGGGACGAGCAATATGCAGCGGATGACGATCGCCAAGCAGTTGTTGGGGGTGCGGTAGGAAACCAGGGGCGGGGGAACGCCGTCAGTCAAGAGAAGGGAAAAACGGATGCTACGAGCCGGATTGCTAGCTGTTTTGCTGGGACTTGCGCCAGGTCTTCCAGCCGCGGACAGGACGCCGTCGCAAACGGAAATCGATGAGATCATCAAGAAGTTTGCCGCCAAGGAGTCCGAGTTTGCGCAGGCGCGGGAAAACTACACATATCGTCAACAGGTGAGAATTTTGGAACTCGATGAGAGTGGAAACACGCGAGGGCGGCATGAAGTGGTTTCGGACATCATTTTCGGGGGGGACGGAAAGCGAAGCGAGCATGTGGTGCGGGCTCCTGTTTCCACGTTGAAGAACCTGCAGTTAACTCCCGAAGACGAGCAGGATATACGAAGTGTGCAACCCTTCGTCCTCACCAGCGCGGATATCGACAAGTACTACGTCCGGTATCTGGGGAAGGAGACGCTTGATGAAATCCCTACGTACGTTTTCGCGGTGAAGCCAAAGAAGATGGAGCAGGGGCAGCGGTACTTCGAGGGGTTGATTTATGTGGATGACCGCGACTTGCAGATTGTGAAGACGTACGGACGCGCTACCGGCTTGCTGAAGAAGGGTTCCGATCAACAGTTTCCGAAGTTCGAAACGTACCGGCAGCAGGTGGATGGGAAGTACTGGTTTCCGACCTATACAGTGGCAAATGATACGCTTATGTTTGCCAGCGGACCGCAGCCGATTCGCATGACCGTAAAGTACGAAGACTACAAACAGTTCAAGACGGACATCAACATCAAGTTCGAGGACAAGGAAGCGAAGCCGGAAGCGCAGCAGCCGAAAAAGCCCTAATATCGCCTTTCAGGGGGAGAAATCGGGCATTCGGGGTGTGAGCACTGTTCAGTCCAATTGCTTTGTGTTTGAATAAGTGTTGCATTCCCATGAGTTCAAAGGCGTCTAAACTTCGGCGGGGATGGAAGTCGGCTTTCCGCCGGATGCGCGAGCTGAGAATGATCACCAAGGGGTTGGTTTCGACCAGCCATCCGGTACTCGCGCACCTGATCCCCATCCGCCGCTGCAATCTGGATTGCGGCTACTGCAACGAATACGACAATTACTCGAAGCCGGTTCCCGTAGCCACCATGCTGCGGCGAGTGGATTTGTTGGCGAATCTGGGAACTACCGTAGTGACGCTGAGCGGCGGCGAACCACTGCTGCATCCTGAGTTGGACGACATCATCGCGAGGATGCGCAAACGGGGGATCATCGCGGGGCTGATCACAAACGGCTACTTGTTGAACGTGGAGCGGATCCAGAGGCTGAACCGGGCCGGACTGGACCACATGCAGATCAGCATCGACAACGTGAAGCCGGACGATGTATCGAAGAAGAGCCTGAAGACGCTGGACCAGCGTTTACGATGGTTGTCGGAGAATGCGGAGTTCCACGTCAACATCAATTCCGTGGTGGGTGGCGGGATTCACAATCCGGAGGACGCGCTCATCGTCGGTAAGCGTGCCCTCGAGTTCGGATTCACGTCGACCATCGGCATCATTCATGACGGAGACGGTCAACTGCGCCCGTTGCGGGATCGGGAACGGGGAGTGTACCGCGCGATGAAGGCGATGGAGAAGAAGGGCTATTCGCGCTTCAACGAATTTCAGGACGCCATTGCCGATGGACGGCCGAATGACTGGCGGTGCCGTGCCGGCGCGCGTTATTTGTACGTCTGTGAAGATGGGCTGGTGCACTACTGCTCTCAACAGCGCGGGTATCCGGGGAAGCCTCTGGAAGGGTACACTGTTGAGGATATCCGGCGGGAGTACCTTACCCAGAAGGGGTGCGCGCCGTACTGTACGGTGAGTTGCGCGCACCAGACCGGGTACATGGATTTCTGGCGCGATCCACAGGTTCATGCTCCCGCGCAGCAGGCACAGGGGCCGTTGGTGCAGATTCAGCGTTCGACAGTCAGCCAAGGTTAGACGGAATCACGTACGGACACGCATGAGGAAGTAGGTTCCGGCGAGGCAGAAGAGGACGTCCGGACTCCAGGCGGCGAGTTGAGCGGGCAGTTGGCCGACATTGCCCATCTGTTCAAACAGTTGACTCAAGGCGCCGTAGCAGATGGCGATGCCAAGACTGATTCCGACGGGGGCCATGGCTCCGCGATTTCCGGAGAAGAAGGCGAAGGGAATGGCGATGAGGGCCATGATGAGGGCGAAGAGCGGGACCGAGAATTTCTTTTCATACTGCACTTGTAGTCGAACCGTGTCGAAGCCGCTTTGCTGAAGTTCCCGGATGTAGGAGGCAAGCTGGTGGAAATTCATCTGCTTGTCCTGCTTGAGTTCGCGGAAGAAGTAGTTTGGGGGTTCATCGAGTTCGGCAAAGGTGGCGGTTCTACCCTGAAAGTTGTCGAACTGGGTGACGCGTATTCCCTTGAATTCCCGCATCCAGCCGTTCTGAAAGACCCAGTGCTTGATGGAGGGCTCCCAGCGGGCGCTCTCGGCGAAGATGTGGCGTCTGAGTTGAAAGGACGGCTTGTCATAGACGTAGACGCTGACGCCTACCATGACGTCGGAGCCGGGATCGAAGTGCTTGTAATAGTAGATCCAGGGGCCGCGGCCGAGGATCCATTTGCGGTCCGGGCGGAGGTAGGTCTGGACGGGGCGGCCCTTGATCTCATTACGGATGGCGTCCTGGATGAGGTTTGCTTCGGGAACGATGTAGTAGTCGAAGGCGAAGAGAGCGCCACTGAAGACGCCGCCGGCGGCAAGAATAGGAATAGCAAGGCGGTACGCGCTGACGCCACAGGCTTTCATGGCGGTGATCTCATTGGACTTGGAGAGCAGTCCGAAGGTGACGAGCACCGCCACCAGAATGCTCATGGGGGCGAAATCATAGATGAGCTTCGGCGTAAGGAACAGGTGGTAGGTGGCCACCCGGGACATCGGGATATGGTTCTTAATAATGTCGCTCAGCAGTTCGAAGAAGTTGAAGACGTGCGTCATTCCCACGAAGCTCAAAAGGAGCACGGCGAAGTAGTAGAGGAAGGAAGAAAGAATATAGGTATCAATGATTTGCGGCAGTAGTGGAAGACGGAGACCGCGGACGACGCCCTCCTCTTTCGGCACAAACGGGCTCCGCAACCACGCCCAAAGGCGCACCATCCTTTCCCAGAGAGCGCCTCCCCAATCCCTGTCACCCGGCAGTTCCAACCTGGCGATCATCACGGCGCCCAGCAGAAAGAAAGAGATGTTCGGAAGCCAGACGGCGAATCCGGCGGGCAAGGATTTCTGGCGAGCCAGTCCGATGATACTGATCAAGCCCATGTAGTAGAGGAATGCCAAAGCAACCGTGAGAACGAAGGCAGCGGACTTGCCGCCTTTGCGGGAAGAGACGCCGAGGGGGAGGGCAACCAAGGCAAGGACGAGGCAGCCGACGGGAAGGGCAAGGCGGCGATGGAACTCGATGGCAGCTTCTACATTTGTATGTATTTGCTGATAGAGCGGCTGCATGTCCAATTCGCCGAAATCCATGGTGCGAACTTCCTTGCGTTCGGGGGCATCCAAGGCTTGCTGTCCCTTCGGGTAGGAAGTGGCGAAGTATTGGGTGATATCTTTGGCGACTTCAAAACTACTACCGTCGATGAGCGAGAGTTGGATGCGGTTGTTTGCCAGGTCGGGCACAGCAATGGCTTGACGGGCGAGCGTGATCCGGGGATCATCACCGCGATCGCCGGCGCCATCCCGTTCGGAGGATGGCCGCAAATCGGCCATGAAGACGTGACGCCAGCGGAATGGGGGGCCCGTGCTTACATCTTCGACGTAGAGAATGCGATTGGGGAACTGCTCCTCGAAGATGCGCGGCTGAATCTCCGCGGTCAACTGTCCGGCGGCCATTGTATTGAGAATATTGATGGTTTCCCTCTTGGCCCAGGGGGTGAGAATGCAGGAGGTATAGGCCGCCAGAGCCACTCCGAGGGCGGCGAACAGGGACACCGGGACGAGGAGCCGCCGGCTGGGGACGCCAGCGGAGCGGATGGCGATAATTTCACCGTCACTTGACATGCGGCCAATGGCAATGAGGATTCCGACGAGCACTCCAACCGGTATGGTAAATACGAGAGTTTGGGGGAGAATCAGGAGGAACAAACCCCCGATTTGCTCCGCGGTGGCCGTGCTGGTGACAAGTTGTTCGAACAGGCGTCCGAGCCGCTGGAGAAAGAGAATGAAGGTGAAGAGGACGGCGCCAAGGAGCGCTCCCGTGGTGATCTCTTTGAAGAGCGTACGTCCGAGAATTCCCATTCCGATGGCTCTCCGGCAAACCTCAATTGGCCAATGGCGGGGGCGGCACGAGAGGAAGCTTAGGCAGTTCGCCGGGGATCTTCTCCAGTTCGATGTCCTCGAAGAGGAGTTCCGGAGCTACGACTGTCGTACCAGCCACATAACCGCCAGCGTCCATATGGGCGAAGGGAGCCCTGTTTTCCAGGTAGTGGAACGCGAAGAGCTCATCCGAGGCCGCGAGGATGTCCTTCAGGCCGCGGGTATCGAGTCCCCGGAACCGGACGCCGCGAACCAGTTCTTCCCTGCCGTCAGGAAAGAGTTTGTACACGAGCAGTGGGATGCTGATGGTTTGGCCGTCGCGCCCGCCGCCGAGTCTGCGCAGTTCTTCAAAGCCGGCACTGGAAGGAAAGTCCATCTTGCGGACGATGATAACGAATGGTTTGCGCCGCTGCCTGCCCAGTTCGAGAATTCGTGTTCTCAGTTGAGCGGCTGAACTGCTCTGGCCGGCTTTGACAAAGACGTTGCCGGCGAGGGCGGTGTTGTTACCGAGGAATCCCGGCAGCCTGGCATGGCCATTGGAAGTGGGGAAGCCTTCAATTGGCTGACGGGTCGTATAGTAGGCCTTCAGAACGCCCTTTTCGACCATTTGCACGGGTTTCGGAACGACTCCTTCCATATCTACGAGATAGGAGCCTTGCAACGGGATGCCACGCCACTCCTTCTGTGTCGGGTCGTCGAGGATGTCGATCCAATCGGGCAGGATTCGGGAACCAAGGCGGCCTTCGAGTTCGCCGGATGGCAGATTGAGGGGACGATCGGGATCGGTCACTGGACGACGAAAATAGGAGAAATTTCGAACAAGGAGTTCGGCGATCAGTTGAGCTCCCGCTGCGCCTTCGAACAGGACCGGTCCGGAATAACTCTCGAGCACCGGCGCGGAGGCCATGGCAGTTACGTTTTGGGCGACCGCAACGGCGGCTTTTTTCAGTTGGTCTTCTTCCGGCATTCTGCCGAGGTCGATGGAAAAGAACATGGCGTGATCGCGCACGGCTCCGCCATCCGGGGCCAGCGCGGAGGCCTTGATGCGGATGGTTGCGAGATTGTCCGGAACGCGAATTTCCGAACCTTCGTTGTTGGCCAGATAAGAGATGGTTTGCGAGATGCCAACTTCGGCTTCGGAGCTGAGGATTTTCGGATAGGAGGCAAAGACGGCGGAGAGATTTTTGACCCGGTTTCTCCAGACAGCGGCATCTATGGTTTTGCGCCCGGCGGGTAGGAGCAGGGTTACGGGCGGAGCGGGACTGAAGTCGGGCAACTGGCTGGTTTCCGTCACATTCTTGAGGGATGCGCGCTTGCGCGCCAGGGCTTCGAGGGCCTGCTTGTAGGTCCGGTCGGTGGCGAGCCAGAAGCCCATGCGAAGGACTTCGTAGTTGTTGTCGAGGGGAAACTGGCCGGGATCGTAGCGGGAGCCGCGATAGACATCGCTATAGATGTGGTTGGAGTTATCCAGTTTCATGCCGCCTACACGAATGCGGACGCGGGGATTCCGGATGCGGTTTACGCGCTCCTGGACGAGAGCTCCGAGATTCGCGCCGGCGCCATACATTTCCGCGTCGTCCAACGTGTATTCGATGAAGTAGGGCGGATCTCCGATGACTCGCAGCGAACGGCCTCGCGCCAATTCGTCGCGCATGGCTTTGAGGACGATATCCTTATCGGCGGGCTGTGCGTGGAGCAACGGGAGCGACAGGACGCAGAGGAGCAGGGATCTCATCAGAAACCCCCTCCGGAGAGAGTAGGCCGGGGAAGAGCCGGAGGGGAATCGAGGCCGGCTGGTTTGCGCTGAATTTCGATTTCCGTGACCAGGAGGGCGGGCGAAACAGCGGAGACGGGGACGCTGCCGGATTCGGCTCCGCAGATTCCGTTAAAGACTTCCGGTTTGTCTGAAGTGGCGATGATTTTGGAGAAGCTGGCCAAGGGGGTTCCGACAATGCTGACACCGCGGACGAGTTCGTCGGGGCGGCCATCGGGATAGACGCGATAGACGAGGAGGGGGATGACGGTGAAGGCTTGCAGCCCTTGGCGGCCGGTGGTCGTGAATCCTCCGGTAACTTGTTCAAAATACAGTCCGTATGGCTTACCCTGTTTCTTGATTTCCGCAACCAGCATGGCGCGCAGCTTTTCGTTCGAGACGGCTTGGGCGGATTCGACGATGAGGTTCGACTGGCGGGAAACGATCTCGGCTCCCGGCTGGCGGCGGCCGTGCCCATTCGATTTCGGGAATCCTCGGATGGGAGACCGGGACATGAGGAACGTCTTGAGGATGCCGTTCTCGACGACCTGGACCGGGCGCGCCTTGACGCCTTCGTCATCGTAATCATACCAGCCGTTGAGGTCGATGCCGCCGATGGATTTACGGGTTGGGTCGAAATTGACGGAGAGGAAGGCGGGGAGGACGGGTTTGCCCACGCTATTGGTAAAAGTCTGCCCTTCGGTCTCGTCTTTCTGGCGGTGGCCCTCGATACGGTGGCCAAAGATTTCGTGGAAGAAGACTCCTGCGGCGGAACCGCTGAGGATGGCGGGGCCGACGAAAGGATCGACGGGCGGGGCCTGGATGAGGCCGGTGAGGTGATTGGCGACCTTGGCGACAGCCGCTGTTAAGGCGGCGTCATTAGGGAGCCGGGCCGGCGTCTCAGCCTCGAAGGTATCGGTTGCCACCAGATCCATGCCATCACCGGCCTTGCCCTGAGCCGTAATGAGGATGCGGGCAAATGAGCGGCCGTGACTGAGGCGCGAACCTTCGGAGTTGACCAGGTACTTGGTCTGCGCATCCGCCACCACGGTCACGCTGGAAGCGAGGATGCCGCGGTGCTTGTTGAATTCGCTGGACCACACCCGCGCACGGGTTGCCCAGCCGTTGTTGTCGAAAGCAAATCTGACCGGCGGCGCGGCGTGGATCTGGGGTTCCTCGATGGAGAAATCATCGGAATCGTCCTCCTCGTTGGCTTTGACCTGGGCGTTGGCCTTGAGACGGATGAGGCGCTGGCTGGCGAGGCGATAGATGCGGTCCGTCTCAAGCCAGGCGCGGCGGCGGATCGCATTGGCGTTGGTTTCGATAGGAAGTTGGACGCCGGCGGTGAATTGAGCGCGGTCACCGCGCATGCGGTGGTAGTTATCGAATTTCGGGGAACCGGCGCGAAGGGTGACGTCGAGGGAACGGGAAGCGGAAGAGGAGGAGCGAACCAAGGCTCCAAACATTGCGGTGACGGAGGCTGCCTGCTGATCGACGGCTTCGTAGGCGAGGAAGTAGGGGGCGGGATCGGCGGATTGCAGGGCGGTGAAATTGCGGTTGAGTTCCTGTTGGAGGATGTCGAGGAGGGAGGGAGATTGGGCGGTAAGGCGGGATGAGATAAGAAAGAGGAGGAAGAGGCGATAGGGAGGCAACACGCCCCAGCATAGCATGGGGCCGGGGCGTGGCAGCCCGGCGGAACGGAGCTACGGGAGGGCCAGCAAACCCTTGTCTTTCATCCCACTAAGGGCGAGGCCGTAGCGGCCGCGGACGCCGGTTTTCTCGAAGATGTGCTTGAGGTGGATCTTCACGGTGCCGGGGCGAATTCCGAGTTGGCGGGCGATTTCTTTGTTCTTGAAGCCCTGCTCGACGAGTTCCATGACCTGATGTTCGCGGGGGGTAAGATCGGAGCGGTGGTGCTTGTCCTGGCGGTTGGACTCGCGGAAGAGGCTATCCTCCATCCAGCTTGTGCCGTTGGAGACTGTTTGTAAGCAGGAGAGGAGGACGTCGGAGGGGGCGGTTTTGCGAATGATGCCTTTGGCGCCGATTTGGAGGAAGCGGAGGGCTTCGGCCTCGGAGATAGAGAGGCCCCAGACGACGAGGGCGGAGCCGGGGCGGACGGAGCGATGTTCAGCGACCCACTCGAGGACAGCCTGGACCCCAAAGGATTTATCGACGACAAAGACGTGTGGGCGGGTGCGTTCGAGGAAGGCGCCGGCTTCGTCGAGCGAGAAGACGGAGCCGGCGAAGCGGAACCCGGCGTTTTGTTGCAAGACGGACGCCAAGCCCGCGGCTGTGAGCGGCTGGGTTTCGCAAACACCCACGGTGATCGGTTCTGACATTACGGTGACTGACTCCTCCCTTGCGACACTTATCGGAAGCGGGCCTCTCAGTCTTAGTGAGAGTTAAGGGGAAGCGCTCTCATGTTTTTGGTGGGAACGGCCGATCGAGGGGATAGGTTTAGAGATTGTAACTCATGGCTCGATCTGACATAGACGCCTTATCGGGAAGCTGGAAAGCACTCCTCATCACTCCGAACAAAACGATAGCGGGCGAACTGTCACCGATACTGGCCCAACACATACCGAAGACGCCGGTGTTTGAAATGCAATCGTATCCGGCGCGGCAGGTGCTCGCCGAATTGGGCGGCGCACAGGGGCCCAACCTCTGCTTCCTTGATCTGATCTCCGATGCGGAAAGGGCGCTGGCGTTGATTGGGGAGTTACTCGCCGTCCAGCCTGGGGTGAAGATCATCGTATTGCTGGCTTACAAGAACCCGGACACGATATTGAGGGCAATGCGGCAGGGAGCGGTGGAGTTTCTGGTGCGGCCGTTCGATCCGGAGCAACTCGATCACTCGCTGGAGCGGATCGCTTCGCTGCAGCGAATCGACAGCGGGCCGGAGAAGCAAGGGAAGATAATTACCGTCATTCCGGCAAAAGGGGCGTGCGGAGCGACGACGATTGCGGCGAACCTGGCACAGCACTACAAGCGGGCGGGGCACAAGAAAATACTGCTTGCCGACATGGATCCGCTGACCGGCACGCTGTCCTTTTTATTGAAATTGAAGTCGAACTACAGTTTTGTGGACGCGCTAAGCCGGTCCACCTCGCTCGACGGAGATGTCTGGAAAGGAATCGTGACGCAACAGGCGGGGCTGGACATTCTGCTGTCGCCGGACCAGGTAAACGAGGGGCTGCATGAGTTGCGGGATGCGTCGATGATCGTGGAGTTCGCGCGGGGCTTTTACGAGGTGGTGATCCTCGATGCGGGCAGCGTGTTCGGCGAATGGAACCTGACGCTGGCGCGAAGCAGCGATGAGGTGTTACTGGTGGCGACAAACGAGTTGCCGTCGCTGCAGGCTGCTCAGCGGGCGATGGATTATCTCGAGGGGAATCGGATCAACCGGTCGAAAATCCGGCTTGTCGTGAACCGGTACAACAAGGAGTTCGGGCTGGGGCGCGACGTGATTGAGACGGCGCTGCATTGCGACGTGTATCATCTGCTGCCGGGCGACTATGAAGCAATCCATCGGGCGCTGATTGAAGGCAAGCCAGTGGCCTCGAACAGCAATTTCGGAAAGAGCCTGGCGCAGCTTGGGGACAGATTGTGCCCCCGCGCGAAGAGCGCCGAACAGCCGGCAAGGAAGGCATCCGCACTGTCGGGGCTCTTCTCCTCTCTTTTCTCGAAGACAGCGAATTAGTGAAGCCGGCGCGAGGAACCGGACGCCCGCCGAGGGCTACGGGCGAACCTGGGCGTCGTGTTTCTGTTTGTAGATCTGATGGCTCAGGTTGTTCTGCTGGCGGTTGATGGTGCGCCTCTCGCGCGGGGACAAGCCGTTGCCGGTGAGACGGTCGTGAGCAATCTCCCGGTGCAGGGCGTGCTCCTGGGCTTCGAGCCGGGCGGTTTCACGCGGGGTGAGTTGCCCGGAACGGACACCTTGCCGGATTCTGGCTTGCTGGTTGGCGGCGCGGTTGGCAATGGGCCCCGCGGCGCTGAGGGTGACTCCGAGAACTGCCGTCAAGCTGATGGTTTTGATTAAGTTGTTCATGCTTTCAGCCTCCTGAATCTGCAAACGCGAGAGGACTCGAAATGTTGCGGGGAGAGTTGCGAAAATGAGGGATTAAACTCTTGTCATGAATCACGAGGCGGAGAGCAAGCGGCTGGCGGTAGCGATGGGGCTGTATGGGGCGCTAGGGGTGCTGTCACTGACGACACTCGAGGGGGCCATCCGGATGGTGACGCTGATCGTGCTGGGAGGGCTGGCGGCGAAGACGTATGTCGCGCATCTGAAGCGGAAGCAGGAGGAAGCGGGAGATGACGGAGATAATCGAAAGGACTAGACGGTAGCAGCCGATTCCACCCCCCAATATGGGGAGGGGGGAATAGGGCAAACGCAAACTTCGAATCAGCCATTTCCGATCCATTTCCCTCTAGTTCAAAATCCCTTCCCTCCGATAAGCTTATTCAAGAAACTACAGACGGAAAAACGAGTTTCATTTTGGGACGGAATGTTCCACTCTGAAACGCCGGTTCGGCTTTCTGATTCCAAATTGGTTTTGACGGAGGGGGGTCAGGGAGTGGAGGCGGATTTCGCGCGGATTGGGGAACGGTCCGGAAGCGGCGCTAAACATCGGTGCAGCGCGGTGTTGGCGTTGGGAAACGTGTCAGACGGAGGGTTTGGGGATGGAGTCTGTCAGCGCTTGGCGAGCAGATTGCATCCATGGGCGGGCGTAACGGTTGGTTGCACCGGGAAAAACGCCGGCCGGTTTGAAGCAGGGAAGGCCAGAGCGGAAAGGGAGAGACTCGAAGAAATGGGCACAGCGAAAGCGAAAATCCAAGACATGCGCGGCACGAATGTCGTACAGAATCCAATCACGCGGGCTTCGAGACGAGACCGGGTGGTATTGGAACATTTGCCATTAGTGAAGGCAATCGCGGTTCGGGTACACGAGAACCTACCCGTCCACGTGGAGCTGGATGACTTGGTGCATGCGGGAATTCTGGGGCTGTTTGACGCCGCGAGCAAGTACAATCCGGACAAGAAGGTGGTGTTCTCGAGCTACGCCAAGCACCGGATCAAGGGAGCGATTCTGGACAGCTTGCGGCAACTGGATTGGGCGTCGCGCGACTTGAGACGCCGCCATAAGCAGGTGGAGGCGGCAACGCGGGATCTGGCGGCGGCATTGCAGCGCAATCCCACGGAATCGGAAGTAGCCGAGAAACTGGGCGTGGAAGTGGAGCGGTGGCGTCAGATGATGTTGGACTTGCGGAGTGTGGGGCTGGTATCGGCCAGTTCACGCGCCAATGACCAGGATGATCTTCCGGCGCCGGATTTCCCGTCGAAGCCGGAGACGCAGCCGGACCGGATGTGTGCTCACCAGCAATTGCGATCCGTGCTGGCGGATGCGATGAAGTCGCTGCCGGAGCGGTACCAGAAGGTGGTGCTGCTGTACTACACCAACGAGATGACGATGAAAGAGATCGGCGGGCTGTTGGGAATCAACGAGAGCCGGGTTTCGCAAATCCACAAGTCCGCGCTCGAGAAGATGGCGGTGGTGCTGCAATCGAATGGAATTCACTCGGCCTGCGCATTTGCCGATTGAGGTCAATCCACATCGAGTTCGAAAGGGATTCGTTTCCAGACACCGGAGGAGAGGCGGAGGAGCGGCGTTGAGCGGATGAATGGCGCAAGCCTCTGTTCGAGGGAATGAATCCAACCGGGGGAGGAAGGGAAGACGACGAGCCGGATCTGCTCCCGGGCAGGGATAGACGCGCGCTGTCTGGCCAGGCCGATGGCGCGTTCGATTCCACCGAGGTCATCGACGAGCCCGTTCGCCTTCGCCTCCGAGCCGAGCCAGACGCGTCCTTGAGCGACACGGTCAATCTCGTCAAACTTCTTTTTTCGCGACGCGGCGACCTGGCGGACAAAATCGGCATATACGGCTTCGAGCGAAGCGTGAAGCTTCCGGCGGCTCTCGGCGGTGAGCGGTTGCGCATCGGAGTCAATGGCGGCGAAACGGCCTCGGGTGTAGATCTCCTTGCGAATTCCGAGTTTGCCGTACAGGCCGGTGAGCGTGAGTTTGCCGAAGAAGACGCCGATGGAGCCGGTGATGGTTTCCGGATAGGCCACCACCGTGGGGGCTCCCATGGCGAGAGCATAGCCGCCGCTGGCGGCGACATCGGCCATGGAGACGATGACAGGTTTTGCGGCAGCGAGCCGCCTCACTTCCCGCGTCATCTCATCGGAGGCAATCGCATCGCCTCCTGGGGAGTCAATGCGAAGAATGACGGCTTTGATGGAGTCATCCTCGCGCACCTTTTTCAGGGTTAGGGCGAATGATTCGGGATCGAGGATTTGCTGATCGAAGAAAGGGATGGGAGAGCGGAGGATATCTCCCTCGGCGGCGACAAAGGCGATCTTCTGTTTTCCATCGCGTCCGGGAGCGGGGGCGCGAACACGCTGGTAATCGGCGGCGGAGAGTGTGGTGAGTTCCTTCTGGTGGAGCGCGGCGGCGAGTTCCGAGCGAGCCTGGTCTTCGTATTGGGCGGCGTCGATGAGTCCGGAGGCGAGGGCGGAGGCGGCGAGGAACGGCCCTTCATCGAACAGTTGGCGCACCTGTTGGGGGGCGCGGTGGCGGCTTTGGGAGATGGCCGAGATGAGTGAATCGAGCCGCGAATCGAGGAGATTGTTGATGACCTGCCGGGTTTCGGGGGTGCTGGAAGAGCGGGTGAGGATACCGGCGCCGTCCTTATAGCGGCCAATGCTCTCAAACTCGGGGAGGATTCCGAGTTTGTCGAGGGCAAGGCGTCCATAGGTGAGTTCGGCGCGGAGTCCTTTGAGGTCCACGATGTCGCCGGGGGGAGCAGCCAGCCTGCCGGCGGCGGTAGCGAGGAAATAATCGCGCGCGGTCGCGCTGCGCAAATAGGCGGCCACGGGCTTGCCGGTCTTGCGGAAGAGAAGCAAGGAATTGCGGATTTCGGCGAGTTTGGCCCAGCCGGCGGCGGGTTTTTCCGGGAAGAGCAGGAGGGCCACGATGCGCGGGTCGGCGGCGGCCTTTCCGAGGGTTTCCCAGAGGCGAAGCGTCGTCCAGGACCGTTCGCCGAAGGGGTAGAGGGTGGGAGGCTCCTGCTCGTAGATAGTCCCGGATAGACGAAGGACGAGCGTTGTGCCCTTGGCCACCGAGGGAGGACGTTCGAGCCACCAGGGGACAAGCCAGGCAACAGAGACTCCCAGGAGCAGGGCGAGAAGCAGTCCGCCGAGGATACCGGCCAGGAAATTCCGCATCGGTTAGGGCAGGCGATCAGGCGCCTTCGAGGATGAGGTCGACGCGGTGGCTGACGTCCTTGAGGTAGGCGGCGTCGCCGGAGGCCAGTTCCACCGTGGCGGATCCTTTGTAGCCGATCCCGGTGAGGGCATTGTGGATCTCTTTCCAGTCAATCTCGCCGTCGCGGAGATTCACGAATTCGGCGACACGCTTCGCGAATTTGAAATCCTTGAAATGGAGTTTGACGATCCGCTTGCCGAGGGTGCGGATCCAATCCTGAGGGTAGCCGTAGAGGACGACGTTGCCGACGTCGAAATAGGCGCGCACCCAAGGGCTTTGAAATTCGTCGACGTAACGGGCAAATTCGAGGGGACTCAGGAGGAACTTATTCCATACCTCTTCGACGGCGATAATGACCTTGAGGTTTTCGGCCATGGGGATCATGCGGCGAATCCGTTCCTGGGAGCGCTGCCAGGCTTCGCCGTAGCTGGTCTTCGGATTGACGACGGCGGGAACGAGGAGGACGGTGTCGGCGCCCCAGTCATGTGCGTTGTGGAGGCTGGTCTCCATGCCGGCAACGCATTTGCGGACCACTTCCGGATCGCCGCTCGAAAGTGGATAGCGCCAGTGATCGCTGTTCATGACCGAGTGAATACGCAGTCCGGTAGTCTCGGAAGCTTTGCGCATTTCCGCGGCGGCGGCGGGATCGGGCGTGGTGGGCAGTTCGATTTCCTCGAATCCGCAGTCCTTGGCGAGTTGAAACCGGTCCCGGATACTCAGTTGGGAGGGCAGCATGCCGAGCAGAACAGCCTTCCGGATGGGGAGCCGCTGCGCAGCCATGGAGGGCAGGGGAAGGAGAGAGGCAGCGGCGAGAAAAGCACGACGGTTCATAAAAAATACCTTCGTGCGTCATTGTAACGCGGTGTTACTTCACGGCGATGGTGGCGGTGACGGGCGAGGCATGTCCGCCGATGACGACGACGACAGGAAGGTCCTTGCCGGCCTTGAGGGAACTGGGAACGGAGACATTCAGTTGGGCGAGTCCGCCGAGCGCGCCGGGTACGGCGGTGGCCGAGATGATAGTGGCGGCATCGCCCCCGATGGTGATCGAGGGGACGGCCGTGAGCGTGGGCAATGGCGTGAGCGGCGTCAACTGGCCATCGGGGTTGGGAACGGGCGTGATGGCGCCGCCGCCGGTGATGAAGAGGACGAGGACGCCGCCCTTGGAGGCCGGGTTGGAGGCTGAATTGAGCGAATAGGCGGCGGCGCCGGGGTCGTAATTCAGAGCGGCGGCCTGGCCGCGGCCGGAGCTATCGACTGTGAAGATACCAGGATCCGCGGCGATACCGTCATAGAGGAAGTCCGCGGAGATAAGAGCATTGTAGGTGACACGCATTTTCAGGTCTGTGCCGGTAGGGATGCTGAAAGGGACCTGGCAATTGACCTGATTGGCCTGGGCGAAGATGATGGGCGCGGGCACCCAGAGGGAACTGACCTCGAATTCGACGATGGTGGGCGGGGTTCCGAGACTGGTGGGGAATGCATTGCCCGTGGGAACAGCGACGAGGGCGCTGGATGGGCCGAGCGCGGAACCGAAGATGGAGATGATCTCCCCGGGGGCCAGTTGCGGCTTGGGGCTAAGGCCGGCGAAACTGGCCGCGTTGACAATGCCCTGGATGCTGGGGCCCGGGGGAGTGACGGTAAAGACAACGGCGTTGGAGGCGGGCCTGGGCGAATTGAGAACGGTAATGGACAGGCTGCCCTGAGTGGTGAGCATGGCCTTGGGAACCACGGCGAGCATCGCGCCCGCGCTGATCCACGTGGCGGTGAGGTCAGCGGCGCCTGCCTTTACCGTGGAGGCTTTGAACAAGTGCGACCCGCGAATGGTGATGGTGGTGTCGTTGGATCCGATGGGCGCCGAGGAAGGCCAGATGGAACTGATGACGGCGGTTCCCGGATCAACGGTGAGCGTGACGGGAATGGTGACGGTTTTGTTGGAAGCCGTGAGAGAGGTGAGCGTGATGCGGCTTGTGTAGGTGGCCGGGACAAGACCGGTGGTATCGGCGGAGAGAGTGAGGGTGACGGGGCTTCCGGAGAGGACCACGCCCACGGAGGGCGTAATGCTCAGCCAGGTGGCGCCGGCCACGGCGGCCGTGAAGGAGAGCGGCTCTCCATTGGTGGAGACAGAGACGGTCTGCGTGGCGGGCGGCGAAGCGGAGTCTGTCTGCCATCCGAAGGCGAGAGAGGCCGGCGCGGCGGTCATGGTGGGAGGCGGGTTCTTCACGATGAGCGCGATGGAAGCGGTGACGGGACCGGCCGCGCCCGTGGCGTCCACCTGGAGGGTGGTGGAGTAAGTGCCGGCGTTCAAGGAAGTGGGATTGACCCGAAGACTGATGGACGTTCCGGTTTTTCCCGCGGTGGGAGTGACAATGAGCCAAGGGGCCGAGGGCGAGAGAGAGGCAGTGAAATCGAGGGCGGCGCCGGAGCCGCCGCGCTTGACCTGAATGGTTTGGGCGGCGGGCAGGGTGGCTGCTCCAATCTGGTAGGTGAAGCCGAGGGTGGAGGGGGTGAGAGAGAGAGTGGGAAGAACTTGGGGGAAGGAGGGGAGAGCAGCGAGGAGGAGGAGAGTGAAGCGACACATACAGGGGAGATATCGGCGGGGGGAGAGGGGCGCGCTATTGCGCCACAGAGTAGGCTCGCCGGATTTCCCCGTAATGCAAACGCCAGCTACTTGCGGGCGGTGAGAATCCGGGAGGGGTAAAACGTCTGGCGCACGACGCAATCGTGGAGAATCCGCAGGTTCTGCTCTGCGAGGAAATCGGTCACTTTCTCTTCAATCTGGCGTCCCCAGAAGGCGGGGACGAGGCTTCCGGCGAGATCGTAGAGGCGGTTGAACACTTCCGTATTCTGGCCGATGAGGACGAGGGTGACGGCGGCGTGAGGGCGCAGGACGCGGCGGATTTCCGACAAAGTGCGGGAAATATCTTCCTGACTGAGCAGTTCGAGCAGATAGCAGGAGATGACGGCGTCGAAGGTCTCATCGCGAAAAGGGAGGTAGCGGGCATCCACGGCCTGGCAGCGGGCGAAGGCGTCAGGGAACCGTTTGCTGGCGCGATGCTGGGTTCGGGCGGCCATATTGGGCGACAGGTCAAGCCCGAGCGTGGCGCCCTTTGGATTAGCCTTCACAAGCCGGTGGAACATTTCGCCGCTCCCGGTAGCGACTTCAAGGACGCGCATTCCGTCGGAAACGCCGGATTGTTCGAGGGCGCAGCGGTGGGCCTTGGAGTGAAAGAACATCGTCGAGAGGTGGTAGAAGGAAGCCAGGCGGTCATAGACGCGGCGCGTATGGGCGGCGACCGTAACGGGCAGTCTGTCCTCGATGGACGAGGCTATGGTTTGCTGCTTCAGCAGGTTCTGCATGAGCGCGTTCACCTAGGATACCGCCCGGAGAGCCGTGGTGAGCTGAGGAATCTCGATTTCGGTTCGAGTGCCCTCGCCCGGACGGCTGATGATGGAGAGGCGAAAATCGTGGCCATACAAAACCTTGAGCCTTTCGTTCACGTTACTGACGCCAATGCCTTGCTCAAACAGATTAGCGAGTTTCTCCTCAGGAATGCCAACCCCGTCGTCTTCGACCGAGAGCAGGAGGCGTCTGCCGAGAGACTGGCTCCTGATGCGGATCACCCCGCCATCCACTTTACTGCTAAGGCCGTGCTTGATGCTATTCTCCACCAGGGGCTGAAGGATCATGCTGGGGACGAGTTTGTCGAGGGTGAGGGGATCGACATCCTCTTGCACGCGAAGTTTATCGCCGAAGCGGACGATTTCGATGGCGAGGTAGTCCTCGATGAAGGAGAGTTCTTCTCGGAGAGGAGAGAGATTTTCCTGTTTGCGAAGCAGGCGGCGGAGGATGTTGGAGAGCTTGTGGATCATCTTCCGGGCCTGTTCGGGATTGATGCGGATGAGGGTGGAGACGGAATTGAGGGTATTGAAGAGGAAGTGAGGATTGATCTGGCGGGTGAGGGCGGCAAGGCGGGCCTCGACGAGAAGGGCTTGCTGGGCCTCGAGTTTGCGTTCGTTGCGGGTATTGTTCCAGACCTTGAGGGGAAAGGTGACGGCGAAGAGCGTGGCGCCATAGGTGGCAAGCACGAGGAGGGGATGAGGTTGATTCCAGTTGGGATAGAGGGCAAAGAGAAACTGGGCTCCGAACAGCGTGGGCAGATTGAGGCGGAGGAACTCGGCGAAAAGGACAGTGCCGAGAAAGGCGAGATGAAAGAGGGGGCGGTGGTAATCCCCGCGGCGGAGGAAAGAGCGGACCATGCCGATGTCGAAGAAGGGAGAGAAGCGCCAGATTTCCTCCTTGTCCGGGGCGAGGTCGCGCAGGAGGCCGCCAAAAACACCGATGCCGGCAAAGAGCGGCATGGTGAGCATTTCGCCACGAAGCATTGCGGGGAGGGAGATGAGGATGCCGCCGGAGAGTCCGGTGACGTAGCCGCCGATGAGGCCGCACAAGAGGCTGCCTTCGAGGCCGAGGTCGACGGCCTGATAGCTGTCACGGCTGACGACGCGCGTGGCGACGCCGGCGCCGAAGACGGCCGAGAAGGCAAGAGCCAGCAGGAGGCGCTGGCGCAGGGTGCGCTCTTCCTGGAGGAGCATGCGCTGGACGGCGACGACACGAGTGAGGACGCTGGCCAAGGAAGCCGAAACCGCCAATTTCACAAACAGGATAACCAGATACTGTTCCGGCATGGCCGCCCGTTCGCCCATTATAATGAAAGACAGCAACCGCTATAGATTGTCGCAGTTCGTTACATGAGCGCAACATCCCGGCAAGAGATTGGCAGAATCAGGCTGGCAAAGATGGCCGAAGCCGACTTCCCGTCGCGTTTCGGGCGATTCCGGATCCACGGTTTTGAAGGGGCGTTCGAGGACCGGGTGGAGGAAGCGGCGGTTCTGGTGATGGGAGACGTGACGCAAGGCGGACCTCCGCTGGTGCGGATTCACTCGCAGTGTCTGACGGGCGACGTGTTCCACAGCCTGCGCTGCGATTGCCGGCGGCAACTGGAGTTGGCTCTGGAGATGATCGCGGAAGAGGGGCGAGGGATTCTGCTTTACGAGATGCAGGAGGGGCGGGGCATCGGACTGATGAACAAGCTGCGCGCCTACGCCTTGCAGGATGAGGGCGCGGACACGGTGGAAGCCAACGAGGCGCTGGGCTTTGACGCGGATCTGCGCAACTACGAGTTGCCTGGAGCGATTCTGAAGCGCCTGGGGCTCGAGAAGGTTCGCCTGCTGTCGAACAATCCGGAAAAGATCGAGGCGCTCGAGAAGGCAGGGGTCGAAGTGGTCGAGCGCGTGCCGTGCATTGTGCCTCCGCAGACAAGCACGGCGGACTACCTGAGGACGAAGAAAGAAAAGCTGGGGCACCTGCTGGAAGGTTTTTGACACCGCGGCGATTCGCGCTAGAAACTAATGCCGAGTTCGAAGGTCAGATTGGCCCAATGGTCCGAGGTGTGGAGCGCGGCCACGTTGCCGACCGCCTGGCCGTTTGTGGAGGCGCTGATGTACTGGAACGTAGTGCCGAGACGAAAGGTCTTGTTGCTGTCGAGGAAGTAGCTGACATTGGCAAGACCGTATCCGCCCCATCCGCCGCGCGAGGTGCAGTTGTAGCAGTTCACCTGGTAGTAAGGATTCGAGGGGGCGGTTTCGGAGTAGTGGAGGTAGACGCCTCCACCGCCGGCGGACATCTCGATGCGCTCGAAAGGAGTGGGGATGATCAGCCGTCCGCCGAGGGGGAACATGTACTCATGGTCGCCGCCTTGCACGGCGCCAAGGTCGGTAATGACGGGATTCTGGTTGTTGGCGGCTCCCCAGGCAAGCTGCAGGCCCGCATCGGCTTGCAGGAAGCGGGTGAAGCGGTAGCCATAGCGGAGGGCAACCATGGGGGCGGTTCCGAGGTAGTTGCTGGAGGAACCGCTGGGGATGGCGGGGCCGAGTCCCACGCTGAAGTTGTGGTGGCGCACGTCATCGGATTGCCCGAACGCGGGAACCGCCGCGGCGAGAAGGGCGATCACGGACACGCGGGTTGTTCGCATAGTGACCTCAGGATAGCGGGCCGGGGAGGAATACAAAATCCCGTCTACACGTGAGAAAGGGCGCGATTGAGCCGCTGATTGAGACCCGGCGGCGCGGGGCTACGGGCGGCGCTTGAGAGTGGGGCGCTCATCGGGCCCGGCGTCTTTATCCTGGGCGTCCCCGTCGACGCCGCCCGCGCCGGGCGCCCGGCGGAGTTTTGGCTTGTTGTCGTCCTTCGTATCGATTTTGCGGCGATTGAGCAGCATGGCGAGCCGAGCCTTGGCGTTGTCGAAGTCGGAGGTGGTGATGACATACTCCGGGCGGGAGGGAAGATTCTCCTGGATGTTCTTCTGGGCGGCGGCGATGCGGTCTTCCGTCAGCGGATGCGTGGAAAACACCTTGGCCATTGTTCCCGGTTTCGTTTTTTCGAGCGACTCGAGTTTTTCGAAGAAGTCGACGAAAGCGATGGGATCATAACCGGTCTTATACATGTACTGCAAGCCGAGCATGTCGGCTTCGGATTCGGCTCCGCGTGAAAATTTGAGAAAACCGAGAGGGATGGCGGCGCTGGCGATACCCTGGATGGCGTAGCCGGTCCAGCCGCCCATGAAGATGAGCGGGAGACTGGCGTAGTTGATAATCTCGCCCTTGGTGGCCTGGCGGGTCCCGTGGCGGGCGGCGACGTGAGCGATTTCGTGGGCCATCACGCCGGCCAGTTCCGCTTCGGACTCAGCTTTGAGGATAAGCCCGCTGTTGACGAAGAAGAACCCGCCGGGCAAGGCGAAGGCATTGACTTCGTCCGAGTCGAGAACCTTGATGGTGAAGGGAACTTTGGCGTCCGAGTTGCGCACGAGGTTCTGCCCGACGCGGTTGACGTACTCGGCTACGATGGGATCGTCAATGATTTTGGCTTCATGCTCCACCTCCTGGGCCATCTGTTTGCCGAGGGCGATTTCCTTTTCGATGGAGTAGAAATTGACGCCCTTTCCGACATCGCGATTCCCGATTTCATCCGGGTCCTTCTTCTTGTCCTTGGATTTTGCCGGGAGGGTGGGCAGGGTGGCGAGGCAGAAAAAGACGGTGGCGAGTGTAACGGCTCTGGTGCTCATGAAAACACTCCTGATGGAGTGTATGCCGGGATGAAGAAATAGAGGATACCGTTGTGGCTGTAGATGAGGGCGGAAGCGTGTGGTAGGGCGAACGGAAATCGATTTTCGCGCGGCGAATCAGGCGATATCGGGCAGAAGAATTCTTTGCGGCGCCCCGAACATGGTTGTGATGGCTTCGGCGGCCAGGTAGCCGCTGCGGACGGCGCCTTCCATGGTCGCGGGCCATCCGGATTTGGTCCAGTCACCGGCGAGGAAGAAGTTGCGGCAGGCGGTGAGGTTCGCGGGACGCTTGGGCTCAAGGCCGGTGGCGGCGGAGAAGGTGGCCTTCATCTCTTTCACTACATGCGCCTTGACGAGACGGGCATCGCGGACGGCGGGCAGGAACTCGCCGAGTTCACGGACGGCGAGATCGATCACTTCCTTACGGGCCATTTCGGTGAGCGCTCGAGAGGCGCTCACGACGAGCATGAGGTAGCGGCCCTGCTCTTTGTTGAAGAACCAATGAATGGTGCGGTCGAGGAGAGAGCCGTGCGGAAGGCTGGTCACGGGGCGGTCAAACCAGAGGTGGATGCCGGTGATGGGTGAGTGGGTGAAGGCGTTCCATTCCACGGGAAGCGCGGGCGCAAGGGCGGCGAGCCGGTCGAAGGGGAGGGCGGAAAGATAGGCGTCAGCGGTGTGAACCTCGCCGCCAACCGTCACGCCGGCGGCTTGGCCGTTCTCAAAAGCAATGCGTTCGACGGGGGCGCGTTCGTGGAGGTGGACGTTGGGCAGGCGGCGCCAGGCTTGGTCTCCGTAGAGATGGCTCAATGGGACGGAGGGGACGCCCATTTCGTAGGTATTGCCGCGGGCGAGGAATCCAAGCCAGAAGACCTGGAATCCATGGATGGCGGCCATGCGGTCTAATTCCTCGTTGACGGCGCTGACCAGCACCTGGCGCCAGAAACGTTCGATGGCGCGGGGCGTCTGACATTTCTCGTGGAGCCAGTCGAGCATGGAGATGCGGTCGAGGTCGCGGCGCGTGTTGCGTTCCGAGCGAATGGCGAGCAGCGCCTTTCCGATCGCGAACTTGTCGGCGAGGGAGAGGAATCGTAGTTTGAGGAATGATCCGGTGAAGTGAAGCGGGGCGGGCAGCAGTCCTGCCTTGAACGTGGACACGCGGCCGCCGGGCTCAATGAAGTAAAAATCACGGTGGAACTGAATGGAATCTTCGACGCCGAGGCGGCGGTAGAAATCGAGCAGGTTGACGCAGCAGCGCAACAGGATATGCTGGCAATTGTCAATGTGCTCACCGGATTCGCTTGCCGGAAGCGGGTAGGATGCGGCGCGTCCGCCAAGGAACGGACGGCTTTCGTAGAGGTCCACCTCATAGCCTGCTCCGCCGAGCGCGGCGGCGGCGGCGAGGCCGGACAATCCTCCCCCGATGATCAGAATCCGGGGCATAGAGCGAAAGACGGGGATGAAATGCTTAGCCGGCGATGGGGAGCTTCGAGCGCTTCCCGCCGTCGAAGTCGTCGGAGAGCTTCCAGGCAATCCAGAGGACGATGGTGAGGAAGAGCATATCGAGGGGGTCCATACCAGTACATTTCAGTATCGCTTGAATCGAGGTAGCCCACAACCTTAATTAGTTCCAGTACCCTGTCCATAGTCCTAAGGTAATCGCTGGAACGAGGCCCGCAATCGGGAAGGCGACGAAGGTTAACAACACCCGTTTGGGCCAGGACCATGCGGCGGGCCAGAAACACACAACGAGTTGGGGAATGATGATGGAGAGCAGGACGAGATTCCGGCCTGTCTGGCTCAAGGCGCACCAGGGACAGTGGCGGCCCGCGGTGTGGATGTTGCAGTGATCGGCGGCGCCGGCCCACAGCCACGTACAGCCGCACTGGTAGACGAGCCCGCAGTAGTTGATGAACAGGACGAAGGAGACGGCGGCCGCGGCTATCGCGATGAGGATCTTATGCCAGATGCGCACGGCGTCAGACTCGCGCGCGGCCATGGAGTTTGACCACGTTCTCCATGAGATGGAGGCCGCAATTGCCTTCGAGAGAGAGCATGGATTCGGGGTGGAACTGAACGGCTTCGATGGGCAATTCGCGATGGCGGACACCCATAATGACGCCGTCCTCGGATTCGGCGGTAACTTCGAGGCACGAGGGCAGTCTGTCCCTGAGAGCGTAGAGCGAATGATAGCGGCCCACGCGGAAAGTTTCGGGAAGGCCTTCGAACACACCTTTGCCGGCGTGGGTGACCATGGAAGGCTTGCCGTGCATGGGGTAGTCGAGCACGCCGAGTTCGCCGCCGAAGGCCTCGACGATGCCCTGGAGGCCCAGGCAGACGCCGAACATAGGGACGCCGAGGCGCGCGCCGAAGCGGACAAGGCCGGGGATTCCGAAGTCGGAGGGACGGCCGGGTCCGGGCGAAATGAGGACGAGGCTCGGGGCGACCTGATGAATCATTTCGAGCGGGAAGCCGGAGCGGTAGGTGACGACCTCGGCTCCGGTCTGGCGGGCGTAATTGGCGAGGGTGTGGATGAAGCAATCGTCATTGTCGACGAGGAGCATTTTCACACCCTTGCCCTCAGTGGAAGGGATGTGAACCGCTGGGGCAGGCACGGGAGCGGCGGGCGGCTCGAGGGCGCGGAAGAAGCCGGTGGCCTTGAGGCGCGTTTCACGTTCTTCGTTCGCGGGGATGGAATCGTAGAGGATGGTGGCTCCGACGGGATATTCGGCGATGCCGTCGCGGAGGTAGGTGGTGCGGATGAGGATGCCGGTGTTGATGTCGCCGTTCATCGAGATCATGCCGACGGCTCCGCCATACCAGCCGCGGGCGTTCTTTTCGATATTCTCGACGGCCTGGGCGGCGGCACGCTTGGGAGCGCCGATGACGGTAACGGCCCACATGTGAGTGAGGAAGGCGTCGAGGGAATCGAACTCGGGGGCGAGCGTGCCTTCGACATGATCCACGGTGTGGAAGAGGCCGGCGTAGGATTCGATGAGGCGGCGCCCGATCACTTTGACCGAGCCGGGTTCGCAGACGCGCGACTTGTCGTTGCGGTCGACGTCGGTGCACATGGTGAGTTCGGACTCTTCCTTGGCGGAATCGAGCAGGGCGCGGATGGCATCGGCATCGGCCATGGGGTCTCCGGTGCGGCGGGCGGTGCCGGAGATGGGGCAGGTTTCGACGCGCGCGCCTTCGACGCGGACGAACATTTCCGGGGATGCGCCCACCAGTTGCTCGCCGCCGAACTGAATGCAGAACTCGTAGGGGCTGGGGCTGAGTTGCTGGATGCGCTCGAAGAGCTTCGAGGGGCTGCCGGAATAGTGGGTGCGGAAGGTCTGGCGGAGGACCACTTCGTAGAAGTCGCCCTGTTTCATGCCGGCGCGCACTTTCTCGACATTCGCCATGTACTCTTCGGGGGTATGGTCCGAGGAGATGGGGCTTGGCTCGCGGGGAGCAGGGGGAGGGATGAACTCGCCATCGCGAGCAAGGCCGAGGGTGGAGATGCTGTCGCGCTCGAATTCGTAGGAATAGCGCTCGATGACTTCCTTCTTGCGGTCCATGAAATAGATGTCGTCGCAGAGGAAGAGATGAAGGATTTTCGTGTCGCGGCGGGGCAGTTTCAGTTGAATGGGGTCGAACTGAAGCAAGAGGTCGTAGCCGAAAGCACCGGCGAGGGCGAGGCGGCTATCCTCGGGATGGCCAAACTCCTCGATGAGGGCGCGGATGATGGAGAAGGGCGAAGGCTGACGGCTGCGCTGTTCTTCGGGGAAGAGGCCTTCGAGGGGTTTGAGGCGCCCGTGAAGCGAGCCGGCGGAGGCGTGGAACGATTCCCAGTGGGGATGGTTCGAGAGGACGGGCAGCAGCATTTCACAGATCATCCGGCCGCGCAGGTTGAGCGGGCGGAATTCCATCTCGCGGCCGGCGCCGGTGATCTCGAGGGGAGGACAAAGCGAGGCGATATCCCAACGCGAATAACGCCCCGGGTATTCGTAACCGGAAGAGAAGTAGAAGCCGCGGCGGGAGTCCAATTCGCGCATCAGTTTCTCGAGGCCGCGTTTGAAGGGGACCTTGGAGACGGTTCGCGTGACCTGGATGCCGCCGCGGGTCGAATAACGAAGTTGTCGCATAAGCACCTCGGGGGAGTGGTTCTAGTTAGAATACCAGGGTTTGTCCATCAGTTGTGCACATCGAGATGGAATGGCCAAAGGGTTCCGGCCATGCGCAGCTTCTTTCTGCCGGAAGTGAGATCCACATAAAGTTTGCCGTCGTTTTCGGTAGCGCCCTGGCCGGTGAACAGTTCGTCTCCACTGGAGGCTTCGAGAGCGCTGAGCTTCAGCACGGGCACGCCGCGGGGGACAGAAAGCTCATAGGCGCCTACGATGGTGGCGAAGCCGTCCTGCCCGGAGAAGGTTAATTCGCGGCCGGTGAACCTGCCGGTGGAGGTGATATTACGGAGCAGCGCGAAACCGGCGCCGCTGGTCTGCGCCTTGCCCTCGGCATCGATAACGCCTCCCTTAAAGGGGAGGTTCCGGAACTCGGCCGTGATACGGTATTCAGGTTCCGCGCGGGAAAGGCGGAGGTGGATGCCGCCGGCGCCGGAGGATTCCTCATGGGCCCACCTGGCTTTCCTCAGTTCCACCTCGGGACCATCCCAAAGGACCAAGCCGTGAAGGCTGCCGAGCGGGGTACCGGCGGAGAGGATGGAATCGACGGCGACTTCGGCTTCGAGGCGCCGGTCATGCAGCCACTGAGGGATGGCGGCGCGGAAGCTGAGCGAGCGAAGAAAGCCACCGCGTTTCAGAGTGGGGAGGAACAGAGCTTCCAGGTCGGATGCATCCACTTCCTCGATGTGGACCTTGAAGTGATTTGGCCGCGGGCCGGAGGTTTCCTGACGGTAGGCGGCCTGGAAGGCGACCTCGCCGGCGTTTCCGGTGACCGAGTCGAGGCGAAGGCGGTTGCGGAGGATGGCTCCGGTTGCGGTTTCGATATCGACGGGCGAGGCCAGGCCGGGAATTTCCAGGCGGGCATTGCGGAGGGTGAACTGTCCGGTCCAATGCGCCGGATCGTCGCCGGTCTTTTCAAACTGAAGGGTTCCGCGCCAGTCGCCCTTTTCGAGCTGGTCAAGGAGGGGAATGCCCGTGCCGAGCAACTGTTTGTAGTTGGCCAGGAGATCTTTGACAGGCATCAGGATGTTGCCTGTGCGCCAGGTGAAGGACTGGGCAGTGGGGCTATACCGGCCCTCGACCTGGGCGGATTTTTCGTTGCCGAGATCGAGAGTGGCGGGAAGGAGGCGGAACTGCTCGCCCTCAACAGCGAAGCGGGCTTCGCGCAGTTGGAAGCCGATGCCGCCGCTCTTGACGGAGGCTTCGGGCAATTCGAGGAGGCCCTGCAAGCCATGGGCGGGCGAATAGCCGAGCACTCCGCTGATTTTGCCCTCGAGAGCCACCCTGCTGGGCAGGGTAACGTTCATGAACTGGAACACGCTGGTGAGGGCGCTGACCGGGAGCTTGTCGAAGCGGAGCAATGCGCCCCAGGAGGCGTTGTCCTGAAGCGAATGGCCGCGCACGCGGAGGCGGAATGGGGCATCGGGCGATTCGGAAAGGGTTTCAAGGTCGAGTTCGCCGGCGGGAAAATCGAGCTTGCCTTGGTAGCGCAGAGCGGAGCTTCCGGCGCCGGAGCGGAAGAGTTCCCAACGCTGGATGTCCTCGAGGCGGATGCTGCCTTCGATTTTGAGATTGGAGAGGGGGCCGGTGACGCGGGCGCGGGACGCAAGGAAGCCGCGCATTCCGGCGCCGCGTCCTTCGAGGAGGGTAACGATTTCGGAGAGCGCGCTGCGCTCGAGTTCGAGGTCGAGATCGGCCTGGCCCGGCCGCGATTCCGGCCAGCGGTAGACGCCGCCGCCGAGCAGCGTGCCGATGCTCTGGGCGGGCCGGTCCGTTCGGGCAGGATCCATGGTGAAACGGAGGCGGACGGCGGTTTCACTATCAGCAGTGATGTCGAGGTCCGCATTGGCGAAATAAAGAACAGATTTCGTGTCGCCGAACTTGAGATTGATGCGGCCGCCGCGCACCTGGATATCGGGAAAGCGGAAATGGGGGCCGGGAGCGGCGCCGGTGAGAAGGGGGCGGATATTCCAGGAGCCCGTGGTCTGTTTGACGAGATTGACGTTGGGCTCATCGAGGAGGATGCCGGATACCTCCCAGCGTCCGCGCAGCATGGCGAGCAGGCTGACGGTGGCGTCGAGGGAGGCGACATAGGCGAAGGGCTCGATGCCGATGGCGGGGTCTTCGTGGATGACGACGTTGGAGATGGAGAATCCGGGGCCGGGCCAGAGATTGAAATGGATTCCGCCGATGATTTCCACTTTGCGGTGGAGCGCCTGTTCGAGAGCGGTGTGAATGCGGCCGCTGAAGCGGTCGGCGCGAAGAAACGGGATGCCGGCGGCGGCCAGGACGAGCAATAGCACCGTGGCGGTGAGGAGGCGGCGATTCATAGGAGGGAGGCCTGGCTCACCAGCCGGTCATAGGCTTGCTGGTCGTCAATGTCGACAAGGATGCCGGGGTCACCGGTGTCGAGGTAGATGGTCCGGTCCACATGGCGGTGAACCACTTCGCGCGCCTGAGCGGTGGGAGGGAGGGAAAGGAATTCCCGGGCGAGGGAGGCGCGGCAGACGACCGGATGGCCGCGGCGTTCCTGATAGCGGGGAATGGCGAGCAGCGAATCCGGATGGGCGGCGAGAGCTTCGAGAAGTGAGCGGACGGTGGACTCGCTGACGGAGGGGCAATCGACGGGAGTGAAGAGGAACGCATCCGCGGAGGGCGGGAGGAGGGCGAGACCACACTGGAGGGAACTGAGCTGGCCGCGGCCGGGGTCAGGGTTGACGGCGATGGCAGCGGAGCGGATGAGAGGGCGAATAGCGGCGGCATGATGGCCGAGGACGACGATGACTTCGGCGCGGCAGGATTGAAAGACCCGGATGAGGCGATCCACGAAAGTCTCGCCGCCGAGGGAGAGCAGGGCTTTCGGACGGCCCATGCGGCGGGATGCGCCGGCGGCCAGGATCACACCTGTACAGTTCACTTCGACCGGATCCGGTAAGCTTCGTTGACAAAGATGGATTTGGTGACCTTGCGCCAATCGGAATCGGGATTACGGCGCACGGCGATCATTTCAGCAACCACGGAGACGGCGATCTCTTCGGGCGTGATGGCTCCGATGTCGAAGCCCATGGGAGCATGAATCTTTTCGAAGGCGGAGCGGGGGATGCCCTCTTTTTCCAGCTCCTTGACGACGTTGATGGTCTTGCGGCGGCTTCCGATCATGGCGACGTAGCGCGCCGGAGTGGAGACAGCCCAGCGGAGCACGCGCATGTCGTCGCGGTGGCCGCGGGTGACGATGATGATGTAGGAGCTTTCGTTGACCTCGAGTTTGGGGAAAGCGTCTTCGTACTCTTCGGCGAAGATGGAGCCGGCTTCGGGAAAGCGGTCACGGCTGGCGAACTGCTCACGGTTGTCGATGATGACGGTGGCGAACCCGGCGAGGTCAGCGATCTTGGAAAGGCTCTTCGAGATGTGGCCTGCTCCGAAAATGTAGGCGAAGGGCTGGGGAAGGACGGGCTCGATGAAGATATTGAGCTGGCCGCCGCAGATGAGTCCGTTGTCATAGGCGGCGTCCTGGCCGAGGTTGAACGTCATGTGGTGGGAGCGCTCTGTCTCCATGGCCTCGCGGGCGGCGTTCCAGACTTCGGCTTCGACGCAACCGCCGCCGATGGTGCCCACCATGCTGCCGTCCTCGCGGACGAGCAACTTGGCGCTCTCATAGCTGGGGATGGAGCCGTTCACCTGAACGATGGTAGCGATGGCGCACTTCTGACCGGAGCGGCGCAGGCGCACCAGTTCCTCGTAGACATCCATATATAGATGAATTATACCGTTCCGGCTGTATGGCGGGGTGTCGCGGCGAGTGTGCGAAACTCGGCTTAGTGGGGCATAGTAGCACTTTCATGCACAAGACAATCTCACTGTTTTTCCTGGTTTCGGCGGGAATTTTTGCGCAAACGACGGTGAATCTGGCGGTGGACGCCTCGGAGGCTCCGCGGCGATTGTTCCACGCGAGGATGACGATGGATGCGAAGCCGGGGCCGATGCGGCTGGTGTACCCGAAGTGGATACCGGGGGAGCATTCGCCGACGGGGCCGGTCACGGATCTTGCGGCGCTGCGAATTACGGCGAACGGGAAAGCGCTCGAGTGGCGGCGGGATGACGTGGACATGTACGCGATCGGCTTCGATGTGCCGGCGGGGGCGTCGAAGATCGAGGTGTCGTTCGATTTGCTCTCGCCTCCCGACAGCGAAGGGTTCAGTTCCGGCGCGTCGGCGACGAGCGAGATGGCGGTGGTGAGTTGGAACCAGTTGCTGCTTTATCCGGAGGGGGATACGGCGCGGGGGGTGCGGTTCACGGCGAGCCTGAAGGCGCCGAGAGGGTGGAGGTATGGCACAGCTCTTCCGATAGCGCGCGAGTCAGGAGACATGGTGGAGTTCCAGCCGGCTTCGCTCGAGACGCTGGTGGATTCGCCGGTGATAGCGGGCAGGCATTTCCGGACAATTGAGTTGACGCCGGGCGAGCATCCGGCGCATTCCATGCACGTGGCGGCGGATTCGGCGGCGGCGCTGGAGGTGAAGCCGGAAGTGATTGCGCACTATAAGAACCTGGTGGCGGAGACGGGGGCGCTGTTTGGGGCGCGGCATTACCGGTGGTATCACTTTCTGGTTTCGCTGAGCGATCACGTGGCGCATTTCGGACTGGAGCATCACGAATCGAGCGACAACCGCATGGCGGAGGATGCGCTGACGGAGGACGGCGAGCGGCGGGTGTCGGCAGGGCTGCTGCCGCATGAGATGACGCATTCGTGGAACGGGAAGTACAAACGCCCGGCGGGACTGGCGACGAAGGATTACCAGCAGCCGATGAAAGGGGATCTGCTGTGGATCTACGAGGGATTGACGACGTATCTGGGGAGCATACTTACCCCTCGGAGCGGACTGCAAACGCCGGAGGACTACCGGGCTGAACTGGCGCTGGACGCGGCGGCGCTGGTGGATGAACCGGGGCGGGACTGGCGCCCGCTGGAAGATACGGCGGTGGCGGCGCAGTTGCTCTATTCCGCGCGCAGGGACTATCAGAACCGGCGGCGGAGCGTGGACTACTATCCCGAGGGAGAACTGATCTGGCTGGAGGCGGACGTCACGATTCGCAAGTTGAGCGGCGGGAAGCGGTCGCTCGACGACTTTTGCCGGCGCTTCCTTGGAGGGGAATCGGGCAAGCCGGAGGTGAAGCCGTACACGCTGGCGGATGTGATCGCCGTATTGCAGGCTGTAGAGCCATACGACTGGAAGGGATTTTTCGCGGCGCGGGTGGACCGCATCGAAAGGAAGCCGCCGCTTGGCGGGATTACGGGAGCGGGGTGGCGGCTGGCCTGGCGCGCGGATGTGCCGGAGTTCCAGAAGGTCCGGGAGGGAGTGCGGAAGCAGGTGGACGCGCGGTATTCGCTGGGCCTGGTGCTGAGGGAGGACGGGACGATTCTGGACGTGATCGAGGGAAGCCCCGCCGACCGCGCCGGGGTGGCTCCGGCGGGCACACTGCTGGCGGTGAACGGGCGGCAATTCACGGAAAGATCACTGCGCGCGGCGATCCGGCAGGGAAAGGAGAGCGGCGGACCGATGGAGTTGATTGTGAAGGACGGGGAGATTTACAAGACGTTCCGGGCGGACTGTCATACGGGGGAGCGCTATCCGGTGCTGGAACGGGAGCAGGGAGTCCCGGATCTACTATCGGAGATCATCCGTCCGCTGGCGGACAGACGCCGGTAGGCGAGATTGCGTCGAACTGGCCGAGGATGCCGAGGATGGGCTCGAACTTCGGGCTCGGGCTCTCCAGGCCCGAAGGCAACCGCGGCTCCGCATTCCCGGCGAGCAAGGCTCCCATCATCTCTTCGCTTTCGGCCGGTCCGGCGACGATGGGGAGGCCCTGGCGTTCGGTGTGGGGACAAAGGGGGCGAACAAATTCTCGAACCCGGCAGGCGTCAAACCGCGTCCCCCCGGCGGGCACGCCATCCCGGCCGAATCGGATGGCATGCCCATGCCGTGGAGAACCGTGCTTCCCGGTTATATCAGACGAAGTCGATGCGGAAGATCCATCCGGAAGTCGGACTGTCGAGGTTCGGCCAGCCGGGGTGGATGCCTGCGTCGCAACTGATGAGCTTGCCGTCGTGCATGGCGAGACCGTGCGGGTCGCAGGAACCGGGGAGGAAGTCCACGACTTCGAGCACCTTGCTGGTGGCGGCTTCGTAGCGGACGAGGCCGGGGCGGCCTTCGGAGTAGCGCTTGCTATCGTTTCCGATGACCTGCCAGACGGTTCCGTTATCCCAGGCGCAGCCGTGGTAACGCATACGATCCGGGGCCTGGTAGAAGGGGATCATGTATTCGGGGGCAAAGGTCTGGGGATCGACGCGCAGAATGCCGCGAAGGCGGAGCGCGACGAGCCAGAGTTTGCCGTCATGCCACATGCCGCCGTGGCTGCCGCCGCCGTCATTCGGGGGCCCGAGGGGGATCTGGCGATGACTGATGAGGCGGGAATTCATGTCCACCTGGAAGACGCCCTCCGGCGGCGCGTTGGCGATCATCCAGACATATCCGCCGCCGACGGCCATGCCGCTGGTGTTTCGGGATGGCGTCATCACGGTTTTCAGCAGTTTGCCGTTCCAATCCACCAGCCAGGCGGCCTCATCGAGAGATTTCGGCTCAGCCATATGGTAGGCGGCGGCTTGCGCGCCGGAGAGCTTTTGCTCGCCGATCCATAAGCCTTCCGGGGCAACGGCAATCGCATTTGGAAAGCCGGGCGGGCACTTGAACATCTTCGTGGTTTTCGCCTTGCGGGTGGGGAGCCGTTTGCCTTTGGCTTCCGCGGCTTTGCGCACGGCAGCCTCGGCCTGTTCGGCAAAAGCAGAGCCTTTTCCCAAGGCCAGTCCGCTGGTAATGCCGGCGGCAAGGAATTCTCGTTTCGTCATAGGATCTCCATGAGGCCATTCCGGAGCGGCGGATGTTTTTTAGGAGCCGCGCCGGTGGACTGGGCGGATTATATAACATTTGAGGGTTGCTGGAAGGCTGCGGGACGCTACAGCCTTGGAAACATGGTGAAGAATGTGGGGAGAAGAATGCGGCAGCGACAGCGGCTCCGCTGTTCGATCCGGCCCGGCGGAGCGGTCCGGGCGTTTATTCGCGCCGGGCGGCTTCCCTGGCGCGGAATTTCGCGATGCGAGCGATCAGTTTCACCGGCACGGACTCCGAGAGCGGGAAACGGATGGTGCTCTTCTCGACTTCGTACCCGGCAAGCTCCTTTTGGAAGGCCGCGATGAGGCGGGCGCCGGCGGGATAAAGCGAGTAATGGCGTCTCCAGCCGGCGAAATAGAGCACTGTCGTGTCCCGCAACTTGTACGCGGGGATGTTGTAGGAGATTTTTCCACCGCCTTGGGAAGCGCCTGACGGATGGCGCCACGCACGCGCTCGAGCGTATCCCGGGCTTCCTCCGACTGGGAGGCGATATAGCCGTCCACGGTTGCGAAACCGGTCTTGGCCATGGTTTGGACTCAGGATACTTTCCAGTTCCCGCGCAGGTAGTCGAGGCTGATACGGGCGCTTTCCTTGGGCGGGCGGAAAGGGGAGGAATCGAGTTCGACGGTGAGGAAGCCGCGCCACCGGATGTGATCGAGGTGCGTCTTGAGGGCCGGAAAATCGACGCCGCCGTGGCCGAGAGGGAAGAAGGGCGGATTCTTCATCATATCGGGGCGGTCGATGCGGGTCTTTGCTCCGCCGCGATTTTCCGGGGCGGTGTCCTTCATGTGGAACTCGACGATGCGGTGGCCGAGGGTTTTGGCGAGGGCGACGGGATCGATGCCGGCCATGGTGATGTGTCCGGTGTCGAGAACGAAGCCGACGTTGGCGGGAGAGGTGTGCTCCATCATGTAGCCGATTTCCTGCCGGTTTTCGAACTGGCTCCACATGTGGGCGTGGATGCCGAGGCGGATGCCGATGTCCTTGAGGCGGCTGCCGAGGGTTTCGCAGGCGTGGGCCATGTGGGCGAGATCCTCGGGGGTAGTGCCCGTGGGGCGGCGGGGGCCGAGGTTGATCTTCAGATGCGTACATCCGAAATTCTTGATGAACCGGCCAAGCCCCAGGTGATCGGCGTATAGTTTTTCGTGTTTCGACGGGTCTTCGAAGTGGGTTTCGAGCGGGCCGCCGTTGGAGATGGTGGTGAACCTGACGCCGATCTCATCGATCTTTTTCCGGAGGGCGGCGGGGTTGTCGTAGTAGTCCTTGACGAAGTAGTGGATGAAAGTTTCGACGTGGTGGTAGCCGGCTTCGCGGGCTTCGCGGAAGGAGAGGAAGACGTCCTTTTCCCATCCCCCGATGGTGTTGGTGGTGACGCCGACGGTATAGCGGCTGTCAGCGGCGAAGCCCGCGGCGGTGATGGCGGCGAGGGTGGTGAACTTACGGCGGGTCAACATGGCGGATATCGTATCACCGGATTCGCGTGAATGTGCCGTCGGGGTGGAGGCGAAATTTCCCGCCGCGCCAGGCGATGGTGTTGCCGAAGAATCCGGCGAGGTAGAAGAGGAAGCTGAGGAGATCCTGGAGGGGCACCAGCCAGGGGCGGGAAGTAGTGAGGGGGTCGCGGAGGATAAGAGCGGCGGTTTGCCAGGCGCTGATGCCGCGAAGGAATAGCGCGAGGACGAGGAGCGGCCACCAGGCAGGGGCGGCGGCAGCGAGGATGATCGCCAGCGGGAGCGGGTAAGTGAAGAGTTGGCCGAGGTAGCCGGCGGGGCGGGAACGGCGC
Source organism: Bryobacterales bacterium (assembly GCA_026954325.1). Lineage (GTDB taxonomy): Bacteria > Acidobacteriota > Terriglobia > Bryobacterales > Bryobacteraceae > CADEFT01. Next base: position 28,110 of record JAIXKK010000086.1, on the reverse strand, counting down.
GTGCCGCGCACCCAGCGGAGGCGGTGCTCGCAGTTTTGGGCAAAGCCGGCGGCGCCGATGCGGTGTTCGACGACGTAGGCGGAGAGGCCGACTCCAAGATGGAGAGCGGCGGCGCGCCGGCCGAATACGAAATCTTCGGCGAGGAAATGCTTGAGGGATTCAAAGCCGCCGATGGCTTCGACGGCTTGCTTGCGGCAGGCGATGGTGGGGCCGACGGCGAAGCGCATGCCTTCGAGCATGCGGGCGGTGAGGATGCCGGCCAGGAACTCGGTGTTCATCATGACGGCTTCGAGGCGTGACCAGGGGCTGTTGCCGGGGACGGCGCGGTAGGGGCAGGTGGTGAGGGCGAGATGCGGGTCCTGAAATTCGGCGGCGAGGACGCGCAGCATATCCGGGGACACGCGGATATCGCTGTCGCTCATGACGAGGAGCGGGTGTTGGGCGGCGAGCGTCATTTCATGGACGCTGCGCACTTTGCGGTTGGGGTAAGGGGGGTCGCCGGTGATGAGGATTTGCGAGGGGATGCGCGGGTAGGCCTGCTGGAGACGGCGGGCGACGGGGAGGGCGGGGTCATCCGGGGTGGAGACGGCCATGAGGATTTCAAATTGCGGATAGTCCTGCTCGAAGAAGCTGCGGAGGTTCTCTTCGAGGCCTTCGTCGATGCCGGCGAGAGGTTTGAGGATGCTGATGGGCGGAGTTTCGCGGGGCGGGGGCGGGCGCACGGCGAGGTAGCGGCGGGCGGCCTCGATGGAGAGCAGGGTAAAGACGAGAGACCCGGCGGCGAGCGCCAGCAGGAGCAGCGTGACGGCCGGGTGCATCCGTTATTCGAAGGAGATCTTGCCGTCGATCAACTTTTGCGTATCGGCGAGGAACTGCTCGAGGGGTTTGACGCCCTGATCGCCGTGCTTGCGGTTGCGGACGGAGACGGTGTTGTTCGCGGCTTCGCGATCGCCGGCGACGAGCATATAGGGGACCTTCTGAAGCTGGGCTTCGCGGATCTTGAGTTGCACCTTTTCCTTGCGGTCATCGAGTTCGGCGCGCAGGCCGGCTTCCTTGAGGCGAGCCTGGATTTGCCGGGCGTATTCGAGCGTGCGGTCAGTGATGGGCATCACCATCACCTGAACCGGGGCGAGCCAGACGGGGAAAGCCCCGGCATAGTGTTCGAGGAGGATGCCGAAGAAGCGCTCGACGGAGCCGAACAGGGCGCGGTGGCACATGAGCGGCTGGTGCGCCTTGCCGTCTTCACCGATGTATTCGAGTTCGAAACGGCGCGGGAGGGTGAAGTCGAACTGGACGGTGGAAAGCTGCCAGCGGCGGCCGATGGCGTCGACGAGCTTGACGTCGATCTTGGGGCCGTAGAAAGCGGCTTCGTCGGCCATGACTTTGACGTTCATATTGAGGCGGGCGGTGGCGTTGTGGAGGGCATTCTCGGCGAGGGCCCACTGGCCGGGCGCGCCGTCATACTTGCCGCTGGCGCCGCCATCCCAGGTGGAGAGTTCGGCGTCGTATTGGTCGAAGCCGAAGGTGGTGAGGGTGTCGATGGCGAACTGGAGGCAGTTCACGATCTCGTCCTCGATCTGGTCGGGGCGGCAGAAGATGTGGGCGTCGTCCTGGGTGAATCCGCGAACGCGCAGCAGGCCGTGCATGACGCCGGAGCGCTCATAGCGATAGACCGTGCCGAGTTCGCCGAGGCGGACGGGCAGATCGCGGTAGCTGCGCTGGCTGTTGCGGTAGATGAGGATGTGGAACGGGCAGTTCATCGGCTTGAGCTGATATTCGGCGTCATCAAGCTCCATGCGTTTGAACATGTTTTCGGCGTAGAAATTGTAATGGCCGGACGTTTTCCAGAGATCGGAGCGGGCGATGTGGGGCGTGTAGACGAGCGAATAGCCGCGTTTGAGGTACTGGTCGCGCATCCAGTCTTCGAGCAGTTTGCGGATGATGCCGCCCTTGGGATGGAAGAAGATGAGACCGGGTCCGGCGAGTTCCTGGATGCTGAACAGGTCGAGTTCGACGCCGAGCTTGCGGTGATCGCGCTTGCGGGCTTCTTCGAGGTGGTGGATGTATTCGTCGAGTTCCTTCTGGGTGAAGAAGGCGGCGCCGTAGATGCGCTGCATCTGGTGATTTTTTTCGTCGCCCTTCCAGTAGGCTCCGGCGATGGAGAGCAGCTTGAAGGCTTTGATCTTCGTGGTGGAGGGGACGTGGGGACCGCGGCAGAAGTCGATGAAGTGAGGGCCGAGGGTGTATTCGGAGAAGATGTCGCCGGCTTTCTCTTCGATGAGCTCGCACTTCATGTACTCGCCCATGCCTTTGTACTTTTCGAGGCCCTGGGGCTTGGGGGTCAATTTGCGTTCGTAGGGGAGGTCGCGCTTCTGGATCTCCCACATCTTGGCCTCGATCTTTTCGAGGTCCTCGGGGGTGAAGGGGGTGTCGCGCTGGAAATCGTAATAGAAGCCGTTTTCGGTGGGCGGCCCGATGCCGAGCTTGGTTTCGGGGAAGAGTTCGAGGACGGCGGCGGCGAGCAGGTGGGCGGCGGAGTGGCGGTAGACCTCGAGGGCTTCGGGGTTCTTGCTGGTGAGGATTTCGAGAGAGGCGTCGGTTTCAAGGGGGCGGGTGAGATCGTAGAGTTCGCCATTGACGCGGGCGACGATGGCGGCGTCGGCAAGGCGCGGGCTGATGGCCCTGGCGATATCGAGGGGACGGCTGCCGGCGGGGTATTCCTGCCGGCTTCCGTCGGGCAGGGTGATTTGGATGCTACTCATATGAGGGGGTAATTTTTCAGGGTAGCATTTTGTGAATAGAATGATTTTCGCGGGCGGCGCGCGACCAACGGGCAGGCTGGCGCATCCTACGGGTAAGGCGGCAAAGGGCTGGTATAGTGAGGAATGGCTGACTTCGTGATGGAGACAGGCGAGGGTGGGAACGTGTTTGACGACACCGCGTTGGTCAACCTTGCTCGAGGCGGCGACGCGAATGCATTCGGGCATCTCGTTTCCCGCTATGAGCGAAAGATTTACCGGCTGGCGCGGCATATCACGGATTCGGAATCCGATGCGGAGGACGTGCTCCAGGAGACTTTCCTGAAGGCGTATGAACATCTGGACGGGTTCCAGGGGAATTCGAAGTTTTATACATGGCTGGTGCGCATCGCGGTAAACGAGTCGTTAATGAAGCTGCGGAAGCGCAGGAGCGACCGAACCGTATCCTTGGACGAACCTTCGGACAACGGGGAGGAACCGATGATGCGCGAGGTGGCCGTGTGGGAGGGGAGTCCGGAGGAACAGTATTCCAACGAGGAATTGCGCGGGATTCTGGAAAAGGCGATCCAGGGCCTGAAGCCTGCATTCCGGACCGTGTTTGTGCTGCGGGATGTAGAAGAGTTGTCGACGGAGGAAACGGCGACGGCGCTGGACCTGTCCATCCCCGCGGTGAAGAGCCGTTTGCTGCGGGCCCGCCTGGAGTTGCGGGAGCGGCTGACAAGAATTTTCAAGCAGAAGGGGGAAGACGTTCTTGCTTACTTGTAAGGAGTTTCTCCAGGAGCTGAGCGACTACCTCGACGAGACGATCGACGCCGAGCTACGAAAAAAGCTGGAATCGCACATCACGGAGTGTCCCAACTGCTGGGTGATTTGCGATACGAGCAAGAAGACGATTCAGGTTTATAAGGGAATGGAGCCGCAGAACGTGCCGAAGGATGTGCAGGACCGGCTGATGCTGGCGCTGCAAAAGAAGATGGCGGCGAAGTGCGGCAAAGTGAAGGCTTGATTGCTTCGACGGCGAGTGTGAAGGCGCGGGGCTGGACTGGTACAATCGCACGTGGAAGCTAGTCTTGGCCGGTGCCGGGCCTGGTCTTCAAAACCAGTGTGCGGCATTTGATGTCGCGGGTGGGTTCGACTCCCACTAGCTTCCGCCAAAGCCGCCTATCGCACCGCATGCCCGGACCGGTGATTTTCCTGAGATAAGAACGACGAGATCGTTGAACTGAGCGAACAACCTCACGGTTCGGAAAGCAGGCATCCCGCATAACGGAGTAAACTACTATCCATTGCGATGTGGACGTATGGCCGCATAGAAATGCAGTTCCAGTGGCTCCGGCAGCGTTCCTTGCCGCGGGAAGCTAATAGAGGCGCTGGCTTCAAAGCTCAATGTGATTCCCGGCGTGATCATTCCTCCCGATAGTCTTACCCGGCGGCCTACGGAAGAAAGAGGAACCGCGATCGCGGTTCTTTGACGTCATCGAATGGTTCGTTGAACAGATCAGGACCCGCTAAGCAGTGACGACGGGACGTCATGGCAGGCACGCTCCGAAACAACGCGTAGCGTTAGCTACCTCCGGCGGCCTTCAGTGTGCCGGTTTGAAGATGGCGAACACGGCGCTCTGAGGGTCGGCGACGAATGCCAGCCGGCCTACTTTTTCCATGGTCTCCGGCCCGAACAGGAGTTTCGCGCCCAGGTCATTCGCCTTCGCGGCCGCGGCGTCGCAATCGGTCACGAGGAAATAGGACACCCAGTGCGGCGGGACGTTGGGATTGCGGTACTTTGCCGGAGGAATGCCCCCGATCATCGCAGCGCCGTTCTCGATGTGGAGATAGGTTTCGTCAACCTGGCCGGGGACGATTTTCCAGCCGAACAGGCCGCTGTAGAAGGCCTGCGCGCCTGGGATGTCCGAGGTGCTCAACTCGCCCCAGCAGAATGTTCCCGGCTCCCCGGTGATTCCCGTTCCCTTCACGGATTTTCCCTGCCAGATGCTGAAAGCGGCTCCGGCGGGGTCCTGGATCACAGCCATGCGGCCGAGGTCCATTACGTCGAACGGCGCCATCACTACATTGCCGCCCAACTCCTTAGCCTTGGAGGCGGTATCATCCGCGCTGCCGACGGCGACGTATACCATCCAGTGGGGCGGAACGCCTTGCCGGGACATTTCCGGCGTGATGGTGTAGGCCGCGGCGCAAGAGCGGCCGTCGAGGTGGAAGGTGGTGTATAGATGTCCGGGCCCCATGGGGGAATCGTTGGCCGACCAGCCGAAGAGGGTGGAGTAGAAGGTCTTGGCCGCGTTCTGGTCTGTTGTACCCAGTTCAAACCAGCAAAAGCTTCCCGCGGGATGAGAGTCGATGTGAGGCATAGAGCGAGTGTAAATCCGAACAGAGCCGGTTGCACGTAAACTTCATAGGTGTTACGATCATGAAACTCGTGCTACGAATCATCCCACTCCTTCCGCTTTTTCTCGCCACCGCGTTCCCTCAGGAGCCCGCAGAGAAGGAAAAGGAGAAAGAAAAGCAAAAGGTTGAGCTGCCTAAGATTTACACTTCCGTCGTCATTACCGCCTCCCCGGTGGAACCTACGGTCGACCGGCGCAATGCCGAAGTCTTCCAGCAGACCCTCTTTTCCCGCGATGACCAGGTCTTCCACCAGTTGAACGCCGGGATCAACGCCGGGCAGCACGAGGGCGGCGGCAAGTCGATTGAAGTGCGCAGGTTCGGGTTCAATCTCGATCACGGCGGCGTAAACGGGGGCCTCAAGGTGCTGGTGGACGACATCCAGCAGAACCAGTCCACGCAGGGCCACGGCCAGGGATACCTGGGCGCGCTGAAGACGATGACTCCGGAACTGGTGGAGGAGGCGCAAATCATCAACGGCCCGTTCAGCGCGGCGTATGGCGACTTCAGCGGGCTTGGGGTGGTGCATATCCGTTTGCGTGAGTCCCTGCCGGATGAGTGGACCGCGAAGATCCAGGGCGGATCGTTCGGGGAAAAGCGCGGCTTTCTGGCGTTCAGCCCGGCGCTGCAGAGCCTTGATTCCTTCATCGCCTACGAAGGCAGCTTTACCGATGGTCCGTTCCTGAAGCCGCTCGATTACCGCCGCGACAATCTCACCGCCAACTTCACGAAGCGCCTCGGGGGCGGGCGGAGCTACGCCATCAAGATGAACGGCGGCCGGAACAATTACAATTCCTCGGGGCAGATTCCGCTGTTTGAAGTGACCGCGGGCCGTCTCGACCGCTTCGGGTATCTCGATCCCGGCGAAGGCGGCCACATCGTGATGGGGACGGTGGCGGGCTATTTTCGAAACGAACAATCGAACGGAGCGGTATGGAAGGTGGATGGCTTCCTCGGCCGGTCGCTCTTTGATCTCTATTCGGATTTCACGTTCTTCCTCAATGATCCGGTGAACGGCGACGGCATCCAGCAGCACGATTCGCGGCTTCAGGAAGGGGCCAACGCGCAGTACCTCCGGCCGCACCGGGTGCTGGGAAGCATGGGTCTGCTTACGGCCGGGGGCAATTTTCACGATAACCAGATCAACGTGGGCTTGTATCCGCGCATCGGGCGCACGCCGCTGGGCGTGACGACGCGAGCGAATGTTCACGTCACCAACGGCGCCGGCTATGTGCAGGAATCGCTCAGCCTCCTGGGGAACAAGGTGCAGATCGGGGGCGGGTTGCGGTATGACGTGTTTCGTTTCGATATTCAGGACCGCGTCAACCCGTTTGACGCCACCACGCAATCGCAGGGCCGGGTTCAGCCAAAGGCCAATCTTGCCTATACGCCTTCGCAGCGGATTCCGCTGACGTTGTACCTGAACTACGGCCGGGGCATCTCGTCCATTGACGCGCGCAGTATTCTGCTGCATCCGAACGCGGACCGGATTGCGACTACTGATTTCTACCAGTTCGGCACCTCGCATCACTTCCGGCGCTTTTCAATCGCCACGGACCTGTTTTGGATCGACCGCTCCAACGAACTGGTCTACATTGCCGATGACGGCTCGCTCGAGCTCGCCGGGCCCAGCCGCAGCTATGGCTATGAAGTAAAGACTTCGGTGGAGATCACCCGCCATTTGAGCCTCAGCGGCGGTCTCACCAAGGTGGGGAATTCGTACTATCGCGGCACTTCGCCCCGTACTTATGTGGACCGGGCGCCGCATTTCGTCGCCAACGCGGGATTGACGCTTTCCGCCTGGCATGGGTGGAGCGGTTCGGTGCGGATGCGGGCCATCAATCATTACTACCTGGATGGAGCCGGGGACCTCTCGATCCTCGCCTCGGGACACACCGTGTTCGATCTGAGCCTGGTGCGGCGCGTACGGCGCAACGTGGATTTCAGCTTCGCCGTGGATAACTTCACGGATCGCTCCTACTTCGAAACGCAGAATTACCTCGAGTCACGCCCTTATGCGGGAGGGCCGGCAATCGCGGGCATCCACGGCACGCCGGGCTACCCCATCACCTTTACCGTTGGGATGGCGTTCCGGTTCCGGGGCAAGTGAGATACTGGGCGAGTGAGCGTCATTGCGGGTGTCCATCCGGTGCGCGAAGCTCTGCGCGCGGGCCGCGTTCTTGACCGTGTTCTGATAGCCAAAGGGGCAGGTGGAACCAAGCTGCAGGAGATCATCGATCTTTGCCGGCGGCAGGGGGTGGCCGTGCGCTTTGAGCCGCGGGATGCGCTGGACAAGGCGAGCCATAACGCAGTGCACCAGGGTGTAATCGCATTTGGCGCCGCGCCGCGCCGGACGGGTGCGCCCGATGTGCTCGATAAGGCGCAATGCGTGATATTGCTCGATGGAGTGGAGGATCCGCACAACCTGGGGGCGATCATCCGGACGGCCCACGCCGCGGGCGCGGACGCCGTGATGGCTCCGGAGCGGCGCGCGGCGGGGATTACGGAAACCGTGATCAAAGCGTCCGCCGGCGCCATCGAGCACTTGCCCTTGATCAGGATCAGCAATGTGCGGCAGGAGATGGAGAACCTCAAGAAACGCAACTTCTGGATCTACGGGCTGGATGAACGCGGCACGGAGGATTACGACAAGGTCGAGTATGCGGCTCCGGCGGCGTTCGTGCTCGGCGGCGAAGGGAAGGGACTGCACGAGCATGTCCGCAAGGAATGCGATTTTCTGGTGCGCATTCCGATGGCGGGCGCGATAGCTTCGCTGAATGTGAGCGTGGCCGCGGGAGTGGCGCTCTTCGAGTGGCGCCGGAGGCGGCGCCCGTGATGCCGGCGGCTCTCACCATCGCCGGGTCGGATCCGAGCGGCGGGGCGGGGATCCAGGCCGACCTCAAGACGTTCCATCAGTTCGGAGTTTACGGGGAGGCGGCGCTGACACTGCTCACCGTGCAGAACACGCTGCGCGTGGAGGCGGTGGAATGCCTCGTCCCGCGGTTTGTGCTGCGCCAGATCGAAGCCGTGGTGGAAGACATTCCTCCGCGGGCGGCCAAGACCGGCGCTCTCGGGAATGCCGCCATTATCGAAGCACTGGCGGGCCTTGCGCCGTCGTTCGGCTTCCCGCTGGTGGTGGACCCGGTGATGATCAGCAAGCACGGCGCTCCGCTGATCGCCGAGGACGCACGGGCGCTGGTGCGCGACAGGCTCCTCCCCCGCGCGTTCCTGGTCACCCCCAATCTGCACGAGGCGTCCGCGCTCACCGGAAGCTCCGTCACGAGAGAAGAGGAGATGGAACAGGCGGCGAGGAGGCTGCGCGAGATGGGAGCAAAGAACGTGCTGGTGAAGGGAGGGCATCTGGCGGGTAATGCGGCCGACCTGCTGCTGGACGCGGGCGGCGTGATGCACTGGTTTCCCTCCCCGCGCATCGACACGCCGCATACCCATGGAACGGGCTGCACTTATTCGGCGGCGATCACGGCGTGCCTTGCGAAGGGTCTGCCGCTCCATGAAGCGGTGCGGCGGGGGAAGCTGTTTATCACCGAGGCCATCCGCACCAACCCGGGGCTGGGCCACGGATCGGGGCCCGTCAACCATCACGCGCCCGTGGTTAGAAGCTGAAGCCGAACTCGGCCATCAGATTGATCCGCAGGTCCCGCGTACGAATTCCGGGGACGGCTCCGAGAGGCTCGCCATCGGTGTGCCCGCGATAGATGCGCGGACCCATGCCGAGGCGGAAATGCTGGTAGCGGTCCAGCGCCACCTGAAAACCGGCGGTTGCATAGTAACCCCAACCGCCGCGGGACGTGCGCAATGGGGAAGGCAAACAGAGCCAGGAGGAACGGGGAGCGCATTTGCTTGGTCTGACGCGCGGGTGCGGCACGCGGTTCCAGGAGTGGCAACTTCGGGTGAATCGCGGCTCGGGGTGCGCGCGGGCCGCTGATCGGACCGCATTCTTTTCCCGGATGGCGTAATGCGCCAAGCGGGCGCTACTTGATTTCCTTGCTCTGGACGTTGGCGGGTTCCTGTCCCCAGTTCTCGCGGATCACCAGAGTCTGATCCGAGAAGAACGTCCGGCGGCCTGTATTGCCGAAGGCGACAGGCACGGCCGAGATGGTGTATCCACCGGGACCGCCGACAACCGTATAGTTGTAGCCGGACTTGCTGCCGGCAGCGAGTTCGCCGGGGATGAGATCCGCTGCCGCGGGCCCCGCCTGGCCGCTGGCGGGCGGGCCGAGTTCCTGGAGATTGGTCGCATAACGCCCGAATTGGGAAAAGTATTGCGTTTGACCCGTGTGGATGGTGGTAAGGGTTCGAATGGCGGCCATCTCGTGAGCCTGCATGCGCTGCTGGTTGATCTTGGGAATGGCGATGGAGGCGATCACCAGAATGATGGCGACCACAATCATGATCTCGATCAACGAGAAGCCGCGTGAGCGGCGGCGACGGGAAGTTGGGTGTAATGTCATCACAAACCTCTACTCCACCTATGACGTTACCACACGGGTAAACGTGGAGATCATGCGGGGCGGATGTAGCGAAACGTGATGCGCGGCTATCGCCCGTGAATCCGCGACCTTCCGGCTGGTCATCCGGCTTCAGGGCCTCCTTGCAACAATCCGGCAGGGAAATGTTCTAGCGCTGCATGCGGCGGTATATCTGTTTTCCGGCTAGACGGAAGACAGATTTCCGGCCGGGCCGCCGCTCCTTACGCCACGGCGGTCAGACCGTGCTTTTCAACGAGCGGCAGGAGCTTGAGCGCGGGGCCGGAGGGTTTCTTCTCGCCGCGCTCCCATTTGCTCACAAGGCTGGTGGTGACGTTCAGGTAGTTGGCAAAAATGACCTGGCTCACGTGCTCACGCTCACGGAGCGCCTTGATCTGTCTTGCCGTCAACGGACTCACCGGCGTCAGGCACGCATGGTCAAAGCGGCGCATCGTCTGCTTGTCGAACGCGCCGATGTTGTGCAGGGCTTCCATCGTCCCGTGAACGGAAGCCATCGCATCGCTTCGATACTTCTTGCTCATGTCCGTTTCACCTCTACAAAATCACCGTTCTTGACCGGTGCGGCCATCTCCTGTCCGTCAGGGCCGGCACGTGCTTCGCGGCTTCCTTGAAGGCGTTCTCCTCACCTGCTCAGCCACTTCTTCGGCCAGGCGTTCTACCTCGGGGTCCTGGATGTGCAGCGCGACAGCGGTACTCCTCCCCTTCCGTTCCCCACGCCTCAGAAGCGTTTCACTAATCCGTCGATGGTCCGCAGGCGGCCGAGCAGCGGTCCGAGCAGGTCCAGACGAAGCGCATTTGCTCCGTCGGACAGGGCGCGTTCGGGCGCCTCGTGGACCTCGAGAAAGAGCGCGTCGATCCCCACGGCAACGGCGGCGCGAGAGAGGGGTTCAATGAACCGCGGTTGGCCGCCCGAAGCGGATCCCGACGCGCCCGGCATCTGCACGCTGTGGGTGGCGTCGAAGACGACGGGCCGGGATTCGCGCATGATGGCGAGCCCGCGCATGTCGACCACGAGGCTGTGGTAGCCGAATGCGGCGCCGCGTTCGGTCAGCAGTACTTTGTTGTTGCCGGTGGAGGCGACTTTCTCCGCGGCGAGGTGGATATCCTCGGGCGCCACGAATTGCCCTTTCTTGATATTCACGACGCGCCCGGTGCGTCCGGCGGCCACCAGCAGATCGGTCTGGCGGCAGAGAAAGGCGGGGATTTGCAGGATGTCGGCCGCCTCGGCGGCAGGTTCGGCCTGCGAAGGCTCATGGATATCGGTGAGGATGAAGTGGCCCTTGGCCTTGAGGCCGGCGAGGATGCGCAACCCTTCCACGAGGCCGGGGCCGCGATAGGAAGACACGCTGCTGCGATTGGCTTTGTCAAAGCTCGCTTTGAAAACGAATGGCCCGGCGATTTGGGCGATGCGCCCGGCCAGGAAGTGGACGTGCTCCTCGCTCTCGATGACGCACGGGCCGGCGATGAGAGCGAACGGAGCGTTATCCCCGATCGAGAGTGACGGCGACAGATCGATCCGCACGGCCCGTGAGGACCTCCTTCTTATGCCGGTAGGCCGCTCCGATGAAGGACCGGAACAGCGGATGCGGCTCGAGCGGCTTCGACTTGAATTCGGGATGGAACTGGCAGCCGAGGTACCAGGGATGATCGGGCAGTTCGCAGATTTCGACGTACATTCCATCCGGCGTCGCGCCCGTCAGGCGGAGCCCGTGGGCTGTCAGCACGCCTTCGTATTCACGGTTGAACTCGTAGCGATGGCGGTGGCGCTCGCTGATCTCGGGAACGCCGTAGGCCTCGCGGGCAAAGCTGTTCTCGGCGAGTTTGCAGGGGTAGGCTCCCAAACGCATGGTGCCGCCCAGCTCATCCACGCCTTTCAACTCGCGCAGCTTATAGATGACGCGGTGGGGGGTGGCGGGGTCGAACTCGGTGGAATCGGCATTCGGCAGGCCGCAGACGTTGCGCGCGAATTCGATCACCATGGTCTGCATGCCGAGACAGATGCCGAAATAGGGAACCTTGAATTCGCGGGCGTAGCGGATGGCGTGGAGCATCCCATCGATGCCGCGCTTGCCGAATCCGCCCGGCACGAGGATGCCGTCGTAGTTCTGGAGGCGGCGGATGCAATCGGGCCATTCCAGTTCCTCGGCTTCCACCCATTCGATGTCCACCTTGACGCCGTGCGCGAGTCCGCCGTGGAGGAGGGCTTCCTTGAGGCTCTTGTAGGCGTCCTCGTAGGTGACGTACTTGCCGACGAGGGCGATGGACACGTTGTCGATGGGATTGCGCATGCGGGTGAGCATGTTGCTCCAGCGCCGCAGATCGCGCGGGTTGGCCTCGAGTTTGAGTTCCTTGAGGATAAACTCGTCCACTTTCTGGTCGGCGAAGACGAGAGGCACTTCGTAGACGGAATGCACGTCATTGGCGCAGATGACCGCTTCGAGTTCCACGTCGCAGAACATGGCGATCTTTTCCTTGACGTCCTTGCCGAAGGGGCGCTCGGAGCGGCACACCAGCATGTCGGGCTGGATACCGATGGCGCGCAGTTCCTTGACGCTGTGCTGCGTGGGTTTGGTCTTCAGTTCCTGCGCCGCGGCGATCCAGGGGACGAGGGTGACGTGGACAAAGATGGCGTTTTCGCGGCCCACTTCGTGCCGCATCTGGCGGATGGCTTCAAGAAAGGGCAGCGATTCGATGTCGCCGACGGTGCCGCCGATTTCCACGATGCAGACATCGACGCCGGCGGCGACGCGGCGCATGGCGGCCTTGATCTCGTTGGTGACATGGGGAATCACCTGTACGGTTTTGCCGAGATAGTCGCCGCGGCGTTCCCTGGTGATGATCTGTCCGAGAGGCGGCCGCTGGTGAGGTTGTTCGCCTGCGTGAGGGCGGCGTGAGTGAAACGCTCGTAGTGGCCCAGGTCGAGGTCGGTTTCCGCGCCGTCGTCGGTGACGAAGACTTCCCCGTGCTGGAACGGGCTCATGGTGCCGGGGTCGACGTTGAGGTAGGGGTCGAATTTCTGAAGCGTGACGCGCAGGCCGCGGCTTTCGAGCAGACATCCAATGGAGGCCGCGGCGATTCCTTTGCCCAAGGAACTTACCACGCCTCCGGTAACGAAGATATATTTCACCATGCTCGCCTCTCAGGGTTTGGGAATGTAAGCTTCAAATAACCTGGAAACAGCCGCCAGGTCGTCGGGAGTGTCCACGCCCAGGGATTCGTATTCGGTTTCCATCACCCGAATACGGTATCCGTTCTCGAGGGCGCGCAGTTGTTCCAGACGCTCGGATTGTTCGAGCGGGCCGATGGGGAGGTGGGAATAACCGAGCAGGAAGTCGCGGCGGTAGACATAGAGGCCGATGTGCTTCCAGTGCGTGGCGTTGCTGCCCCGGTCATACGGGATGGAGCAGCGGGAAAAATAGAGCGCGTCGCCGCCGCGGCCGGTGACCACTTTGACGACGTTGGGATTGTGGATCTCTTCGGGATTCTCGATTTTCTTCTTCAGGGTGGCCATGGGAGCGCCGGCATCGTCGAGCAGAGCGAGCGTGGCGGCGTCAATGGCGGAGGGGTCGATCAGAGGCTCATCACCTTGGATGTTGACAATAATCGAAGCCGTATCGGCGCTGGCGGCCTCTGCCACGCGGTCGGTGCCGGAAACGTGGTCCGGGCGGGTCATACGAACGGGAGCCCGGAAGGAGCGGGCGGCGGCGTGGATCCGGTCATCGTCGGTGGCGATCACCACATCCGTCAGATACCGGGCCCGGATACACCGTTCATAGACGTGCTGGATGATGGGTTTTCCGGCGAGAGAGGCGAGAGCTTTTCCTGGAAACCGGGAGGAGGCAAACCGGGCGGGAATCACGCCCAGAATTCGTTGCGGCACAGACTAGTGTAGCATGGCGGAGTTGGACGAAGAATCCGGAGAATTGTCCAATACAAGATGATCCTGAAACGGGGGTTGCTTCCACTACAAGATGATCCTGAAAATGTGAGGAGGCGAGGCGGTCTGCGGTCGGATGCGAGTACGCATGCAGAACGCAGAAGGGCTCACGCCGGAACAGATCCAGGAGTTTCTCAAAGGCAGCGAGGGCATCGAATTCGAGGGCCAGAGCCGGGCCGAGCGATACGAGTTTGTACAGCGCGTGCTGGTGGCACAGGAGTACGCGTCGCAGAAGAGCAAGAAGGGACGCGGGGCGATTCGCGCCTATTTGAGCAAAGTCACTGGACTGAGTTTGCCGCAGGTGACGCGGCTGATCCGCCAGTACCGGCAACAGGGAGTGGTGCAGGCCAAGCCGTACCGGCGGCATCGCTTTGGGGCCAAATACAAGCGCCGGGATGTGGAACTGCTGGCCGAGGTGGATCGTGCTCACGGCTGGCTCAGCGGGCCGGCCACGGTGTGCATAGTAAAGCGGGAGTACGAGCAGTTCGGCAAAGCCGAGTATGCGTGCCTGGCGGGGATCTCGGTCGCGCATCTGTACAATCTGCGGCGCAGTGCGGGCTACCGGAAAGTGGCCGCCGAGTGGAAGCCGACGCAGCCCAGCGCGATCCAGATCGGAGAGCGGCGCAAACCCGATCCGCAAGGGCGGCCGGGATTCCTGCGCATCGACACGGTGCATCAGGGCGATTGGCAAGGCGTCAAGGGGGTGTACCACATCAACGCGGTGGATGCGATCACGCAGTGGCAAGTGGTGGGCTGCGTGGAACGGATCAACGAGCATTTCCTGCTGCCGGTGCTGGAAGCCATGCTGCATCAGTTTCCGTTTTCCATTCTGGGTTTTCATTCCGACAACGGCTCGGAGTATGTGAACTACAAAGTGGCCAAGCTGCTGAAGCATCTGCTGATCGAATTCACCAAGAGCCGCGCCAATCGGACCCAGGACAATGCCTTGGTGGAAGGCAAGAACGGAGCGATCATCCGCAAGCACATCGGTTACGGTCACATTCCTGCCGAACATGCCGAAGCGGTGCAGAAGTTCTACACCGCGCATTTCAATCCGTACTTGAACTTTCATCGACCATGCGGATTCGCGACGGTGAGTCTGGATGCGCGAGGCAAGCGCCGGCGGCAATACCCAGGGGAGGATTACGCCACACCCTACGAGAAGCTGAAGAGCTTGGAAAAGGCCGAACAATACTTGAAGCCGGAGCAGAACTGGGCAGGCTTGGACCGGATTGCCCAAAAGATGAGCGATACCGAGTGCGCACGCAAGATGACGGCGGCCAAGCAGCAACTGTTGAGACGGGTCAAGATCGAATCGCCACGGCCGCCCGGCAGTTGAGAGCAAGTAGCGCCTCAGGCTCAGGAAAGGGCTGTGGAAATGCCGGGCCCGTGGAAAGAGTGGAAAAGCAAAAGCAGCTTTCCCACTCTTTCCACCGCCCCTTGGGAATCTCGCAAATAGCGCGAGATTCCCACATTCCCACAGTCCGGCTTCGCGGCCCTGGAAAAGTGGAAAACCAAAACCAGGTTTTCCACTTTCCCACCGCCGCTCGCGACGATGACGACGATTCCCTCTCCCCACCCAAAACCCAAGAAAGGAGTCGGCCGCCTGGCGGCCTCCCCTCGTTCACTCTTCAGGATCATCTTGCATTGGAAACAGGACCAGCTTTCAGGATCATTCTTGGATTAGAAAATGCTTCCGGTAAGATTGAGAATCCTGGCGCTTCCATCGGACCCCATGAGGACCCGGCCAACAAGGGCCAGCGGGAGGATCTGGTGAAGAAAGCGGTGACGCCCGATTTCCTGCTGCCGTCCCATGCCGCCGTTCTCGACCATATTTTCTATGCCGGCAAGCAGTTTCCGGCCAGATACCGGGGCGGGGCGTTTCTCGCCTATCACGGCTCACAAAACCGCGCCGAGCGGACCGGTTACTCCGTGGCCTTTCTTCCATTCAAGAACGGGAAGCCCGCCGGGCAGGCGGAAGACTTCCTCACCGGCTGGATGCTCGGAAAGGATAAGGTGGAGGTATGGGGCCGCCCCGTGGGCATTCTTCAGCTTTCAGACGGAAGCCTGCTTGTCTCCGGGGACGGCAACAACACCATTTGGCGTGTTTCATACAAAGGTTAGAGTTCCATGAAGAGAAGAGTATTTCTATCATCTCTGATTCCGGCGGCCGGCGCGTTAGGCGCCGCGACCGTCAAACATGAGCTGCCTCCGCCGTTCGCCACGCCCTCGGCCAACAACCGCCCGCACGTCATTGACCGGCCCGGCGGAGCGCAACTGAAGTTGCCGCCAGGCTTCCAGATTGACGAGTACGCCACCGGCTTCGAGCGTCCCCGGTACATGCTCGGGGGACCGTCGGGCGAACTGCTGCTGAGCGACGCCACAAATGACGGCAAGGTATACATCCTGTTCGATAAGAACAAAGACAACAAGGCGGAGGACCGCAAGGTGCTGGCCGGCGGGCTCGACCGGCCTTACGGCCTGGCCTTCTGGAATGACTATCTCTACATCGCGGAAACCACCTCGGTCAAGCGGTACAGATACAACAAGTCCGCCATGACGGTGGGCAAGGGAGAAGAGGTTGTCTCCCTGAAGGATTTCGGCAAGGGCCACTGGACGCGCGGCATTCTATTCGACCGCAAGGGCCAGAAGATGTACGTCGGGGTGGGTTCCGAATCGAACGTGAGTCCGGGAGAAAATCCGATGCGCGCCGCCATCAACCGGTTCAATCCGGACGGGTCGGGACATGAGATCTTCGCCTCGGGGACGCGGAACCCGATCGGACTGCACTGGTACCCCGGCACGGATACACTCTGGGTGGCGGTGCAGGAGCGGGACGGGCTGGGCGATGACCTGGTTCCCGATTATTTCACGTCGATTCGCCAAGGCGGTTTTTACGGGTGGCCGTATGCCTACATCGGCCCGAACGAAGACCCGAGGAACAAGGGGCAGCGCGAGGACCTGGTGAAGAAAACAATAGTGCCGGATGTGCCGCTCGGCGCTCACGTCGCGGTGCTCGATTATACGTTCTACCAGGGCAGGCAGTTCCCGGCGAAATACAGAGGCGGGGCATTTCTCGCCTTCCACGGCTCGTGGAACCGGTCGCGGCGCGTTGGATATTCGGTGGCCTTCGTGCCGTTCAGGAACGGGAAGCCGGAGAGCGGGCCGGAGCCTTTTCTCACGGGCTGGATGCTCGATCCGGGCAAGCGCGAGGTATGGGGCCGGCCGGTGGCGGTATTCGAGATGCCGGACGGCAGCCTGCTGGTTTCCGATGACGGCGGTAACAGGATTTGGCGCATCACCTACAAAGGCTGATGCTGCTGGGGTGGTGTCTGGCAGGGGCGCGCGCGGCGGATTTTTCTCACGCTTTACACCTGAAATTGATGCCGCGGTGCGCCAGTTGCCATCCCAAAGCGGCCACCAGCACGAAGCTGGAGGATAACCTGCTGCCGGAGCCGCGGGTCTGCGCCGGCTGCCACGAACAAGTGTCGATCAAAGCGCCGCGCAAGACGCGTTTAGCGAAGTTCGACCATGCCTTTCACCTGAAGATGGGCAACATTGCGCCGGTGTTGAAGGCGGCGGTGCAGGCGAAGACATACCTGGGCGATGCGGCGGCGGTGGCTCCCTACCTGGAGACGAAGAACGCATGCGCGGCCTGCCATCACGGCATTGAGCAATCCACATCGGTGGCGGCGGATAGCAAGGCGCCGTACCCGCGGATGGCCGATTGCCTGGTGTGTCACAACAGGATTGACCCGCCATTCAGTTGCGAGACCTGCCATGGCGGCGATAAGACCTTGAAGCCGGCGTTTCACACGGCGGACTACCTGGATGCGCATACACGGAAGACGGTAGTGAAGCAGGGGTGCGCCGTCTGCCACGGGCGGAAGTTCACTTGTCTCGGGTGTCATTAGGTAGCTGAAAGAATTCCCTACTCCCCGATTCGAATAGGGCCGAATCCGTCCGATACGGATAGTGTGAAGTCGATGACTACCGAAAGCACTGAACACTCGGCTTCCGTAACGGAATTGGTCGCGTGGATGGACCTGACCTGCTCCCTGTTGGACGCGCTGGCGACACACGCATTCCGGTGGAACCAGGCCGATTACGAAAGCTTCCGCCAGGGAATGATGGATGCGTTACAGACGCTGAAGAGCCAGCCGTCCCCTTCGTCGGTGCTGATCGCGGCGGGGACGCTGGCGCAACGGATCGAGCACTATAACCGGGGGGTGCAGCAGATTGTGGAGAGGTCTGCCGAGGAGTTGCGGGACATCATTCGGGTATTGATGTCGTCCATTGACGCCATCCGGGCCGGCTATGACGACTCCGCCTCCGCGCTCCACCACATTGAAGAGGTCGTCGGCAAGACTCAAACAGCCGAGGAACTGCGCGTTGCCAAAGTTCAGCTTACTCACGCCTTAGGGAAGCTGACGGAGAAAACAAAGGAGCGGAAGCAGGAAACCGCGGACCTGCTGAACAAACTTCAGGAGCGCGTGCTGATCCTCGAGCACTCATCCACCCTGGGCTCGCCACAGCGGCATGGGGAGACTCCCGCCCGGCAAAAGAAGTCCGCGTCCGCGCCTCCGGCGGTGTTGGCTGAACCGCAACTCGCGGAGGCCGCGGGCGGCCCATCCGCAGCGGACCCTCCGGTCCGGCAACAGAATGGGGGAGAGCCCAAGTTGGACCCGTTGACCGGGCTGTTGAACAAGGAAGCGGCCGAGGACGCCATTCTGGACCTGCCGTCAAAGCCGGGAAAGTTCTACCTTGCGGCTTTTTATGTCCAGCGCATGGCCAGGCTGAATGCGCGCTACGGAGACAAAGTCGCCAACGAACTGCTATTCCTGTGCGCCCAGCGGCTGGTGAACAATCTGCTGCATCCGAGTGATCAGCTCTTTCGCTGGCGCGGGCCGGCGTTTGTGGCCGTTCTCGAGCGGGAGGACGGAGTGCAGGACGTGCAACGCGAGGTGCGCCAGCGGATTGAATCGCGGTTTCAATGCGAGTTGCGCGGCGGCGCGCTGCTGGTGTCCATCGAGCTTGCTTCAACGGTGATCCCAACCGGAAAGGGCGCGTTGCCGGAACTGATCGAACAAGTGGAGAGTTTCTTCACGGTGCAGTCCACCCGGGGCTGAGGGAAGCGTTACACCACGTCCGCGAAGGTTCTGCGCAAGCGTGTGAACCAGGCATGCCCAGCGAGAAAAATCACTATGGCGAGCAGCCACAGCTTCGCCAGCATAGTCCAGGAGGGAACCGCGCCATCGAGGAACATCTCCCGGTATCCGCGCACGATTTGAAACATCGGGTTCTTCGCCAACAGCGGGACCAGCGCCCTGGGAAGGGAAGTTTCCGGGTAGCAGATGGGCGTGAGAAAGAACCACAGCGTCAGCAGGAAGGTCATCACCTGCGCAAGGTCGCGGAGGAAGACGCCCAGCGCGGCGAGAAACCAGCACAGGCCGAGGGTGAACAGGACCTGAGGAACCAGCAGGAGGGGGAGAAGGGCGGCGGTCCAGGGGAGGGTCCCACGGATGAGCAGGAGCGCGGCCAGATAGAGGACGGTGGCGAAGAGGGAGGTTACCAATCCGGCAATTACCTGGTTGACCGGCAAGATCGCCACCGGGAACACCAGCTTCTTCACGAAGTTCCGGTATTCGAAGATGACATAGGGCGCGCGGCCCACCGGTTCGCTGAAGGCCAGCCACGGCAGCATCCCGGCGAGGAAATAGAGCGCGAAACCCGCGCGGCTGGGATCGTTTCCAAAGCGGCTCTCGAGAACGATGCCGAAGACGAAAAAATAGGTGGCCATCAACAGGAGCGGGTGAAGAATGGTCCAGGCGGCATCGCCGAAGGAGCCGCGATAGCGCGCGAGAATCTCCCTGCGCGTCAGGGAGCCGATGAGGCGGCGATGGTTCCAGAGGTCGTTGAAAGGTTGGGTGAGCATCCGCCGCAGCGAGGGAACCAGGTTCGTCCGGCGCATCCGGCGCAAGGTGGACGAGGAGACCGCGTGGCGGCTGATGACTCCGCCGCGCACATCGGCATCAACGAGAAGCAGCGGTTCGCCTTGAGTGTAGAGCCAACCCCGGCGCGGATGCAGGGCGGAAACATAGACCCGGTAAGAGCCATCCTGCGGAGGTAGGGTGATGGTCACCCGGACGCGGGTGGAAGCGCCGGGCGGCACTTCGCCTTCGAGCGCGGTCCATTCGCCTTCGGTGATGAAGATCGCGGTGTTGGGATCGAAGATCTGCCAGCCCACGGCAAATCCCTCCTGCCCGCGCCACGGATCCTTGCCGCGATTCTCGAGGATGAACTGGAGGCGCAGTTCTCCCGGCTGCGCGGAACATTCCACGCTCGCGTCACGATACCGGACAAGGTTGGCCACTTTAGCTGTACAGCCAGGAAGGATAGCGCTGTTTCACCGGGCCTGTCTTGCGGCCGGCGGCATAGATGCCGTCGCCGCGCAGTTCGAGAGGCAACAGGTAGCGCTCGAGCAGATGCTCAACCCAGTGGTCTTCCGGGCGCGGCACGTCGCGGAAGGGCCCGGTTTCGAGCAACGTGACTTCAAAGCCGGCGTCGAGAAGCAGGAGCATGATCTCCTTCGGCGTATACTCCCGGTTGTGGCGCGCCTCGGGCTCCACGCCTTCGGGGGCGGGCTTCAAATAGGCGGGAAAGAACCCGGGATGATAGCCCTGAAGGATGGCGGAAATGGCGTGGAGAGAGCCGATGTTGGGCGTGGTCAGCACGAGGTGGCCTCCCGGCTTCAGGACGCGGTTCACTTCCGACATGAGGAACATCGGGTCCTCGGCCAGGTGTTCTATCAACTCGCAACACAGAACGGTGGAGAAATGGCCATCGGGATAGGGGAAGACATCTTTCTCGGCATTGAACAGATCGATTTCGCAGTGGAACGTTTCGCCGCCGGCTGAAACGGCGTGCTTTTGATCCGTCCTGCCTGGTGTCCCCAGATAGCACCCGCGGACTTCTCCATACCCCAGTTTGGTGTGCAGGGCGGGGGTGATTTGCATGTAGGCGCCCATCTCGAGGATACGGTCTTCGGCCGTGCCCGGAGGCGTGATTTCGAGGGTGCGGCGGAGGCGCGTGAGGTGAATATCGAGGTAGGTTTGCGAGTTATCCGTGACGGCCCAGGACTTGAGATAGGTTTCCGGGACGGGAGCGGGGGGCGGCGGGGGCGGCTCCTTTTCAACAGCCACGGGCTTTGCGGCGGGCGGGATATACGGTTCGCCCTTCGTCACGGCCTCCAGAAATCGCAGGTACCGTTCGGCAACCGATGGCCAGTTGCACTCGCGCGCCACCCATTGGCGGGCGTTGCGTCCTAACTCGCGGGCGGCGGAGGGCCGCGAAACCAGCAGGTTGAGGTATTCGAAGATGAGGTCCTCTTCGCCGGCGTCCACGGGCACCTTGAGCACAATGTCGTCCGGATATTCGCGAAAAGACCCCACGTCGGAAACCAGCACGGCCTTGCCGAGGCCGAGCGCGCGGAGCAGCGTGCCGGAGCTTTCGCCCACGGTCGGATAGCGCAGGTTGAGGACGGCATCGCAAGCGCCGAGGTAGCCCATGAAATCCTCCGCCGGAGTGAACCCGAGCACTCTCACGTGGGCGTCGAGGCCGAGAGTTTCGATGAGCGAGGCAAGCGCGAAATCGGGATGGGGCTCGCCAACGAGAATCATTTTAGCTTCCGGCGCCAGGCGCACCAGGCGGCGGAAGGCGCGGAGCGATTCGGCGATGCGCTTGTAGGGCTTGAGGAATCCGAAGACGCCCAGGAGTGGTGTCGATTCATCCAGGCCCAGACGCCGGCGGTAGCCCATGCGGTCGACGGCATCGGGCAGCCAGGCGCCGTGCGGGATCACGGCAACGGGCTTATCGAATCCGGCGTTGCGTAACCCGGCGGCGACGCACTCGCTGTGGACGATGGCCGCGCGGGAGCGCTCGAGCAGGCGGCGTAACATGGGGAGCCCTTCGTAATCCGGCCCGGCTTCGAGCGCGCGCACGCGTTCGGCGTAGGCCCTGGCGGCGGCGCCGCCGTTGTACTCGGCCTCGGCGACGTACGCATCCCAGTTCTGGCGGCGGATGGTGAGATCGCAAATGAGATGGTGGAGGTTGGCTTCATGAATCACCACCACTCCGGGATGCGCGAGGGCGGTCTCATAGGCGTGAATGTGAAACTCGTTGTTGCCCACCTGGTAGAGGGCGATGTCGTGGCGCCGGGGGTGATACGGCTGCGAGGATTCCGAGAACACTTCGATTTCGGCGAGACCCCGCAATTGCTGGAGGAGCGCGGCGGAGTAATCGGCAATTCCGCTTCTGGCCGGCGGCATTGGGGAGAAAAAAGCAATGCGCATTCGTTAGCGAACCAGTTCCACCGTAAATGTTCCCACCGCCACGGGCACCTTGGCGGCCAGCGGCGTGCGGGCGGCATCCTTGCCGAAGAAAAGCTCGAGTTGAAGTTCCGAGGAGGGACCTTTGACGAAGGCCAGCACGCGGTCGGCGTCTTCCATGGCCTCGCCCACTTTTATCTTTTGCGAGCCTTTGTACTCCAACCGGACGCGATAGGGCGCGCCGTAGTAAACGTTCTCCGCCGCCGGGATGCGGCCCTGCGCCAGTTCATGCCGCAGGTGGAAGAGATAGGAAAGGGCATCGTGAGCGCAAGCGGGAACGTCCATCTCCGACTTGCCGCCCCCCACGGTCTGCCGCGTGGCCTTGCCGGATGAGGCGTCGAACGTAATCTTTTCCTGGGACTTCCTCGCTCCGTGGCGCAGGTCCTTATCAAACCGCACCGAACACCGGTTCAACCCCGTGAGGGAGACGAACCGGTCCGCGACGGCGAACCCGGGGAGCGCGGCTTCGAACTGAAATTCAAAGCTCCAATTCTCCCCATTTCGGGCGACCTTCATTTCGCCCTCGCCGAGACTCAAGCCGCTGGGCCAACTGATGGTGTAATGCAGGGCTTCGCCATTCGAGGGAACGGCCGCCGCAAGCGGCCATCCGAACAACAACAGGACCACAAACCGCTTCATCATCTTGCCGCGCGAAGGGACCGGCGGTGCGCCGCTGCCGGCATCGAGGCTCCAGCCACTTCGTAATAAACCTCCAATGTCTTGCCGGCCGCTCTGTCCCAGCTAAACGCCGCCGCGCGATTCTGTCCAAGCCGCTCGAGGCGCGACCGCAACTCCGCATCGAGCACCAGATCCAGAATGGCGCGCACCATGTCGCCCATGGAATGCGGGTCGAAGAAGATGGCGGCGCCATCGGCCACCTCCGGCATCGCCGCGGCGTTTGAACAGGCGACGGCGCAGCCACAGGCCATCGCTTCGAGGATGGGAATTCCAAAGCCTTCATAGAAGGAGGGGAAGAGAAATGCGTCGCAGGCATTGTAGAGAAGGCGCAACTGGTCATCATCCACGTAGCCGGTGAAGTGAATGCGGCCGGCGAGAGGGGACCGCTCCGCTGCCTGGCGCACGGCGGGAGCGTCCCATTTGTTCTGGCCCACCAGCACCAGGCGGTGCGTTAACTTCGGGTACGCCCGCATCGCTTCCTCGAAGGCGCGAATGAGGCCTACCTGGTTTTTGCGCGGCTGCAAGTCTCCTACGTTGAGGAGAAACGGGGACGGAATTCCGAAAAGCGTCCGGATCCTCTCCCGCGCCTGCTCGCGATGCACGGGGCGAAAATTCTGCGAGACGGCATTCAGGACAACTTCTGTTTTCCCTCGCGCCTCGGGGTAGTGCTTCTCAATCGACTGCCGCGAGAATTCGCTTGGAGTCAGGATTCGCGCCGCCGATTCCACCGTTCGCTTCACGGTGCGCCGCAGTTGAAAGACTCTTGCCGCGGAGAAGAATTCCGGATGCTCGAGAAAGCTCACGTCATGGACGCTCGCCACCACCGGGACGGGGCAGGCGAGCGGCGCCGTATACTGCACGTGCAAAAGCCGCGGACGGTCTTTGCGCACATGCGCCGCCAGTTGCCAGCCGAGCCGCGGAAAAGGGTTTCGCGATACCATTCTCGTGGCGACGGCGCCGGGAACAAGTTGCGCGGCGTCGGCGCCGGCGAGGTAAGCCACAAACTCCGCATCGGTGTCGAGCGCGCAAAACGAGCGCAGCAGGTTCCGAATGTAGACCTCATTCCCCGTTAAGTGCTGCCCAATCGCGTGAGCGTCAATGGCAAAGCGCATTCGCGTCCTTTCAGTATAGACGTTAGGGAAGGAGGGCATTCTCCCGGTCCAGAGTTCTCCACGCTGCTTCCCATGTGTAATGCCCTTCATATAGAGTCCGCCCCGCGGCGCCAAGCCGCGCCCAGCGGCACGGCGATTCCAACAAGTCCGAAATGGACGCGGATAGTTCGGCCGGCGTATCCGCCAGCAGAAGGTGTTGCCCGGGAACAGCCTCCAGTCCCTCGGCGCCAATGGTGGTGGACACTACGGGAAGCCCGGCCGCCCAAGCCTCTAGTATTTTAACGCGGGTGCCGCTGCCGCCGAGTACGGGAACAATGGCGATTTGGGACCTGGCGAGTTCGGGAACGGCATGCGGGACGGGCCCGGAGAGGAGAACCGAGGGATCGGCCTTCACCGAGGCAGGCAGGGCGTTTTGGTTTTTGCCTAAGATTCGCCACCGCAAATGCGGATATTTCTTCTGGAGCATGGGCCATACCCGTCCGTGGAAGAATCGGACAGCCTCTTGATTAGGACAGTATTCGAGGTTGCCGGAGAACACGAGGGAGGAATCCTTCGCGGTTTGGGGAAGGGGGTGGCGTGGAATGGCATTGGGGTAGACGATGAGGCGGGGATGGGAAGGCAAGTGAGTTGCGTCGCGAGAGGAGGTGACCAGGATTCCATCAAAGAGCGGCGCCAGTCGCCTTTCGAGGCGGGAGTTGGAACGGGCGAAGGCGCGGTGTCCGAGCGAGAGGGGCCAGGGGGAGGTTGAGGCCGCGCGGGCGTGCCACTCGGATTCAATGTTGTGAAGATCGAGGTAGACTCTCGAGGCGTGGGACCGCACGAGCGGGGCATAGGGGGCGCACCAGAAATGCTCGAGGATGGCGGCGTCGTAACGGCGGCCCTCGAGCCAGCGGCTGAAGGGCGCCTGCTGCCCGGAAAAGCGGTCGAGCAGCGGAGGGACGCCGCGCAGCAGGCGGGCGATGTTCCGTGTCATCCGCGCCAGCGGATGCTTTGAATGGGAAGGCAGGCGGAGTTTGCAGACATTGCGGATCAATCCGGGGGGAAGGAATTCCTCCGGGTCACTTGCGCCTTCCACGGCAAACAGGACCACGTCCAGATTCGAGCGGCGCGCGAAGTATTCGAGCAGGGATGCGGTGCGCAGCGCGCCGCCGCCGGTGAGCGGATAGGGCGCTTCCGGCGATACGAAGAGGACGCGTTCAGCCATGGAACCGCCGGAGCGCTTTTGCATAGACAGCGCGCGTCAAGGCGGCGGTGCGCTCCCAGGAAAAGGCCTTCGCGCGGTTGATGGCCCGGCATCTGAGCCGCTCCCTCAAGGGCGCATCCGTCAACGCGGCTTCCATCGCGTATGCCCACTGGCGCGCGTCGCGAGCGTCACACTGCAGGCACGCGCCGGCGGCCACTTCAGAGATGGCAGCATCCCGGGAGGCGATCACAATTCCTCCGCACTGCATGGCCTCCAGCACGGGGAGTCCGAAACCTTCATAAAGCGAAGGGTACAACACCGCCGCCGCCTGGGAAAACAACAGGGGAAGGTCCTGTTCCGGCAGGCTGCCGAGGCTGCGGAAGGCGGCGTCGTGACCGCGCCGGCGCAGTTCCTGCCAGGCTTGGCGCGCCACGGCGGCGTTCTTTCGCGCATTGTCCGATCCGGCGAACAGGAAATAGGGCTGGCTGGGGGTCGGCGCATCGACGGGGCGGAAAAGTTCCGCTGCCGCCAGGGGGATGGCGGCAACTTCCTCGGGCGGCAGGCGGAAGTGTTCGATCACTTCCTGGCGCACGGCTTCGGTGGGAGTGATGACCATGGTGGCGAGGCCGAAGCGCAGCAGCCAGGGAGTGCGGCGGCGCACGCGCGAGGAAGCGCCGGTACGCCAGGGGGAAAGGTCGTGGATGGTCATGACCGCGGGGCGCGCCGGCCAGTACGGCACGGCGAAATCGGTTCCATGAAAGACATCCACGTGTTCGCGCGCAAGGAACCGCGGCAATCCGCGGAGCCACCAGCGCTTCCCGCGGCCTTGCGCGCAGCGCACCCCGCCGCACTCCGGATGCTGATACGATTGATCGGATACCAGCAGGTATTCGTCTTGCGGAAACGAGCGGGAGAGCGCCTTCGCCAGTTCGACGGTGTAGCGGCGAATTCCTCCTTGTGCCACCGTGAGCGGAGTGGCGTCGAGTGCCACCTTCATGTGTAGTCGAGTTTAGCAATCATGCCATCGAAACTGTGGAACAACGACGGCGAACTCTTTCGCCTGGCCCGCCATGAGCTGTTTGCCGCCGTGGTGGGCGACGTAATGGATCAGCTTGGATTGCGGAGGCAGTTCCTGCCGCCCCGCATCCAGCCTCTGACGCGGGATATGGTCACGATCGGGCGCGCCATGCCGGTGCTGAGCGTTGACTACAACGATACGAACGTCGCGGAGGCGAGTAATCCGGTGACGAAGAGGCCGTTCGGGATGATGATGGATGCGCTCGACAGCCTGAAGCCGAATGAGATCTATTTCTGCACGGGGAGTTCACCCGAGTATGCGCTGTGGGGCGAGTTGATGTCGACGCGGGCGATCCATTGCGGCGCCGTGGGGGCCATTCTCAACGGCTACACCCGCGACATAAAGGGGATTCTCGATCTGCGATTCCCCGTCTTCTGCTTCGGTTCTTACGCGCAGGACCAGGGTGTGCGGGGCAAGGTGGTGGACTACCGGATTTCGGTGAAGGTGGGCCAGGCCGTGATTGCTCCCGGAGATATTCTGTTTGGAGATTGTGACGGCGTTTGCGTCGTTCCCCGGCAGGCGGAAGAAGAGGTGTTCACGGCCGCGCTCGAAAAGGCGCGCGGGGAAAAGCACGTCCGCCAGGAGATTGAAGCGGGTATGCCCGCCAGGGAAGCATTCGAGAAATACGGGATCCTCTGATGAAGATTGAAGGCAAGACCGCTATCGTGACGGGGGCGGGGTCGGGCCTGGGCGCGGCGACGGCCCGCATGATCGCCGGGGCGCAAGGCAGAGTGGTGGTGCTGGACCGCAATGAAGCCGCGGCCGGAAGCGTGGCAGGGGAGATCGGAGAACGAGCCATTGCGGCGGCGGCGGACGTGAGCGACCCGGATCAAATGGCGGCCGCGGTGGAAGCGGCCAAGGCGAAGTTCGGGGCCATTCACATCCTGGTGAACTGCGCGGGCATCGGAGATCCGGCGCGGGTATTGGGCAAGGAGGGTCCGGTGGCGCTCGAGCGCTTCGCGCGCGTGGTGCGGGTGAACCTGATCGGCACGTTCAACGCCATCCGCCTGGCGGCGGCGAGTATGAACCTGAATACTCCGGATGAGAACGGGGAACGCGGGGTGATCGTGAACACGGCATCGATTGCGGCGTTTGACGGGCAGATCGGGCAGGCGGCTTATGCGGCTTCGAAGGGCGGGGTGGTAGGGATGACGCTGCCCATCGCCCGCGATCTGGCGCGCCACGGGATACGCGTCATGACCATCGCGCCCGGGATTTTCGAGACCCCGATGCTCGGCGCCCTCAGCGAGGAGGTTCGGGCCTCGCTTGGGGCGCAGGTTCCGTTTCCGCCGCGGCTGGGACGCCCGGAGGAGTACGCGCGGCTGGCGCGGGAGATCATCGAGAATACCATGCTTAACGGCGAAGTGATCCGCCTCGATGGGGCGCTGCGCATGGCTCCGAAATAGGAAAAAGGGGCGAATCGTGACAGATTCGCCCCCCAAAATGCCCGGTACTTCATTCCCCGGGCCACTCAATGCATCGCGGACCGCGCCCGCTTTCGCTTTAGTTCCTGACGTCTACCTTCACCGTCCGCGGCTTGGCGATCTCCTTCTTGGGCAGACTCACCGTCAGCACGCCGTTCTTGTAGTCAGCATGCACCTTTTCCGGGTCCACGGTATCAGGCACCGTGAAGTAGCGCGCAAAGGAGCCGTAGTTGCGCTCGATGCGGTGATAGCCCTTTTCCTTGGTTTCGGACTCGAACTTTCGCTGACCCTTGAGCGACAGGGTGCCGTTTTCGAGTTCCACCTGGATATCTTTCATTTCCATATCCGGCACGTCGGCTTTGACGATCAACTCGTTTTCGGTTTCGAGGATGTCGACTGGGGGAGTCCAGGGACGTCCGGAGGTGGTGCTGTCGAGCCATTTGGAGACGGAATCCTGGAAGAGCCGGGATTCTGGAGTGAAA
Organism: Bryobacterales bacterium; assembly: GCA_026954325.1. GTDB lineage: Bacteria > Acidobacteriota > Terriglobia > Bryobacterales > Bryobacteraceae > CADEFT01. The sequence goes on along the minus strand of JAIXKK010000086.1, from coordinate 165 downwards.
GCGGCTTCGAGAGCGGCGAAGGGGTTGTAACGAGTGAGCATTTTGATTGGGCCTCCTGTAAAAATCATTTCCACATCCACAGTATAAAATCTTAGCGTAAACATGTCAAGTAGTCTGCAGAAAAATATTGAGATCAGCGCCCCCTTACCCCCGCTACAATCATCC
>JAIXKK010000084.1 GCA_026954325.1 Bryobacterales bacterium | reverse complement strand
GATCCGGGCGGTCCCAACAAAATCAAGGCTCTGCCGCCCCCTTCTCTCATACGTGGCCGCACCAATCACATTCCTAAGCCGACGCTGACCGGCGCCCGCGAATACGCCCCGACCGCGGCGTGAATCCTTCGTAGTGGCGCATGATGAGTTGCGCCTCCACCTGGTTCACGGTGTCCATCGCCACGCCCACGACAATCAGCAGGGAGGTGCCGCCGAAATAGAACGTAACTCCAAGTCCATCCAGGAGGAACCGGGGAAATGTCCGGTCGATGAAATTGCCGATCAGAGGAAGATGCTGTAGTTTGATTCCCGAGATCATGATAGTCGGGATCAGGGATAGAACCGCCAGATAGAGCCCGCCCACGACCGTAATCTTCGTCAGAATCTTGTTCAGGTAATCCGCTGTATTCTTTCCGGGCCGTATGCCTGGAATAAACCCGCCATACTTACGCATGTTGTCGGCGGCTTCATTCGGGTTGAAAATGATGGAAACGTAAAAGAAGCAGAAGAAAATGATGCCCGCCGTGAACAGCACGGCGTACATCGGTTCGGCGTAGCCAATGGAATCGAGCGCCGCCTTCAGCCACGGGATGTCTTTGACCCACGGCACTTGCAGCAGGGTCTGTGGGAAGGCAAGCAGGGAGGAAGCGAAAATAACGGGGATCACGCCTCCGGCATTGACCTTCAACGGGAGGTGCGTCGATTGCCCGCCCATCATCTTCCGGCCCACGACGCGCTTGGCATACTGTACCGGAATGCGCCGCTCTCCCCGCTCGACGAGAACGATAAAGGCCACCACCGCGATCATCACGATGAGAATGACAAGCACTTGCAGCATGTTCCACTGGCGGGTGACGAAGGCGTTCGTATAGATTTGCTGGATAGCGCTCGGCAAGCCCACCACGATTCCCGCGAAGATAATCAGCGACATGCCGTTTCCGATTCCGCGCTCGCTGATCTGCTCACCCAGCCACATGATGAATGCGGTACCCGTGGTGAGGCTCAAAACCGTCATGGCGATGAAGCCGAACCCTGGGTTCATCACGAAATTGCCGTCCGAGGATTGCAGCGCGGTGGCGATTCCGAAGCTCTGCATCAGGGCCAGGCCCACCGTCATGTAGCGGGTCCACTGCGTGATTTTCCGCCGCCCCAGTTCGCCTTCCTTCTGCAATTTCTCTAGCGTCGGCACCACGACCGTGAGCAACTGGAGGATGATGGACGCCGTAATGTACGGCATGATTCCCAGCGCGAAGATCGTCAGCCGGCGGAACATTCCGCCGCTGAACAGGTCGATGAATCCGAAGAGCGTTCCCTGGTTCTGCTGGAAAAACTGCTCCAACCGGTTGGCGTCGATACCGGGCGTCGGGATGTGACCGCCCAGGCGATAGACGGCCAGCAGGCCGAGCGTAAACAGAACACGGTTGCGCAGATCCGGAATCCGGAACATGTTCGCAAATGCTTCAATCAGCTTGTTCATCGGAAGCCCTCGACTTCGGCCGGCTTACTTGCTCTCCGCGCCGATCAATTCAACCGCGCCGCCCAAGGCCTCGATCTTCCGCCGCGCGGACGCCGAAATGAAGTTCGCCTTGACCATGACCTTTCGCGTCAGCTCTCCGGAACCGAGAATCTTCAGCCCGTCCTCGAGTTTCCTGATCACGCCGAGTTCGAGCAACTTTCCCGGATCGAAAGAGTCGCCATCGAGTTTCTCGAGCAGACCTATGTTTACGATCGCATAATGCTTCTTGAAAATGTTGGTGAATCCGCGCTTGGGCAGGCGCCGGTGGAGCGGCATCTGGCCGCCTTCAAACCCGCGCATCTTGCTGTAGCCGGAGATGGACCGCGCGCCCTTGTGCCCGCGCCCCGATGTCTTCTGCCGTCCCGAGCCCATGCCGCGCCCTACGCGCCGCTGTTCCTTCTTCTGTCCCTCCGGGGGTCTGAGCTGACTGAGATTCATCGCAAATTCCTCTTCCCGCCTATTCCACGATTCGGAGCAGGTGCGGCACCTTCTTCACCATTCCGCGGAACCCGTCGTTATCCGGCCGCTCCACCACCTGGTTGAACTTCCGCAACCCAAGCGAACGTACAATCACCTTGTGTTTTTCAGGCGTGCAGATGGGGCTGCCCACCAGTTTGATCTTGATCGTCTTGCCTTCGGCCATACGTGTACTCCCTCGCCAGTTGCTAAATCTTCTCGAGCGCAAGTCCGCGCATGTCGGCCACTTCGCTCTTTTCCCGCAGTTGCTCGAGGGCGTTAATGGTGGCCTTCACCGCATTGTGCGGATTGCGCGATCCGATGGACTTTGTGAGCACGTTTGGGATGCCGGCGGCCTCGATCACCGCGCGCACCGGTCCGCCCGCGATGACGCCGGTTCCCTGCGGCGCGGGCTTCAACAGCACCAGTCCGCTCCCGAAACGCCCGGTCACCTGGTGCGGAATGGTGGTATCGAGCAGATGCACCTTGCGCAGGTTCTTCTTCGCCGCTTCCATTCCCTTTTTGATCGCCGCTGGAACTTCCTTGGCCTTGCCCGTACCGAAACCAACCACCTTCGCCACGGGGTCGCCAACCACCACCAGCGCCGAGAAGCTGAGGTTCTTGCCGCCTTTCACTACCTTCGTCACGCGGTTGATGGAAACCACCGTTTCCTTCAACGAAAACTGCGCTGGATCAATTCTCTTCACCGGAGTGGGTACCATCAGTTCTCCTTACGTCTAAAACTCGAGACCCGCTTCACGCGCCGCGTCGGCCAGCGCCTTGATGCGCCCATGATACAGGAAGCCGCCGCGGTCGAATACCACCTTCTTGATTCCCTTTGCCAGCGCCAGTTCGGCCACCAGTTTCCCGATTGCCCTGGCGCCCGCGACGTTTCCGCCGCTCCCTACCCCGGCGCTCTTCTGCGTGCTCGAAGCGGCGACAACCGTCCGCCCCTGCCGGTCGTCAATCACCTGCGCGTAGATATGGTGCGTGCTGCGGAACACCGCCAACCGCGGCCGATCCGCCTCTCCCGACAGCCGTTTGCGAATCCTCGTGTGAATCCGCCGCCGGACTTCATCTCGATTGACTAGCTTCTTCATCGCTCTTTCCTCAACTTACTTGCCGCCGGCGCCGCTCTTGCCAACCTTCTTCCGCAGCACCTCGCCCTTGTAGCGCACGCCCTTGTTCTTGTATGGATCGGGCGGCCGCAGGGAACGCATGTTGGCCGCAATCTGGCCCAGCATCTCTTTGTCGCTTCCGCTGAGCGTAATGGCCGTCTGCTTATCCACCTTGCAGTCCACGCCGGCCGGGAGCACGAACTCGATGGGGTGCGAGTAGCCCAGGTTGAATGTCACCACTCCGCCCTTCGAGTCCGCGCGATAGCCGATGCCTACAATCTCCAGTTCGCGCACGAAACCAGACGAAACACCCGTCACGGCGTTCGCCGCCAGCGCCCGCGTCAACCCGTGCAACGCCGCGTGCTTGTCGCTCGCGCGCTTCACCTCCAGGGTCCCCTTGGCGTGCTCGATACTGATCCCTTCGGGAATCGGCACCGTCAGTGTTCCTTTCGGCCCCTGTAGTTCCAATTGCTCGCCTATATTCACCTTGACGCTCGCGGGCACCGGAATCGGCTTCTTTCCAACTCTCGACATAGCGGACTTACTCCTTACCCTTGCCTTAGTAGACCTGACAGAGCAATTCGCCGCCGACGCCGTTCTTGCGCGCCGACTTACCTGTCATCACGCCCTGCGGCGTCGTCAGTATGTTGATGCCCAGTCCCCCGAGCACTTTGGGAATCTCGCGCGCGCCGACGTATACCCGGCATCCGGGGCGGGAAACCCGCTCGATTTTGTTGATCACCGGCGCGTTCGCGGGCGTGTACTTGAGATAGATCTTGATCGTTTTCTTCGTGCCTTCTTCCGCCATCTTGAAGTTCAGGATATAGCCCTCTTCCTTCAAGATACGCGCGATATCGGCCTTCAGCTTGGAGGCCGGCACGTCCACTTTCGCATGACGCGCGCTCATCGCGTTGCGAATCCGCGTCAGCATATCGGCGATCGGGTCAGATGTGCTCACTTCCTTGCCTCCTCTTCTACCAGCTCGATTTGATTACGCCGGGAATCTCCCCAGCCAGCGCCAGCTTCCGGAAACAGATGCGGCAGAGGTTGAATTTGCCCAGATATCCCCGCGGCCGTCCGCACCGGAAACACCGGTTGCGGTGCCGGCAGGCAAATTTCGCTTTCCTGTTATTGGCCTTGGCGTTGTCGATCGACTCCTTGATCTTCTTGTCCTTGGCGATCTTGGCAGTAGTGGCCATCCGCTATTCCTTCCTTCTCGCTTCCCTATTGCTGCCGGAACGGCATCCCCAGATGTTTCAACAGCGCCAGCCCTTCCTGGTCAGTCTGGGCCGTGGTCGTAATGCAAATGTTCATTCCCTTGATCTTCTCCACCTTGTTGTAGTCGATCTCGGGAAATATCAACTGATCTTTCAAACCCAACGTAAAATTGCCGCGGCCATCGAAGGACTTGTTCGACACCCCGCGAAAGTCGCGCACGCGGGGCAGGGCCACGTTGAAGAGCCGGTCGAGAAATTCGTACATCCGGTCGCCGCGCAAGGTTACCATGCAGCCGATGGCCATGTTCTCCCTGAGCTTGAACGCGGCGATGGATTTCTTGGCCTTGCAGATCACCGCCTTCTGGCCGGCAACCTGATTCAATTCGTTCACCGCGCCATCCATCAGCTTCGGATTTTGCGTCGCCTCGCCCAACCCGACGTTCAGGGACACCTTTTCGACCTTCGGCACCGCCATCGGGTTTGTGTAGCCGAACTCCTTCACCAGCGCCGGTATGACGTTCTTCTGGTAACGCTCCTTCAATCTGGGCTTGCTTGCTGCCATTTCCCCGCCACCTACCCTTTCTTGTCCAGCGTCTCGCCGGTCTTGCGCGCGATGCGCACGCGCCGCGCCTTGCCGCCGGCCGTTTCGACCTTGAAGCCGACCCGCGTGGGCACGCCGCCCGATGTCAGAATCATCACGTTCGACGCGTGAATGGAACCCTCGCGCTCGGCGATACCGCCCTTGATCTGCTGCGCCGGGTTGGCCTTGGTGTGGCGCTTGATGATGTTCACGCCTTCCACGATCAACCGTCCGGAGCCGCGATCCACGCTGATCACGCGCCCGGTCTTCCCTTTGTCGCGCCCGCCAATCACCTTGACGACGTCGTTTTTTCTAATGCGGATCCGCCGCGGCGGCTCCGGCTTCTTGGCTCGCGGCATTGCTTATATCACCTCCGGCGCGAGAGATACGATCTTCATGAACCGCTTCTCTCTCAATTCGCGGGCGACGGGGCCGAACACACGCGTCCCCACCGGCTCTCCCAGATCGTTGATGAGCACCGCCGCGTTCGAATCGAAGCGGATATAAGTGCCATCCTTGCGGCGCGTTTCCTTGCGCATCCGCACGATCACGCAGCGCACCACTTTCCCCTTCTTGATCGCCGATTCCGGCGCGGCTTCCTTCACCGCCGCCGTGATCACGTCCCCCAAACCGGCGCGCAATCCAAGGTCGCCGCCGCGAGGGAGAATGCAGCTCAATTTGCGGGCTCCGCTGTTGTCGGCCACCTCGAGGATGGTTCGCATTCCAATCATGACGGTAGCTCCTTACTCCACAATCTCCCCGACCTGCACGGCCTTGCGGATCACTTCCGCCAGGTTCCAGCGCTTCAGCCGGCTCAACGGACGGCACTCGACAATTCGCACGACGTCACCCACCTGCGCCGTCCCCTGCTCGTCGTGGGCGTAAAACTTCTTTTTCTTCGTCACGATCCGCTTGTAGAGCGGATGAGACACTTTGCGCACCACGGCCACCACGATGGTCTTCCGCATTCCCGCCGAAACCACCTGGCCGATCTTTTCCTGCTTGTTCGGTTTCTTCTCTTCGGCCATCTCGCTATCCCTTCTTCTCGAGCGCGCGCTCGCGCAGAATCGTCAGGATGCGGGCGCGATCTTTCTTCAATTCCCGGTACTTCTTCACGCCTTCTCCCTGGCCCATGTTGATTTGGAAGCGCAGACGAAAGGCCTGCTCCTGCATTTCCCGCAATTGACCTTCCAGTTCGCTGGTGTCTATCTGGCGAATCTTTTCAGCCTTCATTCCGTTATCCTCCCCGCGCTCATCCGTTCTGTCCGCGCGTGATCAGCTTACAGGGAAGCGGCAGTTTCTGCGCCGCCAGCCGCATCGCCTCTGTCGCCACGTCGGCCGTGACCCCTTCCATTTCGAACAGGATCTTCCCCGGCCTTACTACGCACACCCACTGCTCCGGCGCGCCTTTTCCCTTACCCATACGAGTTTCGGCGGGTTTCTTGGTAATGGGCTTGTCCGGAAACAATCGGATCCACACCTTGCCGCCGCGCTTGATGAATCGGGTCATGGCCACGCGAGCCGCCTCGATCTGCCGGTCCGTGATCCACCCGCAGCGCATCACCTTCAGCCCGTAATCGCCGAAGCTCAGACTGGAGCCCCGCCAGGCTTTCCCTTTCATCCGGCCTCGCTGCTGCTTGCGATACTTCACCTTCTTTGGCATCAACATGGCGTTCTTATCTCCTCGAGTCTCGCGCCCGCGCGGTTCTTAATTCTCTCCCTCGCCCTCGGGCTTTGTTTCCTGCTTCCACGAAGGCGGCGCCGGATTGGCCATCGGCGGCACCAGCGGCGCCGCGCCCCTGACTGGTTGCGGCAGTTCGCTAGGCGCCTGTTGTTCCAACCCGCCCACGGGCGGCGGCGCGGCGGCGGCGGCTTCCTGGGCGGCGCGCTCTCTCTGAGCCTGCCGGTCCTGCTGCGGTCTCGATCCGCGCCGGTCGCGGTCTCCGCGCGGCCCACGGCGGTCCCGCATCTCGGGCTCGTTCCGGGTGACGCCCAGACGCCGGCCCTGGCCTTCCAGAATCTCCCCCTTGTAAACCCAGCTTTTAACGCCGATCACGCCGTACGTCGTCCGCGCTTCGGCAAATCCGTAATCGATGTCCGCGCGCAGGGTGTGCAACGGCAACTGCCCCTGCAGGTACCATTCGCTGCGGGCGATTTCCGCTCCGTTCAACCGGCCCGACACCCGAACCTTGATCCCTTTGCAGCCGTAACGCAGCGCTGCTTCGACGGCCTTCCGCATGGCCCGCCGGAACGCCACGCGTTTTTCGAGTTGCAGGGCAATCGACTCGGCGATCAATTGGGCATCCGCGTCGGGCTTGTGTACTTCCTGAATGTCGATGAACACCTCGCGCTTGGTCTTGCGCGCCAGGTCCTGCTTCAGCTTCTCGATCTCGGCGCCCTTGCGCCCGATGATGATTCCGGGCCGCGAGGTGCGGATGGTAATGCGCAGTTTGTTGCCCGGCCGGTCTACTTCAATGCTCGAGACGCCCGCCGCCTTCAGCCGGTCGCGCAGCGCGTCCTTCAGGTCCAGGTCTTCTTCGAGCAGCTTCGGGTACTCCGCCTTGGCGAACCACCGGGAACGCCACGTCTTCGTTACGCCGACGCGAAATCCGTAAGGATGTACTTTTTGACCCATTTAGCTCGCCTTCTCTCCCACTTTGACGACGATGTGCGACGTTCTGCGCTGATAGCGGTAGGCGCGGCCCATCGGCGCCGGACGAATCCGCTTCTGGCGCGGTCCTTCATTCACGTAAGCCTCGGTAATGTACAGTTTGTCGACGTCGACGTTCGTGGCGCGGCTCTCGGCATTGGCGATCGCCGAATGGAGCACCTTCTCGACCACGGGCGCGATGCGCTTGTTCGTGCCACGCAGAATGTGGATCGCCTCGCCGGCCTTCCGCCCGCGAATCAGATCCACCACCAGGCGGGCCTTCTGCGGCGAAATGCGAATGTAGCGGGCCTCGGACTTGTATGGTTTCGCTTTCTCAGCCTGTTCTGCCATGTCGCTTCGCTCCTGTTACGCCTTACCCGTCTTGTCCGCCTTGTTGGCGTGTCCCTTAAACGTGCGGGTCGGGGAAAATTCGCCGAGTTTGTGACCCACCATGTTTTCCGTCACGTACACCGGGATGAACTTCTTCCCGTTGTGCACGGCGATCGTGTGGCCGATGAAATCAGGCAGGATGGTGGAACGGCGGCTCCAGGTGCGCACCACCTTCTTTTCGTTGGCCGCGTTCATCTTATTGATCTTCACGAGCACGTGGGCATCGGTGAAGGGGCCTTTCTTGAGGGAACGTCCCATACCCTACCTATCTCCTCTTCTGCTTCCGCGTGACAATCTGGTTGTCCGTGCGCTTGTTGTTGCGGGTCTTGAAGCCGCGTGTCGGCTGGCCCCAAGGAGTCACCGGATGGCGCCCGCCGGAGGTGCGGCCCTCGCCGCCGCCGTGCGGGTGGTCCACCGGATTCATCGTCACGCCGCGGTTGTGGGGCTTGCGACCGAGATACCGCGTCCGTCCCGCTTTACCGAGCGATACGTTCTCATGATCTACATTGCCCACCTGGCCGACCGTCGCCCGGCAGTTCACCAACACCCGGCGCACTTCGCCCGAAGGCAGCTTCAGGAGCGCATAGTCGCCTTCCTTGGAGACCAGTTGAACGGCGGCCCCGGCCGAGCGCGCCATCTGCCCGCCCTTACCTGGCCTGAGTTCCACGTTGTGCACCGTCGTGCCGGCGGGAATGTTCCTGAACGGGAGTGAATTCCCCACGAGGATGTCGGCGTCCGGCCCGCTCACCACGGTCCGGCCCACCTCGAGCCCCACGGGCGCCAGAATGTAGCGCTTCTCGCCGTCCACGTAATGCAGCAGCGCGAGACGGGCCGAACGGTTCGGATCGTATTCGATCGCCGCCACCTTCGCCGGCACTCCGTCTTTGTCGCGCTTGAAGTCGACCATGCGGTAGCTCTTCTTCGCCCCGCCGCCGCGGAAACGCATTGCGAGCCGGCCGTAGTTATTGCGTCCTCCAGTCCGCTGCTTGCCTTCCGTCAGCGACTTCTCCGGCTCCTTCTTCGAGAGGCCTTCCCTTGAAAGAACCGTCTGAAACCGCCGGGTGGGCGTGGTGGGACGATATGTCTTGATCGGCATGTCAGATCTCCGCGTACTCCGGCATCTTCTGGCCGGCCTTCAGGCGTACGTACGCCTTCTTCCAATCCGGGCGGTATCCCGAAAAGCGGCCCCGGCGGCGCAGTTTCCCTTCAAACGACGCCGTCCGCACATCGGCCACTTTCACCTTGAAAATCTTCTCCACGGCCGCCTTGATCATGATCTTGTTGGCGTCCGGGTGCACTTCGAAGCAGAGCGTCTGTTCCGCCTCTTTCTTCGTCACGCCTTTTTCCGTCACGATCGGCCGCCGGATGACGTTGTAATGGGTCATTGGGAGAGGCCCTCCGAAAGCTTCCTCGCGGCCGCCTCGCTCAGCAGCACGCTCTTGTGCCGCAGCAGGTCGTACGTTGTCACCGCGTGGCTGTCCACTGTCGTCACGCCGGGAAGGTTGCGGGCCCCCAGCGCCAGATTCCTGTTGTCAGCCGTTTCCACCAGCAGGACGGTATTGGCGGCTTCGAGGTTCTTCAGCGCCCCCGCAACCGACTTCGTCTTGTGATCCGTCAGCGAGAACTCACGCACCACCTTCAATTCGCCGTCGCGCAGTTTCGCCGACAGCGCCGACCGCAGGGCTCCGAGCAGCATCTTCCGCGGCAACCGGTAGCTGTAATCCCGCGGGATCGGCCCGTGTACCGTACCGCCGTGCCGCAAGATGGGTGACCGGATCGAGCCCATGCGCGCCCGCCCCGTGCCTTTCTGCCGCCACAACTTCTTACCCGAGCCCGAAACTTCCCAGCGCCGCTTCGTCTTGTGCGTCCCGCCGCGAACCCCCGCCATGTAATGGCGGACGGATTCGTATAGCAGCGCTTCGTTCACTTCGGCTCCGAACACGCTCTCGGCGAGGTCGATCTCGCCTACCTTCTGGTTCCTGAGGTCCACTACGTCCACCAGCGGCATGTTAGAGCCCCCTCTTCCTGGCGCGGCGCACCACCACGTAGCCGCCATTCGGCCCCGGGACCGCGCCCTTCACCATCAAAATGTTGTCTTCCGGGTCGATGTCCACAATCTCGAGGTTTCGCACCGTCACGTCCTGCACGCCCATGTGTCCGGCCATTCGCATGCCGGGGAACACGCGCGAGGGGAAACTCGACGCGCCGATGGATCCCGGCGCGCGGTGGAACATCGAGCCGTGCGACGCGCCGCCGCCGCGGAAGTGGTGGCGCTTCACAAGGCTCGCAAAGCCGCGCCCCTTGCTGACGCCCGTCACATCCACCTTTTCCTTCGCTTTGAACGAATCCACCAGAATCTTGTCGCCGGGCTTCGGGTCGCCGTCCCCGGGCTGTAGCTTCAGTTCGCGCAGAAACTTCACCCCGTCCGCTCCCGCTTTCTTCAGGTGCCCGGTCTCGGGTTTGTTGATCCGCGACGATTTGACAAATTCGAGAAAACCGACCTGGATGGCGTCGTAACCATCCGCCGTCGGCGTCTTGCGCTGCACCACCACGCACGGTCCGGCCTTGAGCAGAGTGACGGGCACCACTTCCCCGTTCGGCCGGAACACCTGCGTCATCCCGATTTTTTTGCCTAGAATTCCTGGGCCCATAATACCCCCAAGGGCTTCCGGCAACACCGGACGGTTGTCCTACCGC
>JAIXKK010000121.1 GCA_026954325.1 Bryobacterales bacterium | reverse complement strand
CGTGTACCTTGCCGCCCCGCACACCTGCCCCCAGCGCGAACATGATGTTCGCATTCCCATGGTCCGTGCCGCGATTGCCGTTCTCGCGCGCCGTGCGGCCGAATTCCGACATGGTCAGCAGCAGCACGTCCTCCATGCCGCCGCCCATGTCGCGCCGGAACGCCTCGATGCTCTTCGCGAATTCATCAAGGAGGTTCGACAGAATGTTCGCCTGGTTGACGTGCGTATCCCAGCCGCCCACATCGGCGAAGGCCACCTCCAGCCCCACGCCGGCCTTGATGAGCCGCGCAATCTGGAGCAGGCTCTGGCCCAGACGTCCGTCCGGATACACGGCGCCGCCCGACGGCGTGTAAGGCTGCCGCTGCACGGACCGCACCATCCTGATGGCTTCGAACGTCTCTTTCCCCGTCGATTGCAACTCGCTGTTGCCCGCATGCGCATATAGGCTTTCGAACGCGCTCGCCCCCATCGAATCCTTCACCTGAAATTCACGCAGCGAGTTCACCGCCACGGCCGCATTCTTTCCGCGCAGCGCGCGCGGCAGGTTCGGACCAAGGCTCACCGCCCGCAGCGGCGATATTTGCGAGGCAGGCGTCAGAGCCCGGTTTAGCCAGCCATCCGCGGTTGTCTTGCGGCCAGGGGTTCCCGACTCCATGTAGTCCTGCGCGTCGAAGTGCGACCGCGTCGGATCCGGAGACCCTACCGCCTCGATCACCGCAAGCTGCTTCGCGCGGAAGGCATCCGTCAGCGGTGAGAGGGAAGGATGAAATCCGAAGAATCCGTCCAGATCCACGCAGTCCTTGGCCGCAACCGCCAGCCCCGGCCGCAGCGCGTAGTATTCCTTCTCCCCATGGGGGACCACGGCGCTCAACCCGTCCATCGCCCCGCGCTGGAAGATGATCACCAGCACCTTCTTCCGCGCCCCGGCCGCCGCCCGGGCCAGCCACCGAGGCGCCGCGCCCACGCCCATCATCGCCAGCGCCGACCCGCGCAGGAAGTATCTTCGATTCAACATGGGAATACCCCTCTCTTCCTTACCGCTTCTGGAAATCCGGCGAGCCCAGCACCAGGCCCGCATAGAGCATCCTCGCGCCGCTGTTCTTCTCCATCTGTTTGGCTATGGCGGCTCGCGTTTCCGCGCCCGGCGCAAACGAGAGCTGTTCCGGGTTCGCCTCAATCCCGTACAGCTTGTTCCCGGACAGGCTTAACGCAAAATTCATCCGCGCCACAAGGGAGGCCGAATTCAGCCACTCCTCCCCCGAGTTCGAATAGCCAGTCGGCTCCTGTTTGCGGTAGAGAGGCTCGCCCATCCGCCCGATCACCTGGGCCAGGATGAACGCGTTGTCCACATTCGCGTCGAGCGCCCGCACCGCGCTCACCACCATCTCGAGCGGCGATTTCGTCTTCTTGAGGTATGCTCCGCGCGACCAGAACTCGCGGCCGGCGAACATCGTACGCAACACCTCGCGGATATCTCCGTCCGCGCGCAGAAATGTCGAAGCCATGCGCCGCACCAGTTCTTCCGGCGGCTCATCGGCCACGAAGCGCTGCGCCAGCTTATAGGAAACGAAGCGCGCCGTGGAAGGATGCCGGGAGACAATGTCCAACACCTTCAGTCCGTCTTCGATTCCGCCGCCCGGCGGGATCTTCACGCCCAGCACGGTCTTCTCGCCGCGGTCATGTACCCGCGCGTTGAAGAAAAATCCGCCGCCGCCGCGCGGATTGCGGATGGTCCATCCCGCGAAACACCGCGCCACTTCGATGACGTCCCGCTGCGTGTAGCCTCCATCCACCCCGAGCGTGTGCAACTCCAGCAACTCCCGCCCGTAGTTCTCATTCAGCCCCCGCGCGCGCCTGGCCGCATCCGGAAACCGCCGCGCGGCCCGCTCCATGGCCCGCGGGTCCACGGATTGCCAGTTGTCCAGGTAGAACAACATCGCCGGCGATTGCGCCGTTGCCCGCAGCAAGTCCTTGAACTTACCCAGCACGTGCGGGCGGATAGCGTCCTTCTCATAGTTGGCGATGAGAAAACGATCCATGCCCTTGTCGAGAAACACATTGAAGTGATTGAACCAGAAGTCGGCCAGCACTTCCTCCAACTGCCGGTTGCTGTAAATGGCGCGATAGATCTTTGCTTCGGTCAGGTCATTGGCGATCACCGCCACGGGACGCCGGTTGGCCAGGATCTGCCGCCGCAAGGCGGTGGGCGCCGCGGCCAGCACGGCCTGACCCCGCTCCAGCGGAGAAGCGCCGGCCATCCGCCGCGCCTGACGCAGCGCCCGGCGCACCGCCGGATCCTCCGGAAGTTCCAAGCGCGGCCGTGTTGTTTCCTGATCCTTCTTCAACACCCGAGGCGGCGGATACTTCGCAATCAGTTCCGCGTCACTCATGTTGAGCGAATCAAAGGGCTTCAACTTCCGGGCAAGCACGGGATTTTCCGCGATGCTCTCCGGGTGCAGTTGCTGTTCGATCCAGCGCTTGAGCCCGGTCTTCTTCACCGCCTCGAAATCACCCGGCCGTTCTCCGAACGTGAGCCGCGCCAGCGCATGGTGGATCTTTTCGGTTTCCGGGATCGCCTTGCGGAACTCCGCGGTGGTGGGCAAGGAAAGTACGGCGGCGGCGGTCAATATCACCAGGGGAAACAATCTTCGTGCAGCGGGCCTCATGATGCTGGGAACACGAAAGGTGACGAAGGGTTGCGGTTACCTTCCGCTCCATGGTTTTCGAGAAACACGCGGGTGTTCAAGCACGGATAGTATTTCCGGGCCGAAACATGATGATGGGTGGCCGCCCGGCGGAGTGGCCGCGAACCTGGCGGATGCTTTGCAATCAGCCGTCATTCGAAGGATCGTACCTGAAAGCTGTCTTGGAAAATAGCCGGATCCCGGAGAATTCCGGATGCCGAGGGTTGATCAGCCAGTTGGATTCAACCAAGAGCGAGAACAGATCTCACTCGGAAGAACTGGCGGCCAGCCTCGATCTTTCGCCACGCAGCCTCCAACGGCGACGCCGTGAGGGGCGGTTGGCCCGGTGCGAATCGGATCGCCGTGGCTGGGAGGCAGGGACTCGAACCCCGATACGCAGATCCAGAGTCTGCAGTCTTACCGTTAGACGACCTCCCAACGGCTTTCATCATCTTACCATGCCCCTATCCGCGCGAGACAACATTGGGCTGCGTCCTCCACGCGATCGGAGTCATCATAAACGCATGGAGACAAGCGAGCAACTCTCTGTCCTCTCCGGCCGCGAACTCGACGGCATCGACGCCTACTGGCGCGCGGCCAATTATCTTTCCGCCGGTCAGATCTTTCTTCGTGACAATGCCCTGCTCAAGGAGCCGCTGCTTCCCCGGCACGTCAAGTCCAGGCTGCTGGGCCACTGGGGCACCACCCCCGGATTGAACCTTCTTTACGCCCATCTCAACCATTTCATCCGCAAGTACGACCTGAACATGATCTTTATCACCGGTCCCGGCCACGGGGGACCGGCCGTCGTGGCGAACACCTATCTGGAAGGGACTTATTCCGAACTCTACCCACACATCAGCCAGGACGAAGAAGGGCTGAATAAGCTGTTTACTCAATTTTCCTATCCCGGCGGCATTCCCAGCCACGCCGCGCCGGAAACGCCCGGTTCCATTCATGAAGGAGGCGAGCTTGGCTATGCGCTGCTTCATGCCTACGGGGCCGTCTTCGACAACCCCGGCCTCATCGCCTGCTGCGTCGTCGGCGATGGCGAGGCGGAAACCGGACCTCTCGCCGCCAGTTGGCATTCCAACAAGTTCCTCAATCCCGTAACGGATGGCGCGGTCCTGCCGGTCCTGCACCTCAATGGCTACAAGATTGCCGGCCCATCCTTCCTCGCCCGCATCCCCCGCGAAGAACTTACCAGCCTGCTCGGCGGCTACGGCTACCAGCCCTACTATGTCGAAGGCGACGAGCCTTTCGCGGTCCATCAGCAACTCGCCATCACGCTCGAGACCGTCATCCACGAGATTCGCGCCATCCAGGCGGACGCGCGTAACGGCGGCGCCCCCGCGCGCCCTCGATGGCCGATGATCGTTCTGCAAACCCCCAAAGGCTGGACCGGCCCGAAGGAAGTGGACGGCAAGCCCGTGGAAGGCACCTTCCGCTCCCATCAGGTTCCGCTCGCCGACGCTATTCATCACCCGGAGCGCCTCGCGATGCTCGAGAAGTGGATGAAGAGCTACCGCCCCGAGGAACTTTTCGACAGCGCCGGCAGGCTTGTTCCCGAACTTGCCGCCCTCGCCCCTTCGGGTACGCGGCGCATGGGCGCCAATCCTCACGCCAACGGCGGCCTTCTCCTCAAGGACCTCATCCTGCCCGATTTCCGCAACTACGCCGTCGACGTGCCGCACCCCGGCGCGACGGAAGCCGAGGCCACCCGCGAACTCGGCTATTTTTTGCGTGACGTGATGAAGCGCAACATGGCCGCGAAAAACTTCCGCGTGTTCGGACCCGACGAAACCTCATCCAACCGCCTCGATGCCCTCTTCGAAGTCACCAACCGCGCGCTCCAGGCGCGCATCGAACCAACCGATGACCATATCGCTCCCGACGGGCGCGTTCTCGAGGCCCTGAGCGAGCACATGTGCCAGGGCTGGCTCGAAGGGTATCTTCTCACCGGCCGTCACGGCTTCTTCTCCTGCTACGAAGCCTTCATCCACATTGTCGATTCCATGTTCAACCAGCACGCCAAGTGGCTCAAAGTCACCCGCGACATCCCCTGGCGGCGTCCCATCGCCTCGCTCAACTACCTGCTCACGTCCCACGTCTGGCGCCAGGATCACAACGGCTTCAGCCACCAGGACCCGGGCTTCATTGACCACGTCGTGAACAAGAAGGCCGGCGTCGTGCGCGTCTACCTGCCGCCGGACGCGAATACCCTGCTTTCGGTGGCGAACCATTGCCTCGGCAGCCGCAACTACGTGAACGTCATCGTTGCCGGCAAGCAACCCGGCCTCCAGTGGCTCGATATGGACGCCGCCATTTATCATTGCTCCACCGGTCTCGGCATCTGGAGATGGGCCAGTAACGATCAGGGCGTGGAGCCCGATGTCGTCATGGCCTGCGCCGGCGATATTCCCACGCTTGAGACCCTCGCCGCCGTCGACCTCCTGCGCCGGCACCTGCCCGATCTGAAGATCCGGGTCGTGAACGTCGTGAATCTGATGACGCTCCAACCCGCCACGGAGCATCCCCATGGCCTGCCGGACCGCGAATTCGACTCCATTTTCACCACCGATAAGCCCATCGTCTTCGCCTTTCATGGCTACCCCTGGCTCATTCACCGCCTTACCTACCGCCGCACCAACCACGACAATCTCCACGTGCGCGGCTACAAGGAAGAAGGCACCACCACCACCCCCTTCGACATGACTGTCCTGAACGACATCGACCGCTTCCACCTCGCCGGGGACGTTGTCGATCGCGTCCCCCGGGTGCAAAAGGTGGCCGCGCATTTCAAGCAGATGCTTCGGGAAAAACTGGTGGAGCACAAGCTCTACATCCGCGAACACGGCGACGACATGCCGGAGATCAAGAACTGGAAGTGGAGCGGCCCGGCGAGGCCGTAGGACTTAAGGTGTCGCCGCTCGCCGGTCTCCGTACCTGCTTTCCGCGGGCAGGCGAGATGCGTTTGCGCATAGTGGAACGGTGGATCAACGCGGAGCCAAACGAACCCGGACGGTATAGTATAAGTGGAGAAACGGATGGAAGCCATTACCGTAGAATCCATTCCAATCGTCGTCGGTCGTGAAGAGGACGGCCGATGGTGGGCCGATATCGAGTCCATGCCGGGTGTGATGGCGTATGGAGTCTCCCGGGATTCGGCGATCGCCGCCGTCCGAGCTCTTGCACTGCGTGTCGCCGCGGACTGCATTGAACACGGTGAGGCAGTACCCGAATCCTTTACTAAGGTCTTTTCCGTGGAATGAGCAGGTGGAAGTCCGTCAAGGCGAGGCAACTGCTTGCCGCCTTGCTCCGCATCGGATGGGCGGTTGCCTGGCAGAAAGGCTCCCACCGTCGACTAAAACGAGCAGGATGGCCGAACTATTCATTCGCGTTTCACGATACCGATGAAGTCGGCCCAGGGCTCCTCGCACAGATCGCCAAGAAGACGGGGCTCCGGCCGGAGGACTTGTAGATCCACGGAATCATCGGGCAGCGGCGCCTCCCTGCCGGTCAACGGCAACACTCTACGAAAAAAACACGCGCCACGCCGTATTCACCAGCGCGTGCGTCACCATCGACGCGCGGATGCTTTTTCCGCGCGCGTACGCGAGCCCGTAGAACACCCCCGCAATCATCGCCACCAGCGAGTAGCGCCAGTTGGGAAACCCCCTGGCCGTGATGTGCGCCGCTCCGAAAATCAGCGCAGCCATCGCAAGCCCGGCGGGAAAGCTTCCCGTCCACCTCTGGAGCCACTGCTGCAACAGACCGCGAAAGAAGAATTCCTCGCCCAGCGCCACCACCCACAGCATCCCCAGGAACGTCCCTGCCGCCGCTATTAGTGTCTTCGGGCCGAACACCACTTCCTTCGGATGCACGAATCCGATCCACCATGCGACGGGCAGCACAACCGGCATCAGCAGCAGAAAATGCGCCGTCCCCACCGCCCACTCTCTCCACTTCGGAAGAAATCCGAACTCCACCCCGTCCACCTTCCGCACCAGCAGTACGGAGATGATCCCCAACCGCACCCACATCATCCGCCCCAGGATGTCGAACGGCGGTTTTCCCGACGGGTTCACATAGATCTCCACGAACACACGGGTCAGATACACGCCGGCCATGAACACCAGAAACAGCAGATCGAACGCCGGCAATCGCGGCGTAACCCGGAACCACAGCGTCACCATGGCGGCCAGCACGAGCAGTGCCCCCAGCCACTCCAGCCGGAAATTGCCGGCTCCCACGCTCATCAGCACATACGGAATTACGGCGCTGCCTGCCAGCACCGGAGTCAGCCAGCCTCCAAGCCGCGCCAACCGCTCGCGCACCGCCGCGAATCCCGGTGCAATGTACATCGACGCCTCCAGCAGCATCGCCGGCAAAGCGGCCATCCAAATCCGTGCTGGGATATCCTGTTGTTTGGCGTAGAATACGGCGCCAATGCCGCCCACCACCCACAGACCCGCCACCGTCCACGCAAAGGCGTTGAGGCTTTGCTTCATCTGCCTCATCGTAGCATTGGCCTGCTCTCTGCCTCCCCTGCGGGCGAACGATCCCCCCGCGGACCTGCTCAAACAGGTGCTTCACCATGAAACCGAACTGGAGGCGGAACGGGGGCACTACGCCTATCGCCAAAACGTACGCATCGAGGAACTCGACGTGAACGGAGGCCGCCGCGGGGAGTACCGCGAAACCCGCGACATCATCTTCACCCCCGATGGCAAGCGCCTCGAGCAGGCAGTCGGCAAGCCCTACCAAACCCTGGACAGGCTTCGCCTCACCGAGGAAGACTTTCGCGACATCCGCGAAGTGCAGCCCTTCCTGTTCACCAGCGATCAGCTCTTTATGTATCAGACCCGCTTCAAGGGAGAGGAGACCATGGACGGCATCCCCTGCTGGGTCCTCCAGGTGACGCCGCGCCAGATTCTCCAAGGCCAGCGCCTCTTCGAGGGCCTGGTATGGGTCAGCCAGGCGGAACCTACCGTCATCCGCCTCGAGGGGCAGGCAGTCCCTCAAATCCTCGGCCGCAAGCAGGAAAACCTCTTTCCGCGCTTCACCACCATCCGCAAAAAGGTGGACGGCAAGCACTGGTTCCCCGAACTCACTTTCGCCGACGACATCCTCCACTTTCGCACCGGCGACCTGCGCCTTCGCATGCACATCGAGTACACGAAGTATGAGCGCTTCAACGTCGACTCGAAGATCACCTATAAATAATCACAACTCCCGCAGCAGTTCCCAATCCACGTTCCCGCCGCTCAAAATCACCCCCGCCGACCGTACATCCGGAGGCAGCTTCCCGTACAGCAGCGCCGCCGCGGACACCGCTCCGCTCGGCTCCACCAGAATCTTCATCCGCAGCAGCAGGAACTTCATCGCCTCGATGATCTCCTCTTCCGTCACCAGCACAATCCCCTCGATCCGCGGTTGCGCCAAAGCGAACGTCAGCTTCCCCGGCTTCGGCGGACGTAGCCCGTCGGCGATGGTATCCGGAGGCGGAATCTCCACGGGATGCCCCGCCGCCATCGAGAGCGACCAATCGTTGGCCCGCTCCGGCTCCACCCCGAAAATCCGGATCTCCGGCCGCAGCGCCTTCGCGGCTAACGAAGACCCCGAAAGCAGCCCGCCTCCCCCCACGCACACGCACAGCGCATCCAGCTTCGGCGTATCCTCGAGTAACTCCAGCGCGGCCGTCCCCTGTCCCGCGATAATCCACGGATGCTCGAACGGAGGCACCAGCGTCGCCCCGGTCTCCTCCGCGATCCGCCTCCCGATCGCCTCCCGGTCTTCCTTCAGCCGGTCATAGCGTACAATCGCTCCGCCATAGCCCTGCGTGGCGGCTACCTTGGACTTCGGCGCATCGGTAGGCATCACCAGCGTCGCCTTCGTCCCCCGGATTCCGGCCGCAATCGCCACCGCCTGCGCATGATTGCCCGAGGAGAACGCCACCACTCCCTTCCCTACATCGCTCTCGGGAATCGACAGCAGAAAATTCGCCGCCCCGCGCAGCTTGAACGCGCCGCCGCGCTGGAAGTTCTCGCATTTGAAATACGTTTCCACGCCCCCCGCCATGCGGTTGAACGTGCGCGAGGTCATCACCGGCGTGCGGTGAATGTGCGGCGCAATCCGCGCCGCCGCCTCGCGAATCTCCTTCACTCCTACTTCCGTCATCTCAATAGCCCAGCTTCTTGTTCACCAGGTTCTGAAGCGGCTCTCCCTTCACGAAGCGTCCGAAGTTGTCCACGAAGAACTGCATCGATTCATCGAGCCAACCCGGCGTGTGATCGGCGCAGTGCGGAGACAGCAGCACGTTGTCCAGCCGGTAGAAGGCGTGGCCTTCCGGCAACGGCTCCTGGTTGAAGACATCGAGCGCCGCCCCCTTGATCCGGCATTCCTCCAGCGCCGCGATCAGCGCCGCCTCATCAATCACCGGTCCGCGCCCCAGGTTAATCAGCACCGCCTCCGGCTTCATTGCCCGCAGTTCCGCCTCGCCGATCATCCCCTTCGTCTCCGGCGTGTTCGGCGTCGCCACCAGCACGTAGTCGCACAAGGCGAGCATTTGGCGAAGATCGCCCCGCGCGTACACGCCGTCAATCAACGGGTCGGAGGCCGATTGCTCCGGATGGCGCCGTATCACCAGCACCTTCATGTCCATCGCCTTCGCCCGCCGGGCTGCCTCGCGGCCAATCCCGCCGTAACCCACAATGCCGAACGTCCGCCCGGTGAGTTCCTCCACGTCGAATGGATCCCACACTCCGGCCTGCTGGCTCCGGACCATGCGCCGGAAATCCTTGGCGAAGTACAGGGCCGATGCAATGGCGAACTCCCCCAGCGACCGTCCGTAGACGCCCTTGGCGTTGCTCATCGTAATGGAGCTTTCCACCAGTTCCGGAAACAGCACGTTCTCCAGCCCCGCGGTCAACGAATGAAGCCAGCGCGCTTTTTGAATGCGCGGCCAGAGCCTCCGCAGCAGGCTTACCTTTCCGATGCCGCACACCGCGACATCCGGATCCGGAGCGTTCTCGAATGCCTCTTCACTCTCTCCCACGATGATATGGGTCGAGCCGGGAAGTTGCTCCAGCAGCCGCAGAGACGGCGCCGTCGGAGGGTTCAATATCCACACTTTGACTTGACTCATGGAATCCTCGAACTTACCACAACCGATATACTGGTTTCGTGCCCACCCACTGTACTTGCGGCGCCGAACTGCCTCCGGATGCCCGGTTTTGCCACAAGTGTGGCAAGCCGCAATACGACACAATGGCGCACGACGGCGAAGAGGAGGCGCTTCCGCAACCCGCCGTTACCGAGACCCCACGCCAGGGAACGAAGCCTCTCGAGATCAACTTTCATAACCCCATGGCGGTGCGCACCGCATTCCTCACCGCCCTCATCACTTCCGTCATCAGTTCGCTTCCCATTCCGCCTCAGGGACTATGGCTCCTCGTCTCGCTCCTGCTTGCCGGCTTCCTGGCCGTATTCCTCTACACGCGCCGCACCGGCCAGCCCCTCTCCATGGTGAGCGGCGCGCGCATGGGTTGGATCACGGGCATATTCAGCTTCGCCATCGCCACCATCTTCTTCACCCTTAGCGTGGTGATGCTCTCGAACAAAGGCGGCTTCGTCGAACTGTTCCGCCAGCAGTTGAAGGGCCGCACCGGAGGCAGTGACGCCGAAATTCAGCAGTTCCTCGAGCTGCTCCAGAACCCCGCTGGATTGACGACGGTTCTGCTGCTTGTCCTCGCCATGCTCTTCGTCCTCTTCACCGTGTTCCCCACCCTCGGGGGCGCGCTCGGCGCGAAGGTTCTCGAAAGGAACCGGGCTTGATTCTCACCGTTACCGCGAATCCGGCCATTGACCGGAATCTGACCGTGGACCAGCTTGTCTTTGAGGACCGCGCCTATATCCTCCAATCGCAGGAATCGGCCGGCGGCCGCGGCATCAACGCCAGTTGCGTCATCCATTCGTTCGGCGGAAAAACCACCGCCGTGGCTGTCGTCGGCGGTGAGACCGGGCAGCGCTTGAAGCAGATGCTGAGCGGGTGCGGCTTCGCCGTCGACATCGTCGAGGTCCAAGCCCCCACGCGCATCAACATGAACATCTCTGACCGCCACGGCCTCACCATCAAGCTCAACGAAAAAGGGGCCGCCGTCACCCCGGAGAACGTGCAGCGCATCGAGCAGGCGGTTTCGCGCCGCCTTCCCGAAGCCCGCTGGCTGATGCTCTGCGGAAGCCTGCCTCCCGGAGTCCCTACTGATTTCTACGCGCGGCTCATCACCAATGCCAGGCAGTTGGGCGTGAAAACGCTCCTTGATACGGACGGCGAGCCGCTGGAACTCGGCCTCGAAGCCGCGCCCACGGTGGTCGCTCCCAACCAGCAGGAAGCCGAGCGGCTGTTGAACAAGGCGCTTCTCACCCGTATCCAGTATCTCGACGCCGCCGAGCGCATTCGCATGATGGGTCCCCAGATGGTGGTGCTCTCGCTAGGCAGCCGGGGCTGTGTGGGCGCCCGCGAAGGCCATGTGGTCGAGGCCATTCCTCCCCGCGTCGACGTGGTCTGCCCCATCGGTTCCGGAGACGCGCTTGCCGCCTCCTTTACCTGGGCCATGCTCCGCGGAGACGATTTTGTGGATGCGCTCCGCTGGGGCGTTGCCGCCGGAACTGCCTCCGCAACACTTCCCGGGGTCACCTTCGCCGGCTTCGATGCCACGAAGAAGATCTATCAGCAGGTCCAGGTTCGCGAAAACCCCCGTTAGCGCTCTGCCTCGCCCTTCAATGGCGTCCGGCTCGTCGAAGTCGCGGTCAACTCCTGCCGCGTGTATCGCGGCAGGCTCACGTAACCCTGCACATGGTTCTTTGTGATCTGGTTCACCACCAGTTCCAACGGCCGCGGGCGGTCGCCGAGCGTCAGATACACCGGTTCGTACAGATTCACACCCTTTTTCTGGAGCTTCACATCGTCCACAATCAGCTCCATGTCGTACCGTTTGTGCTTGGTGTCCGCCTTCCGCAGCGCCAGGCTCACCTGACCCACTCGCCGGAACTCCTTCGATTTGTCCAATTGAAACTCGGTGTAGGTCCGCTCACCGCGCTTCTGCAAAGCCACCAGTTCCTCATGTGTCCGCGCGATGGATCCGCCCAGATCATCCCTTGTGGAATTCAGCCTGCTTTCGAGTTCCTCCCGGTTGCGGTCCACCTGCTGCTGGGTCCGCGCCAGTCTTTCGGCCTGTTCGGAGAGTTGCCCCTGCAATTGCTTGAGCCTGGGGTCTTCCGGAACCGCCGCCGGGCGCCGCGCCGCCCTCGGAGCCGGCGCGCGCCGCGCCGTCATGATCCTGGGAGCCGGTTGGTGCACGGGTTGGGGAGCGGCGGCAGGCGCCGGAGCAGCCTGCTCCCGTTCTTTCAGTGCCTGCGCAGCCTGCTGCCGTGTCGCGCTCAAGCCCGCCAGTTGGCCCGATAGCTCCTGAATCTGTTTCTGCATCTCCACCATCCCGGCGGTCATCTCTTTGCGCCGTTCCTCGAGCTGCGTCTTCTGGCTGTGCTCCCGCCATCCGAATCCAATCGCAATGGCGGCCGCCATCACCGCCGCCACCAGTGGCCATGCCGGACGCGTCCCGGCCGGAGAATCCTCTTCGCGATGCATGATGTCTCCTTTTCTCCGATCTTCGGGCAAATCGAATGCCACTTGGATGAGCTTCAGGATTGTCTTTCGTCAGAAGGAGTTACGGAAAACGCCCCAGACTCGTGCGGCCTCTCGCATGGAAGAAATTACATTGCGCGCCTGTCTTCACTCCCGCGGGTGGATGGTGGCCGTGGCTCCCGCGCCAGGAACTTCAGACCACCACCGGCAGCCTGCCCTTCACTTCGCGTACTGAATGGTATACCGGTCGCTGAACCGCGAGGAACTTCCGTCCAACTCCACGTGGTCCACCCTGCCCGCGCTGGTCAGATATACCTTCCCCCTGGCTGATGCGCCGGCGCTCCCGAACCCGTTGTTGATCTCGATATCCACCGCATCGCCGCCGCCCGTCCAGCGCCCGGTCAGGCTGAATACCTCGCTCGAGTACACAGTGAACTCCGCCTCCCCGCCGGAGCGGAGATTCACGCGCATGCGGCTGATCGGGTAGTCCTTGCCTCCCAGCCGGAATGTGCCCGTGCCCTGGAACGTCTCATCCGTCCCCGTAAAACTTCCCGCGCGCCCGGAACCGCGCGCGCCGCCCAGACTCGGCAGGATTCCTCCGCCCGTCCGGGACGGAGTGCCGAATTCGTTATTCGGCTGGCCAAAACCTCCCGGCGCCGGCTGGGCGCCGAAACCGCTGCCTCCGCTGCTCATCGCCGAACCGTCCGTCGTCCACGACAGTTCGAACGTATAGCCCTCGTCGCCGCCCTTCTTGTCCCGAATGGCGACAATCGCTGTCCAGTTGTTTCCCAACCGCGGCTCCTGCACCAGCCGCACCTCGCCCCGCCCGTCAATCCCCCTGAAATTGAATTTCGTGAACCCGCCCGCGGGCAGCGGCTGCGAGCACTCCGAGCCCTCATCTTTCCCCGGCCGTCCGGTGATGGTCCGCAGCAGCACGCTGTTGCCGCGCAATTCCACGTCGATTTCATCGTCCACCCGAACCCTCAGGACACACCGCCCATCTCGCGATTGCTCGTTGTAGTCTTTCATGCGGCGCGGGCTGAACACCGGATTTGTCTGCGCCGCCAGTGGTATCGCGGCGAATGCCGCCAGCATCAGATATCGGGCGAGCCTCTTGTCTTTCACGGATCTTCGTCCTCCTTATCCCATGATGGCAAACCGCTTTCTCATTCGGATGGAGGCTGCATCCCGCTCAGCCAGCGGTTCAACATGCTCTGCATCCCGTCCACAATCTCCGGATGCTTGTGGCGCAGATTCGTGGTCTCGCCGGGGTCGCTCGCCAGATCCGACAGGAAGATCGCATCGTCTCCGCTGAGCGGCTTCTGGCTCTCCGGCGTCCGTCCATATTCGATCCCGTTCACCACCAGTTTCCACTGCCCTTTGCGCGCCGCCAGTTGCCCGCCGTTTTTCCAGAACACCGCCTCGTGCGGCGACTTCGCGTTCGCGGTAAGCAGCGGCAGCAGGCTCGAGCCGTCGAGCGTGTATCCCAAGGGGGGCGAGACACCGGCAGCCTCGCAGATTGTCGGCGTAATGTCCATCGTCATCGCGATTTCGCCCGTTTCCACACCCTCCGGTATCCGTCCCGGCCGGCTTACGATGCCCGGCACGTGCATTCCTCCGTCGAACAGGCTGAACTTGAATCCGCGATACACGCCGTTGCTCCCCGCCATCGCCGGCTGCTGATTCAATCCAGCGCGCGCTTCCGTGGTAGCGCCGTTATCCGCGATAAAAAAGATCATCGTGTCCTTCGTCAGCCCCGCCTGCTCGAGCGTCCGCCGGATCCGCCCCACGCCGTCGTCCACCGCCGCAATCATTGCCGCGTACGTGCGCCGCTCCGGCGCAAGGCGCGGAAACCGGTCCTTGTAGCGCTGGGGCGCGTGCATCGGATAGTGCGGAGCGTTGAACGTCACCGCCAGCAGGAACGGCCGCCCGGCGTTGCGCCGGATGAAGCCGCACGCCTCGTCCGCGATGCGTTCGGTAAGATAACTGCCATCCTCGAAAATCTCCTCCCGGTTACGGTAGAGGTCGTGGTAGTTTACCTGCCGGTTCTTCCCGCCCTCTCCCCAGTAGTAGCGGTGCGAATAGAAATCGACGCACCCGGAATGGAAGCCGTAAAAGTAATCGAATCCGTGCGCATTCGGACACGTGTCCTCTCCTGATCCCAGGTGCCACTTCCCGGTCAGCGCGGTGGCGTACCCATGCGGCTTCAGCAATTGCGCCACCGTCTTTTGCGACGGCGCGAGCGCCAGACCGTTGGTGGGAACCCCCGCCCGGATCGGATACCGCCCCGTGTACAACGCCGATCGCGAAGGAGCGCACACCGGCGCATTCGCATACCAGTTCCGGAAGCGCATCCCCGACGCCGCCAGTGCGTCGATGTTCGGCGTCAGAACATCCTTTGCTCCAAAACATCCCAAGTCCTCCGAGCCCTGGTCATCCGTGCAGATCACGACGAAGTTCGGCTGCTTGCGCGGCGCGGCAAACGCCAGCGCCGGAGTGGAGATCATCTCGCGGCGGGTCAACATAACCTTTACAGTGTAACCGCCGCTTCCACCTCCTTCCACGTAACCGCTCCATCCAGCCACTCGCCGGGAATCACCCGCCCCTCTCTCGCGGCGTCGATCACCTTCGCCACCACGTCGCGGGTGCCGCCTTGCCGCTCGAGGAACGCGACCAGCCTTTGCACGTGGACCCGGAACGCACCCTTCTTTGTGCTGTGGCCCTCCTTCAGGAACGCGAGCACCGCGCGCACCGTTTCGAGCAACCGCTCGTCCTTATCACGGCCGGGCATGCCGCCGTCGCCCTCCATGCGGCCGGCAAGTTCCATCAATTGGTCTGCGGGCAGCTTATCTGCCAGTTGGTCCCGTGAGAACACCGCCCTCAGCATCACACCCCGCGGCTCCGCACGCCGAAAGCTCAACGACCCCAGCCGCACGCTGGGCCGTCCAACCGCCCCCGGCATCGGCGCCGCCGCCATCGCCGCTGGTTGGAAGTAGGCTCCGAAAGCTGTATCCCGCGGCATTCCCACCGCCACCACCCTCGTCACCGCCGCCTCCCCCGCGCGATCCCCTTCCCGATTCACCACGGCCACCAGCGACATCTCTCTACTGGCGAGCCCGTAAGCCAGGCTCAACTCCTTCAACTTTCCGGCCTCTGTCTCATCCGTAATCAATCGCGCCCCGCGCAGCAGGCGCGCCGTCTCTCCCATTTGCCGCCCGCCATCCGCCACCGGCAGTTCCAGTTCTCCACCCGTCCACTCAATTTTGAGCGACTGACCCTCCCCATAAACCACCAGCGGAGTTCCCGCGAATAAGAACTTCGCCGGTTGCGGCGCCACATTCGTCCCGCTCACCCGCACATCCGAAGCCACCGGTCTTCCAATGGATGCGAACAAATCCACAGCCGGCAGATCCACGCGTTCGCGCGGCGTCATGAAACGCGACACTCCCCCCGTCTCCCGCGCAAGCTGCGCCAGGAAACGGTCCTGGCTCGCGCTTCCAATCCCCAATACATGAAGCCGCACGCCGGCCTCCCGCGCCCGCGCCACAATCTTCTCCGTTCCGAACACCTGCCCGTCGGTCAGCACCAGCAAATCGGCTCCGGCGCCTGCCAACCCTGCCGCCTTCTCAACCGCCCGGGCGAGTTCCGTTCCACCCCGCGCGTCAATTGTCTCCAGATACGCCCGCGCCCTCTCGCGGTTGCTCTTGCTCGCCTCCAGAAGCCGCTCCGCGAACACCTCCGTACGGTTATCAAAGGCGATCAATCCGAATTCGTCTTCTCCCGAAAGCGCTCCCAGACATGCCTCAATCGCCTTCCGCGCCTGCTCGATCGGAGACCCCTGCATCGATCCCGAGCGGTCCAGAACGAATACCACTTTGCGCGCCTCCCCCGCGGGCGTACCGAAACAAACCGACGGCGCCAGGGCTACGAAATGCAGCTTGCCGTCCGCGCAACGCCCGCCCAGCACCTCCGCCCGCGGCTCGCCGCGCCGGGCGTCCAACACCAGGTCGCGGTTGGGAACGTCGCCCTCGGCCGTCAACGAAACCCGCAATCCCCCCTCTTCCATCCGAACCCGCAACCCATGAGACACCGAGGCTACCTCGCCATAATCCCCCATCACGCGCAGATCAAAGCCCACCGCGTGCAGCCCCTCCGCATCCGCGCGGAACTTCGGCAGAATCACATCGCCGAATTCATCTTCCGGCAGTTCCATCTCCCCTTCGCCGGGCCCGGTCTCGATGGCCCGCATCCGCGCGTGGTACGACGGCGCCAGCGTGAACGGGAAACGGAACCGGAAGCCGTCGTCCCGCGCCTCTACTCCAGCCAGGATTTCAAGCGTCACCGTCACTGTTTCCCCAGGGCGGATGTTGCCCACCGTGAGATTGATCAGCCCGTCCCCGTATTGCCGCGCCAACGTCGAAAGCGCCCCTCGCTCCATCCCCTCCTCGTACGCCTTCACAGCCTCCTCCGCCGGCCGCAACTCCGAGTGCGCGGTGAACCCCTCCCCTCGAATCGTGAACCGCCGCAGGGCCGCATCGCGCGGCAGCATAAACGCGTACACCACCTCCACGGGCCTCGATTCCGAGGATTGAAACACGTGCCGCGCCAGCAACCGCGCGCCCGCCCCCAGCACTCGCCCGCTCAGACACAACCGCTGCATCGCCAGACCGATCTCTTCTCCCGTCCTCGCGTTCCGTACCGAATAACCCGCATTACTCTCTGTTCCCGCCGCCATCGTTTCCTCCTTCTTCCGGCTCGCTTGCGCGCAGCCTCCCGGTCAATTCCGCCACGGCCGTCCGGATCAGCCGCATCCGCCAGGGGCCGGCTCCGTCCCGCACCATTACTTTTACGTCGCTGCTCACCTCGTATTGCCACCACGCCTCCGGCGCGGGCAGCGCCGCTTCGCCGCCGCCCCCGCCCAGTTCCACGGCGATCTCCGCCAGCATGCGCCCCTCGCCTTGCAGCTTGCGAATCCGGGCAATCCTCTCGAGGTGGGCATCCGTGTAGAAAGCGCCGCGCCCGGCGCGCGCCGGACCTTCCAAAAGCCCGCGCGCAATGTAAAAACGAATGGTCCGCGCCGGCGTTTGCGATTGCTCCGCCAGCTCAGCCAAGGTGTATTCGGACGAAGGCTTCACTCGCCATCAGAATGTCATAAGATTGCGGCACTGTCAAGAACTGTCTTTATTGAAAATTGCACATTCCCGCGTGATATCATTCCAATCCATGCCCAGTTTGGTTCAACTCAGACACTTCGATGGCAGCCGCGCGGTCGCCTTGGCGCGCGGCTCGGATCTTCACTTCCTCGAATCGGTATCCACCGTCTATGATCTCGCCCGGCAGGCGCTCCAATCCGGAGTCCGCCTCACCGAACTCGCCGGAAAGTCCGCCGCCGGCTGGGCCATACCCTACGACACGATCTATGCCGGCGAATCCGAGTGGAAGCTCCTGCCGCCTCTCGATCACCCTTCGGAAACCGCGCGCTGCACGGTTTCCGGAACCGGGCTCACCCACCGCGCGAGCGTCGAGAATCGGGATGCGATGCACTCCGCCGCGGCTACGCAGCTAACCGACAGCATGCGCATGTACCAATGGGGACTCGAGGGCGGCCATCCGCCCGCGGGCGAGATCGGCGCCTCACCGGAGTGGTTCTACAAGGGCAACGGAACCATCCTCCGGGCCCACGGCGAATCGCTGGTTGTTCCCGAATTCGCCGAGGATGGCGGGGAAGAAGCCGAAATCGCCGGGCTCTACCTCATCGATGACCAGGGCGTCCCGCGCCGCCTCGGGATGGCGCAAGGTAACGAATTCTCCGATCACGTCTTCGAAAAGAAGAACTACCTCTACCTCGCCGGCTCCAAGCTCCGGCAGTGCGCCATCGGCCCCGAGATCATCCTCGATCCTGATTTCTCGGCCGTACCGGGCAAAGCCCGCATCCATCGCGGCAGGTCCGTCCTCTGGGAAAAAGAGATCCGCACCGGCGAAGCCAACATGTGCCACACGCTCGAGAATATGGAGCATCACCACTTCAAGTTCCCCCTTCACCGCCGCCCGGGGGATGTCCACATCCACTTCTTTGGCGCCGGGGCCTTCAGCTTTGGGGAACAGGTGAAACTCCAGCACGGCGACGTCATGGAAGTCCACTACCAGAACTTCGGCCGCCCGCTGCGGAATCCGCTCGAAGTGCAGCCGGGGCCGCCCCGTCTCGTCCGCGCCATCCCGCTGTAGGCTCAGTCCGCCTCCGCGCTCACCATGCTCCGCCGCACCGTGGCGTAGATCCACACAGTGGCCACGATGTGCAGGAATCCCATCATCCAGAAGACCGCCGTATACCCGAAGGCATCCACAATCCGGCCCACGATGGGAGTGGACAAGACCCCGCCCAACCCGCTGCCGAGCCCCACCACGCCCGAGGCCGACCCCACGACTCCCGTCGGATACACATCGTTCGTCATCGTCATCAGGTTCGTCTTCCATGCCATGTGGCAGAACGTCACCAGACAGATCACCGCCATGGCCGCGGTGGATGGAAGATAAGCCACCAGAATCCCCACGGGCATCAGCAGCGCGCACGGAGCCATCATCAGCCGCCGCGCCCGCAACTCCTCCATACGCCGGCGAATCAATAAGCCTGAAAGCCATCCCCCGGCCACCGAACCAAGATCCGCCGTCAAATAGGGCATCCACGCAAACAGCGCGATCTCGGTCAGGGAAAAGTGCCGTTCTTCCTGGAGGTACTTCGGCAGCCAGAACAGATAAAACCACCAGACGGGGTCCGCGAAGACGCGCGCCAACAGCAGCCCCCAGCTTTGCCGCGCGCGCCACAATGCCGCGTAACTCACGGTCCCCTTCTTCAAGTCTTCTCCAAACGGGGCCTTGGTGGAATTCAGCAGCCACCACGCCGCCATCCATACGAAGCCGCTCAGCCCCGTCACCACAAACGCTCCACGCCATCCCACCAGGTGAGTGACGAAAGCGATCAGCGGTGGAGCGAGAATGGCGCCCGTCGACGCGGCCGCGTTCACCAATCCATTCGCCAGCGCCCGCTCTTTCGGCGGAAACCACTCTGAAGTTGCCTTCGCCGCCGCCAGGAAATTCCCGGATTCCCCCAACCCTAAGAGGAATCGAAAAACACCCAGGCTCAGCGCTCCCCGCGCCAGCGCGTGCAGGGCGTTGGCCGCCGACCACCACCCCATGAACACAGCCAGGCTGAAGCGCGACCCCCAACGGTCCACCAGCCATCCGGCCAGTACGTACATGAACGTGTACGGCGCCAGGAACGCCGTCAACACGTTCGAGTATTCGACGTTGCTCAGCCCCAGTTCGCGGCTCACCGTCGCCGCCAGCACGGACAGCGTTTGCCGGTCTACGTAGTTGATGACGGTGGCAAGGAACAGCAGCGCGGCGATCAGCCACCGCCGCGGCGTCACGGCGCCACCCGCGCCAGCGCGTCCTCGTCCATCTCGATACCGAGCCCCGGCCCTTCGGGAACCACGTAACGGTTCCCCTCCATCCGCAGAGGAGTCTTCAGGAAACGGTTCGCCACCGAAAACACCTTGGGATTGTATTCGGCCATCAGGCAGGCATCCACCGCCGCGGCGAAATGCAGCGCCGCGGCAATCTGTGGACCCATTGCAATGCTGACATGCGGCACTACGGTTGCGCCCGCGCCAGCGGCCATGGCCGCAAGGCGCATGCCCTCCGTGATCCCACACCGCCCCAGATCGGGCTGGTATACGCCCACCGCCTTTTCCCGAAAAAACGGAGCCATCTCGTACCGCGTGCGGTAACTCTCACCGAGCCCAATCGGGGTCTGGATGGCCCGCGCCAGCGCTCCATGCGCCAGCGGAGTTTCCGGCGCCAGCGGGGCTTCCAGCCAAAGCGCCCCTTCATCATCACACCTCTTCCCAAACTCCACCGCCGTCTCCGGCTCCAGCCGCCAGAGCGCATCCGCGGCAAAGCGCGCCCCGGCCGGCAAGTCCCCGAGCCCGCGAAAGAACTCATCTTCCCGCTGCGTATCGAAAAAGAGCTTGAACTCCCGAAATCCCTCCACCCAATGCCGCGCCGCCGCGGCCTTGCGCCCCTCCGCCGGCAGCCCGCTCAAATAAGCCTTCACTTTTCGCTTCGGCGCCTCTGTGAGCATCGCCGAAACCGGTTTCCCCGCCATCTTCCCCGCCAGGTCCCACAGCGCCATGTCCACGCCGCTGACCGCATCCAGCATGAACCCGCCGGTCTGCCCGCGCACGCGCATTGTCTGGTACATCGCCTGCCACCAATCGGCAATCGTGTCCGCGTCTCCGGAAAACTCCATTCCCACCCAAAGCGGCGCCAGCAGCAACCGCACGATCTCGCACGCCACTTCCGGCGCCAGCGGCGCCTGCGCCTCCCCCCACCCCGTGAGTCCGCCCTCCGTGCTCACCTTCACCAGCGCCGTCTCGAAGTTCATCGAATACAGGCACGGGAATACGGTAGACCACCGGTACCCGCTCCCGCCGGCGCCCGCGGCAAGCTGCGTCGGCGACCCGGCGGTCCCCGTCGCCGCGTCCATGTCGCGCGGCATCCGCACAGGGAACGCTTCTATCGCCGTGATCTTCATCCTTCCGCCATGGCGCGAAGCATTTCCAACTCCCGCAGCCCTTCTCCTTTGACTGTCGAGGTGGGGTGGCGCACCCGCGCGCAGCGGATCACGCCGCGCGCCGCCATGTTGATCTTCATCGCCGACACGCCCAGGCCGGGCTGGAGTTCAAAGCGGATCAGCGGCAGAGCGCGCGTAAAGATCGCCCAGGCTCCTGCCTTGTCACCCGCCTCCAAACACTTCCAGATGGCGGCAAACACCCCCGGAATGTCATTGTTCGGCATGGTCCCCACAGCCCCACGCTCATACTCTTCGATGAGGAATTGCGCGTTCAACCCGCCGAAGATTGCCAGCCCGGAATCCCGCAGGGCAGTGATCTTCGGAGCCGCCGGCGAGGCCTCCACTTTTGCCAGCTTCACGTTCTCAATCTCGCGCCCCATCCTCGCCAGCAGCGCCGCCGGCATCGGCACGCCGGTCATCAGCGGCGCATCCTGCGCCATGATCGGTATCCGCACGGCTTTGCTGATGGCATCGAAGTAAAACATCAGCCCGTCGCCATCCGGCTTCAGCAGATAAGGGGGCAGCACCATCAGGGCCGATGCGCCCAGATCCTCCGCTTCCTTGCTCAGCCACACCGCCGCGTCCGTTCCGGTATGCCCCGTGCTCGCTATCAGCGGCGCCCTCCCGTTCACCCGCCTGACGATCCGCCGCAGCAGTTCCACACGCTCCTCATTGAGCAATGTGTAGCCTTCACTCGCATTTCCAAACAAACCCAGCCCCGCCGCGCCCTGCTCCAGCGTGTATTCGATCAGCCGGTCCTGCGAGTCGAAATCGATCGAGCCGTCTTCGTGAAAGGGCGTCGCCAGAATGGGGAATACGCCGCGGAACTCCTTCATGCCTCCGCCTTTCGAGTCGCGAGCGGCGTCCTCACCGCCCGATCCGGGCTGAGAATCGTCCGCCCGATTGAGTGGGTGATTTCCATGGGGTAGCCGTGCGAAGCAGACATTCTAACATCCCGGGATCTCAGCGAATTCCGGTAAGAAGCCCGGGGAATCACCGTGGCACCGTGCCGGAAATCCGTGCCGCTTACTCCGGCGAGTGCTTACCCTACCCCTCGGCCGCCTTCTTCTCCAATATCCGCCCCAACGACGTGATAATGTCGATCGGCAACGGGAACACCACCGTCGTGTTCTTCTCCGCCCCAATCTCCACCAGCGTCTGCAAGTACCGCAACTGCATCGCGGCCGGCTGCCGTTGCAGCATCTCCGCCGCCATGCTCAGCTTCTCGGCAGCGATGTACTCGCCTTCGGCGTGGATGATCTTGGCGCGCCGCTCCCGCTCCGCCTCGGCCTGTTTGGCAATGGCGCGGATCATCTGCTCGGGGAAGTCCACCTGCTTCACTTCCACCATCGTCACTTTGACGCCCCACGGGTCGGTGTGCTTGTCGAGCACGTCCTGCAACCGCAGGTTCACCTTTTCCCGCGCGCTCAACAGTTCGTCCAACTCCACCTCGCCGAGCACGCTGCGCAGCGTCGTCTGCGCCAGTTGGGAAGTCGCGTAAAGATACTTCGCCACCTCGATAATCGCCTTCGTCGGATCTACCACGCGGAAATACACCACCGCGTTCACCTTCACGGTCACGTTGTCTTTCGTCACCACATCCTGCGAGGGCACGTCCATCGCCTCCACGCGCAGGGACACCCGCTCAATCCGGTCAATCGGCGAAAATACGAGAATGATGCCGGGGCCTTTGGGCTGCGCCAGCACGCGCCCCAGGCGGAAGATCACGCCGCGCTCGTATTCCGCGAGAATCTTCACCGACGAAATCAAATACAGAATTACCAGAAGCACCGCAATGGTTAATGGGCTCAGGATCATGATTTGCCTCCAGGTTGCGCGGAGACCGGCTCGACGCTCAACGTGAGCCCGTCCACCGCGGTCACGCGAACACGCGCGCCTTGTTTCACCGGCGCGGAAGATACCGCATTCCAGTATGCCCCATCCACGAACACCTTGCCCTCGGGCGTCATCTCATCGAGGGCCACCCCTAACGAGCCGATCATTCCACTCACGCCGGTAACACTCTTCCGCGAACGCGCCTTCACCACCAGTGTCATCAGAAACATCGTGATTCCGGCAAACGGCAGCGCCACCGCGAGCGCCGTGGAAAGATGAATCCGCAACTCCGCCGGACCCTCCACCAGCATCATCGCCCCCATCACCATCGCCACCGTTCCGCCAATCCCCAGAATTCCGTGCGAAGCGATAAAGCCCTCCATCACAAACAACGCCAGCGCCAGAATCAGCAGCCCGGCGCCCACCCAGTTGATCGGCAGCATGCTCAGCCCGGAAAGACCGAGCAGAACCAGAATGGCGCCCGCCGTCCCCGGCAGAATCAGTCCCGGATGCGTGAATTCGATGTACAGCCCCAGCGCTCCGAGCATCAGCAGGACGAAGGCGAGATTCGGATCGCCCAGCGGAGACATGAACCGCTCCCGCAGCGTCATCTGGTAATCAGTAATCTCCGCCCCGCGCGTATGCAGCGTCACCTTTGTCCCGTCCGTCCGCGTGACGACGCGCCCGTCCAGTTGCGACATCAGGTCCTGGTCGTCCTTGGCGATGATTTCGATCAGCCTCGAATCGAGGGCCTCCTTTTCCGTAAAGGCCACCGCTTCATACACCGCCTTCTGCGCCAGTTCCCCGTTCCGGCCATGCTTGGCCGCAAGGCTGCGGATCCAGGCCGCGGCGTCATTTTCCACCTTCTGCCGCATGGTCTTGTCCATTTCCTGGCCCAGCATAACGGGGGATGCCGCTCCGGTATTGGTGGCCGGAGCCATCGCCGCGACATCGCTTGCCTCCAGCAGGAAAAACCCCGCCGATGCCGCCCGTCCGCCGCTCGGCGTCACATAGGCGGCCACCGGAACCGGCGAAGCGATCATCTTCTCAACAATATGCCGCGTGGCTTCGAGAGCCCCGCCCGGCGTGTTGAGACGCATCAGTAGTATCCCGGCCTTCTGCCGTGATGCCTCCTCGATGGCGTGTTGGATGGTTTCCGCGGTGATGGAATGAATCGGGTGGTCCACATCCACGGCCACCACTTTGGGGCCCGCGGTCAATGCGCCGGCCAGTACGATCAATCCCGCGATGAGCTTGAGCCTCCGCACGGTCACACTCCTACTTTACAGAGTCTACTCGCGGAATCCCGGAAGCAAGCTTCCTATTTTTGTGGAATTACCGCATCCGCCCGGCCCACCGCAGAAAACGCAGCATTTCGGACCGGTGCCGCCACAGGAAGGCCCAGAATTCCCGGTACCCGATCGCCTCGGCGCGCCGGCCCCAATAGGTTTCAATGCGCCAGCGCAGATAGGGACTGCGCCACGGACACAGCCGGTATCCTCGTGTGGCCTGCCACAGAAACCCGATCACCGCAGGCTCTGGGTCATTTTCTTACGCCCCGCCGGCTGCGGTGTCGCGTAATATCCGGTTCTGGTGCGCACCACCGGATGGCCGGGCGCATTCACCGTCACCTTGATCTGCCGGAAGCTCCCGTCCAGAGCGGGATTGGTGGGCGTATAGGAAATCATGAACTGGTTGCGGATTTCGTGCGCCACATCAAGCGCAATCCGCTCCACATCGGTCAGTTCCCTGGGATAGAACGCCAGGCCGCCGGACGCGTTCGCCAGCGCATTCAACGCCCGTTTGGCTTTCGCCGCTTCCCGCCGTTCCTCCTCATTCAGAAGCCCGATGCAGTAGATGAGCACCTCATTGCGCTGCGCCTTTTCGAGCAGCTTCTCGAGAGTCATCATGCTGGTGTTGTCGTTGCCGTCGGTCACCACCAGCAGCACCTTCTTGTCCTTCTTGCCCTTGTCCTTCAACTCGTCAATCGACATGCTCAGCGCATCACGCATCGCCGTCCCGCCGCGCGAGTCGATGCGCGTCAGGCCCTCTTCCATCTTCTTGATGTCGTTCGTGAACGGAACATCGAGAAACGCGTCGTCGTTGAAGTTGACGATGAACACTTCATCGCTGCGATTCGACGCTTTCACCAGCGCCAGCGCCGCGGCCTCCACTTTCTGCCGCTTATCGCGCATGCTGCCGCTGTTGTCGATGATGACACCCATCGACACCGGAACATCTTCCCGCTTGAACCCGCGGACCTGCTGCTCCGCGCCGTTTTCGTAAACCTTGAACGCTTCCTTCGGCAGGCTGGTCAGCAGCTTCCCGTTCTTGTCCATCACGCTCGCGTGCAGCACCACCAGGCGCGTATCGGAAGTGAAGGTCGGAGGCTCCTGCTGCTGCGCCGCCGCGCCCAATACGGCGGCAAAAAACAGCCCAATGATCTTATTGCGATGGGGCATAGTATCCCAAGCGCCAGTAGGCTCGCAGTTGCGGGAATCCCCGCGGCTGGTTCACCTTGACCTTGACCCTCCTGTACTTTCCGTCCCGGTTCATATTCGCCGGCGCATATCCCAGCACGTACTGGTTCCGCAACTCCACGCCGATCTTCGCCGCGACGTCCGGTAGTTCATTTACATTCTCCACCGGAAAATGACGCCCCCCGGTCTGCTCCGCGATCTCGTTCAACAGGCTTGGCCCCGAAAGTTCTTCCGCCGTCCGCCCGCGTGAAGAGATCGGCTCGAACAAGCCTATCGCATAGATCTGGACGTCCGCCTCCCGCACCAGGTTCCGGATCTCGCTCTCCGTATAGCGGCTCGAATTGTCCCCGCCGTCGGAAAGAATCAGAATCGCCTTACGTGGATTCCTCGCCTTCTTCATGTTGCTGATCGCCAGGTACACGGCGTCGAGCAGCGCGGTCCGCCCCTTGGCCTGGGTGAACGTCAGCCGGTTCTGGATCTCCTCGGTGTTATGCGTGAAGGGAACCATCAGCTCCGCGCGGTCATTGAACTGGATGAGGAAAAATTCATCCTCGGGATTCGCGGTCTTGAAAAACTGCGCCGCCGCCTGCCGGGACTTGGCCAGCTTACTGCCCATGCTCCCGCTCGCGTCAAACACCAACCCTACCGACAGCGGAGCGTCTTCGCTTGAAAACTGCGTGATCTGCTGTTCGGAGTTGTCTTCCCACAGGCGGAAGAAATCCTTGTCCAGCCCGGTGACGAAACGGTTCATCGGGTCCGTCACGGTCACGTTGATGAGAACCAGTGTACTGTCCACCCGGATATTCGCCGCGCCTCGCCGTTCCGTCGCCGCCTCCGCGCCCAACTTCGGCCGCGGGGTGATCGAAACACGCGGATTATCGGGTATCTGCTCGGTCTTGGATGGATCCTTCTTTTCGGCAGAGACGATGCTTACCCCCATCAGGAGCATCACGGTTGGGAAAAGAAGGGAATTCCTAACTACGGCCATCGACCGTCCCTCCATCAAACTAGCTAAAGTATAACACGCACCTTTTTTAATTCCTTCGGAAATTGCGCCCGGCTCCGCACCCTCTTGCGCCGCCTCGCGCCCACGGCTTGTCTAAGATTTCAGACCTGGGAAGGCCCGATGAGGACAATAACCGAAAAAGTCGAACTCGGATCGTATCCCATTGACAGGAGAGGCTTTCATCCGCCGTTATCTTATCGCCCGGGAACACTGATTGCCATGGGGCCTGGCGTCGCGGCAGCCGCCTGCCTTCTCTCTTTCTCAAACCAGCCAAATCGCGGCGGGGGGACAAGCGGCCGAGGTGGCCTATCACCTCGCCGCCTTCCACGTCTATCCCGTTCGCAAAGCATGGCGTTGCCGCGGCGCCGGCCGCCCCGGCAATGCAACGGATGCGCCGAAGCCGCTGACGAAATCACCCGCCTTCGTCAAGGACATCCGGGCGCCCTCCTCTCGCTACAATAAAAGCAGTGCTCGTCCACATCGGCTCCCCCCTCAAGCGCCCCAACTGGCTCCGCGCCCCCGCGCCTGCCGGTGAAAACTACCGCGAGTTGAAATCCCTCGTGGAGCGCCTCCAACTCCACACCGTCTGCGAGAGCGCCGCCTGCCCGAACGTCGGCGAATGCTGGAACCACCGCACCGCCACCTTCATGATTCTCGGCAACGTCTGCACCCGCCGCTGCGGCTTCTGCGCGGTACAGAAAGGCGCCCCTCTCGAGGTCGATTTCGACGAACCCCGCCGTGTCGCCGAAGCCGTCTCGCTCCTCGGGCTCCGCTACGCGGTCGTCACCAGCGTCAATCGCGACGACCGCAAGGACGGCGGCGCGCTCCTCTTCGCCATGACCATCCGCGCCATCCGCGAGCGCGTCCCCGGCTGCAAAGTCGAAGTCCTCGTCCCCGATTTTCAGGGTTCCCACGCCGCCATGGATCTGGTGATGGACGCCGCGCCTGACGTCCTCAACCACAACACGGAAACCGTCCCCCGCCTTTACCGCCAGGTCCGCCTCGGCGCGCGCTACGAACGCTCGCTCGACATGCTCGCCTACGCCAAGGCCTCCCGCCCGGAAATCCCCACCAAGTCCGGTCTCATGCTCGGCCTCGGCGAGACCATGGAGGAAGTGGTCCAGGTGCTGCGCGACCTCAAAGCTCACAACGTGGACATCCTCACGCTCGGCCAGTATCTTCGCCCCTCGCCCAAGCATCTCCCCATCCTCCGCTACATCCCGCCCGAGGAGTTCGCCGAATACCGCCGCTTTGGAGCCGAACTCGGTTTCGCGCACGTGGAAGCCGGCCCGCTCGTGCGCAGTTCCTACCACGCCGATCACAGCCACGAAGCCGCCGCCGCTACCCCTTCGGCATGCTGAAGATGCCGCTCGAGGCGCTCGCCGGCGTCTGGCGAATCACTCTTCCTCTGCCCTTCGAACTCAGTTCCGTCAACGTCTACCTCGTCCGTCTTCGTGACGGCTTCCTGCTGATCGATTGCGGCCTGGGCTCCGGGGAATCGCTTGCCGGACTACGGGCGCAACTCGACTCCCTCAATGTCCCCTGGCGCGCCATCAGGGAAATCTTCCTCACCCACACCCATCCCGACCACGTCGGCCAAGCCAGGCGCCTACTCGCCCTCACCGGCGCGAAACTCTCCCTCCACCGCGACGAACTCGATCAACTTCTGCGCATCGCCCGCGGCGGTGAAAAGCCGGTTTGGCTCGATCATATTCTCCACACCGCCGGCGTTCCCCCAACCCTCGTCACCCGCATCGAGGCTTCCTTTGACCGCATCCGCCCGAATTTTCAGGAACTCGTCCCCGATCGCGTCTATGAAGGCGGCGAGATTCTCGACACCGCCGCCGGACCCCTCGAACTCATCCTCACTCCGGGCCACTCTCCGGGCCACCTCTGCCTTTACAGCCGCGATCACCGGACGCTGTTCGCCGGCGACCATATTCTCGAAACCATCACTCCCAACATCGGCTGGCTTCCGGGGCGCGATGCCCTCGGCGAATTCTTCACCTCCCTCGAACGGGTCCGGCCGCTCGAAATCGATCGCCTCCTCCCCGGCCACGGCGAACCCTTCCAGGGCCATCGCGAATGGATCGGCCAAACGCGCCGCCACCACGACGAGCGCTGCACACAGATCCTCACTTCCTTGCGCGCGGCCGGCCCGCGGAGCGCGCACGCCCTCGTGAGCCACCTTTGGAGCCGCCCCCTCGCCCCGTTCCACCACCGCTTTGCCGTTTTCGAGGTCCTCGCCCATCTCGAGTACCTCCGCCGCCGGGAACAGGTTTTCGAGGAGCCCGCGAACGGTCATCTGCTTTGGCGCGTTTGAACCAATCCTCCCCGGCGAGCGCGTTCACTTCCTCCCGCTCCAACACGCGCCATCCGCCGATCTCCAGCTTCCCGATCCGCACCGGCCCAATCGCGGTCCGCACGAGTTTCCGCACCTTGCTCCCCACCGCCTCCAGCATCCGCCGCACCTGCCGGTTCCGCCCCTCCGTGATCGTCATCTCGATGAACGTGCTGTTTTCCCGATCCCGCAACCGCGTCACCACCGCCGGGCGGGTCCATCCATCCTCCAGTTCCACGCCGTTCCGCAGCCGCTCCACCTGCTCCTCTCCCAGCACTCCCGCAGCCTTCACCAGGTAGGTCTTCGGAACTTTGAACTCCGGGTTCATGATCCGCTCGGCGAACAGCGTATCGTTGGTCAGAATCAGCAACCCGCTCGTATCCAGGTCCAGCCGCCCCACCGGAACCACATGCCGGCCCAGGTCTTCGATCAACGCATACACCGTCGGCCGCCCGTCGGGGTCTCTGTACGTGGTCAGGAACCCCTTCGGCTTGTACAGCAGCAGATACACCTTTTCCGCCGCCCGCACCGCTTCCCCATCCAGCGTGACTTCATCCTTACCCGGAT
Organism: Bryobacterales bacterium; assembly: GCA_026954325.1. Classification (GTDB taxonomy): domain Bacteria; phylum Acidobacteriota; class Terriglobia; order Bryobacterales; family Bryobacteraceae; genus CADEFT01. Next base: position 51,590 of record JAIXKK010000121.1, on the reverse strand, counting down.
CCACCCAGTGGTCCGGAGTCTGAATCACCTTCCCGTTCACCCGTACGCGCCCCGCCCCGATCCACTTCCGCGCCTCCGTGCGCGATCCTAATCCGGCCTTCGAAAGCACGCGATCCAACGTCTTGAGAGTCCGCAACTTGAAATGGTATCCCACTTCGCCGGACAGGAAAGCCGGCCTGCCTGCGCTCCGCCGCCTCACCGGGCTATCTTGGCTGTGTAACCTCGAACCTTACTTAACTCCATGCCACGCGTCGCCATTCTCGCCACCGGAGGCACCATCGCCGGCAAATGGGACCCCGCGCAGAACGGCGTCGTCCCCGCCTTCACCGGGGAAGAGTTGGTCCGCCTCACCCCAGGTCTCGACACCATCGCAACCCTCGATGTCGAACAGGTGGCCAACGTCGATTCCTCCAACATTCAGCCCGAGCTCTGGCTGCGTCTCTCCCGCCTCGTCAACCACTGGCTTGCCAGGCCCGAAATCACCGGCGTTGTCGTAACCCACGGCACCGACACCCTCGAAGAAACCGCCTACCTCCTCGACCTCACCGTCACCAGCAACAAACCCGTCGTGCTCGCCGGAGCCCAACGGCCGCCTTCGTTTCCCGATTCCGATGCGCCCCGCAATCTTTTCGATGCCGTCCGCGTCGCCATCTCCCCCGAAGCCGTGGGAATGGGCGCGCTGGTCGTCATGAACGGCCAGATCCACGCCGCCCGCGACGTCACCAAAACCAGCACCACGGAATTCGAAGCCTTTCAAAGCCTCGAATTCGGCGCCCTCGGCATCGCCGACATCGAGACCGTGCGCTTCTACCGCGCCCCGCTCCGGCGCCGAACCCTGCCACTGCCCGGGAATGCCCGCTTCGGCCGCGTCGAAATCGTCATGCACTATGCCGGAGCCGACGGAGCCATTATCCGCGCGCTGCTCGCATACACCCCGGATCTCGAAGGCCTTGTCATCGCCGCCACCGGACTCGGGCAGGTCAGCGAGTCCATGTTCGAAGCCATCGCCGAAGCCCGGGCGCGCTCCCTTCCCGTCGTCATCAGCACGCGCGTCTATACCGGCCGCGTCATCCCTCTCTACGGCTCCCGCGGAGGCGTCGGCTCCTTGCGCGCCCTTGGCTGCATCCTCGCCGGCAACCTCAGCCCGGTGAAGGCGCGCGTCCTCCTGATGGTGGCGCTCAATCACACCACCGGCCCGGACCGCCTTCAAACCTGGTTCGACGCCTGAACCGCGCCTACCTGCCGTCCACCACCGCCGACATCGCCATCTGCACAAACGCGTTCCTTTCATCGCTCCCCCCTTCGCGATGAATCAGGAACACTCCGATCATGTCCTTCGCGGGGTCGATGAAGAAGTACGTTCCGTACCGCCCGCCATGTCCGTAGGTTCCCTTCGACAGCAGCGACAACTCCCCGCCTGCATCCCGCACCACCGCAAACCCGAGCCCGTATCCCATCCCCGGTCCGTTCGTCGTCAGGTTCCCCGTATGCACGCGCGTCATCACATCAATCGATGCCTTCGAGAGCAGCCGTACTCCGTTGTACTCCCCGCCGTTCAACAGCATCTGGTACAGCCGGTACAAGTCCGATGCCGTCGAGTAAATGCCCCCTTCCGGCAGCGGATACTTCGCCCCCACGCGAAACTTCATCGCCCCTTCCCCCAGCGGATCCGCCGTGTACTTCACCGGCTTGCCGTCCTTCAGGATGTAAGCCGCCGGCATCCGGTGAAACTTCTCCTTTGGCGGATAAATGTAAGAGTCCACCATCCCCAGCGGCCCGAAGATGCGCGCCGCCAGAAACTTCTCGAACGGCATTCCGCTTTCCACTTCCAGCACCCGTGCCAGCGCCGCGATACCCTCGTTGCTGTACTGCCACTTCGTGCCCGGATCGAAGTTCAACGGCTGCTGCGATTCCACCAGCACCGTCTCCGCCAGCGTCTTGTGCAGCGCTCCGTGCAATTCGCCAATCCCCGGCGCGGGGTTCAGCGGCATCCCCGAAGTGTGCGTCATCAGGTCGCGAATCGTCGCCGGCCGCGACGGCTTTCGCAACACCACCATCCCGTCCCCGGTCTTGTGATCGATCACCATCTGTCCGCGAAACTCCGGCAGGTGTTTCTCCACCGGGTCCGTCAACGCCAGTTTCCCCTCCTCCACCAGCATCATGATCCCGATGCACACCACCGGCTTCGTCATCGAATGGATTTGGAAGATGTTGTCCGTCTTCATCGGCTGCTTTGTCTCGATGTCGGTGTATCCCACCGCGTCGAGCGCCGCCACCTGCCCGTGCCGCGCCACCAGCGTGACAAATCCCGCCGCTGTCCCCTTATCCACGAACTGCTTCAGCCGTTGCGGAATCTTCGCCAGCCGTTCCGGATCGAGCCCCGTCTTCGCCGCATCCTTGACAATCGGCGGCCCGGCGCACAGCAAAGCCGCGGTGAGAATCCCAGTGAGCAAACGCATTTGCGACTGATTGTATCCGATCCCGCCCCGCCGCGCGCTCTACAGCCGCGGTTCCCGCAACGGGTGTGACAGATACCGCACCCAGGCCTCTTCCTGCCCCTCCCGGCCGAAGCTCTCCGTCCAGCACTCGCGGAACTCCGCCAGCCGTTTCCTGCGCTGCTTCCCAAGGTAAGCAAACAACTCCTTGAGGTCGTCCCTCGAGCCGCTCAGTAATTCTCCGGTCACCGCGTAGTCATTCAAATCGCCCAACAACGTCTGCACTTCCCGCAGCCGTCTCAAGCGGCCATCCATCCCCGGCCCGTACACCGGGCGGAACACCTCCAGCAGATACCGGAAATGCTTTGTGTGCAGCCGGAACCGGTGCAATTTCCTCGAACTCGTTCCCTTCCTGGCCGCCTTCCGCCCGGCGCGGAAAAACTCTTCCGCCTCCCTTACCAACTCTTCGCGAGCGTTCTCGCCCGCCGGCGCTTCCGCCCGCCACCTGCCCTTCGGGTTCTCCTCCATGGGCTTCAGCGCCACCCGCCATCCAAGCGGAAGCCCCTTCTTCTTCCACTTCCGCGCCTCCGCCATGAGCCTGCCTGACGCCGCCTCCCGCTCCCGCCGCAACGCCAGGCAGGACGCCGCTTCTTCGGGAACTCCGGCGGCCCGGCACAGTTCGAGCGCAATATCCCGGTTTCGAATCTCCGACGACAACTCCATCATCGTCCGCAACTGCGCCCGCGTTTCCATGTACACGCCCTTCGCAAACAACGCACGCAACGCGCGCAGGGCCTGCGTCAGACGCCGGTTAGAGACCCGCACATCATGAATCGTGTCCGCATCCCGCTGCTTGGCAAGCCGCTCCATCTCCTGATTCAGCCGCGACAGCAGGTCCTCTATTCGCAATCCGATGAACCGCCGCAACTCCATTCCTAACTCCTCACGTTCACCAATTGCAGGTTCTTGCCGTAAGCCTGGCGGAATACGTCGGCCACGTGTTCCGCGGCCCACAAATCGAGGTCTGCTTCACTCCGGCTTTTCACCTCCAGCACCACTGCTCCCGCCCGCTCCCGGCACTCCACCTGTTCGATGTTCTGCTCATGGCTCCGGTCCAGGCTGTCCGCCAACCGCAGCAACGGCAGCAGCAGCAAAAGCCGGTGCTTCTCTTCCGGAGCCATGAGCTGATAGCTCTCATGCCGCGTGCCCGGCATTGTCTTGCGGTGAAACCGGCATAGCATCGCAATCATGCGCCGCTCCGTGTCCGTGAAGCCCGGCATCCCCGCGTTCGCCACGATATACGCCGAGTGCTTGTGATGCGCCGAATCGCTGATGAAGTGTCCCGTATCGTGCAGATAAGCCGCCGCCTGCAACAGCCTCCCCGATTCCGGAGACAGTTTGTGCAACGGGTGCAGCGCCTCGAACAGCCTGTGCGCCAGCGCCGCCACCTGCCGCGCATGGCGCACGGGCACACCATATTTCCGGGCCATCTGCTCCACCACCCGCCGCTGGTCCCGGTCAAGCATTGACCGTTCCCTCCCCACGCGCCGCGACGCCAGGTCCGCGATGATGCCGTCCCGCACCCCCGCCGCCGCGTAATGCAGCGTCTTCACGTGAAACGCGTCCATCGCCTGCAGGAAAACCGCCACTCCCGGCGCCAGGATCTCCGCCCTCCGCGGCCCTACTCCCGGCATCTTTCGTCTCTCCGCCACCGTCTTCCGCCCGATCTCTTTGTACAGCCGCCTTGCCTGTTGCACCGTTACCTTCCGCCGGTCTGCTTCTTCCCGGCTCGAATTCGGAATGCGATGAATGGCGCATAGCAACGTCGCCGCCGATGCCGACGTCCCGATAACCCGGTCGAACGGCCGCACCCCGATGCGCGACACGCACGGCTCCAGTTTCTCCGCGATGTACTGCTCCATCCGGTGCAGTTCCACGGCCTCCGCCGGGTCATGCTTCAGGAAAACTTCCGTCAGCCGCACTGCTCCGAGCGGCTTTGAAAACGCTTCTTTCCGCGCTCCGTGCTCGGAAAGAATGATCTCCGCGCTTCCGCCGCCCACATCGATCAGAAGCACGCGTCCGCCCGTTTGCGGCCATCGAGCCATCACGCCCAGATGGATCAGCCGCGCCTCTTCCAACCCTGAAATCACATCCACCGGAGCCCCGATGGCCGAAGCCGCGCGCTCCAGAAACTGCGCCTGGTTGCTCGTATCGCGCACCGCGCTTGTCGCCACCGCGCGTATCCCGTCCACATCATGCTTCCGGATAACCCCCGCCATCCGCGACAGCAGCGAACACACCCCGTCCATTGCCTGGTTGCTGATCCGCCCCTCGCGAAACACGCTCTCCCCAAGCCGCGTCACCTGGCGGTCGCTCCACAACACGCGCATCTCTCCGCCCGGCGCAACCTCCGCCACCAGCGTTCGCACCGAGTTGCTTCCTATGTCGATGGCGGCATACCGTGGCATACCGCTATCGTATCCGAATCCGCCCGCCGTCCCCGCCCCTCCAGACCCCCCTGGGTAAACCTAAGAGAACAAGCAGTCTTTGACAATTGGTGTGCATCAGCAATCGAGCAACCCGGTAGCGTATAATCACTCACGCAGACAACCTGAGTTGTCCATCCGCGAAATAAAGGAGACCTTTCATGCCTCTCGGAAAACGAGCGATTGCGGAATTTTTCGGAACCTTCTGGCTGGTGTTCGGCGGCTGTGGCAGCGCCGTGCTGGCCGCGGCGTTTCCAAACCTGGGGATCGGCTTTGCCGGCGTAGCTCTCGCCTTCGGTCTCACTCAGTTGACTTCGGTGTATATGATCGGCCATATTTCGGGATCTCACATCAACCCCGCCGTCACGGTGGGGCTGGTGTTGGCGAAGCGATTTCCCGCGTCTGACATGGGTGCTTATATCGTCGCGCAAGTGCTGGGCGGTATCGCCGGTTCGGGCATCCTCTACCTGATCGCCAGCGGCAAACCCGGTTTCGAGATGGGAGGATTTGCGGCAAATGGGTTTGGAGCGCACTCGCCTGGCCAGTACAGCCTGCTCGCCTGCCTCATCGCGGAGATTGTACTGACTATGTTCTTCCTGCTGATCATTCTCGGCTCCACTGACCGGCGCGCGCCCGCCGGGTTTGCGGGAATCGCCATCGGGTTGGCGCTCACCGCGATTCACCTCATCGGAATTCCGGTGACGAACCTCTCGGTGAATCCGGCGCGGAGCACCGGTCCCGCCGTGTTCGCCGGCGGATGGGCGGTAGAGCAACTGTGGCTGTTCTGGGTGGCTCCGATCGTGGGCGGCGCCTTGGGCGCAATCATTTACCAGATGATGGCTGCCGAAAGACCTCAGGCCGCTCCCGGGCAAACCCGCACCGCCGCGGCGTAAGCGCGGTTGAATTGGAAGGGCGTGGTCGGCTTACAACCGGCCGCGCCCTATTCGCTAGCCCGCCAGGCCTGGAACCCCGCCCAGGGTGGGAGCCATCCGGACCGCGCGCAGGATTGCCCGCGAAACGGCCTCGGCCGCGGCCACTCCCAGCGGATCAAGAGGCGCCGCCCCGGCGCCAAGCGAAAGCGCGATGACTACGTCGCCATCGGACATCGTCCACACCGGCTGAATGGTGCGCGCCACGCCGAGGCTCCCGAGTTGCGCGAGTTTCGCCGCTCCCACTTTGTTCAGCCTTGCGTTCGTGGCAAGAACCACAAGAGTTGTATTGCTTCCCGGTGAGCCCGGCGAGCGCCCCCGCTTCAACAACCGGACCGAATCAGCCAGGTCCATTCCGTCCGGCGAGCGCCGCGCGCCGGCCACGAGGCGGCCGTTTTCAGGGTCGCGGATATCGCCCAGTGCGTTCACCGCGGCCAGGGCGGAAACGCGGATGCCGGCCAGTTCGCCGTCCAGCCAAACGGTAGCAGAGCCGACCCCCGATTTCATGGCATGCTTCATTCCCAGAATCTTGCCAACCGTGGCGCCTGTTCCGGCGCCGAGAGCGCCCTCTTTCACCGCGGCGTCCGTCGCCGCCGCCGCCGCCGCTTCGCCCATTTCCCGGTTGGGCCGCGCCGTCGCCTTGCCGATCCCGAGATCAAAAAGAATCGCTCCGGGAACGATGGGAATGCGCGCTCCCCCGAAGGCGAACCCGGCGCCCTTCTCGGCCAGGAAGCGGCGAACGCCGGACGCCGCTTCGAGTCCGAAGGCGCTGCCGCCGGCGAGAGTAACGCCATGTACGCGATCGGCGACATGCAGCGGGTTCATTACTTCGAACTCCTCCGTGCCTGACGCGGATCCGCGGACGTCGGCGCCCGCCACCGCCCCGGCTTCACAAAGGATCGCCGTGCAGCCGGTGAGGCCTTCGAAATCCGATGCGTGCCCCACCTTGATCCCCGGAATGTCAGTGAGCCCCTTGCTCATCGGAGGCGCCCGAAACGGTATGGTAGCATCTAATTTTCAAGGAATAGCAGATTGCTGGACCTCCTGAAACCCCCCGTACTCACGATCCAAGAATTTGTTTTTCTCACCGGCCGCGCATTTCGCAGCATCTCCCGCAGGCCACATTATCCGAAAGACGTCATCCTGCAGATGGACATCATCGGCGTGGGCAGCCTGCCGATTGTGCTCTTGACGGGATTCTTCAGCGGAATTGTCATGGCTCTTCAGATGTCGAAGGCGCTGCAAACCTACGGCGCGGTGAACCAGACAGGGCCCATTGTCGCGATCACTCTCGTCCGCGAGTTGGGGCCGGTGTTGACGGCTCTGGTGTGCGCGGGCCGCAACTCCGCCGGAATCGCGAGCGAACTCGGATCGATGAAGGTAACCGAACAAATTGACGCCATGCGCGCGCTCGGCACCGATCCGATTCAGAAACTGGTGAAACCGCGCGTGATCGCCGCGGCGGTGATGCTGCCGTGTCTTACGGCTATTTCGGACTTTGTGGGCATGCTGGGCGGCTACATCATCGCAACCGCGCTGCTCCATCAAACCACCGCCGAGTATTGGAACGCCTCGTATCGCATCCTCGAATACAGCGACATCACTCAAGGGCTGGTCAAGCCATTTGTTTACGCGTTCATCATTTCGCTGGTGGGCTGCTTTTACGGATTGCGGACCCGCGGAGGAACACAGGGCGTCGGCTTGGCTACCACCCAGGCGGTGGTCGCCGCATCCGTCTGGATCTTCGTGCTTAACGCACTGATGACCAAGATATTCGTGAGCATCTAGGCGCCCCGGATGCCGGAATCCATCCTGCGGTTTGAAAATGTAACGGTAGCCTTCGACGGAAATCCGGCGATCGAAGAGTTGTCCTTCGAGATATTCAAGGGCGAAGCGCGGATTATCGTCGGCGCCTCCGGAAGCGGGAAAACCGTAATCCTCAAGACCGCCCTCGGCCTGCTTCGGCCGGACAGCGGCCGCGTCTTCCTCTTCGGCGAGGACATCACGGGCAGGAAAGAGCAGCAGTTGTTCGATATCCGCGCGCGGGCCGGCATGCTATTCCAGGAAGGCGCCCTGTTCGATTCCTTGACGATCGAGGAGAATGTCGCCTATCCGCTGGTGAACCAGAAGATGGTGAAGTGTCCACCCGGGGAAGTGCGCCCTCGCGTGGAGCGCGCATTGAGCTTTGTCGAACTCGGGCACACGCTCGACAAGTTTCCGAGCGAGTTGTCCGGAGGCATGCGCCGCAGGGTGGGCATCGCCCGCGCCAACATTACACAGCCCGACCTTGTGTTGTACGACAGCCCCACCGCCGGCCTCGATCCGATTACGGCAAACAACATCATGTCCCTGATCGTCAAGGAGAGGGATCTGCGGCATGCGACAACCATTATCGTCACGCAGCGGTTCCAGGACGGCCAGATCATGGCGCAATACCGCTACAACCCCGATACCGACTTTCTCGAGAGAGTACAGGGCCAAACGGAAGGCATCGGCTTTCTCGTGATGAAAGAGGGCCGGCTGGTGTTTGAGGGCTCCGCGAAGCAACTGCGGGAGGCCACTGACCCGTACATTTCGAAGTTCGTTTTGAGACACTGAGGAGATTGCCATGCCATCAGCCAGCAAAGTGAGTTGGGCGCAGTTGCGAGTGGGCATCACCGCCCTTGTCGCCCTTGTCCTGGTGGCGGTGCTCATCTATTACCTCACGGGAACCACCAGCTTCTTCACCCACGAAGTGATGCTCTACACATACCTCGGCGATGCGGCCGCGGTCGCGGTGGGTTCACCCGTGCGCATCAACGGAATCAACGCGGGCAATGTCAGAAGCGTGGTTCTCACGGGAGAGACCGATCCCGATCGAGTCGTCCGCATCGATATGAGCATCAATGAAAACATGCTGTCCCAGATACCGGTGGACTCCATCGCCACCGTGAGCGCCGAGAACCTGCTGGGATCGAAGTTCATCAATATCAAGAAAGGGCGGAGCCATGACACGGTAAAGGCCGGCGCAACCATCCCCAGCCAGGCGTCGAAGGAAATCTTCGAAATCATGGATAGCTTCTTTCCACTGCTCACTTCCGCTCAGATCACTCTCAAGAGAATCGACAACATCGTCGAGATGGTGGAATCGGGCAAGGGCAACATCGGAAAACTACTGGTGGACGAGACCCTGTACCAGCGTCTGAACTCCATCCTCGCGGAGTTCCAGAAGACTTCCGTCGCGTTGAACGCGGGCAAAAGCACCGTGAGCAAGTTGCTCTATGACGACACTCTCTATACGGACATCCGTCAACCTATCCAGCGCATGGACCGCATTCTCTCCTCCGTCGAAGAGGGAAAAGGCACCGCCGGCAAGTTGCTCAAGGACCCGGCCGTGTATGACGAACTGCAAAGGAATCTGGTGCTGGTGAGACTCGTTTTGCAGGACCTCCAGGCCGGTAAAGGCACCGCCGGCAAACTGCTCAAGAGCGACGATCTGCATAATCAGATTACCGCCCTGCTGAAGAAGATCGATGTCACCGTCGACAAGCTCAACACGGGTCAGGGAACACTGGGGCAGTTGCTGGTGAATCCGCAGCTTTATGAATCGATCAACGGCGCGACGCGCGAGATGCATGGCCTGCTCAAGGATTTCCGGGCCAATCCGAAGAAGTTCCTGCGCATCAAACTGAGCCTGTTTTGAGCGGATACGACAAGCTCGCACAGGGCCCGCCGGCCCACCCGCGCGACAGCGAATGTGCAAGTCTGCCGGCCGGCGAGGCTCCGTTGTGCGAGCGAGTTCATGAGAGGCTCGCACAGGGCCCGCCGGCCCACCCGCGCGATCCTCAAAGGCTGCTGGTGGTCAACGCGGATGATTTCGGATTCACGCGAGACGTGAACGAGGGAATCGTCCACGCGCACCTCCACGGCATTTTGACGGCCACCACCTTGATGGCTAACGGCGGCGCTTTCGATCACGCCGTGGAACTGGCGAAACGGCACTCCTCGCTCGACATCGGCTGTCACCTTGTCCTCGTCGGCGGCCGTTCGCTGCTCCCGCCGCACAGGCCTTACCCCAGGGACTTGAAAGCCCTGCTGGCGGCGATGGCCAAACGGGAGTTGGCGGTGGAAAAGGAACTCGCCGCGCAGGTGGAGAAGATTCTCGATGCCGGAGTGAAGCCGACGCACCTCGACACGCATAAGCACACGCACCTGCTGCCGCCCGTGCTCGAGGCCGTCGCCCGGATTTCCCATCGGTACGGCATCCCCTGGGTCCGAAGACCGTTCGACTATCCGATGAGCGCCGGAGGCGTTCCCATCGGCAGGCGCCTGCTGAGCCGCTCCCTCGACTTCCTCCGGCGCCGCTTTCACCGCGTTCTCTCCTCGCATGGATGCAAAACCACGGACCACTTCGCGGGATTTCAGTTGACAGGCCACTTCCGCACGCGCGAGTTGGTGGCCCTGCTCGAGCAACTGCCACTGGGAAGCACGGAGTTCATGACCCACCCGGGGTTCTGCACGGAAGAACTCCTGTCGTCCAGAACCCGGTTGAAGGAAAGCCGCCGGCGCGAACTCGACGCGCTCACGGACGAAGAAACGCGAGCCGCCGTGAAGCGCTTGGGAATTCGCCTGCTCTGCTATCGCGATCTTTAGCGCGCGAATTCCCTGGACCGCTCATTGCGGGGCAAGCGCCCGCACCAGTTCCCACGTCTTTTCGATATCTTCCCAGGTCGTGTGGATATTGCCGATCGCCCAGCGCATCACAAATCCGCCATGAAGCGCCGTATGCGAGAAGAACACGCCGTGGGTTTCATTGAGTTTCTCGAGCAGAGCGCGCGTCGCCTCGTCCGGTCCACGAAGGCGAAAACAGATGAGCGACATCGGCGCCGGCGCGCAGAGTTCGAATCGCGCATCGGCCTCGATCAGGCGCGCCAGGTCATGAGCCATGCGGATATGGTTGCGGATCAGCGCGGCAATGCGGTCACGGCCGAAATACCGCATCACGAACCACAACTTCAACGCGCGGAACCGGCGCCCGAGAGCCACACCGTAATCCATATAGTTCAATGTCAGCGGGTCATCGGCAGTGCGTAGATATTCAGGAACAAGCGAAAGCGCCTCTCGCAGCACCTGCGGATAGCGTGTATAAAAAGCGCTCAGGTCGATCGGCGTGAACAGCCACTTGTGAGGATTGATCACCAGCGAGTGGGCTCGCGCGGCCCCGTCGAGATAGTGCCCGTATTCCGGCAGTATGGCCGCGTGTCCCCCATAGGCGGCATCCACGTGCAGCCAGACATTTTCCTCCTCGCAGATCTCCGCAATGGCCGGCACGGGATCAACGCTCGTGGTGGAGGTGGTTCCCACCGTGGCGACGGCGCAGAAGGGGCGCAAGCCCGCCGCGCGATCGGCGGCAATCGCCTCGCGCAGGACATCCGGGCGCATGCGGAAAGCTTCGTCGCTCGAAATCTTCCGCACGTACCGCCGGCCGATGCCGAGAGCCAGGGCCCCCTTCTCCACGGAGGAATGGGCATGTTCGGATGTATAAAGAACAAAGCCCGGGGAGGCGCCGCGTTCACGAATGTCCGGGTCGGCGAACATGCGCGCGGCAAGAATCGCGTGGAAGGTGCTCAAGGAGGCCGTGTCGTGAATCATCCCGAAGAATGATTCCGGCAGACGCAGCCACTCCCGCAGCCACCCGAGAGTCACCTGCTCCAGTTCCGTTACAGCCGGCGACGACTTCCACAGCATCCCGTTCATGTTCAGCGCGGCGGTAAGAGTCTCCGCGAGAATGCCGGGGCCGCTGCTCGAGACCGAAAAATAAGAAAAGAACAGTGGATGGTTCCAAAGCGTGGAGTGCGGCACGATAAGCTTGCGAAAATCCTCGAGGATGCGTTCCATCGGTTCCCCGTGCTCGGGCGCCGAGGCGGGCAGCAGGCTGGCGAGGCGCCCCGGACGAGCGCCGGAGAGCACGGGGAATTGGCGCGGGTCGCGAAGATAATCGGCAATCCAATCGATGACTTCATGCCCCGCGCGGCGGAACTCCTCCGGGGGCATGTCGCCGGGCAACGAATCCTGAGCCATACACTCAAGTGTCGCAGGGTTGCCGCGGGAATGGACCTACGCACGAACGGACGCGGCCTTCAACATGTTGGGAAGCCAGATCTGAAACCAGTCGCGAAAAACCTCGGCGTGCCGCCGAGTCTCCGGCGCGAACGGGATCGCGCGCTTCCCCATCTTGAGGCCGCGCGCCTCGAGCGCCTCTTTGATTCCCAGCGGACCGGGGAAATCCGCGACACGGCTCACGAATTCGTCCCGTAGCGCATCGAGACGGCTGGTCAGCTCGATGTTTCCCGCCCGGATGGCGTCCTCCAGGGCGGCGAACAATTCCGGCACGGCGCAGGCGCAACTCGATACGAACGCGTCCGCGCCCGCCTTTCTTGCGCGCGGAATAACGCTCTCGTTGCCGGCCAACAGGAGAAAAGGCGTCTCCGCCCGGACTGCCAGCAGCCTTCCAAAATACTCCCAGTCGCCGCTCGAATCCTTGATCCCCGCCACGATTCCCCGCGAGAGCAGGTCAGAGGCCACATCCAACGGGATGGGATTGTGGAACGCCGGCGAATGATAGAGAAGCACCGGAATGCCGTCATTCACTTCCTCACTGTATTGAAGAAAAAATTCGCGGATTTCCGGCGGGTCGTAGTGGTAATAAAAAGGAGGCTGGATGAGAACCGCGGCGGCGCCGTTGGAGGCGGCATGGTCCGTGATGGCGATCGCGTCATCCAGGTTGGAGCACGTGGCGTTGACGATAACCGGCGCCCGGCTGCGCTTGACCGCCATGTGCGCCAGGCGAATCCGGTCTTCCACGGGAAAGTGCGGAAACTCTCCATTCGGACCGAACAGAGCGATGGCGTCCACTCCGCGGGCGCAGAGAAAGTCGATCAAATCCAGCGAAGCTCCCAGATCCATCTGGAACGCTTCCGGACGTGAAGGGGTTACAGCCGCTGCGATCGCGCCTTCCGGTTTCCACATTGCCTTCGCGCCAGCATTCTATCTCAACTTATACAAGTCCGTCAGTCAATTTCCAACAGAAACCCCCTCTTGCCTACATTCACTCCTTTTGTGTTGCCTATGTTCGTCCGGGCGCCCTCGGCTTCGTGAATGTGACCACAGAAAAAATACGCGGGCTGATGCTCTTCCAGGAACTGCTTCACGGCGCTGCTGCCGAAATGCAGGCCGGCGCCCGCACGGTCGAGCGCGGTTCCTTTCGGCGGGCAGTGGCATATCAGGATCAGAGGTTTCAGTTCCGCGAAGGGAGCCAGACGGTCCGCGATTTCCGCTTCCGAATACTCGCCGGGAGTATGGAAAGGCGTGGGGTTTGAATAACCGAGCGCGGCAATGTGAAACCCGGCCGCCTGAATCGAGCGGCCGTGCAGGTTCGTCAGCCCGCGGCGCTCGCACATTTCCGCGATATCGCTCTCCGATTCATGGTTTCCAGGAATCACGTAAACCTTCCCGGCGCGCCGGGCGAGCATCTCTCCGGCCCGGTCGAGCCCCCTCGCCCAACTCACGATATCTCCGGCGGCAAAATAATAATCCGCTTCCATGGCAAGCAGACGTTCCAGGGCGCGCAGGTCGCTATGGATGTCTGAAAAGATGAGAAGACGCATGTATCAGGATTGTAGACTACCGGCGGGCCTACGCCGGCGCCAGCCGCAGCGTCTCCCGCAGCGATGCGTCGTGGCGCACCCGCCAGATGCGGCTATCCAGATAATAGTGCGTGAACCCGAACCCGCAGAACAATCCGAAGGCGATGTCGGAAACTCTGCCTAGAGCAAAGCCGGGCACACGGTAGAGCAGACTGAAGCAGAGGCCGGCCGCAAGGTAGAGGGCGAGGCTGCGCGTCACCGCAACCGGAATCCGGCCAAACCGCGGCACCGCCGAATCCGCGGTGTACTTGTTCCGGTTGTGAAACCAGACAATCGCGTGATATTGCAGATTGTGAACGATGGTCACCGTGGGGACCGCGGCCTTCCAACTCATGAAGGTGAACGTCAGCCAGTGCAGCGGAATGATGCCCAAAAGCAGCAATAGCTTGGGCACGTTCCAGCGCGGCTCCCGCGCCAGGCGCCCGGCGTAGAGACCGGCCAGAACCAGCAGCGCCGTCCAGAACACGGCTTCACTGCCCGGAAGAACGTGGTTGAGAGCGAATCGCGCGGGAATGCCGAGTTCCTCCGGATGCCTGACAAAGAACCGCAGAAACGGAGGAGCGGTCAGCATCACCGCAAGGAACCAGGTGTCCAGTTTGTTGGAAGACGGCGACAGGTCCTTGTTCTTCACCTTGTAGAGCATGAGAAAGCCGTAGTGCTGCCGCACCACGTGGTAATACGCCCAGACACCCACAAAGATTGCAAGAATCAGCTTCCATCCGGCCAGAACCATCAGCGGTCCGGCGGCGAAGCATACGATCAGGCTTCCCCAAAGCAGACCCCCGTTGCGCCGCCGTTCCTCGCGGTCCAGGTAGGTCCGGGAGACGGTCGCGAAAATGTGCGTTCCATCCAATCCTACACTCCAGAACCACCACAGCCAGGAAAAGGGCACATGGAAGAGCAGCGTCAGGGCGAGGTAGACATATCCGGCGGCCGAACTGCCGATGACGAGCGCCAGGTCCACCGGCCGGCTGATGATCCAGCGCGCATTCATAACGCCCGCGCGAACGCCTCGAACAGGCGCGTGTCCGGAACGTGGGAGGGGACGCGATCCTCCGGGTGCCACTGCACGGCTACAACGAAACGCCGGCCGGGGATTTCCAGCGCTTCCACGATCCCATCCGGCGACCGCGCCGAAATCACCAGATCCTTACCGGCGCGCTGCACGGCCTGATGATGGCGCGAGTTCACCGTGTAGGGAGCCGCGCCCGTAATGCGGGCCAGCGCGGTGTCCGGGCCGGGCGTAACGGAATGCGCGTCATCCACGCCGGGCGCGCGGTGCATCCCGGGCCGGTCCAGGTGTTGGATGAGATCGCCCCCCAGCGCGACGTTCAGCAACTGCATGCCGCGGCAAATGCACAGCAGCGGAAGGCCGGCTTCCAAGGCCTCCCTGGCAAGCGCAAGCTCCATCCGGTCCCGCTCGTCATCGGGCTCATCGGATTCCGGATGCCGCTTCTGGCCATACAGCGCGGGGTTGAGATCGGTTCCCCCGCTGATGAGCAACCCGTCCAGACCCTGGAGAGTAACCGGGCCGTGTGGAAGCAACGGCGCTGCTTCGAGCCCAACAGCCCTGACCGCCTTCGCATAGGGAACCAGTTTCTCATCCAGCCGGTAGGTGATTCCCACCAGCTTCGCCATCAGCGGACCTTGTTGCCGGCAATGTAGACGGCTTCTATGCTGCGCGAATTCTTGATGTTGTCCAGCGGATTCCTGGCAAGAACCACCAGGTCGGCCCAATGGCCGCTCTCGAGCGTACCCAGATCTCTGGCGCCCAGGAACTCGGCCGAGTTCTTCGAAAAGATCGTGATGATCTGCATCGGCGTGAAGCCCGCCTGCGCCATCAGGTCCATTTCCAGGTGTTCGCTGAACCCGCTGAATCGCGCCGGCGGGCCGCTATCCGTGCCGAAAGCCACCTTCACGCCGGAATCGTACAGCTTCTTCAGATTGCGCTGCGCCGTCGCCAGAAAACCGGGATACTTCGGCAGGTCATGATCCGCGTTCTGTTTCTTGAGGAACGCATCGCTGCGCAAAGTGCTGATGACCGCGGGCGTGGTCCCCATGGTGAAGAAAGGATCGCTCAGAAAGGCCGGAGGCTTGGCGAAGGCGAACGTGGACATCTCGCGCGCCAGCGTTCCCACCTGCCAGGCGCCGTTCTTCTTCATCGCCGAGATCAGAGCCGCGTCCGCATCGCGGTCGCGCACGCTGTGCACGCACGCATAGAGCCCGTTTTCCGCAAGCGCCTTCGCGTCGTCGTAATAGAAGATGTGGGCGCAGGTGTTGAGGCCGTGCTTCTTCGCCGCCTTGATGATCGCGGCTGTAATGGGCGTGGGGATCTTCTGTTCCTTGCCCAGGTGGTCATCCACCCACACCTTGACAACGTCCGGATGTTTCGGCGAAGGTCATTCATGGCCGCTTCCACCTCGGCGGGCGTCGCCACCTCGTACGGTACGCCCTTCATGCCCGGAACCGTCGTCGGATAGCCGCCCTTCCACGCAAAACCCCGAAGCGCGGAAAAGATACGCGCCCGGCGCGGGCGTCCGGCGCGTTGCTCGGCCCGCATGCTCCAGATCACCGGCTGGTCGCTACCCATGCTCAGCACCGAAGTCACTCCGTACTTGGCGTAGGTATCGAGCTGGCTGTTGACGTTTTCTTTCGTGAAAAACTTCGGATCCTGCGCCAGGCCCACCACGTTCCCGAGATGGCAGTGCAGGTTGATGATGCCGGGCATGATGAACTTACCGCCCAGATCCGTTGTGGCCGCTCCGGCGGGAGCCTTCAGGCCGGCGGCGGGCCCCGCATAGGCAATGCGCCCGTCCGTAATGACGAGGCCCGCGTTCGCCACGGGCGTCCTCCCTGTGCCGTCGATGAGTGTGAAGTTGCGCAAAACAAGCGTCTCGCCGGAGGCGAGAGCAGAGAGCGCGAGCAATACGGGCAGCAATCGAACTTTCATGAAACAACTCCTCGGAAACGTGAGTGTATCATGAGCGGCATTAGCATTCCACGCGAGCGCAGCCATTCGTCTACAATTGGAACAGAAGGCCGAGGAATTCATTTATGGCGCGCGGCTGGGAAAGCAAAGATGTCG
Source organism: Bryobacterales bacterium (assembly GCA_026954325.1). GTDB lineage: Bacteria > Acidobacteriota > Terriglobia > Bryobacterales > Bryobacteraceae > CADEFT01. Next base: position 34,970 of record JAIXKK010000121.1, on the reverse strand, counting down.
AATCCCAGCGGGACGCCCTCGAACAGCGCTTCCGCGAAAAGCAAACTACCCCCCTGACCAGTGACCAGCTTGCCATCCGCGAAAAACGCGAAATGCTGCAAATGGACCGCTTGCGTGTCGAGCACGATCTGGCCGCCGCCCGCCATCCGCGCCACAAGGCAATGTTGCGCCAGGCGTTGGCCTACCTCGATCGCAAGCTGGCGGACCTGCCTTCAGATCCGCTAAGCTGAACCCCATATATGAAGCGTGTGATTATGGACCGCTGCGGCGCGCCGGCCGAGGTCATCCGCCTCGAAGAGGGACCCGAACCCGCGGACCCCGGCCCACACGAGGCCCTCGTCGAACTGGTCGCCAGCCCCATCCACCCCTCTGATCTGCTGACCATCATGGGAATGTACGCCTCGGAAACCGGCCCCCTGCCGAAAGTGCCCGGCAAGGAAGGAGTCGCGAAGGTCCTCTCCGTGGGCCACCTGGTCAAGCACATCAAGCCGGGCGATCTCACACCCGTCCTGCTCACGAATGACGGGGTCTGGCGGGAGCGGCAGGTATTGCCCGCCGAAGATCTGCTGGCCTTGCCCCCCGGCGGCGATGTCCTGCAATATGCCATGGCCTTTGTCAACCCGGCCACCGCTCTCCTGATGTTGCGCGAAGTTCCCTCCCCCGGGTTGGGTGAGTGGGTAATCCAGAACGCCGCCAATTCCTCCGTGGGGCAGTACCTGATCCAGCTTGCCAAACGAAACGGCATCCGGACCATTAACGTGGTGCGCCGCGAAGGGCTTTCCGGCGCGCTCCATAACCTGGGCGCCGACGCCGTGCTTGTGGACGGTCCGGACCTGCCCCGGCGCGTCGCCCGCGTCACGGGAGGAGCGAACGTCAAGCTGGCGATTGACGCGATTTCCGGCGATGCATCCGCCCGCCTTGCCGCCTGCCTGGCGCCGGGAGGCGCCCTCCTCAACTACGGCATGATGAGCGGCAAAAACCTCCAGGTCTCCCCCGCTCACCTCATCGGCGGTGGTATTGTCGTGAAAGGATTCTGGCTGCCGCCCGCGATGGCCAGGATCGGAGCAGACGGGCGCGCCAAGGTATTCGGCGAGTTGATTCCACTGGTCGTCACCGGCGCGCTGAAAGCGGAAGTCGAAGCTACCTATCCCTTAGACCACGTCAAGGAAGCGCTGGCGCACGCCTCCCGCTCCGAACGCAAAGGAAAAGTCCTCTTGAAAAACGCGCAGATATGAAGATAACGGCGATTGAAACAGTGCACCTCAGCCGTGGCATTACGGTCCACGCCGGACCCGTGCAATGGCTTTGGGTGCTCATCCATACGGATGAAGGAATGACCGGGCTGGGCGAAACCTACCCCGATCCCCTCAGCGAGAAGGCCGTGGTGCTGAACCGCCTCGCCCCCGTCCTGCTCGGCCGCGACGCCACCCAGATCGACCGCCTGTGGGCCGACATGTTCGAAGCCATCGCCTACAGCGGCTGGGCGGGCGCGGAGATGCGCGCCATCAGCGCCGTGGACATCGCCCTTTGGGACTTGGCCGGAAAGGCCGCCGGCAAGCCTGTCTACCAACTGCTCGGCGGCGCTTCACGTTCCTCCATTCGCACCTACAACACCTGTTACGACAACCTCGGCTTCCTCACCCAACCCGTCGAACTGGCCCGCTCGCTCTCTGACAGCGGCATTCACGCTATGAAGATCTGGCCGTTCGACCCCATCGCCCAGCAGACCCGGGGCCAATACATCACCCGCGAACAGATACGGCAGGCAAGTGACGGCCTGCGAAAGATCAAAGAGGAGTTCGGCGACGCCATGGAGGTGGCCATGGAGTTCCATGGCTATTGGAACCTCACCTGCGCCCAGCAGATTGCCCGCGCCCTCGAACCGCTCTCGCCCATGTGGCTCGAGGAGATGCTCCCCCAGGACAACCTCGCCGCCTATCGCGAGTTGGCGCTGTCCACCCGTCTGCCCCTATGCCTTAGCGAGCGGCTGATGACGCGCTGGCAATACCGCGAGCTTCTCGAAAACCGCGCCGCCCGCTTCATCATGCCCGACATCTGCTGGTGCGGCGGCATCAGCGAGGCCAAGAAGATCGCCTCCATGGCCGAAACTTATTACTTGCCCGTCTGCCCCCACAACTGCGGCGGGCCCATCCTCCATTACGCCTCCGCGCACCTCGCGGCGAACATCACCAATCTTTATATCCTGGAATCGGTGCGAAAACACTATCTTGAAGAATATGTGGGGATTGTGAGGGACCCGCTGCCCGCGGTCAATGGCGAGATCCCCCTTCCGCCCGGCCCGGGCTTGGGCGTGGAACTGGCGCCGGAAGTCCGGACCCGCGCCGACGTTCAGGTGGACCGCGTCAGCTTGCAGTAATTTTCCCGCAGTAGAACTTTCGAGGCTAAAGTTCCATAGCGGCATGGCCGATCTCTTTCCACGAAGGAGACCCATGACTCGAAACCTCGTTTGCGGATTCATTCTGGTGGCGGCCGCGGCCAGTGCCGCTTCCTGGCCCCATCTTCCGTTCAAAAAGTCGAAAGATGCCGCCTCGACGGCAGCCAAAACGAAGTCGGAACCCAAACAGGGGTTTGACAGCGTCTACACGGGTGGAACCATAGCGGCCATCCCGCAATTCAGCAACGGCAAACTGGACCTTAGCGACAGGAAAACGCTCCAGTTCCATTACGGCAAGCCCACCTGGTCTCTCGGCTACTCCCGCGTCACCAGCATCGAGGTGGCGGACAAAAAACAGGCTCGCCTGCTATCCGTGCCCAAGCTCATGAAAGACAAGCGCGTCTTCACCATCGGGTTCGAGAATGACAAAGGCCAGAAGCAGAACATGGTTCTGGAACTCCCCGTCACTATCGCGCTCGAAGCTCTGCCCCTGCTCGAGGAGCGTACCGGACGCGCCGCGGTGGTGGAAGGCGCGATGAACCCCGACGGCTGGTGGGGAGACCGCTATTGGCGAACCGCGCGCAACACCCAGGTGTGGGACGAAGCCACCGGAGCCAACAAGAGCGTCGCTCAGGCAAAAGATTAACTGCAACGTCCGCCAAACAACGGGGAGAGGGCACAAGGCGCGAGTCCGCATTGGATTCGCGCCTTGTCGCATCCTGAAGCCTTTGCCGGAGGGTCCTCTATAATACAGGGATCACTCTATGAAATACCGCGTCCTGGCGCTTGCATGTTCCGCTCTGCTCCTATCGGCGGGCGAGACCGTAGCGGAAGTTCCGTCCGTAATCGCCATCCGCGGAGCCCGCATTGTGACCGTCAGCGGCCCGGTGATTGCCCGCGGAGCCGTTATTCTGCGCGACGGTTTGATTGAAGCGGTTGGCGATGCGCAGCCTCCACCCGGAGCCTGGATCATCGACGGAGAGGGTCTCACCGTCTACCCGGGCTTGCTCGACGCGCTCAGCACACTCGGCCTCCCGGACACGCCCTCCCTGAACGGAACGGGCCGCCCCAACGCCACACGCCCTCAAGGCGCTCCCCCAGCCGTTCCCCGCGGACCGGAGGACCGGCCGTTGAACACCAGCTACCTACGCGCCGCCGACGAATTGTCTCCCACTGACCGCCGTCTCGAGGCCGCCCGCAATGCGGGGTTCACCGGAGCAGTCACCTTTCCTACCCAGGGCGTCTTCGCCGGCTTGGGCGCCGTCATCGATCTCGCCGGCAAACGCCCGGGCCAGATGGTGGTCCAGTCTCCGGCAGGCCTGTACCTCACCACGCACAGCGGCGGCTTTGGCAGCGGATACCCCTCCTCCCTGATGGGCGTCATCGCCTACATCCGGCAGATCTATCTCGACGCCGGCCAATACAAGACCGCGAAGGCCATCTACGCCGCGCATCCCAAAGGATTGAAGCGCCCCGGATACGACAAGTGGCTCGAAGGCGTGCTCGAGGCCCCGCGGGTTCTCCTGCCTGCCAGGGATCCCAAGGAAATGGAGCGCATGCTGCGGCTGGGCGAAGAGTTGAACCTGAAGGTGCTCCTGTATGGCCTGGCGGAGGGCTTCCGCGCGCCGGAGATCTTGAAGAACCGCAATGCCCAGGTGCTGGTGAACCTTCGCTGGCCGGAGAAGCCGCGAGCCGCGGACCCGGAAGCGGAGGAGACTCTGCGTGACCTCGAGACCCGGGACCTGGCGCCATCCACTCCCGCGGCGCTGGTGAAAGCCGGGGTGAAGTTCGCTTTCTACGCCGGCGCGCTCGAGAAACCCTCCGATGTGGCGCCGGCAATCCGCCGGGCGATGAACGCCGGGCTATCCCACGACAACGCCGTGCGAGCCTTGACCCTGAACGTGGCCGAACTCTATGGCGTCTCGGATCGCCTGGGCAGCGTCGAAAAAGGAAAGATCGCAAACCTTGTAGTGACCAGGGGCGACCTCTTCCGCGACAAGACAGAAGTGAAGTACGTGTTCGTGGATGGGATCAAGTATGAACCCGCGGCGGAAGCGCCTGCGCCGGCGCCGGAGGTGACGCGATGACAAAACTGCCGTGGGCCGCTCTGGCGGCGGGCATCACCCTGGCCGCCGCCCCTCCCATTGTCATTCAAAATGCGCGCGTCCTCACCGTAACCAGGGGAGCCTTCACCGGCGCCGTGATCGTGAAGGACGGCAAGATCGCCGAAGCCGCCGAAAAGGTGATGATCCCGCCGGGCGCGCGGGTCATCGATGCCGGGGGGCAATACCTCATGCCGGGAATCATCGATTGCCACTCCCACATCGCCGCCGATTCCATCAATGAAGGCGCGGCCTCCGTCTCCTCCATGGTCGGCATTGAGGATGTCCTGAATCCCGATGACATCTCCATCTACCGCGCGCTGGCCGGCGGAGTCACCACCGCCAACATCCTCCACGGCAGCGCCAACTCCATCGGCGGCAAGTGCACCGTCATCAAGACGCGCTGGGGCAAGGATGCGGACGGCTTGAAGTTCGAAGGAGCCATGCCGGGCATCAAGTTCGCCCTCGGCGAGAATCCGAAACGCCAGGGAATGGACGACGGTCCCGCCGGTTCGCGCCGCAATCTTCGCTATCCCGGAACGCGCATGGGCGTCGAGGACGTCATCCGCGAGGCTTTCACCGAGGCCAAAGCCTACCAGGCGCGGTGGAAGGAATACGAGGCGGGCAAGGCTCGCGGCGAAACTCTCATTCCCCCGCGCCGCGACTTGAAACTCGAACCGCTGGTCGAGGTCCTCGAGGGCAAGCGCTTCGTCCACGCGCACTGTTACCGCGCCGACGAGATCCTCATGCTGCTGCGCGTCGCCGATGAATTCGGATTCAAAATCCGCACCCTGCAACATGTCCTCGAAGGCTACAAGGTAGCCAGGGAAATCGCCGCCCACGGCGCGGGGGCATCCACTTTCAGCGACTGGTGGAGCTACAAGGTGGAAGCCTATGACGCCATTCCCTACAACGCCGCCATCATGGTGCGTAAAGGCGTGCTCGTCAGTCTGAACTCCGATTCCGGCGAGTTGATGCGCCGCCTCAATACCGAAGCCGCCAAGACCATGAAATACGGCGGGCTCACCGAAACCGAAGCGCTCTCGCTCATCACCATCAATCCGGCAAAACAATTGAAAATTGATGACCGCGTGGGGTCGATCGAGGTGGGCAAGGATGCCGACCTGGTCCTCTTCGACAAGCATCCGCTTTCAAGTTACGCCAAGGTTCAGAAAGTGTTCATCGACGGCGTTGTCTATTTCGATCGTGACAAAGACTTGAGCGAACGGCGCCTCCTGGAACTCAATAAAAGGAAGCTGCTCGAAAAGGAAAAGCAGAGCGCTCCCCAGCAGAAAAAGCAGGACCGGAGGCCGCAATGAAGCCGGTCGCGTTATGGATAGCCGCCGCGGCCGCGCTCTATGCCGCATCGGACGACAGTTTTCTCATCCGCGGAGCCGCGGTCTATCCGGTGGCCGCGCCAGGCATCGAAAACGCTTCCCTGCTCGTGCTGGATGGCAGAGTCGCCGAAGTCGGCGCGAAGGTCGCGGCGCCCAGGGGCGTGCGCGTCATCGACGGCAAGGGACTGCGCGTCTATCCGGGAATGATCGATTCCGCGACGGAAGTGGGAATATCGGAGATTGGAGCAGTGGGCGTCACCAACGACGTGCGCGAATTGGGCGATTTCAAACCCCAATTGCGCGCCGGGATTGCGGTGAATCCCTCGAGTGAGCACATCCCCGTCATTCGCGCCAACGGCATCACGGCGGCCATGGCCATCCCCGACGGTGGCGTGATTGCCGGGCAGGCTTCCCTGATGCGCCTCGACGGCTGGACCTGGGAGGAGATGGCCGTGAAGTTGGATGCCGCGCTCCATCTCAACTTTCCTACCATCACCACTCGCCGCTTCCCTGCGGGAGCCGCGCCGTTCAGCGAGGCGAAACGCGATTACGAACGGCGTTTGAAGCAACTCGACGAGTATCTGGAACAAGCCCGGCGATACCGGACGGCGAAGAAGGCCGGCGGACCGGACTTCCGTACCGATCTCCACTTCGAAGCCATGCTCCCGGTCCTCGAGGGGAAAGTGCCGCTCATGGTGAGCGCCGTGCGGGAGCGCGAAATCAAGGCGGCGCTGGAGTGGGCGGAAAAACAGAAGCTGCGGCTGGTGCTCTCCGAGGTGCGCAAGCCCGGCGCGATGCTGGCGGAACTGAAGGCGAAGCAGATCCCTGTCATCCTCGGACCCACGCAAGACCTGCCACTCGATCACGACGACCCCTACGACGCCGCCTTCACCCTGCCGGCGGAACTCTACAAGGCGGGAGTCAAATTCGCATTTGGCAGTTTCGGCAACCAGTTTTCCCGCAACCTGCCTTATCAGGCCGCCACTGCCGTCGCCTTTGGCCTGCCTTACGACGAGGGACTCAAATCCGTCACCCTCTATCCGGCCGGGATTTGGGGTGTGAGCGCTGAAATGGGTTCCATTGAGAAGGGAAAGTGGGCTGACCTCATGGTGACGGATGGCGACCCGCTCGAAGTGAGAACTCAAGTCCGGCGCCTCTTCATCAAGGGCAAGGAAGTCGATCTCGAAAGCAAGCACACGCGCCTCTACAAGAGATACCTCGCCCGCCCGTAATGCCAAAGGCTGTGACGCGGGCGCGTTGCGAAACAGCAACAAAAATGCGCTACAATAAGCCACCTGTCAGGAGGTGATTGGGTGAAGGGGATTTTTTGTTCATTGCTATTCTTGTGCGCCGGAATGCCGGGTCTTGCACAATCCACGCTGGGCGTGGTTCTGGGTACGGTCAAGGATTCCTCCGGCGGCGTCCTTGCCGGATCTCGCGTGCGGCTTACCAATGCCGGCCAGAACACGTTCCAGGAACGTACCACCAACGCCGACGGTGATTACGAATTTCAGAACACGCAGCCGGGCACGTATCTGGTGTCCGTAACCCAGGCAGGGTTCCAGACCTTCACCGCCCGCGACATCGTGGTCACGGCGCGGCAAACCGTGCGCGTGGACGCCGTGCTTCAGGTTGGCGAAGTGACCCAGACGGTGGAAGTGAGCGCTTCCGCGGGAGTCATTGCCACCGATTCGCCCGTAGTGGCCTCCACGCTGACGCCCGAAAAAGTGGCCACCCTGCCCGTGAACGTCCGCGGCAGCGGAAGCACCAGTCCGTACAACATCATTCAAGTGCTCCCCGGCGTGCAATCCGATAACGGCGGCAACTTCTCCATTCAGGGCGGTTTGCCCGCGCAGTCCGATTCCAGCATGGATGGCATATCCACCACGCGCGTGACGGGAAACAGCCCCAACCGCAACCTCTTCCCTTCCGTCGAGAGCATCGCGGAAATCAAAGTCCAGGGCGTCGGAAACACCGCCGAATATGGAACTCCCGGCGACATCACCACGGTCTCCAAGGGCGGCTCCAACCAATACCACGGATCGGCATTCTGGTATCACCAGAACAAGGCCCTCGACGCCACTCCCTTCGGCGCCCGCACGCTCCCGTCCAAGATCGGCAATACCTTCGGCGGCAGCATCGGCGGACCGGTCATCATCCCCAAACTCTACAACGGACGCAACCGCACCTTCGTCTTCTTCACCTGGGAATCGCTCCGCTTCCCGCGCCAGCAGACCATTCAGAACTCCGTCCCCACCCAGGCAATGAAGAATGGAGACTTCAGCGCCGAGGGCGTCACTATTCGCGATCCGTTTTCCGGCAACCCCTATCCCGGCAATGTGATTCCCTCCAGCCAGATCAACCCCGTGGCCAAAGCCATCCTTCCCTTTTATCCGGCCGTAAACGTGGGCGCCGGCGCGAAGTTCCAGTCCGCGAACTATGTGGACAACCGCGGCGCCAGCATCGACTCCGACCAGTGGGATCTGCGCGTGGATCATCAGTTTTCCATCAAGCACTCCATCTTCGGCCGGTACTCGAAGAAGAACAATCCCTCGGTCCGGCCGAACAATCTCCTGCTGCCCTCCGACACCGGCTACGATAACTATCAGCAGGCCGTCGTAAGTTACACCTACACCATCAAACCCAACTTGTTGAACGAGTTTCGCGGCGGCGTTGCCTACGCCCCGAGCGGCGCCACCTTCCCCTTCGACGGCTTGGCGTTCACCAACAGTCTGAACCTGAAAGATATCCAGCGGGACATTTTCTTCAACGCCCTGCCGAATTTTTCCATCGACCGCATGACCAGTTTCAGCAAAGGCCGGCCGGGATTCTCCACATCCTGGAACACCCAGTTCATCGACAACGTCACCTGGATCAAGGGCCGCCACACCATCAAGTTCGGCTTCGACATCCGCAAGCTGCGCGCCGAAACCAACCTCGGATTCACCACCGGAGATAACTACGGCGACTATAACTTCACCGGCAATTTCTCCGGCCATCCCTTCGCCGATTTCCTGCTCGGCGTACCCACCAATACCAGCGTCGCCGTGGTGACCCGTGACAACGACGGGCGGGTGAATCACTACAAAGCCTACATTCAGGACACCTTCAAGGTAAGCCCGAAGCTGACGCTCGACTACGGTGTTCGCTACGAACTACAGCCCGGATATCATGATGCGGGGCTCAATATCGCCAATTTCGACCGCACCATCCCCGTGACAGGGCAGGTCATCATCCCCTCCGACCCGGAAGCGGCGAAGTTCCTCGCCCCCGGCGTTCTCACCTCCGTCAATGCCTGCCCCGCTTCCGCCATCAATGGCGTCCCTTGCACGCCCTTCGTCACCGCCCAAAAGGCCGGCCTGCCGGAGAGCCTGCGCAAAAACTACTACAAACAGTTCCTGCCGCGCCTCGGCTTTGCCTACCGCCTCAACGACAAGACCACTGTTCGCGGCGCTTACGGAATTTACAACATGATTCTGCTCGGCTCGGTCTTCTTCTCCCTCACCGGTACCGTGCAGAGTGACGTGCGCTCATTCAACAACGTGACCGCGGATGGAAAGCCCATTTTCGTTCTACCTGAAACCCGCACCCCCGGCAGCGGCATCCGCAGTTCCTCCGTGGGTACCTTCGAGTTCCGCACGGCGAATCAGATCGATTTCAAACCGCCCTACATGATGCAATGGTCGCTGTCCGTGGACCGGCAGTTGACCAACAGCATGGGCCTGCGTCTTTCCTACGTGGCCAACAAATCCACTCAGCTCCCGTGGGCGCCCGATCTGAACCAGCCGCAGTCCTCCACCACTTTCTTCTCCCAGCGTCCTCTCACTGACCGGCCCTTCCCCAACTGGGGCCTCATCTACAGCCGCGACGCCGGCGCGAACGCCATCTACAACGCCTTCCAGGCCGAGTTGAACCGCAGGTTCACCAACGGCCTGACGTTCACCTCCGCCTACACCCTGGCGAAGAACCTCGCTGATAATGCCGGTCCCAATCCCAATAGTTACGCCGGAGAAACCGGAGGCGGACGCGTCACGAACTCGCTCAACCGGCGCGCCGACCGCGGCGATGTGTACGCCACGCGCCGTCACCGCTCCGTCACCACCTTCGTCTACGAACTGCCCTTCGGCAGGGGAAAGAAGTTCCTCGCCAACAGTTCCCGCGCGGCCGATCTCGCCGTCGGCGGTTGGAGCCTTTCCACCATCCTCACCCTCCAAACCGGTCCCTTCCTTACTCCGGTCTATAGCGGAGGCGATCCTTCCGGCACCAACGGTCCGCGCCGCGGCACAGACCGCCCCGATCGCATCGGCAACGGCAGCCTTTCCAATCCCACCGCCGACCTCTGGATGGACCGCGGCGCCTTCCTCTGTCCCGGACGCGCCGTCGGCCCGCAACAGTTCAACTGCCTGGTCGGTGTGGTCCCCGGACGCGACCCCGCCCCCATCGGCCGCTTCGGCAATTCCGGCGTCGGCATCATCACCGGTCCCGGCACCATCGGCTGGAACCTCGGTATGAGCAAGCGCATTCAGCTTATGGAGAGGTTTGCGCTCCGCCTCGAGGGCAGCTTCACCAACGTCGCCAACCACGTGAACCTGGCTGATCCGAACCTCAACGTCGCCGACAACAACTTCGGCCGCATCACCTCCGCCCGCGGAGTGGAGTTCGGCGGAGCCCGCACGGGCCAGGTCGCGCTGCGCATCGAATTCTAAAAGACAATTCCCGGAGCCGCGCGTCCCTACCGGACAGGCGGCTCATTCCCCGCTTCGAGCGCCGCGTGCTTCACGTTCACCGTGGCGAGAATGGCCAGCCCAACCACAAAGAAGAGAATCAGTGAAAGAATCGCGATCCGGAAGCTTCCGGTAATCTGCAGCGCGAGTCCGAGAAACAGCGGCCCCAGCCAGCTTGTCCCTTTATCGCTGACCTCGTAGATGCTGAAGTACTCCGCTTCATGGCCCTTCGGAATCATGAACGAGAATATCGAGCGGCTCAGTGACTGGCTGCCGCCCATCACCGCCGCCACCAGCGCCGTCATCACGTAGAATTCGTTTTGCGTCGAAACCCATCCGTAGGCGTACGCAAGAACGCCGCAATAAGTGACCAGCGTCAGCATCACCGTGTACTTGTTGCCGATCCGCGCCGCCACCCAGTTGAAGCCGAGGGCGCCCGCCACGCCCACAAACTGCGCCAGCAGGATCGCCGTCGTCAGCGACTCCATCGGCAGTTTCAACTCCTCATGTCCGAATTGCCCCGCCTGCGAAAGAATGGTCTGAATGGCGTCGTTGTAGATCAGGTACGCCACCAGGAAACGCAGCGTCTGCGGCAGTTTCATGATCCCCCGCGCCGACATCCACAACTGCCGCAAGGAAGCTTTCAGATAGTTCGCCCCGGGCGGCGGATGCTTCCGCGGGCCGCGGTTCTTCAGCGTGGCAAGGGGAATCAGCGTGAATAACGCCCACCAGATCCCGGCCGAAGCAAGGCTGATGCGCACGGCGGTGGCTTCCTCCAAACCGATGCTCGATGCCTTGGAATACAGCAACAGGTTCAGGGCCAGCAGAACCCCGCCGCCCACGTACCCTAACCCCCACCCCTTCGAAGACACACTATCGCGCTGCTCCGGCGGAGCGATCTCCGGCAGAAACGAGTTATAAATGACGTTCGCCGCGCCGTAGACCGAATTCGCAATCAGAAACAGAATGCAGCCGTAAAGATACCGTGTCCCCACCATCCAGTACATCGCCACCGTGGCGCCCGCGCCGAGAAACGCGAGCATGCCCAGCAACTCCCGTTTCCGCCGTCCGTAATCGGCTACAGCCCCGAACATGGGCAGCAGGAATACCTGCATCCCCACCGCCAGCGAAGTCAGGTACATCGGCAGCGATTGCGCAAGGATGGGAATCCCCAGGATGTGTACGTCGCCCCGCGCGTCCGCGGCGTTTTTCGCAATCGAAGTGAGATAGGGGCTGAAGAAGAGCGTCACCACCGTCGTGTAGAACGCCGAGTTCGCCCAGTCGTAGAAATACCAGCCGCGTTGTTCCTTGAGAGAGTATTCGCTCATGCAGAGTCTTATGCGGGCGCGAAAGTCATGCTGTGCAAAGCCACGTAATCGACCTTCCCGGTGCCGAGCCGCGGCAGTTTTTCGATGTATTCAATCTTTCGCGGAACAGCCACCTCCGCAGCCCCCAGCTTGCGCGCCGCCTCCACCAGATCAGCGCGGCGCAACTCGCGGTCTTCCGAATACAGGATCAGCACTTCGCCGCGCGCCGCGTCCTTCCGGGCAACGGCGGCATGCGCCTTTCTCGGAGACGCCGCGGCGGCAATGTTTTCCACCACCTCGAGCGACACCATCTCCCCCGCGATCTTCGCGAACCGCTTCAGCCTGCCGAGAATGTGCAGGAACCCTTCCGCGTCAATATCCGCCAGGTCGCCGGTGTCGTACCACCCGGGGCCGAACTCCGATTGCGGCGGCTGGATCACTCCGGGATTGTCGTGGCGCAAATACCCCAGCATGACATTCGGCCCGCGCACGTGCAGCCGCCCGCCGTGCTCGATGCCGTTCATCGGAACCAGCCGCGCCTCCATCCCCGGAGCCAGTTGCCCAACCGACCCCGCCTTGTACGCCATCGGGCTGTTGGCGGCCACTATGGGAGAACACTCCGTCGCGCCGTAGCCTTCGATGATCCGCAGGCCAAACCGGTCCTGATACGTCTGGCGCACCTCGTCGCTGAGCTTTTCCGCTCCCGCCACGATGTAGCGCACGCGATAAAAATCGTAGGGGTTCGCAAAGCGCGCATAGTAGTTGAGAAATGTCGGCGTGCCGAACAACACCGTGCAATCCCGGTCATACGTGAGTTCGGGAATCAGCCGGTAATGCAAGGGGCTCGGGTAAAGATAGATGGGAACCCCGTTCACCATCGGCAGGATGATTCCCGCCGTGAGGCCGAAACTGTGGAACATCGGCAGCGCCATGAAGAAGCGGTCGCTGTTCGAAAATTCGATCATCGCCCGCACCTGGTCCACATTGGTCAGAATGTTGTCGTGCGAAAGCACCACGCCCTTCGGCTTCCCCTCCGAGCCCGACGTGAACAGAACAATGGCCGGATCTTCCGGCTTCACTCGCGCCTCGACGGAACGCGGGAAACGAAGCGCCCACAAGATGAGCCACAGTTTGTCCCCCACGCCGAACAACTTGCGAAGGTCCTCCAGGCACACCACCCGCACGCTCTTCAGTTGCTCAATCTTCGCCGTCAGCTTGGCCTTCTCGAGAAACGCCCGCGACGTGACGATGGTCCGGATTTGCGCCGTGTCGATGGCGCTCTGCATGCCGTCCACTCCCGCCGTGTAGTTCATCATCGCCGGAATACGCCGCGTGGCGAACATGCCGAACAGCGCTCCTACCGCGGGCCCCGCATTCGGTAGCAGCAGCCCGACATGCTCCCCTTCTATTGCCAGCCGGGAAACAATCCTCCCCAGCGCCAGCGCCGTCTTCAGTAGATCGGCGTAGGTCTCCGTCTTCGGCCGCACGTCCTCGATGATGACCGCTTTCCGTCCGTACAGTTCAATGGCATCGAGCAATGCGCCGTAAAGAGTTCGCCTCGTACGCGCTTCCAATACCGAACGCTGCATCAGCAATCGCAGTGATTCCCCGGCGAGCCGCCGCCGTTGCTTTCCCGAAACGGCATCCGGCAGGGGAACGCTGGACGCGGGCAGGTACGTCAGCCGAACCTTCGGCCTCAGCTTAATGGGATAGGGACTCTTCATGCGGCCGAACACGGAGTTCGCCGCTCCGTCGATTCGTACCGGAATCACGGTGGCGCCCGAACGCGCGGCCAGAAACGCCGTGCCCTCATAAATCTTCATCAGGCTCCCCGTGACCGTAATGCGCCCTTCCGGGAAGATCCCCACCGGCGTGCCTCCCTCAATCAAGTGCAGCACCCGCTTCATGCTCATCGGATTGGCGGCGTCCACCGTAATGTGCGGAATCAGCTTCAGCAGAATGCGAAAGTGCCACTGCTGCGCGATCGTTGTGTGGATCACCCAGGTGACCTCGATCGGGAAAAAAGCCTGCACCAGCATCCCATCCATGAACGACTGATGGTTGGGGACTACAAGCAGCCGTTCCGGCTTCCGGGCGGGAGTCTGGCCATACACTTCGAGTCGAAAGATGATGCGAAGAAAAAAACGCGCCAATACCTTTAACATGATTCTCCAGCAGCCCGCATTCTACCGTAGTCTGGGACAATAATCGTCATGCCGTTGGGTTTTCTGTATCTTCTCCTTTTCTGTGCCTGCGCGGTGGTGATAGCGGCCCCGCCGCCAACCAAGCGCATCGATCATGTGGACGAGTTGCACGGCGTAACCGTTCCCGATCCCTACCGCTGGCTCGAGGATGTCGATTCTCCGGATACCCGCGCCTGGGTGCGGGCTCAGAGTACCTACGCGCGCGAGCGCCTCGACCGGATTCCGGGGCGCGAGAAACTGCGGGGACGAATTACGGAGTTGATGAACTACACGCGCAGCGCGCGCTACGAGATCGGCATCCGCAATTACGCTGGAATCCTCAAGAGCGGCGGCAGGCTGTTTTTCCTCCGCCAGGATGGAGGGCAGAACCAGCCTGTGCTGTACGTGCGGGAAGGCAGCGGAGAACCGCGCTCTCTCATTGACCCCAACACCGCCTCGAAGGAGGGAATCTCCGCCTTGGCCGCCTGGGCGCCCAGTCCCGATGGCAGGCGCCTCGCGTACGGCATCGCCGTGGCGGGTTCGGATTGGCAGGAATGGCGCGTTCGCGATGTGGACACGGGAAAAGATCTCCCCGACAGGATCCAGTGGATCAAGTTTGCCAGCCCTGTGTGGAGCCCGGATGGAAAAGGCGTCTACTACAGCCGCTACCCCGAGCCCGCGAAAGGCGAGTTGCTCACGGCGGCGAATTACAACAACCAGCTCTACTACCACCGGCTGGGAACAAAACAAAGCGAAGACAAATTGATTTATGAGCGGCCCGATCGCAAGGAATGGCGCTTCGATCCGTGGGCTTCCGAAGACGGGCAATACCTTCTCATCCTTGTCAGCGAAGGTACGGCCGTGGAAAACATGGTCTTCTACCAGGACTTGCGCGCCGCGAACGGAAAGACCGTCGAGTTGATTCGCGATTTCACGGGCATGTTCCACCCCCTCGGAAACCGCGGCGCGGAATTCTATTTTCAATCCACGGAAAAGGCCCCCAAGGGCCGCATTCTCTCCATTGACTTCGCCAACCCGGAACAATCCCACTGGAAACAGATCGTGCCCGAAGCAAAAGACGCCCTGGAACTGGCTGTGTGGAGCGGCGGCCGCCTCTACTGCCAGTATCTCGAAGACGTGAAGTCCGCCGTCCGCGTTTACGACTTGCAGGGCAGGTTCTCCAGGCAGGTCAAACTGCCGGGCATGGGAACCGCGGCGTGGTATGCCGGTTCGCCGAACGAACCCGAGCAGTTCTACTCCTTCGCCGGATTCACCACTCCGTTGACTCTATACCGCTACGACGCAAACTCCGGAGAGAGCCGGCCGCTATTCTCGAGCAAATTGCCGTTCGACCCCTCCGCATTCGAGACGAAGCAGGTCTTCTATTCGAGCAAGGACGGAACGAAGATTCCGATGTTCCTCTCCTGCCGCAAAAGCCTGCGGCCCCGCGGAGACACCCCCACCATCCTCTACGGCTACGGCGGCTTCAGCATCGCCATCGTGCCCAACTTTTCCGTCCTCTACCTGGCGTGGATGGAGCAGGGCGGCCTCGTCGCCGTGGCAAACCTCCGCGGCGGCAGCGAATACGGCGAAGCGTGGCATCACGCCGGAATGAAACAAAACAAGCAGAATGTGTTCGATGATTTTATCGCCGCCGCCGAATGGCTCATCGCCAACAAGTACACCAGCCGGAGCCGTCTGTCGATTCTCGGCGGCAGCAACGGAGGCCTGCTCGTCGGAGCCTGCCTCAACCAGCGCCCCGATCTCTTCTCGGCCGCCATCCCCATGGTCGGCGTCATGGACATGCTCCGCTTCCACAAGTTCACCATCGGAAAAGCGTGGACCTCGGACTACGGCAATCCCGATAACCCCAAAGACTTCGAAGTCCTGCGCAAATACTCCCCGCTCCAGAACATCCGCCAGGGAACCGCCTATCCGGCCACCATGATCATGACCGCCGATCACGATGACCGCGTCGTGCCCGCGCACAGCTTCAAGTACGGTGCCGCCCTCCAACACGCCCAGGAGGGCAAAGCCCCCATCCTCATCCGCATTCAAACCAGCGCCGGACACGGAGCCGGCAAGCCCGCCGCCAAGATGATCGAGGAATACACGGACATGATTTCATTTCTTCGCGAGGCGCTGAACATGTAGGTTCGCTTGACATTGCCGTAAACACAACAATAAAGTTGTGTTGTTGATACCGCCGTTCACTTCCGCTGGAAATCTGCCGCCCGGGGTCCATTCAGCCACCAGAAAGCAGATTTCTTCACGGCTCGGGTTCAGTGCGCGACGGAAAGCCCAACTCGAAGGGCTATGGCAGGCTTTGGCTCTATTGAAAGCCGCGGGGTGCAGACTCGTTTATCTGGACGGTAGCTTTGTGACCAGCAAGACCGACCCCGGTGATTTCGATGTCTGTTGGGGAATCGAGGGAGTAGATCTGGAGAAGCTCGACCCGGTTTTTCTGGACTTCTCCCATTCGAGGGCTAACCAGAAGGAAAGGTTCAAAGGAGAGTTCTTTCCCGCGGAGTTGCCGGAAGGGCTAACCGGAAAGACTTTCCTCGAGTTCTTCCAAACCGACAAGGAAACCGGCGGTGCTAAGGGCATCGTGAGAATCAACCTGGGGAGGACGCGAAAATGATCAAGAATGAGCGGCAGTACCGCATCACAAAGGCTCAGGTGGAAAAATTTGCTAACGCGATTGCCGCCTTAAAGGCACGTTCCGATGCGCCTGTGCGGCCGGCTTTAAGAAAGCTCGAACTGGATGGTCTGAAGAGTCAACTCCAAGACCTGAAAGCCGAGTTACAGGAATACGAGGCCCTCCGGTCCGGCAGGCGCACGTCAATCGCGCTTGATTCGATCGAGGAGTTGCCGAAGACTCTTATCAAAGCCCGGATCGCCGCCGGGTTGAGCCAGGAGGAACTCGCACGCAAATTAGGGCTCAAACCACAGCAAATCCAGCGCTATGAGGCGACCAACTACCAATCCGCGAGTATGGAGCGAATCAATCAGGTCATTCGTGTGCTTGGAGTTAAGCTGAGACATCCCGCCGCGCTTAAGCTCGCCGGGTAGCTGCTACAACGCCGCCGCCAGTCTCGCCAGCAATGCCGTCCGGTCCGCTATCCGCTCCACCAAAATGCTCTCATGCGGCGCATGCGCGCCTTCCCCCACGCCGCCTAACCCGTCAATCGTCGGGATCCCCAGCGCCGCCGTGAAGTTGCCGTCCGAACCTCCGCCCGTCATCGACTCCTCGATATCTACGCCAAGTTCACCCGCCAGTGATTTAGCCGTCCGGAACAGTTGCGCGATGGCCGCGGTCCGCTCCATCGGCGGGCGGTTAAGACCCCCTTCCACCGTCACCCGGCAGCGCTTGTCCACCGCCCGCAACGAGCGGAACTTTTTGTCGAGCTTCGGAAAGTCCTTCAACCGCGCAATGCGGATGTCGACCACGGCCTGAGCTGCCGCCGCAATCACGTTCGATCGGGTGCCTCCGCTGATCACTCCGGGGTTTACCGTGATCCCCTTCTTGAGGTCGGTGAATCCGGCAATGCGCTCAATCTGGCGCGCCAGTTCGACAATCGCGCTCGCGCCCGCGGTGAAATCCACGCCCGCATGCGACGCCACGCCGCCCACATTCACCCTGTACCCCCCCACGCCCTTGCGAGCCGTCTTCAGCTTGCCCTCGAGTCCGGTGCCGGGCTCCAGCACCAGCACGGCGCTGCTCTTCCGCGCTTCCTTCTCCGTCAGCGCCCGCGACGAATCGCTCCCCACCTCTTCATCCGAGTTGAGCAGCAGCACCACCTTGCGCTTTACCGGAATGTCCAACTCGCGCAGCGCCCGCATCGCATACAGAAAGAACGCCACGCCGGACTTCATGTCGAGCACCCCGGGACCCCACAGCCGCCCCTTCTCCTCGCGGAAGGGCATGCCGCGCAAGGCGCCCATCGGCCATACCGTGTCCGAGTGGCCCAGGGCGAGAATCTGCCCCTGTTTCTTCTTCCCCGGCAAGGTGAACTCCAGGCGCAAGTGATTGCCGAAACGCCCGCCCGGAATCACCTTCACCGCGGCAATATCCGCGGCTTTCCCTGCCGTTAGATCCACAAAGCGGTTCACCGCCGCCGCGTCATCGGACGGCGATTCGCACTCCACCATCTCGCGAATCAACGCGATCATCTCATTCTGTTTCGAGCGCGCAAAAGCTAGAGCTGTATCCATCGCCTGTTATAATAGCGGGTTTGCATGCCAATCCTTGACGTTCTGGCGATTCAGGAGATCCTCCCCCATCGCTACCCCATGTTGCTCGTGGACCGGGTCCTTGAACTGGAACCCGACCGCATTGTGGGAATCAAAAACGTGACGGTCAACGAGCCGTTCTTTGTAGGCCACTTCCCCCATTACCCGGTCATGCCCGGAGTGCTTATCGTGGAATCCATGGCTCAGGTCGCCGGCATCCTCATCCTGAAAGATATCCCCGACAGCAAGAACCGCCCCGTTCTCCTCGCCTCCATCAATTCCGCCAAGTTTCGCAACCAGGTGGTTCCCGGCGATCAGCTCCGCATCGAGATGAAGGTGATCAAGCGGCGTTCCTCGCTTGCGGTGATGGCGGGCGTGGCGAAAGTAGGCGACACGGTTGTGGCGGAGGCAGAACTCATGTGCGTGCTCGCCGACCCGGCCAAGCCGCGGACCTAGCGCGATGGCCATTCATCCGGCGGCCATTGTTCACCCGCAAGCCCGCATCGCGGAAAGCGCGGAGATCGGGCCCTACTGCGTCATCGGAGCGGATGTGGAAATCGGCGCGCGCACGCGGCTTCTGGCTCACCTCTACCTCGATGGCCCTCTAATCGTTGGCGAAGATAACATCTTCTATCCCTACTCCACCGCCGGCGTGGCGTCGCAGGACCTCAAGTATCACGGCGAGCCCGCCGAGACCATCATCGGCCACCGCAACAGGATCCGCGAATTCGTCACCATTCACCGCGGCACCGAAGGCGGCGGGCGCATCACGCGCATAGGCGACGACAACCTGCTGATGGCCTACGCCCATGTCGCCCATGATGCGCGGATCGGAAACCATTGCGTCATCGGCCACGGGGCCACCTGCGGCGGCCATGTCATCGTCGAAGACTGGGTGGTGGTGAGCGCATTCTCCGGCATTCATCAGTTCTGCCGCATCGGCAGGCATGCCATCATCGGCGGCTACAGCGTCATCACCCAGGACGTCATGCCGTTTTCAAACACCACCACGCCGCGCGAAACGAAGACCTTCGGCGCGAACAGGATCGGCATGGAGCGGCGCGGCTTCCCCGCGCCGTCCGTGGACGCCGTCAACAAGGCCCTGCGGCTGCTCACGCGCGCCGGCCTCAACACCACGCAAGCCATCGAGCGCATCCGCGCCGAGGTGGAGCCTTGCGCGGAGGTGGACGAATTGATTGAATTTATCCAGTCCTCGGAGCGTGGCGTCATCAAGTGAAGTACGGGCTCATCGCCGGCAACGGCCGTTTCCCCATCCTCGCGCTCGAAGAAGCGCGCAAACTCGGCCATGAAGTTGTGGCCATCGGCATCGAAGAAGAAGCGTCCGGTGAAATTGCCCGCCTTGCCTCGAAGACGCATTGGATCTCGCTCGGCGAGTTGAGCCGGCTCATCGAAATTCTGAAGGGCGAGGGCATCCGCGAACTCGTCATGGCCGGACAGGTCAAGCACGTCCGGATCTTTTCTTCCATCCGCCCCGATTGGCGCCTCGCCAAACTCCTGTTCTCCCTCCGCGAAAAGAACACCGACGCCCTCATCGGCGGCGTGGCGAAGGTACTGGCGGACGAGGGCATCGAGTTGCGAGACTCCACGTTCCTGCTCAAGCCTCTCCTTGCCGCCGAAGGCTCGATGACGAAACGCAGACCGTCATCCGAAGAGGAAAAGGACATCCGTTACGGCCGCCGCATCGCGAACGCGCTGGCGGGCTTTGACATCGGCCAAAGCGTCGCTATCGCCGGGCGTGCCTGCCTCGCCGCGGAAGCAATGGAAGGCACCGACGCGATGCTGCGCCGCGCCGCCTCCCTTGCCAACGGACGGCCCATTCGCCTCGTCAAGGTATCGCGCCGCAGAAAGCATCTGCTGTTTGATGTTCCCGTGGCCGGAGTGGAGACCATCGCCGTGATGCGTGAGACCGGAGCAACCGTCCTCGCCGTGGATGCCGGGCGGACGCTGCTGCTCGACCGCGAAGAGATGTTGCGGCAAGCAGACGAGGCGGGCATCGCGCTGTGCGGCTATGCCCCCGAGGAGGGCGAATGAGCGTAGTGCGGCTGGCCGTAGCCGGCGCGGGAGCCTTTGGCAGGAATCACCTGCGCGTAATTCGCGAAAGCGAGCGCGCGGAACTCGCCGGCCTGTTCGATATCGACCCCGCGCGCGCGCAGGCCGCGGCGGCCGAATTCGGCTGCCGGGCCTTCCCCACCCTCGACGCGCTGGCCGCTTCCGTGGATGCCGCCATCGTCGCTACCCCAACGAACACCCATGCCGAGGTAGGCTGTGCGCTGCTCGAAGCAGGCCTCGACGTGCTCATCGAAAAGCCCATCGCTCCGGACCTTGAAAGCGCCCGCCGGCTGATTGCCGCCGCCGGTTCCGGCCGCGTCCTTCAAGTGGGCCACCTTGAACGCTTCAACCCCGCCGTGACGGCCCTGCGCAAGATGGCGACCACTCCGCTGTTCTTCGAAATTCATCGCATGAGCCTGTTCACTCCCCGCAGCCTTGATGTGGACGTTGTGCTTGATCTGATGATTCACGATCTGGACCTTGTGCTGTCCCTGGTGGGGGAAGAACCTCATGAAATTCATGCCGCCGGCATCTCCATCCTCTCCCAAAAGGTGGACATCGCCAACGTCCGGCTCGCCTTCCCGCATGGCTGCATCGCCAATCTCACCGCCAGCCGCGTTTCCACCGAAAAGGTGCGTAAGATGCGTCTGTTTCAGCCGCGCCAGTATCTTTCCATCGACTACGCGCGTCAGGACGGAGTGTGCATCTCCGTCTCGCCGCAACAGCAGATTGGCTTTCAGCCGTTTCCGGTGCGAAAAAACGAGCCGCTGAAGCTCCAGCTCGACTCCTTTCTCGATTGCATAGCGGAGCGTACGCCGCCGGTTGCCGGGGGCCTGGAAGCGGCTCTGGCGCTGCGGGTGGCGCTCGACATTCTTGCTAAAATTGAGGTACACGCGAAGCTGGTTGCCGAATCGCTGGCCTCACACTGAGCTTGCCCATGAAGTCGCTGGCTGAACCCCGGACGCCTGCTCCCCAAGACACCGGTTTTGTGCTCCACTTCGAGCAGCCGGCCGACCGGCGTCCTATCGCCCGCGCGGCTATCGCCTCCATCACGGCTCACGTTCTCGGCCTTCTGTTTCTACTCACCGTGCGCTTCGAAGCCACCCCGCCGCGTCAGTTGCGATACCCGGAAATTGAAGCCCGGCAGGTGACGCCGCTGGTGGCGCCCGTGTTCAAGCAGCCGACTCAGAAAGCTCCGAACACGAAGGAAGTCGCGAAGGAGATCAACATTCAAGGGCTGCTGGCGCGTAAGGAGTTCAAGTCTCCGCCTCCCGTGCCGGCAGCCTCACCGCAACCCAGGGCGGGAGTCCCGGCGCCGGCGGCGCTGCCTGATGCCCCGCGGATTGCGCCCACCGCTCCACAGACGGCGCAACTTCCTCCTCCGGGCACGGGCATGACGAACCAGCCCCCTCCGCCGCCTCAGATCGAGACTTCCGAGAAGCCGAAGATTACCTTGGAAAACGTCCCCGGCTCAGGCCATGGCGCGGGCAATGCCAACGACGGGCAGAGTTCTCCCAAGTTCGCCATTCCCGCGCCGAAGAACACGGTGTCTGAAGCGGTGGCGCGCGTCTCGAAACGCCCCGGCGGCGGGCTCGTCGTCGGCGATGACGCCGACCAGCCGCCGAGCATCGGAGAGGCGCTCAGCCAGCATGCCGCGCCGGGTAAGATGGGCAGCTCGCTCGAACTGTTGAGCGATCCTCAAGGCGCGGACTTCCGGCCTTACCTCATCAAAGTGCTCGCCGCCGTGCGCCGCAACTGGTTTGCCGTCATTCCGGAAAGCGCCCGCCTGGGGCGCCAGGGAAAAGTGCTCATCCAGTTCGCCATCAGCCGCAACGGCTCCGTGCCGAAACTCGTCATCGCCGTGCCTTCCGGGGCGGATCCGCTGGACCGCGCCGCCGTCGCCGGCATCAGCGCCTCGAATCCGTTTCCTCCCCTCCCGCCGGATTTCCAGGGCGACCAGATCCGCCTGCAACTCTCCTTCGTCTATAACGGCCGCCGCTGACATGAGATTGCTGCTCGATCCATGGCCGGCCGATTACGAGGCGCCCATTGCCTTCGATGCGCCCGAGTCGCAGCCCGAAGTCGACGTTACCGTGGAGACGGGCGAGTGGAGCGCCTTCCCGCCGGGCGAGGCCGGACGGGACACGGCCTGCTGTTTCGTTGATGGCGTGCGCCGCGTCGAAGCGCGTATTCTCGCGGATCTCGACACCGGCGGCTTCGCCCACGGCCTGTTCGGATCGCTCGCCGCCGGATATGTGCGTGCGGCCGGCTGCAAAGCTGCCTTCGGAGACATCCGGGTGGCGCGGTTTCTCGTGATGGGGAACGGAGCCTTGGAGGGCAGAGAGTTCCCTCTCGGCTCCTCGACGCTCTCGTTTGCCCCCTGCCCGGCGGTTCTCAATACGCCGGAGGGTGTACTCGCTGAGTTGCAGAGCCGGATGCGCGCGGCGGAGGCGGCGCTGGCCGAATCGATGGCGGGCGAAGGCTGCGTATTTGTCGATGGGCCCAGCTATCGCGCCACCAGCCGGTTTGCCGTCGTGGGCGTCATCAAGCGGATTCTCAATCCCTATCTGGGCGAGCCGCAATTCTCACTGCTCGGGCGGTTGCACAAAGGAGAGCGAACTCCGCTATTCGCCATCACCGACAAGACGTACAATCGGTATTCCTGCTATCTGCGGCTGAGCGATCCGCGCGCGCTCGACCATCCGCTGGCCGGGATTGTGCGCATCGAGATCGGCGCGGCGGTGGGAGTGGATGCCGCGAAGTCGCTGGCGGGCTTCGCCGCCGCGGTGCTGCCGTCGTTTGCCTCCACCGCGATGCGCGATCCGCGGGCGCCGCAGAACCTGCTGCCCGTGGGCGCCCTCGAGCAGGAGATGCGCCGGCGGCTGGGCGATTCGCTGCTGATCCGGCGGGCGATTGAGAAGGAGTTGCATGAGCAGAGAAATCGGTAAGGTGCTGGGCACGGCGGATGCTCAGCCGCTCGACTTCTGGATTGCGGTTCCCGCCGAGGAGCCGCTCCAGTTGGACGATGTGGTGCTGGTGCGGCGCGCGCTGGCTGACGGGCAGATGGTGACGCTCTACGGCATTGTCGATATCCTCGTTGCCCGCCACGAAGGGGCGCGGCTTGAATCCGACGTCTTTCTCGCCACCGATGGCGTGCTGCCGCTGACTCATGCGGTGAAGGCGCACGTCACCGTAACCCGCGTCGAGCCGGAGATCTTCGTGCCGCCCATGCCCGGCGAGCCTGTGTTCAAAGCCGCTGGCGAGGACCGCGATAAGGCGCTCTTCTTCGATGTCATGACGAAGCGCTTTCCCCTCGGCCTCTCGCGCGACGGCGAGCCGGTGCACGGCAACTTCGAATTCCTCGACGGCTCCCGCGGAGCGCATGTCAATATCTCCGGCATTTCCGGCGTCGCCACCAAGACCACCTACGCAACCTTCCTTCTCTACGGCATCTTCCATTCGAAGCTTCTGGGAGCGGCCGCTGGTAACACGCATGCGCTCATCTTCAACGTGAAGGGCGAGGATCTGCTGTTTCTCGACAAGCCGAACAACTCGCTCAAGGCGGACCAGGAGGCGCTCTACGCGAAGCTCGGGCTTCAACCGGGGGCGTTCGAAGACCTGGCGATCTATGCTCCCGTGCGGCGCGAAACCCTCGAGATGGTTCCCGATACCGGCGCCCGCACCGAGGGAGTGACCCCGTTTGCCTGGACGGTGAAGCAGTTCTGCGAAGAACGTTTGCTGCGGTTTCTGTTCACGGAAGCGGAAGACGACAGCAGCCAGCTCGGCTCCGTGGTGGAGCGCGTGGAATCGCGCCTCGCGCACGAGGATGTCCGCGGGCTTGACGGGTTTGACGACCTGGTGGCGTGCATTCAGCGGCATCTGGACGACTGGGCCGGAAGCTACGCATCGGGCACGCGGTCTGCCTTCGAGCGGCGGCTGCTGTCGGCTGCGGCGCGCGTGGGCCACTTGATCCGCGGGCATGTCGATGATGCGGAGCGCAACGTCATCAACTGGCGCAAGGCGCAGGTGACGGTGATCGACATCCACAACCTGCATGACCGCGCCAAGCGCTTCGTCATCGGCGTGGTGCTGAAGCGCATGTTCGAGGACAAGGAGAAGTCGGGGACTTCGCGTCCGCTCGCTTTCGTGGTGCTCGATGAGTTGAACAAGTACGCGCCGCGTGAAGGCTGGAGCCCCATCAAGGACGTGATTCTCGACATGGCCGAGCGCGGGCGCAGCCTCGGCCTCATCCTCATCGGAGCCGAGCAGACCGCGAGCCAGATTGAGCGCCGCGTGGTGGCGAACTCGTCGTTCCGCGTGGTGGGCCGGCTTGATTTGGCGGAGGCGCAGCAGCATGAGTATGCCTTTCTCCCCGGGCCCAGCCGCGCGCGCGCCGGCATCCTGAAGCCGGGCACGGTAATCGTGAGCCAGCCGGAAATCCCCATTCCGTTGCTGGTGCAGTTTCCGTTTCCTTCCTGGGCCACGAGAGAATCCGAGGCGCGAGCGGCGGTGACCGCGGCGGGCAAAGATCCTTTCCGGAAGTTCCGCTCATGAGATTCCTGCATACGGCCGATTGGCACATCGGAAAGAGCTTGCGCGGCCGTTCGCGCATGGATGAGCACGAGAAGGCGCTCCAGGAAGTGTTCGAGATCGCGGTGAGGGAGAAGATCGACTGTGTTTTGGTGGCGGGGGATATCTTCGACACGCAGGCTCCGCCGGCCGAGGCGGAGCGGCTGGTGTACTCGCTGCTCGCCGATCTCGCCGGCCATCGGATTCCGGCGGTGCTGATCGGCGGCAACCACGATCATCCGCGAAGGCTCGAGGCATTGCGGCCGCTGCTCGACCGCATGTCCATCCACATGCGGCCCACTGTGCGCGCGCCCGAGGAGGGCGGAGTCATCGAACTCACGGTGCGGGGCGAACAGGCGCGCATCGCGGTGATGCCGTGGGTTCCGGAGCACAAGTGGTTGGACGCGAGCCTGCTGATGGGCGTGCATGCCGGGCGTTCGAGCGCCTATGCCGAAGGAATCACGTCAATCGTTGACGCGCTGTCGGCGGGGTTTACAGCGGAGACCGTGAACGTGCTGTTGGGGCACCTGTTCGTGCAGGGCGGGGAGGCAACGGGCAGCGAGCGCGAGGTGCACATGACAAAGCCCTACGCGCTGCCGGCTCAGCGCTTCCCGGATTCGGCTTCCTACATTGCGCTTGGTCATTTGCACCGGCCGCAGGAGATCGCGGGTCCGAGCCCGATTTTCTATTCGGGGTCGCTGCTACAACTCGACTTCGGCGAATACGGACAGGATAAGCGCGTGGTGATCATCGACGCGAAGGCAGGGAAGACCGCGCGTGTGGAGAGCGTGCGGCTGGCCGGCGGGCGCCGTCTGCGCCACGTGAGCGGCACGCTCGCGGAGATCGAGAAGCGCGCCGCCGAGTGGAATAACGGCGACTTCCTGTATGTCACGGTGCAGTTGGCGAAGCCGAAACCGGGAGTGGCGGAGGATGTGCGGGCGATGCTGCCGGATGCCGTGGATGTGCGGGTGGATCTGCCGGGGCGGACAACGGAACCACCACCTCCCCCGCCCTCCGACCCGCGGGCGATGTTTCAGCGCTTCTTCGAAGACCGCGAGGGAGGCGAACCCTTACCTGATCTGATGCCGGCATTCCAAAAGCTCTACGAGGAGGCTACCGATGCGTCCAGTGAAGCTTGAGTTGGAAGGGTTCACCAGCTTCCAGAAGAGAGCCGTGATTGACTTCGAGGGGCTTGACCTGTTCGCCATCACGGGGCCGACGGGCGCGGGGAAATCCTCCATCCTGGACGCGATGCTGTATGGCCTGTTCGGCTGCACTCCGCGCATCGGCGAGAAGGAGATACCGCGGTTGGTAAGCCTCGGGCAGAACACGGTGAAGGTGACCTTCGAGTTCGAAGCCGGAGGCAAGCGCTACAGGGTCGCCCGCACACGTAAGACGGGCAAAGCGAGCGTGACGAATATCCTGCTGGAGGAGCAGACGGGCGAGGAATGGAACTCGGTGGCGGGCAGTGTGAAGGAGATCGGCGAGCGCATCCAAGGGATTCTGGGGCTCGATTTCGATGGCTTCACGAGGTCAGTGATTCTGCCGCAAGGGGAGTTTGACAAGTTTCTGCGGGGAGATCCAAAGCAGCGCACGGAGATTCTCAAGGACCTGCTGGGGCTGCGCGTGTATGAGCGGATGATGCGTGCGGCGAATGAGCGGGACAAGGCATTGCGGATAAAGGCCGATGCCTTCGGGCAGCAACTTGAAACCACCTATGCGGACGCTACCCAGGAGAATCTGGAGAAGCTGGAGGCGCAGCGGCAGGAGTTGATGGATCAACGGGCGGCTCAGGAGAAGGAACGGCAACGGCTGGAGTCGATCCTTCCGGTGGCGCAGGAATTGAAGCAGGTCCGAACGGAGGGCGAGCAAGCAGACGCGGCCTTGGCCAAGGCGCGAACGGAGTTGAAGGAGGCGGAGGCAGGCAGCGCGGCATCGGAGAAGACCCTGGCCGAATGCGAGCGGAAGCTCGAGGATCTGGAGGCGCGGCTCGAGGCCGCGGGCTATGACGAAGCAGCGTGGTCGGAGTTGACTCAGGCTGTGCCGCCGGCCAAACAGCAGGCGAGCTTGCAAGTAGAACTGGCGGCCAGGCGCAAGGACCGGCAGGCGAAGGCCGCCTCGTTGCCGCAGTTGGAAGTGGAAGCAAGGAAGGCGGCGGAGTCACTCGAAGCCGCCCGGCAGGCGCGCGGGGAGGCGCAGCGAAAGGCCGGGGAGGCTCAACAGGCGCTCGAGGACTTCCGCAAGGCGCATGGTTCGGGTGATCTAATCCGCGCGCGGCTCGAAAAGCTCCGCAAGGCCGAGGCGGCGATGGCGGGGCTGGCTGCGAAGGAGGCCGTGCACTCCGCCGTGGCCGAGGCAGAGGGGGCTTTGGAGTACTTGCAGACGCTGCACGCCGCCGGTGAGATCCGGCGGCATGTGAAGGCGGGGGACCAATGTCCTGTGTGCGAGCAGACGATCTTCAAAGTGCCGGAGGCGGCTCCGGTGGCTGCTTTAGATGAAGCGCGGAAGCGGCTGCAAGCGGCGCGGGCGGCGCAGACGGCGTGGCAGCGGGCGGCTGATCAACTGGCGGACGCGCGGAGCCAGGCGGCGGGGACGGCGGAAGAGTTGGAAGCGCGGCTCGAGGGCGTGGGGGCGTTGGAGAAGGCGAACAGCGATCTCTTGCGCCTGTCGCAGGAGGCGCAGTCCGCCGAGGCGGCGGCTGAACGCAAGGCGCAAGCGGGGGAACAGCAGTTGCAGCTTTTCGCGCAGCAGGTGGCATCCATCGATGCCGAGATCAAGCGGGCGCAGGAGAAGCTGCGGGAGGCTGCCGCCGGGCTGCAACAGTTTCCCAATTGGGCTCCGCTGCCGTTGAGTGAACTCGAGGCGTCGCTCGAGGAGCAGAACCAGGCAAAGCGCCTACGGCAGGAATTGGAGCGGCAGCGGCTGGACGCCATGAACCAGCGGCAGAGGGTCACCACCGCGGCGATGGAGCACAAGACACGCCGGCTTTCGCTCGAGAACACGATCAGCGAGAAGGAGACGCAGATCGACCGGACAAGGGCGAAGGCCAAGGAGCTAGCGGCGACGCTGCGGGCGCAGTTGCTCGAGTTGGCGCAGGGCGCCGAGGAACTGGCGTACGTGCAAGCGGCGTTACGGTCCGTGGGAGCGATGGCGAACGCTTTGCAGGCGAAGGTCGCTACCGTGGAGGCGAACATCGCGCAGTTGCGGCAGCGTATCAGTGAGTCGCGGCGCATGCGCGAGGAGATTGCCGGACTGCGGGCGGAGGCGCTGGTCTATCACCAACTGGGGAAGCTGCTGGCGGCGAATGAGTTCATCGCCTACGTGCAGAGGGCGGCGCTCGGCAGGCTGGCAAGCGAGGCCTCGAATCAGCTTTTCGGGCTGAGCCGCGGGCAGTACACTCTGACCTTGAGTGAAGACAGCAACGAGTTCTTCGTGGTGGACCACTGGAACGCGAGCGAGACGCGGAGCGTCAAGACACTTAGTGGCGGCGAGTCCTTCCTAGCCTCGCTAGCCCTAGCATTGGCCCTCTCCGAAGGACTCACCGCCATGTCATCGGACGAGCGCGCGCGCTCCCGTCTGGATTCCCTGTTTATTGATGAAGGCATCTCGTCGCTGGACGCCGAGTCGCTCGAGACGGCGATTGCGGCGATCGAGACATTGACCTCCGGAAACCGTATGGTAGGCGTCATTTCACACGTCGCCGAGTTGGGGGAACGGCTGCCCTCACGGATTCGCGTGGAGAAGTCGCAATCCGGGAGCCGCGTGTCGGTGGAGAGTCACTCCCATTCGATGGTTGCCGGCGGCTTGTGAGTGAGGTCGTAGAAGACCGCGCAGATTCCTTCCACTTGTAACAACTCTTCGGTCATCTGTTTCAGGAGCGCGGCGGGCATGATGACCGCCCGCGCGGTCATGCCGTCGACGGAATCCACCGGGCGGAGGACGACGCTGTCGGGCCTGCCCTCGACTCCCACTGGAATCACGACTACCGGGAACTGCCAGATGGTCTTGTCGAAGCCGCTTTGATGAGAGAGGCGGCGGACAATGGCATCGACGCGGCGCAGATGGGCGAGCCGTTCTTCGGTGATGTAGGCGGGCGCGCTGCGCAGGGAGCCGAGCGGAGCGTGGGAAGCGGCGGCGGCTACGACGCGATTGATGCCGGAGATGCGGTTGATCAACTCAGTGGCGGCGTGCTCGCCGGACGGCATGCCGTCGAGGGCGAGGGCGGGGCGGTAAGTACGGGAGTCGCCCTGCACTCCGACGGAATGCACCGGGAGAAGGTAGCCCTCGCCGATTTGCCTGGCCGCGGCGGAGTCGTTCCCGCAGAGGCAGCGGATGGCAAGGCCGGGGCCAGGGAAGGGGTGGCGTTCGAGGAGCTCCTCGTCGATGCCGAGTTCGCGGCCGATCTCGCGGACTTCATCTTTATAGAAGGAGCTGAGGGGCTCGATGATGCGGCCGGCGTCGATGAGGCGCTGGATGCCCTCGACGCGGTTGTGATGGGTCTTGATCTTGTCGGCCTTGGCGGCGCCGCCGGATTCGATGGTGTCGGGATAGATGGTGCCCTGGCCGAGGATCCAATCGGCGTCGAGGTAGTGGCCGGATTGGAGGATGCGATCCTGGACGGCGAGGAACTGCCCGCCGATGGCGTGGCGCTTCTCTTCGGGGCCGGTGACGCCTTCGAGAGCGGCGAGGAACTCCCGGCGGGCGTCGACGACGGTGAAGTGCCTGGCACCGAGTTTCGAGAAGTTGGCGCGGACGAATTCGGTTTCGTTCTCGCGCATCATGCCGGTGTCGACGTAGGCTCCGTGGACCTGGCCGGGGTCGAGGGCGCGGAGGCAGAGGGTGTAGGCGACGGTGGAATCGACGCCGCCGCTGACGAAGAAGAAGACCTTGCGGCCGGCGGCGGCCT
Source organism: Bryobacterales bacterium (assembly GCA_026954325.1). GTDB lineage: Bacteria > Acidobacteriota > Terriglobia > Bryobacterales > Bryobacteraceae > CADEFT01. The sequence goes on along the minus strand of JAIXKK010000121.1, from coordinate 5,144 downwards.
GGCGGATCTGCTCCTCGACGACGGGGATGCGCCCGCTGGGGTCCCAGTCCTGGACGCAGCCGCAGATGGTGAAGAGGAAGTTGTGGAGGATCTGCCTGCCGGGGTGCGTATGGGCCACTTCGGGGTGGAACTGGACGGCATACAGCTTCCGGGAGGGGTCGGCCATGGCGGCGATGGCGCAGGCGCCGGTGGCGCCGAGCGCGGTGAAGCCTGGAGGAACGGCGAGGACGGTGTCGCGATGACTCATCCAGACCTGCTGGTGGCTGTTGACTCCATCAAGCAGCGTTTGGGGGGTGGTGACGTCGAGGAAGGCGAGGCCGTATTCGCCCTTGTCGCCGCGCTTCACATTACCGCCGAGGAGGTAGGCCATCAACTGCTGGCCGTAGCAGATGCCGAGGGTGGCGGCATTCAGGTCGAAGATGGCGGGATCGACGGTGGGGCTGCCGGGCTCGTAGACGCTCGAAGGGCCGCCGGAGATGATGAGGCCGCGGGCTCCGGCAAGCTGGGAGGCCGGTGTTTCCGAGGGTCGAACTTCAGCGTAGACGCCGAATTCACGTACTTTTCGCGCAATGAGGTGGCAGTATTGGCCACCGGTATCGAGAACAATAATTTGCGGGGATTTTGTCAAACCCCAGTGTAACCAACGCTAGCGCTGAACGACCAGTTTCTTCGCGGATTCGAGCAGGGCGCGGGCGTTTGACATGGACTCGACGGCTTTGAGGACCTCGGGGTCCGTTTCCACGGTGATGCGCCGGGACTCTTCCTGATTGAAGGCCGTGATGAACAGTTCGCGGCGGATCTGCTGCTTCAGCCAGTCGCGGTTTTCAGCGAATTCCCCTTCGCTGAAGGAGATGGTTTCCTTCAGCAGGAATCCATGGAAGTCATTGAGTGTGTCCTCATCGGGCACCCAGGACTTGGCCATTTTGGTGTCGTGGTGGGCGAAGTAGAAGCGGGAGTAGTTGAAGAAGGCGAAGCGGCGGAACATTTCGCTTTGGAAGCGGTTGAGCTTGGCTCCGACGAATTTTTCGTCCGGGGAAATGCCGCCGCCGCCGTAAACGGTACGGCCGCTGTCGGTCATCTTCACGTCGAGGGGATTCTGGGTGTTGGTGTCACGTTTGTAGTAGTAATCGAGGAAAGAACCTCGAGAGTAGTCGCGCTGGATGCAGCGGCCGCTGGGGGTGTAGTATTTGGCGGTGGTGAGGGCGAGACCGGTGTTTTCGACGAGGGGGTAAACCGTCTGGACCAGACCCTTGCCGAAGGTGTTTTCACCAAGGATCCAGGCGCGGTCGTGGTCCTGAAGGGCTCCGGAGACGATTTCGGCGGCGGAGGCGGAGTAGCGGTTGACGACAACGACGATGGGGTAGTTGTGGCCGCCGTTGCCGCGGGTGGCGTAGTAGGGCTTTTCGGCGGAGGCGCGTCCACGGTGGGAGACGACGAGTTGACCCTTGCGGAGGAACCGTCCGGCGACAGCGACGCCTTCGTTGAGGAGACCGCCAGGATTGTTGCGCAAGTCCAGGATAAGACCTTTGATGTTGTCTTCTCCGAGGGCGTGGAGGTTTTCTTCGACTTCGCGGCTGGTGTTTTCGTTGAACGATTGAATATCGAGGTGAGCGATTCCCGGTTTGATCCAGAAGGCGGACTCCACGCTCTTGCGTGGAATCTCGTCGCGGATGATGTCGAAAACCAGGGGTTTGTCGACGCCCTCGCGGCCGACGGAGACCTTGACGAGGGTGCCGCGAGGTCCCTTCAGCAGGTCGGCCACTTCGGTGCTGGAGAGGTTATCGGTGCGCTTACCGTTGACTTCGAGAATGACGTCGCCGGGACGGAGGCCTGCTTTGTAGGCAGGAGAACCGGGGAAGGGGGCAATGATGATGGTACGGTGATTGCGCTCGGAAACGGACATACCGACGCCGAAATAGGTTCCGCGCTGATCTTCGCGCAGGAGTTGGAAATCACGAGGGTCAAAGAAGGAGGAGTGGGGATCGAGAGTATGGAGCATCCCCGGGATGGCGCCTTTGTAGATTGCCTTGTCGGGATTGAGTTTATCGGCGCTGTTCACCTCGACCACATGGTAGAGCCTGGTAAAGGCTTTGAGACTGGCGTTGATTTCATCCTCATCGCCGGTGGCGGCGGAAACGCCGGCGACACCGGGGCCGAACACACCACCCAGGAAAGTGCCCGCCAGGATGAGGGACAGAAGAATCAGGACGACACGTCGGGTATCCGCCACCGATGGGGCCTCCCAGCCCTAGTTTGAGTATATCGCACGGATTTCCGGACTCTCCGCCTGAGAAGCTACACGGCTTTGGAGCGCCGGGCCGGGGAGGAGACGCTCTCCGAGCGGGCGGGCTTCCTGGGAGCGGTGGGCCGCAGGTTGGCGTTGATGCGCCGGATCTGGTCAGTAACGCAGACGAGGAACATGGGTTGGCGGGCGTTTTTCAGGATATCGATGATGCGGTCATTGGAGTCTTCGAGGTAGATGGACTTACCGTCGGTGACGAGGTGGAGATCCGATTCCGTGGCGAGGACATCGTGGAGGCGGCGGCCCATTTCTTTTTGGAGGAAGCGGAGGACGCGGCGGATTTTCTGGAGGGAGAAGCCTTTTCTGCGGAGTTCGGCGATGACGGTGATTTCGACGACCTCCTCGTTCGAGTAGATTCGCTTGTGGCCTTCATGCCGGGGGGAGACCACTTTCCGTTCGTCCCACCACTGGAGCTGGCGCAGGCTAACCCCTCCGAGGCGAGCGACTTCGCTGCTGGTATAGATACGGGCGGTCAGGTCCGGATCAATCTTTGTTTTTTTTGTTTTGAACATGAGACACCACTCCCGTTTGAGAATACAGATCCTAACAAATTCTATCTGAAATGTTGTGGAAGTCAATAGGGGGGAGAGGGGAGGTTGCGGGGAGAGCGGGATAGGGGATAAGCTACAGCGCAATGGGTATGACAAGACGCGGATTCATGACTATAGCTGGTGGTACGCTGGCCGGGGCGCGGCGGGCGGCGGGTGAAGCCGGAGCGACGGTGCGATCGATGCGAACGATCAGCCCGGACCATAACTACTATCATGGCTGGCCGACGGTGGCCAGGAGAAGCGGCGGAGAACTGCTGACGGTATGGTCCGGGGGGCGGGATGGCCACGTGTGTCCGTTCGGGCGGGTGGAGTTGATGCGGTCGAGGGATGACGGCGAGACCTGGACATGGCCGGAAGTGCTGATGGACACGGCAATTGACGACCGGGACGCGGGAATACTGGAGACGCCGAAGGGGGCGCTGCTGGTGACCACGTTCACTTCGCTCGCCTACGTGCCGGTTCTCGAGAAAGCCGTGAACTGGGCTCCGGGACGGCTGGAGCGGTGGAAGGCGGCGGACGGGCGGGTGACGCGGGAGCAGCAGAAGGAGATGCTGGGCACGTGGATGCTGCGCTCGGCGGATGGAGGGATGACGTGGTCGGCTCCGTACCGGGTTCCGGTGAACAGCCCGCACGGTCCGGTGGCGTTGCGGGACGGGCGGATTCTATATGCGGGCAAGCGGCTGTGGGACCGGGAGACGAAGACCGGGGTGGCGGAATCGAGGGATGACGGGGTGACGTGGAACTGGCTTGCGGACCTTCCGACGCGGCCGGGGGACAGTTTCGAGAACTATCACGAACTGCATGCGGTGGAAGCGGCGGATGGGCGGATTCTGGTACAGATCCGGAACCATAACGTAGTGAACGCGGGGGAGACGCTGCAATGCGAGTCGAGTGACGGGGGCAGGACGTGGACGACGCCGCATCCGATCGGGGTGTGGGGGCTGCCGGCGCACCTGCTGCGATTGCGGGACGGGCGGCTGGTGATGACGTACGGCTACCGGCGGAAGCCATATGGCAACCAGGCGCGGGTGAGCACGGACCACGGGCGCACATGGGGGGCTGCTTTGACGATTTCGAGTGACGGGATGAGCGGCGACCTGGGATATCCGTCGACCGTGGAGTTGGCGGATGGGGAGTTGCTGACCGTGTGGTACGAATTGCAGGCGGGATCGCCGCGGGCGCAGTTGCGGCAAGCGCGGTGGAAGCTGGGGGGTTGAGTTTCGCGCAGAGGCGCGGAGGGCGCAGAGGTTTTGAAAGGGGTTTTGAAAGAGGGGGTTGCAGCCGGGGGTTGGGTCGAGTACATTCGGGAGCGTGCCCCGGCGGATGCTTTTTCTTGTCGCGATCGGGTTGCTGGTGGCCGCGGCGATTTACGGCCAGCGGCGGTATCGGGGGTACGGGGGGTTCGAGGAAGAGGATCCTGCCCCGATGCCCGCGGATGCGGGAGAGAAGACGGAGTGGGCGTTTGCGCGGCTGCGGTATCCGGGTTTTCAGGGCGGCTACCGCCGGCGCCGGTCGAGTTGGACGACGGACTATCCGAAGGCGGACCGGCAGTTTGTGCAGGGAGTACGAAGGCTGACGCGGCTGCACACGCGTTCCGTCGAGCAGGTGGTGGACCTGGAGGGCAATGAGATCTACAACTGGCCGTGGATCTATGCCGTGGAGGTGGGCCACTGGGGTTTGGCGGAGGAGCAGGCGAAGAAACTGCGGGACTACCTGGACCACGGCGGTTTCCTGATGGTGGATGACTTCCACGGGACTTACGAGTGGGAGGTGTTCATGGAAAGCATGGCGCGTGTGTTTCCGGACCGGCCGGTGGTGGACCTGGAGAGCGGCGAGGCGATTTTTCACGTGATCTACGACCTGGACCAGCGAGTGCAGGTGCCCGGGATTCAATATTTGCGGTCGGGAAGGACGTACGAACGGGACGGTATTGAGCCGAAGTGGCGGGGGATATTCGATGAGAAGGGGCGGTTGGTGGTGGCCATTTGCCACAACATGGATCTGGGGGATGCCTGGGAGTGGGCGGACTACCCGGCGTATCCGGAGAAGTATGCCTCGCCGGCGTACCGGATTGGGGTGAATTACATCGTGTACGCGATGACGCATTGACTGGAGAAGGGACACTTCGGGCGCAAGATTTCAGGAAAACAGAGCGAATTGTTCGGTTCTGACTACTTTCTGAACTGGTTGAGCATATCCTGAATGGCTCCGGCGGCGGATTTCGCTTCTTCTTCGGCCTGCTTGACGGTATCCTTGAGTTCGTTGCGGAGGTTGGCCTGGGTTCGGGCGGA
>JAIXKK010000195.1 GCA_026954325.1 Bryobacterales bacterium | reverse complement strand
TAAGCTGTGTACGCATTGTAGAGGGTTGACTGTAATGATTACCGGCAAACATCTCGATCGAAGAATGTTCTTGCGTGGTCTGGGAGCGGCTATCGGGCTGCCCCTGCTCGACTCGATGACTCCCGCCTTCGCGGCCCCGGCGCGAGCCGCCGCCAAGTCTCCCACGCGCATGGCCTTTGTCTACGTCCCCAACGGCATCATCATGCCCGAATGGGTTCCGGATGAGGAAGGCTCCGGCTTCTCCATGAAGAGCGTGATGGAGCCCATGGAAGCCCACCGCGGGCAGTCCCTCGTGCTGACCGGACTTACGCAGAACGGCGGACGCGCCCTCGGCGACGGTCCCGGTGACCACGCCCGCGCGGCGTCCAGCTTCCTCACCGGCATGCACCCCCGGAAGACCGCCGGGGCCGACATCAGCATCGGCATTTCCATCGACCAGGTGGCCGCGAAGAAAATCGGCGCTGCCACGAAGTTCGCCTCCATGGAACTCGGCCTCGAGGACGGCCGCCTCGTGGGTAACTGCGATTCCGGCTATAGCTGCGCCTACTCGAACAACCTCGCCTGGCGAACGGAGAATTCCCCGCTCCCGCCCGAAATCAATCCGCGCGTCGTCTTCGAACGCCTCTTCGGCACGGGCGACGATGACGATGACGCAAAGTCACGCGCCATCCGCCGGCAGATGCGGAAGAGTATTCTCGATTCCGTCGTGGACCAGACGCAATCGCTCCAAACTTCTCTCGGCGCCACCGACAAACGAAAGCTCGATGAGTATCTCTATTCGGTGCGCGAGATCGAAAAGCGAATCGAGGCCAACGAAAAGGACTCACGGAGAATTCCCCCGCCATTCGCCAAGCCCGGAGGCGTGCCACTGGACTACCGCGAGCATTCCAAGCTCATGTTCGACCTCATGACCGTCGCCTTCCGGATGGACGCCACCCGCGTCATCACCCACATGATGGGCCGCGAGGGAAGCACGCGCGCCTACCGCGAAATCGGCATCTCCGACGCCCACCACCCCCTCACCCATCACCGCAACAACCCGGAGATGATCGAAAAGGTGCGCCGGATTAACCGCTTCCACGTGGAGCAGTTCGCCTTGTGGGTCGAGACGCTGAAGAACACACCCGATGGGGATGGCTCGCTCCTCGATAGCTCGATGATCCTCTACGGCAGCGGCCTCGCCGACGGCAACCGCCACACCCACAACGACCTTCCCCTCCTGCTTGTAGGCGCGGGCAATGGAGCCCTCAAGCCCGGCCGCCACATCAAATACCGCGCCGAAACCCCCATGGCGAATCTCTTCGTCGCCCTCCTCGACCGCATCGGCGTCCCCGTGGACCACATCGGCGATAGCGATGGCGCGCTGGAATACTTGTCGGATTTGAGCTGAGCGGCGAACCCGCTCCCCTCACCAGAACAACTTGAGCGCCATCTGAAGGATTCGCGGGTCACCGTCCGTCCCCAGAATCCTGCCGAAGTTGGGGTTCGTCATTCCAGTCACCGGAATACCCAGGTGGGTCGCGTTAAACAGGTTGAATGCCTCGAAGCGGTATTCCACCCGCCCGGCCTCGCGCAAGGCCGGCAGCCGCCATCCTTTGATCAGAGACACATCCGTATTGGCGTAACCGGGGCCGAAGAGCGTGTTCCGCCCCAGCGTGCCATAGGTGCCGGGGGCGGGATTCACAAACCGCGACTTGTCGAAGTACGCCGCCAATTTCTCGCCTTTCGAGCGCCCGGGGTCAAGCACGGGATAGCCCGCTCCCACCAGGTCCGCCCGCGCCGAACCCGCCCCCGCCATCGGGTTGTTGGTTGCGCCTACGCTGAAAGGCCGTCCCGCCTGCAGCGTGAGAATGCCCCCCAACCGCCAACTGCCCAGAATCGCATCCGCCACCGACCCTCTCCGCAATCCCGGCAGATCCCACACGAAACTGGTGACAAACCGGTGCTGCCGCGTATAGTCCGAATTGCCGCGCGAGAAGAAGAAATTCCACGGATTGTTAATGCCGAAGGCGCCGCCCCACGATTGCCTCGAGACGTAATCCAGGTTATGCGACCAGGTGTAGATGGCGCTCACCGTGAATCCCCGGCTGTAGCGCTTGTCCGCGGATACCTGCAGCGCGTGGTAACCGGAGTTCAAACCGTGCATCCACCTGTTAATGGTCTGGAAATCAACAATCGGGCGGCGCTCGTCCACCGTCGCCCTGTTTTGCGACAGGGTCAGCTTCTGGTCGTAGATCGGAGCGTTCTGGTCCCACATTGCGTACAGGTGTGTGCCCTTGGTTCCCACGTAGCCAATACGCATGAGCGTGTTGGGCAGCACCTCGCGTTCCACCGTCAGGCTCCAGTTCTGCGAATAGGACGTGATGAACTTCTTGTCCAGCACCATGGTAAACAGCGGCGTCGGAAACGGCACGTCGTGGTTATTGGCGGGCACGGGAAAGATGTTCATGGACTCGCGCCCCAGGAATGGGTTGTCGAACGACCCGTCGGTATACTCCACGCTGTAGCTGAAGGGCGTTACGTTGTTGGCGTCGTTCTGGGAGTTGATCGGCGGCGTGTCGTAGAAAATCGCGTAGCCGCCGCGCACGCTGGACTTGCCGTTCTTGAACGGATCCCAGGCGAACCCGATCCTCGGAGCCAGGTTATTCCAGTCCGGGTCCGTCACCGTCTTGCCGAACGTGTTGCCGCCGCCATAGCCCGCCGGTTTGGCATCGCCGTGATAGAAGAGGCCCGGCAGCGCGTTCTTATATATCTTTGAACGTATGCCCGCACGGTTGGCGGCCAGGTCGAAAGTCTGATTGCGGTCCATCAGGTCAGCGAACAGCCCGTAAGGTTCGTAGCGGATTCCGAAGTTCAGGGTCAAGCCGGGGCGCACCTTCCACGTGTCCCCGAAAAACCATCCGGTCTGGGTCCCGCGGCGCTCCTCGAACTCGCCGCTGTTCTGTGTGAAATAGGAGAAGCCGCCTATTAAAAAGTCGGCCCTGTCGAAGCCGCTCAGGTTGCCGTACCCGGTGACGTGGCCGTCAAACTGAAACTGGCCCGAACTGTGAAACAGCGTGTGGTTGTTGAAGCGTTTGCGAACCACGTTCATGCCCCACACCAGGTTGTGGCTGCCCTTGGATTTGTTCCAGTCCTGCTGTAACTCGATGCTGCCCCTGCCGAACCGGATGCTGTGCAAGGGCTGGTTGAACGATACTCCGCTTTGCGTCATCGAGATGTCGATGTGGTTGCCCATCGGCGTCAGCTTAACCCCCAGGTCGGCGGTGGTGATGGGGAAATCCGTGGCGATATTGGCGAGTTGATGGGCGCCGGTGATCTGCGTGTGCACCACGGTGGTCGCGTTCATGACGTAGGTGTGTCCCAAGGTGGCGCTGCGCCCGTCCTGGTAGCCGGAATACCGTGCCGCCTGAATATTGTCCGCCGGCGAGTGGAAGGGCTGATTGCTGTCGCTCTCGAAGATCCGAAAAACGAACGTGTGCTTGGTCCCGAGTAAGTAATCGAGTTTGCCGATGCCCTGCAGTCCGTTATCCGGCTGGGCGATCGTGTAATACACGAAGCCGTCCGGTTCCGGCAGCGGCGAGTATGACAGCAACTTCACCGCCGCCTTGGAAAAGCGGCTGGAGGGAATGGTGTTGTTCGGGAACCGCTGCCCGGGGCTCAACGGATCAAACAATTGGATGGAGTTGCCCGAAAAATTGCCCTGCCTCTCCGCGGCTGTCAGGGTCAGGTTGCGGTTGTTGCCGGACGCCTGGCGGATCATCAGCTTCTGGTAACCCGCGAACGCGAAGAGTTTATTCTTGATAAGCGGGCCGCCCAGGGTGAAGCCGAACTGGTTCCGCTTCAACTTGTCCTGCTGGCGGGAGAAGAAGTTGGTGGCGTTCAGAGCGGTGTTGCGCACAAACCAGAAAGCGTCTCCGTGCAGTTCGTTGGTCCCCGACTTGGTCACCACATTCAGGGCGCCGCCCGATTGGCCTCCTTGTTCCACGCCCATGTTACTGGTCTGGGCGCTGAACTCCTGCACGGCGTCGGGAAACGGGAATTCCATGTTCTCGTTCTCGAGATCATCCATGTTGGTCCCGCCGTCGAGAGTGTACCGCAGGTTATTATTGCGGGAGCCGTTGACGGCAACCTGCTTCTGCCCATGCGGCCTCCACTGATCGCCCGTGTTGCCGGTGTTGTTGCCGGCCGACGAGGTCACCCCAGGCGCCAGCAGCACCAGGTCCGCCGGGTTGCGGCCGTTCAGAGGCAGATCCACCACCCGCTTGGAGTCCACCGTCGTGTTCAATGTCGCCGAGCGGGTATCCACCGCCAGCGCCATCGCCTCCACCGTCACCTTTTCCTGGACGTTGCCTACCTCCAGGATGGCGTCGACGCGGATGTTCTCATTGGCCTGCAAGAGGATGCCCCGATGCTCATACTTCCGGAACCCGGGTTGTTCAACCGTCAGGGTATAAGAACCCACTGGCAGCAGCGGGAATAGAAATCCGCCGTTGTTGTCGGCCGTTACATTGCGCAGCAGGCCCGTTGCGACATTGGTCAAGGTAACCTGTGCCCCCGGCACGACGGCGGCCTGGGCGTCGGCCACGGTCCCGGACAGGGACGCGGTGTCGCGAGCCTGCCCGTACAACAGACCGGCGCCCGCCAGCCCCATCAGGATCGTTAGACAGAATGATTTCGCTTGGTCTTTCACTGGCCACACCCCCACTGCGGAATTCTAATCCAGGTGTGTAACGCGGTCAACAGAATAATCGCCGTGAATATCCTTTTCTGTCAAAAATTTATAAAAGTTAATTAAGATCTGATGAACGGATGGAGCTGCCCCGCGGCTAACGCCAGTCCGTGCGAATGGCGCCGGCCGGCCGCTTCGCGGTTCCCCGATCAGTACTCCGCGGCCCCCGCCACATCCAGCCGCACCCGGTACTATGCCTGCTCAATCGTGCACGGCGTGCAAGAGCCAGGTTCCCGTGTGGGCCGCGGGTCTCGTGCGAATCCCCGCCGGAATTGAGACTCGGCGCCGCGGCTTCGCCCACCCCTAGGCGAGAAGTTCCTTCACGGGTTCCCCGGTGGTATCCCCCAGCGAATTCGCGATCTTGATGGGCCGCCCGATGGGGCTCATGATCTCCTTCGTCCAATCCACTCCCAGCGCCTTGTACACGGTGGCGTAGAGGTCGCCCATGGAAACCACACGCTCAGCCACGTTGTAGCCGTGGTCATCACTCGATCCCACTACCTGGCCCGCTTTGATTCCCCCGCCCGCGAGCGCCAGCGACCAGCAGTTCGGCCAGTGGTCCCTCCCCAGGTTCGGGTTGATCGCCGGCGTGCGGCCGAACTCGCCCATCGCCACAACCAGCGTCGTGTCGAGCAGACCCCGTTCGTCCAGGTCCTCCACAAGAGCGGTCAGGGTGCGGTCCAGGGGAGGAGCCAGCCGGTCCCTGTGGCCTTTGTCGTTGTCGCTGTGCGTATCCCAGGAATTGCCGTGATACCCGGCCGCGGTGACGAAGCGGCTCCCCGCCTCCACCAACCGGCGCGCCAGCAGGCACGATTGCCCCACGGAATCCTTGCCGTAGCGCTCCTTCATCTTCTCCGATTCCTTGGAAAGATCGAAGGCATCCCGCACGGCGGGCGTCAGAATCATGTTCCAGGCCTGCGCGGAGTAGGCATCCATATTGGTGTGCTCCGCGGTTTCATTCAATGCCCGGTAGTGCTTGTCCACCACGTTCAGAAACGCCGACCGGCTCTCCACGGCCATCTTCGACACGGATTTCGGCAGGCTCAGATCCGTCACCGCGAATCCGGGCCTGCTCGGGTCCGGGATGCACATCGGGTCGTACTCCCCGCCCAGAAAGGCCGCGCGGAAGTAGTCTTCGTACTGCCGGCTGCGGTCCCACTTCGGCGCCAGCACGTAAGGAGGCACGGCGTTTCGCGGACCCATCTCCTTCGTAATGATCGATCCGAAACTCGGAAACTGCATCGCCGGATTGATCTCATGACCGGTGATCGCGTAATGCGTGGCCTGCGGGTGATCCGTCCCGCGCGTGTGCATCGAGCGCACCAGCGCGAACTTGTCCATGCGCCTGGCCATCTTCGGCAGCAGTTCGGAGATCCGGATTCCGGCCACATTTGTCAAGATCGGCTTGAAGTTGCTGTTCGGCTTCGGATCCCACGTGTCGATGTGGCTGGGCCCGCCTTCGAGCCAGAACAGGATCACGGAATTCGCTTTCGCCTTTTCCGCAACTTTATTGTTGGCGGCGGCGCGCAGATAGCCGCTGAGTGTCAATCCCAGAAAGCCGGCGGACCCGGCGTTCAAAAAGTCACGCCGGGAAGTTCGATGTGGCCCCATAGCTCCTCCTTCAATGATTCTCCGCGAACTCACGCGAACTGAGTAACGCCCAGACAAACTCCTTCAATCCGGCTTCACGGCCGCCGCGGCGTGAAAGGATATTCAGAATTTCGTTTCTCTCCCCGGGCGCCGGCAATCGCGACAGCGCGGCGAGGTAAAATTCGTCAACAATCTCCGTGTCCGAAGCCCCCGAGGCAAGCAGCCGCGCCAGGCGTCCGTTGTTCGCCCCCAGGCGGCCGGCATAGGTATCGCCGGCCAGCATGTGCAGCGCCTGGCTCAGGTTCGGCTTCCCGTTGCGCTCCGGAATCGCGCCGCGATTCGATCGCCCGTAGATCTCCAGAAACCGCGAGAAAAACGTATCAGGATCCCGCAACTGAACGGCGCGCGTCCCCTCGGGAGCCTGGCCCACCGATGATCCCTCCGTTACGGCGGTCGGGAACGTCTCCGGCACACCCGTCACATCGGCCACCGCGTCGAGCAACACTTCCGCGTCCAGCGCGCGAGGCAGCGACCGCGAGTAATTGACCACATCTTCGCGATTGGTCGCGTTCGGAACATAGGAGAGCTGATACGTGCGCGACATCACGATGGTCTTCATCAGATGGCGGAGGTCGTAATGATGGCCGCGGAAATCCTTAGCCAGCGCGGCCAGCAACTCCGGATGCGTCGGAGGATTGGTGGAACGGAAATCGTCCACGGGCTCCACGATGCCGCGCGCAAAGAAGAGACCCCAGATGCGGTTCACCGCGGCTTCGGCAAAATACGGCTGCGCCGTCATCCATGCCGCCAGCGCCTTCCTCGGGTTCCCGTCCGGCGCCGGTTCGAGCGGTGAATGATCGAGCAGCGCGGGCTTCACTACCGCCTTCGTTCGCGGATGCAGCAGTTCAATCTTCCCGTCCACATCCTTCGAACTGAGGTCCATGTTTGTCGGGTGATCAAACACCACCGGCCCCATCTTGAACAGCCGCGAGAAGAACGCGGCCATGCCCCAGAATTGATCCTGGCTCCAGTTCTCATAGGGATGGTTGTGGCACTGCGCGCAATCGAGGCGCCGTCCGAAGAACACCCGCACCTCTTCCGCCATCACTTCTCCGGGCGGCCCAATCTGGTTGTAGGGAAGGAAATGCCGCGAAGCCGGGCTGTAGCCTTCCGCCGAAATCCGCTCGCGCGCCACCTCATCGTAGGGGCGGTTTGTCTCGACGTTGTTCCGGATCCACTCCCAATAGCCCTCGCTAAATTTCGACGACAGGCCGTTCGAGAAGATGGACACACGGAAGATGTCCGCGAAACGGAAAGTCCAGTAATCGACGAATTCCGGCGAAGCGATGAGCGCATCCACCACCTTCTCTCTCTTATTCGGGTCCTTGCTCGCCAGGAACTGCCGCGCGCGTTTCGGCGGCGGCAGAGCGCCGGCCAGGTCGAGACACACCCGGCGCAGAAACTCCGAATCCGAGGAAAGCCCCGAGGGGACAATCTGGAACTTCTTCAACTTCGCGAAGACATAGCCGTCAATGAAGTTCGCGCGCGGCACGGCGGGATAATCCGCGATCACGGGACCGATGACGCCCACCCCCGCGCTGGCCACGTGCCCGGCGGCGCGGATCAGGATGGCTGTTTCACCCTTGCGCCTGGCCGAAATAATGCCGTCCGCGTTCACCGTGGCGACTTCACTATCGTTCGACGTGTACAGCACCTGGTGCGTGAAATCCTCGGTATGGCCGTCGCTGAAGCGCGCCGTCACCAATAGCCCGCGCCGCCCCGCATCCGGCATCACGGCCATGGGGGGATAGACTTCCAGGTTCACCAGCCGCGGCTGTGTTCCCTGTCCCGCCCCGTAGGGAGCCCCGGCCCGGATCCACTCGATCATCGTCCGGTAGTCCTCGGAATCCGCCTCCAGGCGCTTGCCGCCTCCGTGCGGCGTCTGCATCGCCGGCTTGCGCAACAGCAGGCTGTTCTCCGGATGCTTCAGGTCAATGCGCGGTATCCGTTCACCCTTCACCTCATTTGTGAGCACCTGGTAGCCGCCGCCCTTGACGATCCATTCATAGTCATCCTTCGGATAGAGCGCGTTGTTCGACAGCTTGAATCCGCCCCTGCCCTTCACCCCTCCGTGGCAGGCTGTGCTGTTGCAGCCGCGCTTGGTGAAGATGGCGGTGATCTCGCGCGTGAAACCCACCGGGCGCGGAACCTGCGTGCCTTCCATGCGCACGTTCGATTGCCCCTTCAGGCCCGAGTACGCCGCGGTCACCGTGAGGCGGCCATCCGCGGCCGCTTTGAGCCGGGCGCCGTCCAGAGACGCCAGCGCCGGGTTCGAAACCACCCACTGCGACTCCCCCGTCACATCCCGCTCCGTGCCCGCGGCATCCGTGGCAATGGCGAGAAACTGCTGCGTCGCGCGAGGCCCGCTCAGAACAACCTCGGCGGGCGCCGTCTTCAACGACACGAACCGCTCCCCCGCCGCGACGGCGAGAGGAAGAATGAGGAATGTAAGTAAGAGTTTCACTGTCCCGAAATCACCATCAACGGTATGGATTTGGTTGCCAGAACCGGTCCGAGTTTGCCCCCGGAGACCGGACGCGCGACAAGGCGGATCATCCGCGGTTGCGGCATGGGCGCGGCATCCTTCGCTGCGGACAGCACCACCACCGCGCGCTCGGTGCGCGGCTCATAGCGCTCCCTCTTGCCGGTAAATGTGGGCGGATCTTTTTCGGCCTCGAAATCCGCGCCCACCAGTGCCTGTACCCCGGCCGGAAGCGCTTCCGCCGCGACGGCGATTCCGCCCAGGTAACCTTCCTCGCGATCAAAAACCACGCGGATGGACGTGGCCTCTCCCCGCGCCAGATTGACGTGGTCGGCATTCATGAGGACCTTGCCGACATGGGGAATCCGCGGCCGCACCTGCACCCGGTAGCGGAAGTCCGCGCCGCCGAAATCGGCGGTCACATCGCGGACCTCTATCGTGTAGGCGCCGGCCTCGCGGATGGGAACAATCGCCTTGGCCTGCAGCGATTTCGTCAGGGCGCCGCTGCATGCGCCCTTCCCGGCAAACACGTTCGTCGCCACTTCCTCGCCTGCCGCATTCAACATCCGCACAACCGGGTTGAAATAAGGAGGAGCGGCGCCGGGAGTCTCCACTTCAATCGCGATGTCGCGCGGGCCATCCAGTTGGAAGCGTGCTCTCTGAACCTCCCCAGGCCGCTCGATCGCACCCTCGATGGTCCCCGGCAGTTTGAACAGGGGCGCGGCATCCGCCGGCCCGGCGGCGGCGCGATATGTCTCCACGGAGGAATGTTTCGCGGCATCACCGCCGCGCGCCGCAAGTTCATTCAAGCGGTCCACGCCCAGCGCGCGCGCAAATGCCCGGTCGTCCGTACCGCGGGAAGCGGGCGGAAGATCCTCGGGCCTCTCGCCCGGCACAACCTTCAGTTGATAGCTGTAATCAGGGCCGCCTTGCCCGGCGAACGCCTCCACGCGCAGCAGGTAATCGCCTGCCCGCTCGAAGCGGTGAACCAGATAGGCATCGGTGGGCTTGCCGACGACCCACGTTGGCTCGTCGTTGTACGCAATCCGCCTCAGGCGCGAGGAGTCAAACCAGCTTGTCCCGGTCTCATAGATAGTGAGGGAGGGGTCGAAGTTCGGAACCGTCGACCCCGAGCCTCCGGCGGCAATCTGCAGCCCGGAGATTACCTGGAACGTCAACGTCTCCCCAGCCTTTGCCGTGACCCGGTAAAAATCCGTCTCGCCTCGATGTCCCAAACGTCCCGCAAAGAGAGCGGGGCGGCCCGAGGGAACGGCAACCGCCGTATCGGGAGATTCGTGCGAGCCCTCGGGCTCAGCCGTTACCGGCAGTTCGCTCACAAACAGCGGGATCGCGTTCGAGACGCCTTGCGGTGTAACGAGGCGAAACGGATACCGGCCGGGTTTGGCATCCGCCGCCACTTCCACCCGCATCCGGACAAGGTCGATCGCAACCTTGCTGGTCCCTTCCCCCTTCGGTTCGGGCTCCACTCCTTCGGTCACGACGCGGAAAGGAGCGGCGTCCGCAAACACCCCGCTCGCTCCCTGCAAACCGCTGCCACGCACCGTCACCGTGAGCCCCGTCCCCCGCTGCACCGTGAACGGATGCACGGAAAGCACCTTCGGGTCCGGACGCGGGGCCGGCTTGTTCACGGCGGCGGCACAATAGCCGGACAGCACAAGAAATACCCAGAGCACCAGCATGGAGCTTTTCCGTTAGTTTACTACCGATAAAGATGGGGCGGTGGCCCAGAATTGTCCAATACAAGATGATCCTGAAACGGGGGTTGCTTCCACTACAAGA
>JAIXKK010000014.1:50424-80808 GCA_026954325.1 Bryobacterales bacterium | reverse complement strand
AGGCGGCCATGCCGGTGGCGAAGGTGGTGCGGCTGCCGCCGGTGACGGCGGTGAAGCCGACGGAGTCGGTATCGACGACCGTGGGATGAACGCTTTCGGCGGGGATGCCGAGGACTTCGGCGGCCTGCATGGCGATGGAGGTGCGGGTGCCTCCGATGTCGGTGGAGCCTTCGACGAGGTTGACGGCTCCATCGGAGTTGACGGTGATGGTGACGCTCGAGGGGAGGCCGACATTGAACCAGAAGCCGATGGCCACGCCCCGCCCGCGGTTGGGTCCTTCGAGAGGGGCCGTGTAGTGGGGATGGCTCTTCATGGCCTCAAGGACTTCGACGCAGCCGATCCTGCGGTACTTCGGCCCATCGGCGCGGCGCGTGCCTTCCCTGGCGGCATTTTTCAGGCGGAAGCCGATGGGGTCGAGGCCGAGCTTTTCGGCGATCTCATCGATGACGGTTTCGGTGGCGAAGGCGGCGTTGGTGGCTCCGGGTGCGCGGTAGGCGGCGGTGCTCGGCTTGTTGACGACCACGTCATAGCCATCGATGGTGACGTTGGCGATGTCGTAGGCGGCAAAGACGCACATTGCCGCGGCTCCGACCATGGCGCCGGGGTAGGCTCCGGCCTCATAGGCGAGGTAGGCCTGGGCGGCGGTGATGCGGCCATCCTTCGAGGCTCCGATCTTGACCTTGATATAGGAGCCGGGCGTCGGCCCCGTGCCCTCGAGGATATCCTTGCGCGGCATGATGATCTTCACCGGGCGGCCGGACTTCTTCGAGAGAACGGCGGCGACGGGCTCGAGGTAGATCGGAATCTTGCCGCCAAATCCGCCGCCGATCTCCATGGGGGTGACTTTCACCTGGGAAACGGGGATATCGAGGATACAGGCCATGGTGTCACGGACGACGAAGGCCCCCTGGGTGCTGCACCAGACCTGGACGCGGCCGTCGTTGTTCCAGAGGGCGGTGGCGTTGTGCGGCTCGATGTAGCCCTGATGGACGGTGGAGGTGTGGAACTCGCGTTCGATGACGGCATCGGCCTGCCCGAAGCCCTGGCTGATGTCGCCGAGGACGTGGCGGAAATGCTCGGCCACGTTGCTGACGCGGCCGCTGTTTTCGCCGAGTTCCTTAGTCTTGAGCGAGTCGTGGAGAATGGGCGCGCCTTCCTTCATGGCTTCCGGGGCGGTGAGCACGCAGGGAAGCGGCTCATAGTCGACCTCGATGAGGGAAGCGGCTTGTTCGGCGACGTGCGCGTTGACGGCGGCGACGGCCGCGACGGCGTGCCCTTTATAGAGAACCTTGCCGGCGGCAAGGACGTTGCCGCGGATGTAGCTGAGCGGGGTTTCACCTTCGCCAAGATCGACGAGGCGTTCGCCGCTTGGGGGAAAGTCCGCCGCGGTGACGACGGCCTTGACGCCGGGGAAAGCTTCGGCCTTGCTGGTGTCGATGCGGAGAATGCGGGCATGCGCGTGGGGGCTGCGCAGGACGTGGCCGTGGAGGAGGCCGGCGATCTGGAAATCGCCGCCATAGAGCGCGCGGCCGGTGACTTTATCCGCGCCGTCGTGGCGGATGGGGCGCGTTCCGATGACGGAATATTCGGGGGTGCTCATGCTTTTGCTTCCTCCATTTGCGAAGCCGCGTGTTGGACGGCGCGAACGATCTTGTCGTAGCCGGTGCAGCGGCAGAGGTTGTTGGCGAGATAGTGACGGATGCGGTCCTCGGAGGGATGGGGTTCCTGATCAAGTAAAGCCTTGGCGGCGACGATGAAGCCGGGGGTGCAGATACCGCACTGCAAAGCGGCGTCTTCGAGGAACGCCTGCTGGAGCGGATGGAGCCGGCTGCCGCGGGCGATGCCCTCGATGGTGGTGACGGCATGGCCTTCGGCTTCGACGCCGAGGACAAGGCAGGAATTGACGACGCGGCCGTCGAGGAGCACGGTGCAAGCGCCGCAGTTACCGTCATTGCAGCCTTCCTTCGTGCCAGTGAGCCCGAGGATGTCACGCAGGCACTCGAGGAGGCTTTGCCGGGGCTCGCAGAGAAATTCGGCGGTTTCGCCGTTGATGGTGGTTTGGACGCGAACTTTCGCCATCGGCATATCAGTTGTTCTCCTTGGCTTTGGCAAGCGCGGCTTCGAGGGCGCGCCGGGTGAGGACCGCGCAGAGGTGGCGGCGGTAATCGGCCGTCCCGCGCATGTCGGTGATGGGGCGGGCAGCTTCGCGGGCAAGCTCGGCGGCGGCGCCGAGGGATTCCGGTTCGGCTGGTTTGCCGGCGAGAGCGTCCCCGGCGGTTTTCACGAACAAGGGAGTGGGAGCGACGGAAGAGAGGGCGACGCGCGCGGACCGAATGGTTCCGTTATCGAGGACGAGGCTGACGCCCGCGCCGGCGACGGCGATATCCATTTCATTGCGCGGAATGAAGCGCAGGTATTGGGCCGCGGCGCGGGGACCGGACTTGGGAATGTGGAGAGAAACCAGGAGTTCACCGGGGTGAAGGGCATTGACGCCCGGCGCAGTGCAGAACTCTTCGACGGGCATGGCGCGTTCGCCGGAAGCGGAGGCGATGCGGCAAACGGCTCCGAGGGCGATGAGCAGCGGGATGGAATCGGCGCTGGGGGCGGCGTTGGCGAGGTTGCCGCCGATGGAGGCGCGGCCCTGGATCTGCGTGCCGCCGATGAGGCCTGCCACCTCGGCGAGGGCGGGATAGGCGCGGCTGACGGCGAGGCCGCCATAGATGGCGCAGCAGGGAACCGCCGCCCCCAAAGTGAGGCCTTCGGAGGAATCGCGCAGTTCCATCAATTCGGGGATGTGCTTCAAGTCGATGACGAGATCAGTTTCTTTGCGGCCGGCCCGCATCTGCACGAGCAGATCCGTGCCGCCGGCCAGGAAGCGCGCGCCGGGATGCGAAGCCACGTGTTGGAAGGCTTCTCCAAGCGAGCGCGGAGCTACGTAGTCAAACCATTTCAAGCGCCGGCTCTCCTTATTTCGAGTGGTGATCAACCGCCAAGGGTGGCGAACTCCCTTACAGGGTACAACGAACGCGAGGAGGGGGAAACAGCTTCTCCACCTCTACCTGGATTGCTTGAAAAAGCCGTGCGCCGTCCCAAACAGGATCTGCTCTTTGTCCGAGGCGCTGAGAAAACCCGCATGATCTCGAATCAACGCGACCGATGCCGCGTAGTTGTGCGGCTTCTGCACCTGGTAGGGGCAGTCGCTTTCCCACATGCAACGCCCCGGTCCGAAAGCGGTAACGACCCGCCGGATCATCGGGAGCAGATCCGTATAGGGCTCGCGCTTCGCGCCCAACGCATAGAATGCGCCGATTTTCACCATCACGCGCTGATGGCGCGCCATCCGGCACAGCGCCGTCACATCCTCATCGGTGACCGGTCCCCCCGCGCCGATGCGGCACAGATGGTCGATGATCACCGGAGCCTCCGGATGCATGGCGCACATCCGGTCCAACTCCGGAAGGTCACGCGGCTCCATGAGGAAACTCAGCGCCAGCTGGTGAGCGGCGGCGGCCGTAAACATCTTCTCGTAGCCTGGATGGTCCATCCAACGTACTCCCGGACCTGTCGCGGGCTGCTTTCCCAGGAGACGGAACGCGAGGATGCCCCCCTTGGACAACTCGATCATCGTGGCGTCCGGACTGGGAAGCGTGGCGTCCGTCACCGCCGGAACTATGCCCGTCCCAACGAAAGTTCCCGGATATTTCTTGATCATGTCCAGAATGTAGCGGTGGTCCAACCCATACCACGTCATCTGAACAAGGTTGACCATGGTCACGCCCGCGGGCCGCGCATGCTTCAACAACTCCTCCGCGGTAAATACCGGAGGAAGGATCTTCCCTCGATCGGTCCCCGGCGCCATGGGATGCTTCGCGCTGTCGGCTGCCCAGATATGGACGTGCGCATCAAAAACCGGCCCCCGGGTTTCCGCCAACCCCGCGAAGGCCATCATCGACTCCCGGCGTGTGAGTGTGCTCATGTGTTCTCCTTAAGGCCGCACGGACCAGATCGTCCAACTGTACTTCGCCGCCGCCAGAGCCAGTTTATCCCGCGCGAGGGTCAATCCGATATCGCGCGGCCGCATTTCCGCAATCGTCAGGCTCGCATCCGGAAATTCGAGGACAGCCTTCGGCGCGCCCTCGGGCTTCTTTTCACCGGATAGACGCTGGGCCCAAACCGCGAGGCTGCCAGTCCGGTCGGAGAGAAAATACAACCACCGGCCGTTGGGCGACCATTCCGGCTGGGAGGTGTTTATGTTTTCCGGCGCCACGTAGGTCCAACTCTGCTCGTTGCCGACCGCCGCGGAAACCCTCGCCACGGCAAGCCGCAAACGGTGCGGCGCGAAAGGAACGGGAAACGCGATCCAGTTTCCATCGGGAGAAAGGCGCGCATCCGCAATCGACAGATTGAACTTCGAGTGCCGCAGCAGCAGCGTGCGTTTCTTGTCCGCCAGGTCCATCAGCCCCACGGTCCCCGGCGGCGCCCGGTGAAAGTGGAGTACCGTGTCGCCTTGTCCGGTCCACTGAAAGGACCCTTGGCCAACGTTCTCCTCGCTGATTTTGACCGGTTCTCCACCCTCGAAGGGGGATTCGAAAATTGTCACCTTCTCACCGTCATGCGCGTCGTAGACCAGTTTCGCGCCGTCTGGTGAAAGCGCGGGCATGTGTTCTCTCAGTGGACCGCTGGTAATGCCCCGTTCTCTTCCCGAGACCAGATCTTTCACCCAAACCTCGAAATTTCCGCCGCGGCTTGTCTCCCAGGCGATCCTCTTGCCGTCGCGCGACAGGCTCGGCCTCTGGTCAATGGAAGCGTCGCTCGTCAACCGCTCCAGCGGGCCACGCGGCGTGGCGTCATCGGCATCGAGAGGCAGGCTCCAGATGTCGATGTTCTCCGCGCGGCTGGCGTACAGGATTCTCCCGCCGGAGCCGGCCGCCGGCGTGCGCTCATCCTGCTCGCCCGCCGTCAACCGCCGGGCGCTGCCCTCCGCGCGCCACGGGTCCGCGGCCATGCGGAAAGTCCACAGCCGCGTGTTCTCCCCGATCTTCGCCGTGAAGACGATCGTGTTTCCATTGGAAAGCCAGAGATCAGGGCTTGGCTGGCCATCCATGTGCTGTTCGCGGAAAATCCTCGCGGCGCCGGTCGCCGCCGGCTCCCTCGCTCCCTCGCTCACCCACCAGTCACAACTCTCCATCGAGGGCGTCTTGCACCCCGCGAAGATCAGGCGCTTACCGTCCGGCGACCAGACAGGATCCTTCGCCGAGTGGAATCCCGCATGAAGCGGACGCTTCTTTCTCCCCGCAACATCGCCTTCGAACAATCCGGAGCCCGAATGGCGCACAACCCAATAGGCGATCCGCCGGCCATCCGGCGAAAATCGCGGACGGCGCCCGCCTTGCGCGAACAGGCGCGGCTTCCCGCCTGCCGCCGGAATCAAGTAGATTCCCCCGCCGTTTGCTTCGCTTACGTAGGCCAGTGTCCGCCCGTCAGGCGAGAACGCCGGTTCGTGATCGTTGTGCTTGCCCGTGGTCAGTTGGCGCGGGCCGTCACCGGCGAGCGGCCGCACCCAGAGGTGTTCGATGCCTGATCCGTCGCGATCGGCAACGAACGCAACCAGGCGGCCATCGGCGGAGATCGCCGGGTTTTTGGCCGTGCCGGTGTTTTCTACGAGCGACGGCTGCGCGAAAAGCGCGGGCAACGCAATGCTGATGACAATTGGGAGATTCAGGCGCATGGACTTTGGCTGACGTCCATATTGTTGCAGAACCCCGGCCCCACGGTCAGCGCTCAATGCCCGCACAGGGTCCGCCGGCCCCCCGGCGCGGGAAGGAGCTTGCGAATCCACCCATCCGGCGAGGCTCCGTTGTAGGAGCGAGTCTCTCAAAAGAGGTACTTCAGCCCGAACTGCATCTCCCTGTTGTTGATGATGGTGGACGTGATCCGCCCGAAATCCGCCGAGCCCAGCGAACGCGATGGCGCACTGAACTGCGGCGTATTCAGAAAGTTGAACGACTCCCAGCGAATCTGGATGCGATGCCCCTCCCGCGGCTTGAATTCCTTGAACAGAGCGAAGTCCCACGTCTTGTTGGCGGGTGAATCGAAAAGCGACACTCCGGCGTTGCCGTACCCTTTGGGTCCCAGATAGATGCCCTCCCCCGCGCACCCGTCGCATTTCGACCGCACAAACGCCGCCGTGTTGAACCACTGGTCAATGGATCGTCCGTCGAAGGCGCGATCCACCTTCTGGCCCGCGGCGATGTGCGGCCTCTGAAAAGAGGATGCTCCGGTATTCTGCGAATCGCCTGTCTGGGACACCGTCACCGGCAGGCCCGAAGTGAGTTGGATGATTCCGTTGACGGCCCAGCCGCCGAGAACCCATCCCGCCGGCCCCTTCGCCTCACGCATCCAAGGAATGTCCCAGACATGCGAAAAGACGAAGCGGAACCGCTGATCGATCTGCGAGCGGCCGTAGTCGCCCAGGCGATTGCGAGGGTCCTGTGTGTATGAGTTGCCGAAGGGTCCGCCTTCGTTCACACCGTAGCCAATGGACATCGCCTTCTGATAATTGAAGGAGGCATTAAACGTCAGCCCGCGGGAGTATCGCTTCTCCGCGCGCGCCTGAAGCGCGTGGTAGTTCGAACTCGTCCACGATTCGAGCTTCCTTACCGTGCCGAGAGGGAGAAGCGTGGCCGGGTTGGCCGAATCGACGTAATACTGAATTGGCCGCCGGGCCTGTACGCTGCCGGGCGCCGGATCCGGATTGTTGAAGTTCATTACCGGCATGTCGATGTTCGAGCCCGCGCTCCCCACATACGCAATCCCCGTCACGAAATTCTGTCCGAAACTGCGCTCCATCTCCATCGTCCATTGCCAGATCTTGTTGTTGAGATACATCGAGCGGTTGCCGTGATCCGCCTTCAGATAGCCGAGCATCACAATCGCCGCCGGGCCGCCCCCGGCCGGCGAGCCGGCAAAGGGATTCTGAATCGTCGCGGTCGGCTTGTTCGTGTCGTTCTGAAAGACGGTGGATCCCGAAAGCGGCGGATTCAACCCCAGGATGTTGAAGTTGTTCGTCTGCTGTGGAGAGTAGAACAGCCCTGAGCCCAGGCGTAGCACCGTCCGGTCGTGAAGCCGGTAAACGATCCCTAACCTCGGCATGATCTGCTTCCAGTTGATGTCGTACAGAGCCTGCGATACCAGCGGATTCGGAACCAGCATCGGATAGCGCACCCCGTTGATGGTACGCATGTCGCTGTCGGCGAACGATAAATTCCGGATGCGTCCGCCCACGTCCGTAACGGCCCCAAACCAGTCCCAGCGAACGCCATAGTTGATGGTCAGCCGCGAAGTAGCCTTGTAGTCGTCCAGCCAGTAAAGCCCGAACTTCTGCTGGTGAATGTCGTTGTTCGGGACGCCTTCGGCGGAGTTGGCGTTCAGCGGAATGCCAAGCATGAATGCCGCCATCGCATCCGGAATGCCCACGATATTTCCCGTAAACGTGAGTTGTCCGCGCGGCAGATTGGACGCCGCGTTCACAACCGGGCTATTGCGCCACTGTCCGCCGAATTTGAAATTGTGCCGCCCGTGGTTGATGGCCAGCGAGTCCGCCACTTCCGATGTTTCGTTCGTGTTGAAAGTAACATTGCCCGAACCGGTGGAGGCGAAACTGGTGATGCTGATGTTCGGCAACCCTTCTTCCCGCGGCGTGAGCGTGCGATTCCCATCGCCCGTGACGCGCATGTCAAGTCCCAGATCGCGGTGCGTGAAGTTCGTGCCCGTCTGCAAGCCAACCTGGTCGGCGCGAATGCGGTTGTACCCCACTCGCAGATCATTCAGCACGACAGGGCTGATCATCCACGAATAGCCAACTCCGATATTCTGCGCCCGGAATTCCGAAGTGAACCCAACCGGCCGCATCAGCGGGTCGTTGATCCACGTCGAGGGAACAATGACGTAGCGGGCAAACAGCCGGTGATTGTCATTGAAGCGATGATCCACGCGGCCCAGTACCTGGTCTGAGTTCAGAACCTGGTCGGCCGTTCCTACATAATTGATGACGGAGTTGGCGGCGGCCGCCTGCGCATCGAAATTGGGCAGGGGCATGAAGCCTCCTTCCGGCAGCGGGCTCCCGATTTTCGACGTCAGGATATTCAGAGACACAGGGTTCAAAAGGCTGCGAGGAATTACATTTCCCGGAAACGGAGCCGAGTCCCCCGGTAGCCGGATGGCCCGCGTGACGGCGGGATTGGCGTCGCGCGGATACCAGCGATTTCCCGGCTGGATGATCTCGGAAAAATCCCCGTTGCGCATCGCCACCGTGGGAACCGTCATCCGGGCGGGAGTGGCGCGCACCTCGCGGCGCCCCTCGTAATTCACCAGGAAGAATGTCCGGTCCTTCTTTACCGGCCCGGAAAACACGCCCCCGAACTGATTCCGCCTCAGCTTGTTCTTGGGCTGGCTCGGGGCCAGGAAGAACCCGCGGGCATCCAGCGCGTCATTGCGGAGGAATTCAAAGGCCGCTCCATGGAACTGGTTTGTGCCGCTTCGAATAGAGACGTTGGCTTGCGCGCCGGAGTTCATTCCATACTCGGCCGAGTAGACCGCGCTTTGGATTTTGAACTCCTGAATTGCCTCGAGCGACGGCACAAACAGCATGGCGGATTTGAACCCGTCCGTGGCGGAGACTCCGTCCAGCGTGATGTTCTGGTTCGCGTCGCGCTGGCCATTGGCGGAAATCCCGACAATCTGGCCTGGCATGGCGCGCGTCCCGATGGTCTGGTTCCCGTCCACGCCCATGCGCGCCGAGCCATAGACCACCCCGGGCATGAGCGTCGCCGCCTGGGCGAAGTTGCGGCCGTTCAACGGCAACTCGATGATGCGCTTCTGGTCCACCACCGAGCCGAGCGTCGCGTCTTCTGTCTTCAACAGCGGGATGGCCGAGGTCACTTCGATGGTTTCCGCGGCCTGACCAACCTGCATCTGGAAGTCGATGCGCGCTTTCTGGTTCAACTCGAGGGGTACGCCCCGGCGCACCTCCGACTTGAAGCCGGTCGCCATACAACTCACCTCATAGGTCCCGGAATCGACAAGCGGAAAGATATAGTTCCCCGTTTCGTTCGAAGTGGTGGTCCGCACGTCACCGGTTTCCATTCGCTTCGCGGTGACAGCCGCTCCAGGTATTACCGCGCCCGTGGAATCGGTCACCAGCCCGAGGATTTGCGTCGAGGCGTCTGCGCCAAGGCGCCGGAGGCCGAGAGGAACAACAGTGCAAAAACACGCATGTGGGGGCTCCCTGGTTGTCGATATTGCGGTAATTATATCCGCATTGAGCGCCGCGTAGTAATTTCCCCTCTTGAGTTTCCTCGCCCGCCTGATCCCTGCCCCACGTCCCCAAAACCCAGGCCGGTTCATGCAACAGATCCATCCCTCCGCCGTGCCGCGGATAAACCCTCGGATCGAGTGATTGCCCCAACCGGCGGCCTTGACGATATCGATCATCGCTGCGCCATCTCTCCGGCGCAAGAGATCGAGGACCGTACCTTCGTCGACGCGTCCCGCATGGACGGCTACGAATACTCGGGCAGCCGTCTCAATCGAAAAGACGAGGCTTTGCCATGCGGCGGCGAAATACTGTACTCCTCGGGGGCTCCCGAATTGTAGCGTCAGCCTTACCTCCTAATCGCCGGCCACCGCTGAACTCACTCCCGGCTGCATTCCGTTAACTCCAGAAAATACGCCGGCGGCGCCGCGATCCCCATCACCCGCATCACGTCCTTCTCCCAAGCTGCGTACGGCAGGTACTCATGACGCGTCACCCGCCGCCCTTCGCAAACGGCAGCCTCCAATTGCGTCACCAGTTTCCCGGGAGAGATATCGTGCGTGTTCCGCAGCACCCACACCGCCGGCCGCGTCCGCGCCTCTTCCCGAATCCGTCCCGCCGTCGACACATCCGCGAACCGCACCTCCGCCGCCTCTCCCACATACCAGGCGAACGTGCGGAAGTCTGTGTTATACGTATCGGCAATCACCATCCCGCCATGCACCGAAGCCGCCATCCGCCGAAGCGGCGACGCATAACCCTTGTTCAGGAAATTGTCCACCCGGTAATAGCTCAGCAGCGATGCATCATCGGCGAACAACAGCAGGTACAAGGCCCACCGCCGCCACCGAGCCACATCCGTGTTCGTCGCCATCCACAACCAGAAGAACGGCAGCACCCAAAGCATCCGCGCCGCGATAAATGGATAGCTTACCCACCGCGCCGCCCCCACATACCCCACCGCCGCCGACACCAGCAGCAGCCACGTGAATGCATCGCCCTTCCTCGGCAACCGCGCCAGCATCACTATGAGCAACGGAACCACCAGCACGCAAAGCGGCGCCGCCCAAACCGGCAGGCATTCGCCGAATGTCAGCGCCACAAATGTATACGCTGCCTTCACCAACTGGCTTATCCATGGATCCGGCGATACCGCGTATCGCGCCGCGATCCCGCTCGCCTCGCCCCACTTCGCTATCGAGTTTCCGAGCGTCAGAATCCACGGAGCATACCCTACGGCCACAATGGCCAGCGATCCCATCCAGAGCCCGAAACCGCGCCACTTCCCATCGCGCGCCGCCTCCACCAGCAGCACCGCCGTGAACGCCGACGCGATCGCGATCCCGGGAAGATAGTGCGTATACAGCGTCAGCAGCGTTCCCGCCGCCGCCGCCACCATCGCGCCCCACGCCGGCATCACCCGCAACCGCCACATCAGGTACAGCGCCGGGACCACCACCGCCGCCTGCATCGAATAGGAGCGCCCCATGCGCCCATACAGAATCACCGCCGGAGAAACCGTCCACAGCGCCAGCACCAGCATCCGCTTGTACGTCTTGATCCTGCGCAGCCAGAACAAGTCCAGCATCACCGTCGCCGCCAGCACGCACAACCCGGAAAACGCCCGGATGCGCTCCGGCAAATCTCCTGGCAGCGGCAGTTGAACCCATCCGCGCACCAACAGGTAGTAGAGCGGCGGATGCACGTCTCCGCGCAGCACTTCCAGCATCTCTCCCACCGGCTTGGCCACGGTCTCCAGCGTGAACAGCTCATCACCCCACAGCGACAGCAGATCCAGCCTGGAAAACAGCAGAATCCCCTGTAGCAGGAGCACTCCCGGCAGGATCCAGCGCTTATACTTCCGGAGTTTGGCCCACATGTCAGAGTCGAGGTTGCGGAAGCGGTACTGTTGTCCAGAAGTTGCGCCCGTTGCCCCGCCGGTGGCGCAGGCACGCCTCTCGGCCCGCCGTGACATGAGGCATGCCGAGGCCGGACGCGATGCACACCACGTTCGATAGCGGGCCCGCTGGCGCGCACAATTCCCCCGCCAGAACCGCCGAAACAACGTCCCCGGGAAATGTTCGCGCTTCCATGTGCCTTTCCAGACATCCTACACCACATCCGGTCCGGGCGACACTCCGCCGCGGGGCACTGCGCCGCGAGACACTACCGGGGCCGCGCACGCATCGTCCGGCGCGCCGGGACATGGAGCCCCGGGTTGTCCCACGAGGCATCGCGGCTATTTGTGATGCTCCGACCCTTCGACCGGAGCCACGCCTTTCTTCTCACCCGCCATCGCCGCGCCGCCCAGCACCACCTGCGCGCCCGTCCGGATCAGGCTCGCCTCACCCGGCAATTGGAAAAACGTAAATCCCGGCCGGTCCTTCCACGCATGTGGTCCGCCCAGCTTCAATCCCGACCGCAGCACCACGTCGTGGATCTTCGTCACGTAGGCTTCGTATTCCGGATCGCCTTGCTTGCGTCCCGAAAAGCTTCCCAGGTCCGTGCTTGCCACAAACACCACGTCCACGCCCGGAACGTCCGCAATCTGCCGCGCGATCGCCGTCCCCGCCGGCGATTCGATCATCGCCACGATCATGATGTTGCCGTTCGCCGTCTTGCGGTAGTCGCTGCCCCATAACACGCCATACTGCCCGTTCCCCTGGCTCCGTTTCCCCACCGGCGGATACATGGCGAACTTCACCGCGTTCCTTACCTTTTCCACGGACTCGACCATCGGAATGATGATCCCCAACGCGCCGATGTCCACGGCCTTCTGAATGTCTCCCTCCGTCGCGTCCGGCACCCGGATAAACGGGATCGCCGGCGCTCCCTTGCAGGCCCGGATCATGTGCGCCACATCCTGATACGTCAGCGGGCTGTGCTGCATCTCGATCCACAGATAGTCGAACCCGGCATTCGCCATCGCGCAATAGATCTCCGGATCCGAACTCAGCACGGTCCCCCCGAAAATCTGCCTGCCCGACTGCAACTTCAGCTTCGCGGTGTTGTAAATCCGCTCCTGTTGGGCGGCGAGAGCGGTTGCAAACAACAACGCGGCGCATAGAGCGCCGCCGGCGGTGAATCCTCTGATTTTCATAGTCCTCTTCCGGATCAATGAGGTTGGTTATACCACAGCGCCGCGCCGCACGCTGGAATCCGCAGGGATGGAGCCTGCCGCGTCTCCCGCGACGGAATCGAATGGTTCAGACAGTAGATGAGAGAGATGAGAGCCACCCGGCTTCTCCCGCACCGTCAACCCGCGCCCGCCCCACCAGTCGCCCATCCCGCCGTTCTTCCAACCCCTTCGGGAAATCCGCGGTCCGAAGATTGCGGCCGGTCTCCTGCCTGTAGAACAATGGGCAGGATGTTTCGCCTGACGATTGTGCTCACCGTGGTTGCGGCGGCGAATGCCGCGGATTGGCCTGCCTACGGCGGCGACGCCGGCGCCACCCGGTATTCGCCTCTCAAGCAGATCCATGCGGGGAATGTGCGCAAATTGAAGGTGGCCTGGACGTTCCACACGGGCGACAAGGCCGGACGGCCGGCGACGCAAATGCAGTGCACGCCGATTGTGGTGGACGGCGTGATGTACGTCACCAGCCCGCAATTGAAGGTGATTGCCCTACGCGCGGCCACAGGGGAGAAACTGTGGAGCTACGATCCGTTTGCCGGGTTGGACGATGACCGGCCGCGCGGGGTGAGCCGGGGCGTATCGTACTGGTCGCGCGGCAAGGAGAAGCGGATACTGTTCACCTACCGCGCGCGGCTGGTTTCGCTCGACGCGGCTACGGGAAAGCCCGATGGGACGTTCGGCGACAACGGGCAGGTGGACCTGACGCAAGGCCTGGACCGCGATATTACCGGCCTTGCCTACTACGTGACGACACCGGGCGTCGTGTACGGGGACCTGCTGATTCTTGGCTCGACCACGGGCGAAGGCCCGCGGCCGTCGGCGCCGGGGCACGTTCGCGCGTTTGACGTGAGGACAGGGAAACAAAAGTGGATTTTCCACACGATTCCGCACCCCGGAGAGTTCGGCTATGAAACGTGGTCCCGGGATTCCTGGAAGTATAGCGGCGGGACAAATGTCTGGGGCGGCCTCACGCTGGATGCCAGGCGCGGCCTGGTGTTTCTCGCCACCGGCTCGCCGGCGTTCGATTTCTACGGCGGCGACCGCATTGGCGACAACCTGTTCGGCAACTCGGTGGTGGCGCTCGATGCCAGGACCGGGCGGCGGGTGTGGCATTACCAGGTGGTTCATCACGATGTGTGGGATTACGATCTGCCGACCGCGCCTTCGCTGGTCACTCTGCGGCGCGGCGGACGGCCGGTTGACGCGCTGGTGCAACTATCGAAGATGGGGTTTGTGTTCGTCTTCGATCGTGAGACGGGAAAGCCGCTGTTCCCTATTGAAGAGCGTCCGGCGCCGGCTTCCGATGTGCCCGGAGAGGTTCTTTCGCGCACGCAGCCGTTTCCCGTGAAGCCGCCGCCGTTGAGCCGCCAGCGGCTGTCAGAGGATGATCTCACCGACATCACGCCCGCCAAGCGCGCTTATATTCTGGAGCGCTACCGCAAACTACGGGCGGGGAATATCTACACGCCGCCGAGTGTTCAGGGGACGCTGATCTATCCGGGATTCAATGGCGGGGTGAATTGGGGTGGAGGATCGATTGATGCGGAGAACGGGGTGCTATTCGCGAACAGCAATGAGAGCGTGAATTGGATGACGCTGAAAAAGCCCGCGGCCGGCGCGGGGTACACCTTCGATTTTCAGGGCTACACGCAGTTGCTGGATGAAGAGGGCTACCCGTCGATGAAGCCGCCGTGGGGCTGGTTGACGGCGGTTGATTTGAACACCGGTGAATTCCGGTGGCGCGTCTCCTTCGGGGAGCATCCGGAGTTGACGGCTCGCGGCATTCCGCCCACTGGGACGACCAGCTTCGGAGGATCGATCGCCACGGCGGGAGGACTCGTATTCATCGGCGCGACGCAGGACCACAAGTTCCGGGCATTTGACTCGCGCGGCGGCAAGGTGCTGTGGGAGGCGCGGATGGAAACCGGGGCCTATGCCACGCCGTGCACGTATGAGGTTGACGGTAGGCAGTATGTGGCGGTTGCCGTCGGCGGCGGGCGGTGGAAGAGTCCCGCCGGTGATTCTTTCGTCGCTTTTTCGCTGCCATGATTCTCCTGTATTTGATTCTGAGTGGCGCCGCGATGGCGCAGAATGAGCCGAGTCCGCCGGTAGGCTCCTCGCCCGCGCAACCGTTGCCCTTCAGCCATCGCGCTCATGTGAGTATCGGGCTGAAGTGCGTGGAGTGCCACCGGAGCGCGGCCACGGCGAACGCGGCGGGGATGCCTCCGGTGGATTTCTGCATGAGATGCCACATCTCGGTCAAGAAAGACAGTCCCGCTATCACGGCGCTGGCGCAACATCAGAAGGACGGGAAGGCGGTGGAGTGGGTCCGGCTATACCGCCTTCCTGATTTCGTCTATTTCTCTCACCGCCGCCACTATACGAAAGCGCGGATTGCGTGCGCGGCGTGTCACGGCGAGGTAGGCGCGCAAGGTGTGCTATCAAAAGAAAAGTCGATCGCAATGCCGGCCTGCCAGGCGTGCCACGACGCGAGGAAGGCAAACAACAACTGCGATGTGTGTCATGACCGCACCCGGGTTAGATGCTCACCTCCCTCATAGCTGAAGGGATGCCCCCCAACGGCCGGCGCCGCGCCTACCGGTAGAACGGCGTCCACGTTACCCAGCGAGGACCGTAGTGCGGTTCGGGTTGGCCGTATTCGATTGCGCCGAGGTCCGGGGCTCCGCCGGTAAAGCTGTCGTTGACGGTGGGGAGGGCAACCCCCGCATCGATCGCTTTGGAGTTGGCCTTGAGGCGGAAGTTCAGTTCCATGGCGTGGTAGACGGCATGGCGTTTCGTGGGGTCGGGCGGGACCATCTTCTCGAAGATGTCGAAATCCAGTTCGCGGCCGTGTTTTTCCTGGCCGGTGGCGGCCTGGAGTTCGGCGAGGGTGCGGAAAGACTTCCACTGCTCGCGGGTGTTCTGGTAGAGGGTCTGGCCGGGTTCGGAG
Source organism: Bryobacterales bacterium (assembly GCA_026954325.1). Lineage (GTDB taxonomy): Bacteria > Acidobacteriota > Terriglobia > Bryobacterales > Bryobacteraceae > CADEFT01. The sequence continues at coordinate 65,409 of JAIXKK010000014.1, read as the reverse complement.
GGGGCCATCCAGAGGTACTGCGCGGCTATCCCTTTGTTGGGGCGGAAGCCGTTGTAATCGGAACTGTGGTCGGCGGTGGCGTTGGCCCAGACCATGATGCCGCGGTCCGGGGTGTCGCGGCCGAGGAAGAGGTTGTTGCGCCAGTGGACGTTGCCGTTGGGGCTGCGCACGGCCTGCTCGCCGATGAGGGTGTTGTGGTACATGAGGAGTCCGGCGGGGCGGGCGTCGAGTTTGAAGGCGACGCCGGATTGGACATGGTAGAGCAGGTTGCGGAAGAAGTAGACGGGTCCGCCGAAGATCGGCTGGGAACTGTAGCCGCCGTGGAAGGCGTTGACGCCCCGGTTCTGGAAGACGCGGATGTTGTGCACGCCGCCGTCGGCTTCGATGAACCTAAAAAGAGCAGTTAACCTGAGTTATTGAGTTTCGCATAATACAGTGACAAACAAGTCAAAAAGAAAGGCCAGCGTGTCGCAGGAAGGAATAGGGCAGATTGCGCGTGTGACCGAGTCTCTGTAAGCCACGCCTGAATGCCTTGTTTGCCTCCTCCAACTGGTCCGGACACAAGTTCGCCATCTCCCTGCTCTTGATGTTGTTCCACACTTGCTCGGTGGGATTAAGATCCGGTGCATATCCGGGGAGCCATTCAATTTGTAGCCAGAGACGCTGGCTCTGCAGGAACGCTTTCATCGCCCGGCTGCGATGAGCAGGCAGATGATCCCAGATCAAGATCACCTTCCGGCCACCGACAAATCGCTTCAACTGTTTGAGGAAATCAATCAGCGAGTCGCTGTTGTAGCTGTCCGGTTTGGTACGGGAAAACAAGCGCGTCTTGGCGCCATCCCAGCGGAAACCCAGAGCCGCCGCCACCGACGTCTTGCTCCAATGGTTTCCCCGCGGTTTCAGGATCGGTGTTTTGCCGCGCGGCGCCCAACTGGTGCGGACCGACGGCTGCTGCGTGAATCCGGCTTCATCGTGGAAGAAGATCCAGGCTTGTTGGCGAGCAGCGTTTTTTTTACCTCCGGCCAGCGCACGTTCTTCCAATAGTTCACCTTTTCCTGACTCCGCTCCTTAGCTTGCCGCTCGGGTTTTTGCGGGCTCCACTGGATCGATCCCAGAATCTTCCACACATGACCCGGGTGATACTTTTGCCCGGTAATGCGCTCAATCACCACCGCCACTCGGGTCAGCGTCCAATGCTCGGCGCTGAACCCATGCGCCGCGGCGCCGCGCAGCAAGGCGGTTTCCAGTTGCTGAAGTTGCCGGGAGGACAAGCGCGGTTTACGCCCCGCTCGTCCTGCGCCTTTGAGTGCTCCGGCGCCGCCCTTCTTCCACAGTTGATACCAGCGGGAAACGCTCTGTCGGGAGACGTTGAGTTGGCGCGCGACCGATGCCAATACCGTCTGACCTTTAGCGAAAAGACGCGATGCCTGCTTGCGTCTCTTCTCTAACCAAGAGAAATCGCGAGGCTGAGGCAATGCCATATCCAATGATACAGCCAGGGAGGAGGTGTGTCACTATACAACGCGATATTCCGTCACTCTATTATGCGAAACTCAATAGCTTGGAGCATCGGCGAGCCGGGCCTCGTGTCCAAGGAGCCTGCCGCCCAAGAAATTTCGGAACGCAGCACTCAGTATCCACTTCCAGCGCTCCAATTCCGTCAACTGCTTCGCAGTAGTTTTGATTCTCTTGAGAAACCCGCTCACCTTGGTCAGAACCTCCTGAATCCGCTGCCCTTCGGCATGCGTGCTCGTGATCTCCAGGGTGGTCTGATTGGCATGCCTCGTCTGTCGTGCGATGCCGTGCAGCGCCAGGGGCCGCGACGTGATCGCTTCGGCGTGTTTGTCCGGAAGCCCCAGGCGCATGAAGATCGTCCACCAGTTGTAGACCAAGGCGATGACCCGCCCCATAATCTGACACCGTTGCCGATCTTTCGTTGTGAATCCTGCCCATCCCCACTGGTTCTTCAACTCGTCAAAGTTGTTCTCCGAATCGCCCCGGTCCCGATAGTGTTGCGCCACTGTTCGCACCTCATCCGGCAGCGAGGTGACCAGCACCGCGTACTCATATTTCACTCCCTGATGGGTGAGTTCCGGCAGGTCCAAACTGAGTTGCTTCTCGGCTTTTCGCTTTCTGCCCCTTCGACCTTTCCGGCCCTTCTTCGTGACCTTCTCCTCAACTGTCCCCTCCACTTGCCCTTCCACTGTTCCTTCCTCTGCTGACTGCTCCGGCACCGGACGCCGCAACACCACCACGCGCCGCTCCCGGCTCCACCCGCTCAACTGCAACACATCCTCGACCCCTTCCCACTTCTGCCCCGCATCCTTCCAACCTGTTCTATCGAAAAGCTTTCCGATCAACCTCTTCACATTCGTGCTCTGCTTGAGCTTGAACACAAATCCCAGTCCTCGCTCCTCGGCACCCTGCATCGCCTTCTCTGCACCCCAATGACTGTCCCCGCGCAGAAAGACCGGCCGCTGCTGCTTGCTCAGTCCATCGAGAAACTTCCACATCTCCGGTTGCGCATACGATGGCGCTGTCTGGTTTCCCGCTTGCACCTCCATATCCGCCACCATACGGACTCTCCCGATGAAGTAACTGTGATAGGCGTGCGACGGCCGTCCAGGCTTGGTTGGGTTATATCCCACCTTGGCATCCTCCTGGTGTCCGTACAACGGCTTCACGGTGGTGTCCACATCTAATACCCATGGCTCCTCCAGCAGCGGTTCGTAGGTCGCCTTCAAATGCTTCTTCATCCACTCCCCACTGGCTTCTTCCTCCAGCGCCTTCATTGCCCGCCGCACCGAGTCCTCGCTGGCCACTTTCGTCATCCCTAACAATCCTGGATTGACACCGTCACCGCGGATCGCATTGATGTGCGCATACCGCCAATGCCCTGCCAACACAGAGAGCACCAGCGTCCCCAGCACGTTTCGCTTCTCAGGCGCGTTACTGCTGCTGTAGCGCAACGGACAATCCTCGACCCACTTGTCGAACCGTCCGCTCGTCTTGAGAAATTCGATGAAGAACGGCATCAGTCCGAGACTGCTCACCGCAGCCTCCGTCGCCCACCTTACGTGAACCTTCCCGCCGAAAGTGTCCAAGCTGGTGCCCGCTTCCGCCTCCTGATTTGCTGCGATTTCCACTTCACCTGCTGGGTGAGTCAAATTGACTTCGGTTCCGTTGCTCATGTCGAACAATCATAACCACTTCGCTCGGCGCGAAGTCAGACAACTGCTCTTTTTAGGATGAAGTCGTCATTCGACATGTGCATGTCATTGGCGTAGATGTCGATGGAGGAGGCCTGGCGTTCCGGGTCCGGTTCGGGCGTGCCGTAGGTGGAGATGCCGATGGCGTCGTGGAAGTAGGCAATGGCGTTGTGGGCGATGACGTGGCCGGGGCCGTAGAGTTTGATGGCGTAGTAACTGGTGAGTAAGTGAGACGGGTAGGGGCCGATGTTACCCCAGCGGGCTCCGGTCCAGCCAATGAGGCGGAAGCGGTCATCGCGGCCGAAGAAGAGGTTGTCGGCGATGTAAAAATCGCTCGAGCCGGCGTATTCGGTCCAGACGCCGAAGCCGATGTTCTCAAAGCGGCAGTTTTTTACGGTGAGTCCGGTGGCGCCGAGGACTTCCTTCTTGCCGGCAAGGATGGCGACGTCGGTGTTGCGGAAGGTGAGCCCTTCGAAGATGTGGTTCGCCGAGGCCATCACATCGAACAGAATGTGGTTGCCCGCGCCATCGAAGATGGGTTCGCCATCGCCGGCGGCTTTGATGGTGATGGGCTTTTCCTTTGTGCCTTTGAGAGACAGGGTGAAGGTGCCGTCGAAGGGGGCGGCGAGGGGGTCGACGTAGTTGAGCCGTTCCGGGCGGTAGAGACCGGCGTGGACCAGAAGGATATCGCCGGGTTGGGCGCGTCGTTCGCGGACGACGCTCCAGTCGCCGAGTCCGGCGCCGTAGTAGGCTTCGAGAACGCCGGTGAAGCTGGGATCCTGGCGCGGGCCTTTGTGATCCGGCGGATAGACGTGAAGCACGCGCCCGCCGGCGTAAGGCTGCGGTTCGGTGCGGGTGCGCACCCTGGCGGTCTGCGTGGACGTTCCGGAGACGCCGTCAGGGTCGGTGAGAGTGAACCGGCATTCGTATTCAGTGCCGGGTTTGAGGTTGAGGATGGAACCTGCGAAGCCGTGGGGGACGGTGTAGTGGAGGTTTTCGGCGTCGCGGCCGACATTTTCGCCTCCGATGCGGAGCATGGGGAGGGCGTTGCGAAAAGCCTGCTCACCGGCGGCACGGTACTGCACGGCGACTTGCGCGTTGCGGTTTTCGTCGCCCGAGATGGACCACTCGAAGCCGAGGTTGAGAAGTGTCGGGTGTTCGACAATGAACCGGCCGGCGGTGGTTGCGTTTTGACCGTACAGCGCCGCCGATAAGAGCAATGGAATGAAAAATGCCAAGGGTGTCATGACTATGGGACTCAGCCGGTATCCTATAGCGGCGGCCGGCGGCAGGTCAAACTTTGTCGAGAGCGGGCACGTGGAAGCGGAATCCTTCTACTCCGGCGCGGTTGTAATAAGCGGCCGTGGCGTGCATCACTCCGAGCAATAGCTCGTACTCATGCACCACGCCGATGTTTAACAGGTGCGCGTGCAGGGCTTCGGAATCGGGCAGGGAGACGTCGCGTGTGCCGGCGATGAGGCGGATGCGCATGCCGTCGAGGCGGAAGCGATTTTCTTTCGAGAGTTCGAACACATCATCGGCGGCGGAATACCACTGCGAGAGTTGTTCGATCCAGAGGCGGCCTTCGGGAACAATGCCGGGGTAGAGGATGCCGTCCTTGGGGAGAGGACGGTAGGAGCCTGCGTAGGCGGCGACGGAGCCGAACAGATCGGGATACTTGAGGGCGAGTTTGAGAGAGCCGTTGCCTCCCATGGACATGCCTTCGATCCAGCGGGCGCGGCGTTCCTTGACGGTGCGGTAAGCGGCGTCGATGTGGGGAATCAATTCGCGAATAATAAAGGATTCCACCATCACCTTCTGTGGTTCCCAATCGCGGTATTCGCTGCGCTTGCCGCCGTTGGGGATGACCATGATGACGGGCGGCATCTGGCGGTCGTGAATGGCGCGGTCGAGCATCGCGGCGTAGGGGATTCCGGCGGTTTCATCGCTGCCGGCGCCGTGGAGCCAGTAGAGCACGGGGAAACGGTCAGAGGAGGAATCGTAACCGGGCGGCAGGTAGAGATGGAAGCCGACGTCGTGGCCCATGGCTTTGGAAAACAGGGTCTTGTGCGCGACGCCGCGCGGGAGGTTCGTGCCGGGATTGACCCAGTGGATATTGAACTCGAGCGGCTTGCGCTCGGCACGGGCGAGAGCGGCCGGCGCGGCGAAGGAGAAGAGGATGCGGGTGATCATTTATGCATCTAGGAGCCCCAGGATTTCGATGGTAAAGTCGCGCGTTCCGGCTGCAAGCAAATCTGCCAAGTACTTCCATGCCTCGGGACCCGAGCGGAGGAAGGCCCGCGCCTCCTGCCGGCGGTTGCTTCTGCGAGGATTCCATAGGCGGCGGATGGGATCGTGAAGGCTTTCGGGCAGCAGGGTTCCGCGGCCTTCGAGCAGACTCCAGGAGGTGATGACCGCATCGGCGTTTCCGCTTTCGGCGTACTGGAGGGCCTGACGGACGTTTTCGCCGTAGACGATCTTATCCTTGACGGCGCTCCACAAACCGGCGCGCTGGAGGGCTTGGCGGGCGGCCGCGCCGTAGGGAGCATGCTGGGGATTGGCGATGGCGATGTGTTTGACTTCGGGACGGCGGAGGTCTTCAAGTTGCTTCACGGTTCCGGCAAGAGACCACAACCCGATCCGGCCTTTAGCGTAGATGGCGACCGAGTCCGCGATGAGGTCACCGGAGCGGACGAGGTCGTCAACATAGAGTTTGTTGGCGGAGAGGAAAACATCGTAGGGAGCGCCGCCGGCGATCTGCCGGGCGAGCATCCCGCTGGCGCCCGTGACGAACTTCGCGTCGATGCCGGTAAGACGATGAAAAGACGAAGCCAAATTGGCTTGTACGGGGGCTAGATCGGAAGCGGTGGCGATGACGAGATCGCCGGCGGGGAGGAGGGAGGAGGCGAGGGAGCAGGAAAGAAGACTTGACAAGAAGACACTAACATTTAATAATGGGATCGAGCGCAATAAACGCCGGCAGCGTTTCAGGAAGGCGTACTTAATCAACATGAGCAAAATAATCGGTATCGACTTGGGCACCACCAATTCCGTGGTCGCCGTCATGGAGGGCGGCCAGCCCGTTGTCATCCCCAATCAGGAAGGCGGACGTACAACGCCTTCCGTGGTTGGCTTCACGAAATCCGGTGAACGGCTGGTGGGCCAGGTGGCCAAGCGCCAGGCGATTACCAACCCCGAGAATACCATTTACTCCATCAAGCGGTTCATGGGACGCCGCTTCGAGGAGGTGGGCGAAGAGACGAAGCTGGTTCCATACCGGATTGTTTCGGGCGATAACAGGGACGCGCGCGTGGACATTCAGGGTAAGAAGATGCCCCCTCCGGAAATTTCAGCGCTCGTGCTGAAGAAGCTGAAGGAAGCGGCCGAGGCTTACCTTGGCGGGAAAGTTACCAAGGCCGTGATCACGGTCCCCGCCTATTTCAACGACTCGCAGCGCCAGGCGACCAAGGATGCCGGCCAGATTGCCGGCCTCGAGGTGATGCGTATCATCAACGAGCCGACGGCCGCGGCTCTTGCCTACGGGCTGGATAAGAAGAAGGATGAAACCATCGCCGTGTTCGACTTTGGCGGCGGCACCTTCGATATTTCCATTCTCGAAGTGGGCGACGGCGTGGTGGAGGTGAAGTCGACCAATGGCGACACACACCTGGGCGGCGACAATATTGACCATCGCATCATCGACTGGATGGTGACTGAATTCAAGAAGGAGACGGGGATCGACGTTTCCAAAGACCAGATGGCGCTTCAGCGTTTGAAGGAAGCCGCCGAGAAGGCAAAGATCGAACTGTCGACGCTGTTTGAGACGGAGATCAACCTGCCGTTCCTCACCGCGGACGCCGGCGGTCCGAAGCATCTGGCGATGAAGCTGACGCGGGCGCGGTTCGAGCAGATGGTGGAAGACATTCTCGATCGTACGATGGAGCCCTGCAAGCGGGCGCTGTCCGACGCCGGAATCACGCCGGCGCAGATCGACGAAGTGGTGCTGGTGGGTGGTTCGACGCGAATTCCGAAGGTGTTGGAGAAAGTCCGCAACTTCTTTGGAAAGGATCCGAACAAGAGCGTAAATCCGGACGAGGTAGTTGCCGTCGGGGCCGCCGTGCAGGGCGGTGTGCTGGGCGGCGAAGTGAAGGACGTGCTGTTGCTGGACGTGACGCCGCTGTCGCTCGGCATCGAAACGCTGGGCGGGGTGTTCACGAAGCTCATTGAACGCAATACGACCATTCCCACGCGGAAGGGAGAGGTGTTCTCGACCGCTTCGGATAACCAGACCTCGGTGGAGATCAAAGTCTATCAGGGAGAGCGCGCCATGGCTCGGGATAACCGGCTGTTGGGCGTCTTCCAACTGGTGGGAATTCCTCCCGCTCCGCGCGGCATCCCCCAAGTGGAAGTAACGTTTGACATTGACGCCAACGGGATTCTGAATGTCATGGCGAAGGACCGGGCGACGAACAACGAGCAGAAGATCACCATCACCTCTTCCTCCGGCTTGAGTAAGGATGAGGTGGAGAAGATGGCGACGGACGCCAAGTCCCACGAGGCCGAAGACCGCCGGCGCCGGGACGAGATCGACGCCCGGAACCGCGCCGACTCGATGATCTATAACGTGGAGAAGATGCTCAAGGAGCACGGATCGAAAATCAGCGATTCCGACAAGAAGAACGTCGAGGAGGCCGTTGAAGAAACCAAGAAGATCATCCAGAGCGGCACGGTGGAACAGATCAACGCCGCGGTGGAAAAGCTGACGCAGGCTTCGCACAAGCTGGCGGAGGCGATGTACAGCGCGGCCGGCGCCCAGGGTGGCGCGGGAGCGCCCGGAGGTGGCGCTCCGGGAGCAGGCGCCGCCGGCGCCGGGGACGGCGCGGGGGCCGGGTCCGGCAAACCGAAGGACAATGTAGTGGACGCCGAGTTCGTCGACGTCGACGACAAGAAGTAAACGGGTCAAGTGGTGTGACGCGTGGGCGCGGCGGGACGGCCGGGAGGATTTCCGGCGTTCCGCCCTTTCACGGGGGATAGGGGTGGTTCCATGGCTTCCAAACAACAGGACTACTACGAAACGCTCGGGATTTCGAAGAAAGCTTCGGCGGACGATATCCGCAAAGCCTATCGCCGTTTGGCGCGCAAGCATCACCCGGATCTGAATCCGGGCGACAAAGCAGCCGAGGACAAATTCAAGAAGGTGCAGGAAGCCTATGATATTTTGAGCGACGAAAAGAAGCGGCAGATGTACGACCAGTACGGGTTTTACTCCGAGCAGGGGTTCCCGGGAGCGGGTGCGGGAAAGGGCGCCCCCGGCGCGGGGTTCGGGTTTGGCGGCTTCGATTTCGGCGATGTGTTCAGCGGAGCGGCTGGAGGCGCGGCCGGAGGCGCGGCGGGCGCCGGCGATGGCGGCTTCCGCGACCTGTTCAGCCAGTTCTTTCAGCGGGGGCGGCAACAGTCTCCAAAGCCGGAACGCGGATCGGACCTCGAGTATGCCCTGAATATCGACTTTTGGCAAAGCATTAAAGGCACGCAGGTGCGCCTCACCATCCAGAGACAGGAAACTTGCGGCGTCTGTGGCGGGACGGGCTCTTCGAGCGGGGGGGCGGCAACCTGCCCGCAGTGCAACGGGACGGGGAATGTGACGCAGATGGCGGGGGCGATGCGGTTCAGTCTGACGTGTCCGCGCTGCGAGGGCTCCGGAAAACTGCGCAATGCCTGTCCGGCGTGCCACGGCGAGGGGCGTATCACGCAGCCGGAAACGGTGGAAGTGAGAATTCCGGCGGGGGCGCGCACGGGCTCCCGTCTTCGAGTGGCGGGGAAGGGCAGCGCGGGGTTGATGGGTGGGCCGCCCGGCGATCTCTATATTACGGTTCGCGTGGACGAGCATCCCTTTTTCCATCGCGACGGGGACGACGTGACCATCAAAGTTCCGATCTCGGTTTCGGAAGCCTGCCTTGGCGCGAAGATCGAGGTGCCTACGGTCGATGGCAAAGCGCTTCTTAAAATTCCGCAGGGCACGCAGAACGGGCAGCGCTTCCGGCTGCGGGAGAAGGGCATCTTCAGCGCGCGTACGAACACTCGCGGCGATCAGATAGTCGAGGTGAATCTGCAAGCGCCCAAGGCCAACGACGAACGTACCCGGGAGTTGATGCGAGAGCTTGCCGGCCTGCATCCCGAAGATCCGCGAGCCGAAATCTGGAGGCAGGTGTGAGCCATGACGAAACGGTCTAAAGGCGTGTATATGATCTCTTCGGTTGCCGAACAGTACGGCATCCACCCACAGACACTGCGCCTCTACGAGAGAGAGGGTCTGCTGCGCCCTTCGCGCAGCGAGGGCAACACTCGCCTTTACACCGACGAGGACCTGGAGCGGTTGGAGGTGATCCTGCAATTAACCCGCGAGTTGGGAGTGAACCTGGCGGGAGTGGAAATCATTCTGAACATGCGGGAAAAGATGGGCGCGATGCAGCGTCAGATTGAGGAATTTGTCGCCAGGCTGAACCTGGAACTGGCCACGCAACCGTTGGGCTCTGAGCCGGATCCTGTCAACACGCTGATTCCCGTGGTTCGCGCCGCGTCAGCGCCGGTGAAGGGAGACAAGCACAAGTAAGCTACCAGGCCGCTGCCTTTGCCTGCGCGGCTAGTTTAGCGCCCAACCGGGAGAAGAGCCCTCCGGGTTTTTCCGTCCGCGCGGGCTGGTGGCCGGTAATGTTACGCGCGATTTCCCGGAAGCGTAGTCCCAGGGGGGATTCCGGAGCCAGCGGGCAGCCATCCTTGACAGCTTTCTGAACGCCGGCGTAATCATTCGGCAACGCCTCCAGGATTTTCCGTCCAATCACCTCTTCCATCTGACGCATGTCGAGGATGCTCTTGGCCTCGACGCGGTTGAGAATCACGTTGACCCGCGAAATGAGTCCCAACTCCGCGAGCATTTTGACGGCTTGACGCGCGCTATAGAGCGAGGCCAGTTCGGTGGTGGAGACAAGGAGAATGCGATTCGAGTTGCGCATCACCTCGAGCGAGTACGCATCGAACGGTCCCGGCAGATCCATGCAGATCGCCTCGTAGTGGCCGCGGGCGTGGGCAATCAATTTCGCCAGATGAAGTCCGGCGCCGTCATCGCGGATTGTCTCGGCCTGCCTGCCTGACGGCAGAATTTCGATTCCGTGGGCCTTCCTGACCATGCGCCGCCACAGATCGTCATCAAGGTGCGCCGCGCGGCTGGCGGCATCAAAGAGGGTATAGCCGTCCGGCATTTTCAACAGAAACTCGAGCACGCTGCAGTGAAGATCGAAATCGAGCAGGCCGGCGCGAATCCCCGGGACATTGGCGAGCGCGGCGGCCACGTTCACGCATAGGGTGGAGGCGCCCACGCCCGGCTTGGCTGGAAGGAAGCTGATGACGTGCTGCTGAACCCCATTCTCCGGCGGGTTCTCCCTCAAAACGCCATGCAGGCGCGCCAGCGCGTTCAGAGTCTCCTCCGTGCTGACCGGAATGGTGAGAAATTCACGCATCCCGGCGCGCATGGCCCGCACCACGGCGTCTGGACTCTTGTCGGTCCCGACCGCCACCAATTGCGTTCCTCGCGAGAGGTTGGCAATATGGCCCGCAAGCCGCAGGGAAGCTTCCAATTGACTAATGTCGATAAAGACGATCCACGGCGCCTGCAACTGAAAAAAACTCGCCAGTTCTGTCTCATCCGCGCCGATGGAGGTGGTGTGCTGGATCACGCTGACGGCGCGAATCCGCCGGAGCATATCTTCCACCTGTTCCTTGATGAAGCGGTCGCTCGAGAAAACCGCCGTTCGAATCTGTTCCATCGTCCTCCTCCGGGTGTTCCGGCCGTCAATCTTGATTACAGTTGTATCAGCGGATCGCCAGAGACTCCATCACTCCGTAGTACCTTTCCATTAGAGAGGAAAGTACTGGACTGGAAGATGGATGTGATTTTGGCGGACGGCCTCACGCGGCCGTAGTGTTACGATGAAACAGGAGCCTCCCCTATCTATGGATTCCCGCCGTAAGTTTCTGGGCAGTGTGGCCACCGGCCTCGCCACGAGCCTCGCCCCTTCGAAGGTATTGGGCGCCAATGAGCGGATCCGCGCAGGCATTATCGGCGCCGGCGCCCGCGGCATGGAGATCGTGCGTGACGCGATGGGCTGCCCGAACATCGATTTCGTGGCGTTCGCCGATATCTACACCCGCCGTCTGGAAGAGGCCAAAGCCGCGGCCCCTGGAGCCAGGACGTACCTGGATCACCGCTATCTGCTGGACGACAAATCGATTGACGCGGTCCTTATCGCCACGCCGCAACACCTGCACTGCGAGCACTTCGTGGCCTCGCTCGAGGCGGGCAAGCATGTTTACCAGGAAAAGACAATGGCGTTTACCGTGGAGCACGCCAAGCGTATGCGCGCCGCCTATCAGAAGGTGGAAGGGAAGCGTTCGGTGCAGATCGGCCACCAGGGGTGCTCCTCGGGTCTGATGACCGACGCCTTGGTGATGGCGAGCCCCGCGCGGCTGGGGAAGATCACGATGATCGAAGCCCACATGTTCCGCAACACGCCGCATGGCAAGCCGCAGTGGTCCCGCCCGGTCTACCCGGACATGAATCCGGAAAACATTCTCTGGAACCAGTTTCTGGGTGAGGCCCCAAGGCATGACTTCGACGCCAACCGCTACGCCAACTGGCGCTTTTTCTGGGATTATTCAGGGGGCAATTTCTACGAAAACATGTGCCACCAACTGGCGTTCTGGTACCGGCCGTTGAATCTGCACATTCCCAAGGCCGTTACCACCACCGGTGGCGTGTTTCTGTGGAAAGACGGACGCGAGGTGCCGGATACGATGAGCGTCTCGATGGAGCACCCCGAGGAGTTGCTGGTGACCTGGGCTTCGAGTTTTGGCAACAATCAGCTTGGCGCGTCCGAGCATGTTCTCGGCACGGACGGGACCATCATGAAGGCGCAGCAGATCCGCTACCTCCCGCAGAAGGTGAATCTGCCGAAGGGCGAGGAAATTTTGGGGCAGATGCGCACCGAGCCGCGGGCCCACATGCGGAATTTCTTCGATTGCATTCGCAGCGGCAAGGAAACGAACTGTCCGTTTGAACTCGGCTACCGGGTTTCGATTGCCTGTAGGATGGCCGTGGAAAGCTACCGCCGCGGCCGCACGGCGCGCTGGGACGCGGCCAATGAAGAGATCGTTTAACCTCGGCGAGCCATGACGTTCGACTTCACGCCGGAACAGGAGCAACTGCGCAAGAGCGTGCGGGAGTTCGCCGCGGCCGAGATCGCGCCGCACGTGCTCGAATGGGATGAGGGACAGATCTTTCCGCTCGCGGTAATCAAGAAGTGCGGCAGGCTCGGGTACATGGGTTCGATTTTCCCCGAGGAGTATGGCGGGGCGGGGCTCACGTATCTTGACTACTGCATCATCATCGAGGAATTGGCGCGCGTGGACCCGTCGGTGGGGCTCATTGTCGCCGCGCATACCTCGCTTTGCTCGAACCACATTTTCCTCGCCGGAAGCGAAGAGCAGAAGCGGCGCTACCTGCCGAAACTCGCCACGGGTGAATGGATCGGCTGCTGGTCATTGACCGAACCGGAAGCCGGCTCCGATGCCGCCGGCACCCGCAGCACGGCGGTGAAGGATGGCGGCGATTGGGTGGTAAACGGAGGCAAGACGTTTACGACCAATGCACACTATGCCGATGTCTGCGTCGGCATGGCGGTAACCGACCGGGCGCAATCGCACCGCGGCATCTCGGCATTCCTGTTCGAGAAGGGCACGCCCGGATTCCTGGTGGGCAAGAAGGAAAACAAAATGGGAATGCGGGCCAGCGCCACCGGGGAGGTTCTGTTCCAGAACTGCCGCCTGCCGGACTTGCAGATGCTGGGAAAACCCGGCGAGGGGTTCATCGACAGCCTGCGCGTGCTCGATGGGGGTCGCATCTCGATTGCCGCGCTCAGCGTGGGCACGGCGCTTGGCGCCTACGACGCCGCGCTCGCCTATTCGAAGCACCGCAAGCAGTTCGGGCGATTCATTTCGGAATTCCAGGCGATCCAGCACAAGCTGGCGGACATGGCGACATCACTCGAGGCGGCGCGGCTGCTCACTTACCGTTCCGCTGTCCTGAAAGATGCCGGACGGCGGGTTACCAAGGAGTCCGCCATGGCGAAACTGTTCGCCTCCGAGGCGGCTGTCGGCATCTGCAACGAGGCGGTGCAGATTCACGGCGGCTACGGTTTCATCAAGGATTACCCGGTGGAGAAGTTCTATCGCGATGTGAAGCTGTGCACCATCGGAGAGGGGACGAGCGAAATCCAGCGGCTGGTGATCGCGCGGCAACTGTTGAATCTCTGATGGAAGACTGGGCACAGCGAATCCTCGGCGGGGATGTCCGCGCCATGGCGCGGGCGGCGACCGCAATTGAGAACGGCACTCCGCGGGCGGCGCCGCTGTTGAAAGAACTGTTTCCACACACGGGACGCGCTCTGATTCTGGGCATTACGGGGCCGCCGGGAGCGGGCAAGAGCACGCTTGCCGGTCAACTGGCGCGTTCGCTGCGCGCGGAGAACGTTCCCATTGCGATCATCGCGGTGGATCCCTCGAGCCCGTTTTCGGGAGGCGCCATCCTCGGCGACCGTATCCGGATGCAGGGCCATCATGCCGATTCCGGGGTGTTCATCCGCTCGATGGCCACGCGTGGCCATATGGGCGGACTCGCGCGCGGGACGCTCGATATGGCGCTGATGCTGGATGCGGCGGGGCGCGAAGTGATTCTGGTTGAGACGGTGGGCGTCGGGCAGGACGAAGTGGAAATCGCGCGCCTGGCCGATGTCACCGCGGTGGTGCTGGCGCCCGGCATGGGCGATGATATCCAGGCCATCAAAGCCGGCATCATGGAGATCGCCGATCTGTTCGTGATCAATAAGGCCGATCAGCCCGGCGCCGCCCGGCTCGAGCAGGAACTGCGCGCCATGCTGAGTATCGCGCCCAACTCCCATGGCAGGGAGATCCCGATCCTCAAGACGGTGGCCAGCGCGGGGCAGGGAATCGCGGAGACTCTGGCCGCGATCCGCGCGGTGAAGGCGCGCGTGCGGCGTGATGGAGCCGGGTTGTGGCAACTCCGGCTGCGGGAATTGCTGCGGGAGCGGCTGCTCGATCTCTTTCCGCCGGGCGACATCGAAGCCGCTGCCCGAGAGGTGGCTGAGCGCAGGGTAGACCGTATACCGTGGTGGAGCAGTGGCTGGCGCGGCTGGCGCTATAGCCCGAGCGCCATCTCCAGATCCTTCACGTGCTCTTCCTCCATCACGATGATATCCTGCAGAACGCGCGCCAGGCCGTATTCCTCGAGTTCCATGGCGGCGCGAATTCGCTGTTTATAGCGCCCCACGGCGGATTTCTCGCCGGCCAGATCCTGACGCAGCATTTCCTCGGGGTCGTCCGAGGTTTCCACCGGGCCCACTTCGGTGGAAGGTTTGCCCCCAAGAGCCGCGATTTGGTCCGCGAGCGTGGTGGCGTGCTGCATCTCTTCCGTGGCGTGCACCAGCAACTCCGCCTGTACGGCCATGTAGCGCGCGCCGGTGATGAGCGAGGCGTGGTTGATGTATTGGATGGCGCTCGCGAATTCATCGGCGATATCGTGATTCAAAGCTTCAATCAGTTCTGATTTCGTCATCTACATATTTTACCGTTCTTGCGGAACTGTTCATCTAGCGGGAGTTTATTAAAACGAGAAGCGGACGAGCCGCAGGTTGTTTTGGATCAGTCG
>JAIXKK010000014.1:0-50414 GCA_026954325.1 Bryobacterales bacterium | reverse complement strand
CGGGAGTTTATTAAAACGAGAAGCGGACGAGCCGCAGGTTGTTTTGGATCAGTCGAATAGGAGACTTCGTCCGTATATACGACGGGGTTCAGGTCAGAACCGGAAGAGCCCGCAATGAACGGCCGAGGGTTTCCAGGGCCGAGTCGATTTCTTCGATCTGTTGACGAACTCGTGGGCGTCCCGCCCGTCCGGTATGCTCCACAATTCGGCAACTCCGAATCCGCGCCAGTTGCGAGAGCAGGTTGCGAGCACTGCCTGCGAACCCGGCGTCCCTCCGCGCTCGCCGCCACAACAAGCGCACCAACAAATAGCCGGTGACGCACAGGAACACATGCACGTGCAGTTTCTGATCGGTCCAGTGAAATTGCGGGCGTGTGGCCAGCATGCCAGGGTCTTTGAGGTCACGAAAGGCCGTCTCCACGCGGGACTGTCCACGATAGGCTTCCACGATTTGTGCGGTCGTCCACTGACTGCGGTCGGTGATCAACACGCGCAAACCGAAATACCGCTGAGTGAGCCGCCGATACTCTTCCAGGTCACTCCAGGTCCGCACCTGCGTTTCCCCTTGCTCGCTGCTGTGCACCTCGCAGCGGACTAAGGCGCGCAGGTACTGGCGGCCGCAGATTTGCGCCAGCCTTCGCCGCACCGCTTCCGGTGTGCCGCGCGGTTGGAGCCCTACTTCTTGTAATTGCTCCCCGCAGCGTGCCAAGTGTTGATGGAGTCCGCGAACTTGCCCCGCGTACAATTGCGGACTGAAGACCACCACGGCGTCGCGTTCCTTGCCGGCGATCGTCCGCCTCGTTCGCCAGGCACGCACCACCGCTCCGGTAGACAAGGTGATCTCTTCCAGATGATCACCCGCTTCGGCCAGCAGGGCCTGTTGGTAAGACGGGCGGACGGCAGTGACATAGTGGTCGGCGCCCGCCTCCAGTTTTTCCAGATTGGCTTTCGAAGAGGCGCCTGCATCGAACACCAATGTCAACTGTTGAGGCTGCGGGGTGAGCGCCTGTAGCCGTTCCCGCACTGGCTTGAGAAAGGCGGCAAAGGTGCGCATGTCCGAACGCGCCCCTTCGTACAACGCATGCGCCAAAGGCAACTGCGTATTCTGGTCCACCACCAGAGCCAGTCCTAACTGTCGGAGATCGTGGCGGCCCTGTTTGTTGTGTCCCCGTTGCGGCAACTCTGGTCTCTGGTTGGTACTGGCGATGTGGGTGTAGAAGTTGGTGGTGTCGTAGGCCAGTGCCTGCGGTTGTAGTTGCTCAATGCCGATGACCTCGCGCACGATGGCTTGTTCGATGCCGCCCAGCAAGGCCACCGGCAGAGCGTGCATCTGGTCCCAAAAATGTTGACTATCCAGATCCTGGGGCGCAAAGTCCATCAACGCAGGTAAGGCGGTAGTCTCAGCCCATGCGGCGAAAGCGCGCTTGCTGCGCGGCGCACAGGCTCGGCCGATGATGCCCGCCAACATGCTCTCTCCTACGGTGAGGCCGTCGCGCTTCTGCACCCGACGGCCCTGTTTCTCCAGCGCTCGGTTGATCTTGCCGGCGATGTCCAACTCTTGCGCCAGATGATGTAGCGCGGTCACCGCACCCGCCGTCACCGAAGAAACCTTGATGTCGGCGTGCTGCTGCTGGGTCAAGCGCAGGATGTCCTCGACGCGGCCAAGGTGGGCGACCACGCGGAGATGCGGCTTCCCGTCCCGCCGGAAGGATTCGACGATGCGGTAATAGCGGCGGCCATGAGACTGGTAGGCTTGAAGGGAGGCCATCAATTACGTATATACATAAATTAACGCACGCCTGTCAAGCTCATTCTGACGTGCCGTACAGAGATCCAAAGGCTATCCGATTACGTATATACGGATCACGGCATCCGAAATCGTTCAGATGCAAGGGTTTGACTCAATGCGATCCTGAAGTTTTAATAAACTCCCGCTAGATCACTCACTTCCCAAAGCCGATTCCTCCGCGGCCATCGACTTCTCTGTTAGCTGTATTTACAATGTAAAGATGTGGAGTTCATATGGGACGCTGCCAATGCCCGGCATCTGGGGCGGCGCAAAATCACACCCCAGGGGGCGGAAGAAACGATCCTGCTCGATAGCCTGGAGTCAGAATTTCAACATCATGCCGATGAACAACGAGTGCTTTGTTTTGGCCGTACGGCAACCGGCCGCCTGCTTACCATCATTTACGCGGTGCGTGGCAAGGCTGTCCGGGTTGTCACGGGGTACCCGATGACGAAGAGCCGGCAGCGCGTGTACTTCAAGGAGAAATAGCCGGTGCCCAAAAAAACAATCGCAATTCCGAAATTCCGCAACCTCGAAGAGGAGGCTGACTGGTGGGAAAGCCGTGAGGGCAAACGCGCCGCCACCGCGCTGATAAAGCAATCCGTTGCCGCCGGCAACCTCGGGCGGCGCAAAGTCCCCCTCCGAACCGTCACCATGCGGCTGCCGGAACCGGACATCGAAGCTGCCAAAGACCTCGCTTTTCGCAAAGGACTCCCCTACCAGACCTACATCAAGATGCTGCTCCATGAAGCCATCGAAAAGGCGCGCAACTCCGCGTAAGCAACCGGCCGCCCCCCTCAACTCCCTGCCCGCGCCAACCGGAAAGCCGCCATCTCCCCCCCGTTCCGCACGGTTCCACGTCTTCCCCTCGATCCCCGGCGCCCGCGCAATCTCTGTGTACTGCCCCGGATCCGCCGCCACCAGCCCCAATTCCCCATCCTCCGACACCACCAATAGCAAATCCTGGTCCCGCAACAGCAGCAACTGCCCGTGTCCGAAGCGCGCGCCCTTCCACTTGCGCTTCCCATCCTGAAGATCGATGCACGCGAGAATGCCGCCGTCAAACCCGTATGCGTGCCCCTTGTGCACCACAATGTCATTGAAGTACGGCTTCAGCCCGCGCGAAGTCCAAACCTCTTTTGCCGTCCAACCCTCGGACCCGTGCGCCACCGCCAACCGCCGCGTGCCCGATCCCCCGCTCATGTCGCTCGTATTGATCAGCACGCCACCGCCCTCCGTCACCGCCGGTTGCAGGATGGGCACACCCTCCCACGCGTACGTCCACAGCACTTTGCCATCCTCCGGCCCCACACTCGCCGCCCCGCTTCCGCTCATCAGCAGCACCTGCCTCACTCCGTCAAGAGTCGCCAACTGCGGCGAACTGTAGCCGCCTCCTCCCGTCGCTATCTTCCACCGCGGACTGCCCGTCGCCGAATCGTAAGCAATCAACTGCCCGCCCGCCGCTACCAGCACCGCCCCGTCCACCACCGGCGGCGACCCCGAAAAACCCCAGCCCGGGACCTTTGCCCCGGTGTCAGCCGCCGCGTCTCGCATCCACACCACGCGCCCATCACTGGCCTCCAGCGCATTCACAATCCCCGCCGTCCCTAGCGTATAAACACGCCCGTCATGCAAAGCCGGCGTCCCCCGAGGTCCCCGCCCCGCCGTTCGACTCCCAAAATCGCGCCTCATCCGGCTGTGCCCACACCGGCTCACCCGTCTTCGCGCCGTAGCAGGCCACCACTTCCGATTCTCCGCGTTGCTCCTGTGTATAGACGCGGCCACCGCCCACCGCGAACGACGACCAGCCCGGCCCTACCTCCCGCCGCCACCGCCGCGCCGGAGGCGCGACCGCCCAGTCCGTGCGGATCCGCATACCCGTGACAGTGTCATCGCGATGAGGGCCGCGAAAGCCCGGCCACTCCACTTTTGACGGCGTTTCCCGCACCGGTTTCACGGGAGCGGTCGTATCCGCCTCCCGCACTGCCGGAGCACGCACGGACTCCGGCGCTCTCCCCTCCGCCCGAGCTGCTACCGGCGCCAACCGCGCCAGGAACCGCTCCTCGGAAGTCTTCGCCCAACGCCAGGCGAGCAGAGAACGCCCCTCACCCGTGATCCCATCCGTGCGCGGCAAAGCCAGCAGCCCGCACCCTGCCAGGACCGCCCCCGCCAGCGCCACGCCACGCCGCCCCCCGCGTGGCCGCCGCCCACGCCGCCAGCGCCAGGCACATCACGGGAACCGTGTAATGTAAATGATCCCCATCTTCCCCATCATCCCCGTCGCCATCGACTTGTCGACGATCCGCGGCGTAATCGCCATCGCTCCGGCGATCAGCGCCATCGCCCCGAACCGCTCCGCCGGCGGCGTCCGGCTGAAAAGCACCCACCAAACCAGCACCGCCGCCGCGCACAGAAACCCGCCCATCAGCCCGTAAACGAACCCGTCCGGCCATACCACCGGCATTCCGAGTTGCCGCAGCCACTGCGTATTCCCCCCGAAGCACCCCCAAGGCCTCGGCAAGCGATCTGCTTTTGCCATCAAAACTCTGTCAGCGCCTGCGAGAATCTCTTGCCCGCTCCACAAGCTGCGCAAACCATCCTGCGCCGGACCCGGCAGATGTCCTGACACCGGCTCCTACACCCCCATGCCTCCCATGAGAGGATCGAAGCATAGGAGGTTCTGTCATGACTCTCGAACCCCACACCGCCAGGACAGTGGAAAAAGGCGCCACCTTCCCCCTCGGCGCCACGCTCTCTCACGACGCCGTCAACTTCGCCATTTACTCCAAGCACGCCACCGAAGTCTTCCTCCTCTTGTTTGACGCTCCCGACGGCGAGCCAACCGATATCATTCCCCTCCGTTACCGTGACCGCTTCATCTGGCATTCCCTCGTCTGCGGCCTGAAAGCCGGCCAACTCTACGGCTACAAAATCCGCGGCGACTATCATCCCGCGTGGGGCTTCCGCTTCAATGAAGCAAAGCTCCTCCTCGACCCCTACGCCAAAGCCGTCACCGGCAAGTTCCGCAACGTCGATAATCTTCTTCTCCCCTACGACGCCCGCCCCGGAGCCGGAGAACACTCCCTCGACACGCGCGACAATTCCTCCATCGTCCCCAAAGCCATCGTCGTCGACGACGCGTTCGACTGGCGGGGCCAGCGCCCTCCCGATCTCACCCTCGAACAACTCATCATCTACGAAGTGCACCTCAAGGGTTTCACCGCTCACCCTTCCTCCGGCGTTTCGAACCCCGGAACCTACCTCGGCTTCATCGAAAAGATCCCTCACCTCACCCGCCTCGGCATCAACGCCGTCGAGTTCCTCCCCGTCCACGAATTCTATAACGACGACGTTCTCCTCGAGCGCGGCCTCACCAACTACTGGGGCTACAACTCCATCGGATTCTTCGCTCCCGAATCCTCCTACTCCACCCAACGCGCCCCCGGATGCCAGGTCGCCGAGTTCAAAACCCTCGTCCGCGAACTCCACCGCGCCGGCATCAAAGTCATCCTCGATGTCGTCTACAACCACACCGGCGAAGGCAACGAGTTAGGACCCGCCATGTCCTTCCGCGGCATCGACAACCTCTCCTACTACACTCTCACCGGCCCCCCGGATGCCCCCTGCCGCTACTACCGGAACTACACCGGCTGCGGCAACAGTCTCAACCTCGATAACTCCGCCGTCATCCGCCTCGTCATGGACTCGCTTCGCTACTGGTTCGAAACCATGCACGTCGACGGCTTCCGCTTTGACCTCGCCTCCGTCCTCGGACGCACCGAAGACGGCGCCTTCCGCCCCTCGGCCGGTTTCTTCGATGCCGTCTCCCAGGATCCTCTCCTGCACCGCGCCATCCTCATCGCCGAACCGTGGGATCTCGGCACCTACCAGGTGGGCAATTTCCCCGTCGACTGGTCCGAGTGGAACGGCCGCTTCCGTGACACCATGCGCCGCTTCGCCAAAGGCGATCCTGGCCAGTTAGCCGATGCCGGCTGGCGCATCACCGGCTCGGCCGATCTCTACGGCGAAGACGGCCGCTCCGCCTACAACAGCATCAACTTCATCACCTGTCACGACGGCTTCACCTTATCCGATCTGGTCTCTTACAACTCCAAACACAACGAGGCCAACGGCGAGCACAATCAGGACGGCGCTACCGACAACAACTCCTGGAACTGCGGCGCCGAGGGAGAAACCACCAGCCCTCACGTCCTTGCTCTCCGTGCCCGCATGATGAAGAACCACGCCTGCTATCTCTTCTTCGCCTGCGGCACCCCCATGATGCTCGGCGGCGACGAATTCGCCCGCACCCAGCGCGGCAACAACAACGCCTATTGCCAGGACAACGAAATCAGTTGGTTTGACTGGAACGAAGTCTCCCGCAACCACGGCCTCGTCGAATTCTTCCGCAAAGCCATCGCCTTCACCCGCCGCTTCCCCGTTCTCCAACGGCGCAAATTCTTCCTTGGCCGGGACCTCGACGCCGACGGCATACCCGACCTCAACTGGTTCTCGCCCGAAGGCGGCCCCCCGCGCTGGCAGGATACCGAAGCTCGCACCCTCTGCTTCCAACTCGACACCAGCGACGAAGGAACGCCCCTCGCGGTCGACCGGCTCTTCTTCATCCTCAACGCCCACTTCGAGCCCAAATGGGTCAACCTCCCCACTCTCCCGCCCACCCGCCGCTGGCGCCGCGCCATCGACACCAGCCTCCCCGACGGAGACGACTTCGCCAGCCCGGGCTCCGAGATCCTCATCGATCCTCCCGATCACTACATCGCCAACCCGCGCTCCACCGTCGTCCTGGTTTCCTGTACGGAATGATGTCGCGCGCTGACGGAAGTGATGACGGGTTGACTCTTATGGGTAAGGCGGTAACCATGCGCGTTCGGCGCTTTGAGGACCGGCCCGCGGGCTTTGAGCAGGCGCTTGAGGAATGCCCCTTGATAATAGACGCGCGCGCGTGCGGATCGTTCAGCCCCCGGGCGCCGCGCCTGGCCGGCCGGAAATCCGCCGCCACCCGGGCGGTCTTCCCGCCCGCGACAGCCTGCGAATCCGCATGTTCGGAAGAGGCGCATCAGGGGGCCACCTGCCTCAGGCCGCCGCCGGCCCCGGTTATGGCGGCGGCAACCGTGCCGCCTGGCCTAGCGGGAGTTTATTAAAACGAGAAGCGGACGAGCCGCAGGTTGTTTTGGATCAGTCGAATAGGAGACTTCGTCCGTATATACGACGGGGTTCAGGTCAGAACCGGAAGAGCCCGCAATGAACGGCCGAGGGTTTCCAGGGCCGAGTCGATTTCTTCGATCTGTTGACGAACTCGTGGGCGTCCCGCCCGTCCGGTATGCTCCACAATTCGGCAACTCCGAATCCGCGCCAGTTGCGAGAGCAGGTTGCGAGCACTGCCTGCGAACCCGGCGTCCCTCCGCGCTCGCCGCCACAACAAGCGCACCAACAAATAGCCGGTGACGCACAGGAACACATGCACGTGCAGTTTCTGATCGGTCCAGTGAAATTGCGGGCGTGTGGCCAGCATGCCAGGGTCTTTGAGGTCACGAAAGGCCGTCTCCACGCGGGACTGTCCACGATAGGCTTCCACGATTTGTGCGGTCGTCCACTGACTGCGGTCGGTGATCAACACGCGCAAACCGAAATACCGCTGAGTGAGCCGCCGATACTCTTCCAGGTCACTCCAGGTCCGCACCTGCGTTTCCCCTTGCTCGCTGCTGTGCACCTCGCAGCGGACTAAGGCGCGCAGGTACTGGCGGCCGCAGATTTGCGCCAGCCTTCGCCGCACCGCTTCCGGTGTGCCGCGCGGTTGGAGCCCTACTTCTTGTAATTGCTCCCCGCAGCGTGCCAAGTGTTGATGGAGTCCGCGAACTTGCCCCGCGTACAATTGCGGACTGAAGACCACCACGGCGTCGCGTTCCTTGCCGGCGATCGTCCGCCTCGTTCGCCAGGCACGCACCACCGCTCCGGTAGACAAGGTGATCTCTTCCAGATGATCACCCGCTTCGGCCAGCAGGGCCTGTTGGTAAGACGGGCGGACGGCAGTGACATAGTGGTCGGCGCCCGCCTCCAGTTTTTCCAGATTGGCTTTCGAAGAGGCGCCTGCATCGAACACCAATGTCAACTGTTGAGGCTGCGGGGTGAGCGCCTGTAGCCGTTCCCGCACTGGCTTGAGAAAGGCGGCAAAGGTGCGCATGTCCGAACGCGCCCCTTCGTACAACGCATGCGCCAAAGGCAACTGCGTATTCTGGTCCACCACCAGAGCCAGTCCTAACTGTCGGAGATCGTGGCGGCCCTGTTTGTTGTGTCCCCGTTGCGGCAACTCTGGTCTCTGGTTGGTACTGGCGATGTGGGTGTAGAAGTTGGTGGTGTCGTAGGCCAGTGCCTGCGGTTGTAGTTGCTCAATGCCGATGACCTCGCGCACGATGGCTTGTTCGATGCCGCCCAGCAAGGCCACCGGCAGAGCGTGCATCTGGTCCCAAAAATGTTGACTATCCAGATCCTGGGGCGCAAAGTCCATCAACGCAGGTAAGGCGGTAGTCTCAGCCCATGCGGCGAAAGCGCGCTTGCTGCGCGGCGCACAGGCTCGGCCGATGATGCCCGCCAACATGCTCTCTCCTACGGTGAGGCCGTCGCGCTTCTGCACCCGACGGCCCTGTTTCTCCAGCGCTCGGTTGATCTTGCCGGCGATGTCCAACTCTTGCGCCAGATGATGTAGCGCGGTCACCGCACCCGCCGTCACCGAAGAAACCTTGATGTCGGCGTGCTGCTGCTGGGTCAAGCGCAGGATGTCCTCGACGCGGCCAAGGTGGGCGACCACGCGGAGATGCGGCTTCCCGTCCCGCCGGAAGGATTCGACGATGCGGTAATAGCGGCGGCCATGAGACTGGTAGGCTTGAAGGGAGGCCATCAATTACGTATATACATAAATTAACGCACGCCTGTCAAGCTCATTCTGACGTGCCGTACAGAGATCCAAAGGCTATCCGATTACGTATATACGGATCACGGCATCCGAAATCGTTCAGATGCAAGGGTTTGACTCAATGCGATCCTGAAGTTTTAATAAACTCCCGCTAGGGCCGCCACCACCGTCCGGCAGACGAGCGCATCGGCTTCACGTCCACAAAGAAGGCTGTGGTCTGCAACATGGCCATCCTTCCCACGATTTCGGCCGGACAATCAAAGCAGGGAAGAGTTCAATAAGCGATTTCCCGGTTTGCCATGTCCTGTCTGTATGCGGCAAGGCGGCGCAGAGTCTGCCGCAATCCCACTCTGCCGCACGGCGGGGATGCTCGGCTTTCGGTTAACCGGGTGCTCGCCCGAAGCGCGCGAAGGCTATTTCAAGAGGTAGATGATCGTCGTCTCGGTGTCGGCCGGATTCGGCGCCGGATCTCCGTATATCTCCCACGAATGCCCGGCGGATTCCCTCCGATTCGCAGCTATCCATTCTCTGATCGCCTGGTGCGCCTCGTTCATTCGATCGTACGGGCCGCGGTGGACGGCGACGGCAGCTTCGCCCCCTTGCGTTTCGACCGGGTACACCTCGCCCGCCGTTTCAAATGCGCGCGTGACCTCGACGCCGAAGTCGCACAGCAGCGGCGCGCCCGGTTGTGACGGGTGGTGGTACAGAAAAATGTTGTGGCCATCAGTCCGGAGGCCTGGCTGGCTCCGAATGAACTCCCAGACCTTACTCAGGGCCGGCCCCCACGCCGAGCCAACCGCGCCGGGCGCGACCTCGCGCCGCACCGCGGCCAATTTGCGTGGGTGAACGGTACGTAAGCCGACGGAGACGGGCACGTGTATCCTCCGGTAAACGGCGGGCGCGCGGAATGCGGCCATGCACTATTCCACCACAAAGTTCATTGAACCGGGGTTCCGTAGGGCGTCAGCGTCTTGATCCGCTCACTCGAATCGACGCGCGCGATCTTCCACTTGCCTGCCACGCTCTCCACGTACATCCATTGGACTTCGTTGCGATCCGCGAACACATACTCCACCTTGACCTTCATTTCACGGCCGGTGAGCGGCTGAGGCTCCTGGAGAGCGACTCCCTTGATGGGCGCGTTCGTATCGCGCAGATATTTCGCGAAGGCAGGCTCGCCTTGCTCGGCGATCGATTTGCGCAGCAACTCCTCCATTTGCCCGGTGTAGAACGAGAGGTAATCGGCAACCTTGCCGTCCCGCGCGGCATCGAGCATTGCGTAGATCACATCCCGCGGCGTCTGCTCTGTCTTCACCTGCGCGGGCGGTGTCCACCGCGGCCAATCCACGGAAGCAAACGCTCCTTTGCGATAGGCGGCAAACCCCAGTGCGCCCGCCATCAGCACGACAGTGAGGACTTGCGCCTTGCGCTCCGCGGTCACTTCTTCTCTCCAGGCGGGGGAGTTCCCTTGCGGATGATGGTCAGATCGAGATTTCCGTTTTTGTCGACAATCAACTTCCTGATGCGAGGCAGGATCTCTTCCATCGTCTCCATGTAGATGCGGCGTCCGTTCACGTCAGACGCCTTGGAATACTCGGCGGCCACCTGCGTGAACCGCGAGGTGTCTCCAATGGCCTCGTTGATCTTCTTCTCCTTGTATGCCATTGACGATTCGAGCATCTGCTGGGCCTGGCCGCGGGCCTTGGGGATCACATCGTTGGCGTAACCCTGAGCCTCGTTGACAATGCGGGCCGAGTCCGCGCGCGCACTGGCCACGTCGCGAAACGCATCCGCTGCTTCCGGAGGCGGCGAGGCGGATTCGATGTTCACGCTGGCCAGCAGGACTCCGGCGCGGTAGTCGTCGATCAACTTCTGAGCGGCGGCGCGCACTTCTTCCTGAATCGCCGCTTTCTCGGTGGTGAGGACGGCATCCACATTACGGGCGGCAATGCGGCGGGCCAATTCCGCCTCCACCGCGGATGTGATCAGCGTTCCCACGTCCTGGGATTGAAAGAGATAGTCCGCCGGAACGCCTACGGAATACTGCACTACCACCCGCGTATGAATGATGTTCTGATCCCCGGTGAGGAACTGGGAAATCAAGGGCTGTAAGCGGCCGGTGACGGTGTCGGAGAGCGATCCGCCGATCACCAGGCGCTGCAATTGCCGCACTTTCAGCCTGGTGACGCGGTCGAGGGGCCAGGGAAGGCTCAAGTGGATCCCCGGCATGACGCGCGGCTCCACGACAGCGCCGAAACGCGTCACCACCGCCTGCTGATCCGCCGCCACGATGTAGACGCTGGTGAGCAGCCATAGCGCCACCACGCCTGCCGCAATCTTCTGGCGATGAGTCCATTCGCCCTGTGGGGCCACGGGGGTGAGAAGCCCAGGCTCGGCATCGAGCAGCTTCATTGCGCTGCCTCTCCCCGCATGAAGACCTTCAACAGTTCCGAATCCGAACTCAGGATAGCCGTGGTCTTATCATCCAGCACTTTCTTATAGGCCTCGAGAGTTCGCAGTAATTTATAGAAGCGGGGATTGCGGGAGTAAGCCTGGCTGTAAGTGCGGGTAGCTTCCGCGTCCCCTTCGCCGCGCGTTTTCTCCGCATCCTTGTAAGCAAGCGACAGGATCTCTTCCTTCTGGCGGTCCGCGTCGGCGCGGATGCGCAGGGCCTGTTCTTCTCCTTCGGCGCGATACTGGCGGGCGATTCTTTCCCGCTCGGCGCGCATGCGCGCGTAAACGCTTTGCTTGTTCTGGTCCGGCAGGTTGATGCGCTTGATGCGAACGTCCACCACCTGGATGCCGTAGCCGGCAAGAGCGCGCTTGCCGGTGTCGTTGGAAAGCTGATCCAGCATTTCCTTCGCCTTCACGCCGTCGAGGTTTGTCGAGATCAGGGATTCGAGGTCGTGCCTTCCGAGGGCCGCGGAAAGTCCGGACCACACGATGTCATGCAGCCGCATCTCGGCGGCGACGGGATCTCCCACGGTTTCGACGAACCTTTGCGGATCCTGAATCTTCCAGGCGACATAGCTTTCAATCACGAGGTTCTTTTTGTCGCGGGTGAGAAATTCCGAGGGGCGCGGATTGTAGATGCGCAGACGCTTGTCGAAGTAATTGGCGGTCTGGAAGAACCACTTCATGTGCAGGCCCGCGTCCGGTTCCGCATAGACGGGCCTGCCGAACTGCGTGATGAGGACAAACTCGGTCTCCCGTACCGTGTAAAACGACAGCCAGACCAGCAGCAACAAGGCGAACGCGCCCGCGGCCGGATAATATCGCCGATACTGTTCCAACATCTTGAACTACTCCTCTTCCCTCGGCGGCCGGGTGGGGGCCACGAATGGCATGGCCGGCGCCGCGATCTCAACGCCATCCTCGAGCAGCATCAGATGCCGCCGTCCCTTGCCCGCATCGACAATCATCTTCCGCTTGCCGGGCAGGACCTGCTCCATCGTCTCCAGATAGAGACGCAACTCCGTCGGGCCGGGCGCGGAGCGGAATGCGCCTTCGCGTTCGTTGAACCGCGTCGCATCTCCCAGGGAACGGTTCTTGCGTCCGAGGGAATAGCCTTGCGCCGCCAGCAGGCTTGCCTGCGCGTTGCCGCGCGCCAGCGCCACCTGCTCATTGCGATATCCCTCCGCCTCGTCAATGAGGCGGTTCTTTTCCTCGAAGGCCCCCGATACTTCGCGGAAAGCGTCGACAACTTCGAGCGACGGATGCACGTCGAGGAGTTTCACGACGAGAACCTGGACACCCGATTTGTAGCGGTCGAGCCGCGCCTGCATCTCCTTCTGAATTCGCTCTTCGATCGCGCGGCGGCCCTGCGTGAGGACATCATCGAGGGCGGTGGTGGTGATCACCGAGTGAATTGCCGATTCCCCCGCCACGCGTACCGTCGAATCGCCATCGAGCAACCCGAACAGGTAGTCATCGGGACGCGAAAGCCGGTAGTGCACGGTGGCCGTGACTTCGATCATGTTCTGATCTCCGGTGAGCACCAGGGACTCTTCGGGCTTACGTTGAAACCGCCCTCCGCGATGCTGGACGTTCCACTCATACGCGGCGGGCTCCGTCTCCGCGCCGCCGCCGGTCGAGCGGTATCCGATTTCGAGCGCCCGCGTCCGGCGCGATTGAATGCGCGTCAGCTTCTCTACCGGCCACGGCAGCTTGTAATGCAGCCCCGGCTCGCGATACGGCAGCGCCTTCCTTCCGAAGCGTTCGATCACGCCCACTTCATCCGGGCCGAGCGTATAGAAGCCGTTGAGTACAAACAGCGCCGCCAGAATAGTGAAGGCGGGCCGCTTCCACTGTTCCCTTCTCTGCCAACCATGTTCGAGCCCGCGGCGCAGATCGAGGTGTTCGATGCGGTGTTTGAGATGATGAGGAGTGAGTTGGTGGAGCAGTTTGCCGATCCTGCCCTTCTTCTTCTCCACTTGAAGCAGCCGCAGAGAACTGAGCATCACCAGCAAGGAAGAGAGTTGGTGAGTAAATGCGGCTCCCAGCGGACCAAGAACACCGGCGGCGCACGCGAGCACGGCGGTGAAATTCACGACGCCGGCGAAGATGACGATGTTCTGCCACGTAATGGCCATGGCGCGGCGGCTCACTTCGAACACTTTCGCGAGTTTGTCGAGCGATTCGCCCATGTAGACGACATCCGCCGCCTCGGCGGTGATATCGCTCGCGCCGGAGACGGCAATGCCGACGTGCGCGGCCGCGAGCGCGGGGGCATCGTTGATCCCGTCGCCCACCATGGCTACCGTGTGGCCGTGGGCAGCCATGTGGCGGATGCGCTCGAGTTTCTGCTCGGGGAGTAACTCGGCCTCGACGCGCGGGATTTGAAGCTCTTTGGCGATCACCTCCGCGACGCGGCGGCGGTCTCCGGTGAGCATCACGACTTCGTGAATGTTCAGGTGATGATCGAGTTGGTGGATGGCCTTCCTGACGCCCTGGCGGACACGGTCGCGGAGTAAAATGGCGCCCGCCAGACTAGCGCCTTCCGCCACCAGGACGGCGGTGGCTCCCAGACGGTCCGCCTCTTCAAGAGCCTCGGCTGTGCCTGTAACCCCGTGCTCGGCGAGGTAGGCGGCGTTACCCGCGCGCAGCACGCGGCCATCCCAGGCGCACTCCACGCCACGCCCGGGCAGCACACGCGCGTCTTCCACGGAGGGAATGGAAAGTCCCCTGGCCCGGGCCTCTTCGACAATGACGCGGGCGAGCACGTGGTCCGAACCGCGCTCCGCGATGGCGGCAAGCCTTAGCACTTCGTCTTCGCCGCGCTCCGGCGCCAGGATGCGGATGATCTCGAACCGGCCCTCGGTAACCGTGCCGGTCTTGTCGAACATCACCGCATCCACCTTGGACGCGAGTTGGATGATGGCTCCGCCGCGCACCAGGATGCCGCGCCGGGCCAAGCCTCCGATCGCCGCCACCATTGCCGTGGGCGTCGCCAGAATGAGGGCGCAGGGGCAGGCGACAATAAGGACCGCGACGGTGCGCAGCCAGTCGCGTGTGAAATAGAATGTGCCCGCGGCGGCAATAAGCAAGGCGGGAAGGAAGAACTTCGCGTAGCGGTCGGCCATTTTCTCCACGGGGGCCTGCCGCTGGCGGGCTTCCTGAACGAGGTGAACCACGCGCGCCAGCGTGGTGCCGGAACCCGCGCGGGTGACGCGGATTTCGAGCATGCCGTTGCCGTTCAGGGCGCCGGAAAAGACTTCGGTTCCCGGGTGCTTGTCCCTGGGCAGGCTTTCCCCGGTGATCGTGCTTTCGTCAACGCTCGAAAAGCCCACCGCCACTACGCCATCGGCCGTGATGCGCTCGCCCGCTTTCACAAGAACGTGGTCGCCCGGTTCGAGATCCTCGACGTTCACTTCCACCTCGGCGCCGTCCTTGAGCAGGCGCGCTTTGCGCGGCATCTGGCCGGCGAACCGGCGAATGGCGGCATTTGTCCTTCCGGCGGCGTAGGTTTCGAGGCCCTCCCCGACGAGGATGATGAACATCGCTTCGGCAGCCGCCATGTACTCTCCGGCGGCAAGCGCGGCGACCACCGCGACGCAAATGGCCAGGTCGGCGGTGATCTGCTTTTCGAGCAGCGAGGCGATGGAGTTGTAGAAAGTCTTATAGCCGGCCAGCACGGTGATGATGGCGGCGGTATCAATCCCGAATACGGTCTTGAAGATTCCCGTGACGTTGAGGACGAGCAAAGCGCCCACGAAGGCCGCGAAGAGGTAATAGCGGACCCGTTCGCGCGCTTCCTGCCCGGGCGTTTGATTTTCTTTCGGCCGTGCTACCTGATGCATCCTGCTCCTTCAAGGCCTCTCCCGGCACGCCGCAAGCCGGTGGGCCTGCCCACGATAGAATCGAAGATAGATCATTATGCCATTTGCTTCGATTCCGGAGGCCATTGAGGATTTCCGCGCCGGCCGCATGCTTGTCGTCGTCGACGATGAGGACCGCGAGAACGAAGGGGACCTCACCGTCGCCGCGGAGAGGATAACCCCCGAGGTTATCAACTTCATGGCCGTGCACGGCAGAGGTCTCATCTGTGTCGCTCTCTCGCCCGAGAAATGCGATCATCTGCAACTGCCGCTGATGACCCAGCGTAACACCTCGATGTTCGGCACGGCGTTCACGGAGTCCGTGGATGCGGCATGCGGCGTGACCACGGGCATCTCCGCCGCGGATCGCGCGCACACCATCCGCGTCATCATGGACCGGAAAACGCGCCCCACGGACCTGGCCCGTCCCGGCCACGTGTTCCCCTTGCGGGCACGTGAAGGAGGAGTGCTGGTGCGTACCGGTCAGACGGAAGCCGCGGTGGACCTTGCGCGTCTGGCTGGGTTGGAACCGGGCGGGGTGATCTGCGAGGTGATGAACGACGACGGCACGATGTCGCGCGTTCCGCACCTGGTGGATTTCTGCCGGAAGCATGGGCTGAAGATGATCTCCGTGGCCGACCTCATCCGCTATCGTCTCCACAACGAACGCATCGTCCGGCGCATCGCCGAGGGATGCCTGCATACAGAGTACGGCGACTTCCGCACCATCACCTATTCGAGCACGGTGAACGCGGAAAACCACCTCGCCCTGGTGCACGGCGAAGTCGCCGGGGTGGAGAATATTCTGGTGCGCATGCATTCGCACTGCGTCTACGGCGATGTATTTCATTCACTCGATTGCCAGTGCAACCACCTGGTGGATGGCTCCCTCAAAACGATTGCGGAAGCGGGCGCGGGGGTTCTGGTCTATCTGCACCAAACAGGACTGGGGTTTCGCATCCAGAAGGAGAATGGCGCAATGCGCATCCTGTCGCACGGGCGCGACCGGGTTCAACCCGCGGCGCAGGGCCAGCGCACGCTCCAGCATGATACGGGGATCGGGGCGCAAATTCTGGCCGACCTCGGGCTGCATAAGATCCGGTTGCTCACAAACCATCCGCGCAAAATTGTTGGTCTGGAAGGCTTCGGGATCGAGATTGTGGATACCGTCGCCGTGTAACCGTTTGCCATACGGCGTAGGTGTATCCTGGACGAATGCAGAATATCGGACTCCCGCGGGGCGAAACCCTGAACAGGCGAAAGCTGCTGCAATCCATCGCGACGGCGGCTGCCGCCGGATCCTTGAAAGGCGAGGAAACGCGCCCGCGTCTGACGGCCTGGATGTACATGATCTATCCGCTGGAGCAGTGGCTCACGGATTTCGAGCGCACCCTGGATGCATGGGAGAGCGGAGGTGTGCGCGGCATTGTGATTGGGCCGCTGCGATTCTGGGACGGCCCACCAAGTTTCGACTTCACCTACCGGCGCGCGGGAGCGACGATCAGCACCTTCGCCCCCGATGCCGCGGTCTACCGCCGGTTCGGCGTCGAACCGCCGGAGAATGTGCGCCTGGATGCGGCCAAGGAAAAGCAACTGCATGCCCTGGTGGAGGCGATTCACAAACGCAAGTGGGAGCTGATGCTTTTTGGGCCGGGCCACTACGGGCGGCGCAAGTCGTTCGAACAGGACCCGTTTGGGGCTTTGTCCCTGGCGGCGGGGGTTGAGGATACCCTGCGGGCCTACCCGCAAGCCGGCGGCGTCATCGTCGATGGCGCCGGGGAGCATCATTATGAACTGGCCTTCCATCACGGCGGAGAGTTGTTCGAGATCCGCGATCATCAGCGGCAGATCTACACCCACCTTGGCTTTGACGTGGCCCGCATGGAGCGGGGGATGAATCATCTCAAAGCACGGTTCCATCAACTCACTCCCGCCCGGGTTCGCTTCCACGCCACCGGGGGAATGCTCGGCGGGTTGTCGCTGTTCGACATGAACGAGGACGCGCTCTACTGGCTGCGCATGCGGCAGGAGACCACCTTGCAAAATATGGCCGCCGTCCGTAAGCAATGGGGTTCGCTCAGCCGGAGCGCTAAACTGGGGACAATTCCCCGCTCGGCGGTTTTTTCGGTGCTCACGACGCAAGACTACGAAAAGACCCACGGCTTTTTCGATTACATCTTTCCGAAGCACTATTACTGGAACCGCGGATTTGACGGGATGTACGGGACGGTGGGGCGGTGGGTAGCTACCCTGCGCGAGTGGAATCCCGCGCTGACGGAGGAGGATTGCTTTACCGTGGTGAAGATCCTCTTCGGATTGGAATTGCCTGGCGTGCGGAAACTCGCCGATCTGGACAACGGATTTCCCGACGCCTTCTTCGACAAAGTGGTATATCCGGAAACACGGCGCGCTCTCGATGCCACGGGAAACCCGGACAAAGTCATCGCCTGGATCTCCACGGGGCGCAATCCACACGCGGGAGACCCCATGCCGGCGCATGATCTGGAGCGAATTCTGGAGGCTTCGCACCGCGCCGGATTGAAACGGTTCATCTTTCATCCGGACGTCAACCTGGGAGCGGCGGAATGGAAGATCATCTCCCGGACGTGCGGCAAGGAGTGGGTGGAGGATCCGAACGGATACTGGCCGCCCGATACCCCGAAGCCGGACACCTGGAACGGGGGCCGCGGACCCGGGAAGTAATGCCGGGTGGCGAGAAAACTCGAGGCCCCGCTCAAATCGCTACACTGGAATGAGTATCCACGCCTGCCTTTGCGGGCGTGACTTCGCACTCAATGTCTACATCAGCCTCTGATCATTTACAGAAAGAACTGTCCGTGGCGCGTCTCGCCGCGAAGCGCGCCGGAGAACTGGCCCTTCGCTATCAGCGTGAAGGAGTATCGGCGGAAACCAAAGCCGATGAATCCCCGGTCACCATTGCGGACCGGGAAGCGGAGAAGTTGATCGCGTCCATGCTCACCGAGGCATTTCCCGAGGATGGACTTCTCGGCGAGGAGGGCGCCGGACGGCCCGCCGCGAGCGGCCGGCGCTGGATCATTGATCCGATCGACGGCACTCGAGACTTCTCGCGCGGCAGTCCTTTGTGGTCCGTGCTGATTGGCCTCGAGGCGGGCGGCGAGGTGATCGCCGGTGTTGTGAACATTCCGGCCTGGAACCAGGAGTATTACGCCGCGCGCGGCGGTGGAGCGTTCCGCAACGAAACCCCCATCCGTGTCTCGAGCATTGGGGAAGTGGAACGTTCAGTCCTCTTTTTCAACGGGCTGCGGGAGGTCTACACGCGGGAGTTCGCGCCCCGGCTGATCGGCTTCATGGGCCGGTTCTGGGCGGTTCGCAGCATGTCGGGGGCTCCGGACGCGATGCTGGTCGCCGGGGGGCACGGCGAGGTCTGGGTCGAGCCGTCGGCCAAGCCCTGGGACCTCGCTCCCATTCAAGTGATTATTGAGGAAGCTGGGGGCAGGTTCTTCAATTTTGACGGCGGCAGGAGCATTCACGGGGGGAACTGCGTTGTTTGTACTCCTGGCCTCGAGGCCGCCGTTTCGGCGTTTCTCCGCTCCTCCTAGCCAGGCCGATGCGGCAACGGCGATGGTGGATAGCAGGATGACGGTGCACCGCATCGCCCAGCGATTCTTTCTGGCGGGTTCCGAGTCCGATACCGCGGCCGCTTGTTCCGGTTCAGGGGGACGCGGCCTGGCGCCGCCGACGCGGAGTTCCCATCCTTTCGGCGCCGATACGACGCGCAGTGTCTCGCCCCAACTCGGGACGGCGCGTATCGCTTCCCTCGCCTTGTCGGGCTCCCCCTTGGCGCTCCACCACAGCGCGGCGCCCACGACGTGGATTCGCGACTTCGTGCGGATCGGCATCGACTCCGCCGTTGCCACCCACGTCCCATGCCGCCGCATGTCCGGGACTTCCCCCGGATAGGCGAAGCCCACATCTGTCACTTTTATGCCCACCCCCACGCCGGCATCGCATGTCACATCCGTGGGGTACGCAATCCCATGTAGGGCGGGCGTCTTGCCGCGTAGCGCCTCCGCTCCATTCCGCCAAACAAAGTCCGCCACCGTCTCCCCCTCGACATACTCGACCAGCACCACCGGGTCAGGTCCCAAACCTTCGAACACGCAATAAAAGTACGTTGCCAGAGAGGGCGCCGCCATTTGAGAGCGCAACCGGGCGGCGAGCTGCCCATCGGCTGCGAGTTCGCGATGCAAGGAGGCGAGCAGCAAGGCGGGCGTCATACGCGGCGAGAGTGGGTGGGTGGTATACATTTGTGTAGCCTCCATCCTATCCACCTCCTTTGTATGGCCCCATGAACCGAACGGCTCAATTCCGGACTAGGAGGAATTATAGGGTTTCACTATTAGTACGCTATAATTTTGAGGTTCCTCCGGAGGCTTACCGCGGAACTGCACAGGGTTTCATATTGAGCCACAACTTCCACAGCGCTATCGGGTTAGCCTATACATCAGCGGCGTTTGCCGCTTTCGTTCATCACCTGAGACCTCATGAGGGCCCCATTGATACGAAAATCTTTTTTTCTTCCCTGGATACTCACGCTGCCGCTATCGCTTCCCGGCGTCACGGTCACCACGCAGCACAACGACGCCGCCCGAACGGGAGCCAACCCGAATGAGACCGTCCTTACCACGGCCAATGTGAATAGCGGCAGCTTCGGGAAGCTCTTCTCACGCACCGTTGACGGGCAGATCTATGCGCAACCGCTTTACGTGCCCGGCGTCGCTATTCCCGGAAAGGGAACGCACAACGTCATCTATGTTTGCACGATGCACAACAGCGTGTACGCATTTGACGCCGACACGACGGCGTCGGCAGCGCCTTTGTGGCAAGTCAACTTCGGCGCAACCCTTCCGGTAAGCGTCATCAACGTGACGCGTGATATCCAGCCGGAAGTGGGCATCCTCTCCACCCCCGTCATCGACCTGACCACGAATCTCATGTACGTGGTCAGCGAGCACTACCAGAACGGGATCACTTTCTTCCGCTTGCACGCGCTGGACATGACCACCGGGAATGAAATGCTGGGCGGGCCGATGGCGATCGAGGGCAGCGTCCCGGGGACTTCGTCCGACAGCGTGAACGGCACTCTTTCTTTCCTCCCGCTGATGCACTGGCAGCGGCCGGGCCTGCTGCTGCTCAATGGGAAAATCTACATCGGGTTCGGTTCCCACCAGGACACGGAGCCCTATCATGGATGGCTGTTCGCCTACAGCGCCTCGACGCTCCAGCAGACCGCCGTCCTGTGCCTTTCGCCGAACTCGATGAGCGCCGGACTCTGGCAGGGAGGATTGGGATTGACGGCCGACGCCGGCGGGAACATCTACCTCCAGACGGACCGCGGTGTGATGGATTCGCTCACGGGCGGTCCGGATCACGGTTCGAGCCTTGTCAAAATCTCCACGGCCAACGGCTTGCAAGTGGTCGACTATTTCTCGCCCACGAATCAGGAAGCGCTCTCGGCAAATGACATTGATTTCGGTTCGAGCGGCCCCATTCTCATTCCGGGAACTTCGCTCGGCATCACCGGCGGCAAGGACGGAAAACTGTTTCTTTTCAATCTCAACGGGCTCGGCGGGTACAGTCCCACCACCAACCAGGTGGCCCAGTGGTGGCAGGCAACGTATAGCCTTCTCGACACCGGCGAGGGCGGGATCTTCGGGGGGAATGTCTACTACAACTCGAAGCTCTACCTGTGGGGGCGCAAGGACGCGCTCAAGGTGTTTCAGTTCAACGGGTCCGTCTTCAATACCACTCCCATTTCGCAGAGTACGTTCACTGTCCCCAACGGCTACTCGAATGAGCCGGCCATGTCTCTCTCCGCCAACGGAACAACGGCCGGGAGCGCTATTCTTTGG
Organism: Bryobacterales bacterium; assembly: GCA_026954325.1. Taxonomy (GTDB): domain Bacteria; phylum Acidobacteriota; class Terriglobia; order Bryobacterales; family Bryobacteraceae; genus CADEFT01. The sequence continues at coordinate 29,483 of JAIXKK010000014.1, read as the reverse complement.
GCCTCCTATTCGATGAACGGCCGCGCGAACGGCGGCGCCTACCCCGGAATTCTCCGTGCCTTCGACGCTACAGACGTCACCAGGGAGTTGTGGAACAGCGAACAGATCAGCGCGCGGGATTCGGCGGGGAGTTGGGCCAAGTGGTGCCCGCCCACCGTCGCGGCGGGCAAAGTCTATCTCGCCACCTTTGACGGCGTCCTCAATGTGTACGGTCTTCTCGGGGGCAACGCGACCGCCGGCATTACCGCGGCGGCGGGAAGCCCCCAGCATGCCGCGGTGAACGCCACCTTCGGGGTTTCCTTCCAGGCTTTGGTGCGGGATAACAACAATAATCCGGTGGCGGGCGCCCTGGTGACGTTTTCCGCGCCATCGAGCGGGCCCGGGGGGACGTTCTCGGGGTCTCTTTCCGCCGGTGCGATAACGAATTCCAGCGGCATCGCCACCGCCCCCTCCTTCACCGCGAATTCGCAGGCCGGGTCCTACACTGTCAGCGCCACCGCGCCCGGAGTCTCGGCGCCCGCGGCCTTCAACGTGACGAACGATCCGCCTTCCACCAACAATCCAATCCTGGTTACGATGCAGACCCTCCCATCGGCGCTCAGCGTGCAGGTGGATGGCGTCACGTTCACCACGCCGCACACTTTCGAGTGGGGCGCGGGTTCTTCGCACGCGGTCTCGGCGCCCTTGCTGCAGGGCGCGGGAAGCACACGCTACACCTTCTCCTCGTGGAGCGACGGCGGAGCGGCCGCTCACACAGTGGTGGTTTCACCGGGGTTGACCACTCTCACCGCCGCCATGCTCACGCAGTATCAACTGAGCGCCGGCGTGTCCGGCGGACCGGGATCCATTAACGCCACTCCACCCTCCGCGGACGGCTTCTACAACGCCGGGACCGGCGTGCAACTGACGGCCGCTCCCGCCGCCGGCCTGCAACTGGTTTCCTGGGGAGGAGACGCCGGGGGAAGCGCGCTCATGGTCAGCGTTGCGATGAACGGGCCAAAGAATATCACCGCGCTGTTCGGGCCCGCTGCCGCCTGCGCGAACTCTTTGGTGGAAACCTATACCACCGTGGCCGCAACCGGCGATATCCGCGAGGTGGACGTCACTTCTCCTCCCGGCTGCCTCTGGCAATCCAATTCGACGGTCGCTTGGATCAACATCTTATCCGGGGCCACCGGCGCGGGCGAGGACTCCGTGCGCATTCGCGTCAATCCGAACCCGGAGGATGAAGCCCGCGCCGCTACCATCTACCTTGCCGGAGTGCCGTTCACTATCGGACAGGCCGCCAACGGATGCAGGTTCAGTGTTACCGGCCCGAACCAGACGATCGATGGTTCCGGCGGTTCTAATCAACTCGCCATCGTGGCGCAAACGGATTGCGATTGGAGCGCCTCGGCGGCGCCCTCCTGGATCAGAATCAACAGCGCCACCGCCGGCACGGGAAACGGGACGCTCACCTTTTCCGTGGACGCCAACCGGAGCGGTCTACCCCCAATACTGTTCACTTAACGATCCTGATCCGCTTGGCGACGTCAAGGCGACGAGTGCGTTGGGGTGCTCGCGGCCGCAACGGATAGTTACTCATCTTCCGCTTCACTCCGCGCGGGTTGATGCGATTGCGGCTGGAACTAACGCGCTCTTGCAGGATCTCGTCGAGAATTGTTTCATGCAAAGCGTTCCTCTGCCGAGGGGGGAATAGCGGCAAAGCGGGCGATGCGCCGTTGGACAACGCGCACCGAATGGAGAAACGACAGGCGGTCCGGGTCTTCGCCCGCACGCAGGGCAGCCTCGCCCATGAGGCCGCGAATCGCATAGTGCGCCAGGAGCAGGCCGTGGAACTCCTGCCGGACCAACTCCGGGGTCTTGCTGCGCAGCACGATGTGAGCGCCGCGCAGATGCGTCTTCAGTTCATCCAGCGCAGTCTCTATCTCCCAGCGTTCGTGATACAGCGCCGCCAGTTCTTTGGCTGGAGCCAACTTGTGGTCCAGGATGGTGGTGACTAGCCGGTAAAGTGGTTCCGAGTCCGGAACGTTGTGCAGGCGATATTCAATCACCCGTACAACAATCGCCTTGCGCTGTCTATGCCGATCCGCGGTCTTGGGGTAGATGCGGCTAAGATAAGAGCCGTCCGGAAGACGTTGATCGACGTCCAAACGGACGTTCTTCTTGACGCGCCAGAGCAAATCGGCTCCCGTCCGGGCCGCTCTCTGCCAGAGCTTGTAACTGGGAAAGAGTCGATCGGCCATGCACAGCATCCCTTTTTGCAGGGCGGGCACGACGTCTTCGGCCAGAGTCAACTCATCGGTTTTATACTCGGCCATGCGCGCCGCCCAGAGCACGTGCGTCCCGTTTTCCAGCAGCGCAACGAAACGGATTTTGGGGAAGGCGCTGCTGCCCCGGCTGGAGCCCGGACGGCCGAACGCTTTGTCGTTGTCCGCTGTATCGGCCACGTCCAGCGTGCTGCCGTCAAGGCTCACCAAGCGCCATTGCCGGAACCATGCGCCTTTCGTTTGCTCCGTGGCGATAGGGGCTACCACCGCCTTGTACAGCGCTTGCAGCGGTTCGGCGCCCAAGCGGCTGCGGGCCTGTGAGATGCCGGACTTGCCGGCCACCTTCACCGCTGCCGATGGGTCCATCAACCACTGCACGCCTTCCAGCAGGCAGCGCAAAACCTCGCGGTAAGAAGACCGCATGAACAGCGCCAGCGCGATCACATAGTAGACGACTACATGAGCGGGGAGGTCGCGCTGGCGGACGCTGGCGCGTCCGGTTTGTTGGAGTACCGCGTCGACCTTCTCGCGCGGAAAGAACTTGGCGATCACACCCAGGCTGATGTAATCGGTAATGCGGCTGCCAGCCGGTAACGATGCCACCGTCCGTGCCATGGGAGCCTCCTATTCCTGGCGCTCTGACACGGATGTTTCCGGCGGGGGGACTCCCTGGCCGTGAGGCGCCAACGAATAGGGGAAACGCCCGCGGATGAACCGGTTGAAGTAGCTGCCCTTGGAAGGCGCCTCCAGCAGGGCTTCGTGCACTGCCGGTGGAACGCCGGAATATTGATAGATCGCCCGGCTACGGAATTCCAACTGCAACAGTTCGCGGGCCTGGTCGTAGGCAACCGTCGTGAGCGTTGTGGATTCGACGGCGGTAATGTGCATGCGATGACCTCCTTGTGGAGGCATCCGCCCCAAAAACAGAATAGCACTAAAATGTTCTTAAGTGAACAGTATTGGGTCTACCCCGGACCGGTTACATCAGTATCGGCGGCCAACTATGGCCGGTCATCCAAAAACAACTCGGACCAATTCCGCCTTTCAGCGATGTCCCATTGGACTATCTCTTCTTTGATTCGATTTCGCTGCTCAAGCTGAACAATATCACTCCCGGATGCGGAGGCGGCATGTACTGCCCCGAAGCCGGGATGACGCGATCGGAAATGGCGGCTTTCCTGGTACGTTCCGTCGTGGGAGAAGGGTTCACGTTCTCCAACCAGCCTTACTTCACCGATGTCCCGGCCACCCATCCCTACTTCTCCTACATCCAGAAACTTCGCGAGTTGGGCGTGACCAACGGATGCAGCGCCACACGATTCTGCCCCGACGACACCGTCACGCGGGGACAGATGGCGGCGTTTCTCATCCGCGCCCGGCTGGGCATCACGTTCAACGATACGTTCCCGTTCCAGCCCTTGCCGGCGTTCACGGACGTGGACGCCTCCAACATCTTCTATCCGTACGTGCAAAAGATGAAGGAACTCGGCATCACCAGCGGCTGCACGGCCGCCACTTATTGCGCGAACGACCTGAACACGCGCGGACAGATGGCGGTGTTCCTGATCCGGGCCTTCTTTACCCCGTAGCGGCCGGCGGGCCGGCTTACGGTTGAGCCTGCCATTTCAGCAAATGCGCCAGGAGCACACTCAATCGTGAGCGCGGCGCGCGCCTTTCCCGTTTTCCCATGTCCTCCAACTCTTCGGCAATGTGGCCGGGGTCTGCCTCATGAACACGCCCGGAGCGTAGCAGTTCGGCATTCCGCACCGCCCACTCATGGAAATCCCGATCGTAAAGCCCGGCGGTATCCATGGCCTGATCATACGGCCCCGCGCCCATCCCGCATCCTTGCGTGATACCTTGGCATCAGCCTATGCAATACGTCAACCTTGGATCCACCGGTTTGAAAGTCTCGCGTCTCTGTCTCGGATGCATGAGCTACGGTTCGAAAACCTGGCGCGAGTGGGTGCTCGAAGAGGAAGAGAGCCTGCCCTTCTATCGCAAAGCCCTCGAGGGGGGCATTAACTTTTTTGACACCGCCGACATCTATTCGCGCGGGCGCAGCGAAGAGATTCTTGGGAACGCCATGAAGACGCTCGGGGTGAAACGCGACACCGTCGTCATCGCCACCAAGGTCTACCAGGAGATGGGGCCGGATCCGAATCAGCGCGGACTCTCGCGCAAGCACATCCTGCACTCGATCGACGATTCCCTCCGCCGGTTGCAGACGGACTACGTCGATCTCTACCAGATCCACCGCTTCGATCACACCACGCCCATCGAAGAGACCTTGGAAGCGCTGACACACGTCGTGCGCGCGGGGAAGGCTCTTCACATCGGAGCCTCTTCCATGTACGCCTGGCAATTTGCGAAGATGCTTCACACTTCGGAGAAACTGGGGCTGGCGCGCTTTGTCAGCATGCAGAATCACTACAACCTGGTCTACCGGGAAGAGGAGCGCGAGATGAATCCGCTGTGCCGCGCCGAGGGGATCGGCATCATCCCCTGGAGCCCGCTCGCCCGCGGATTCCTCACGGGCAATCGTACGGCGAAGGATTTCGGAGAAACCTCCCGCGCCAAGACTGACGATTTCGCCCACCGCCTCTACTACCAGCCTTCCGACTTCACCGTTGTGGAATGCGTAGGGGAAATCGCCGGGAAACGCGGCGTGTCGAACGCGCGGGTCGCGCTCGCCTGGATTCTGGCGCAGCCGGGCATCACGTCACCGATTATTGGAGCGACGAAGATGTATCAACTCGAGGAGGCCATCGCCGCTTTGCCTTTGAAGCTCGACGAGGCCGAACTGAAGGCGCTGGCCGAACCTTATCAGCCGCACCGGATCCTCGGGCACAGCTAACGAGGCTAGAAAATTTTCCCCAGTCCGAAAAACCACTTCCGATGCCCCTTGTCGCCGAAACTTGCACCCACAAAAACGGGTCCGATGGCCGTCTTCGCCGCCAGCATCCCGGTAACACTGAGCGGGATGCCGGGCACCAGGAGCGACCCGTCCATGCGCGCCGCCTGAGCCAGTCCGATGACGTACAGCCTGCCGCCGGCAAGCGGCGGCAGCGGCCACAGGGAGCGTTCATAGCCGGCCGTGGCGAGTAGATACTGGTGCCCCAGCAGTTCGTTGGTCCCATAGGCTCCGAGGCGGGTCGGTCCGCCGAGCGAAAAGCTGCGCAGGCCGATATTGCGCGACCCGAATGAAGTGCCGCCCGCGAGTCCGTAGAGCACCGAACCCATCCGGGAGACCGCGGTGGCCGCGGAAAGCCTCATCTCCATCTGGTTCAAGTCCCCTTGCGGATAGTGCCGCAGCGCCGCCGCCGCACGGAGGCCACTCCGGGGAATGATGGCGTCATCCTGCCCTTCATAGACAAATCGCAGCGACGCCGAGTCGTTCCTCCGTCCGCCCTCGGGGAACAACGGCGCGCCAATCCGCAGCACGGGATCGAGGCGGGAGAACTGGTAGCCGGCGCGAAGTTCGGCAAAGCGGCTCAGGCTGATGCCGAGGTCAAGCCCGGCGCCGGACGACCCCAAGCGGTACTCGGCGATGCGGTTGCCTTTGTCGTAGACCTCGAACCGTTCGTTTTGCGCGAATGCCCCCGGCGCCAAAAAGAGCCGGCCGGTTTCCGTCAGGGGGTGGAAATATTCCGTGGCGATGCCATAACGGAAGCCGACGCTGAAATCCGTCCGCCATTCCGAACGGAAGCCGCCCAGATCGAGCGCCGTAATGCGGCCGGTGAAGAGAAAGCCGACGTTCGACTGATCGGCGCCGTCGATGCCCACCGCGGGCTGAAAGAACGGAGGTCCATGCGCCTTCTCCCGCGCCATCACTTCGAGCGCCGGCTTGCCGCCGTGAGGAACGATGCGGTAGGAAAGGCTTTCGAACCGGCCGAGACCGAGAATTCTCGAAAGACCGTCCTCAATTACCCTGGTATCGAGCGGACCCTGAATCGCGGGGGCCATTGCCGCTTCAATGGCCCGGCGGAGGGGCGTCGAAGTGCCTGTCACCTCGACCGCGTCCACGCGCTGCGGAGGCCGCTTGCGGCCGGCCTGCCTGCCGGCGGTCAATCGCCGGTACTCTTCCGGGGGAATGGCAAAGCGCGAGAGAATGCCCGCTTTGTTTGCCGCCGCCTCGCGGCCCTTTCGCTCGATGGCCTCCCACTTGTCATAGTCCGTGTTCGAGAAACCTTTGAGATCCACCACCGCGACGATGTCAGCCAGTTGCATGGTGCGCATCTCCGTCTGGCTCACCACCACCGAGACGGTGCGCCCGAGCACACCGAGCAGGCTCCTGAGTTCCCTGGCGTCCACGGGGCCGCTGCTCAGATGCACGGCGATGGTGATGTCCGCTCCCATTTGCTTCGCCACGTCCACGGGAAGATTGTTCACCACCCCGCCGTCCACGTAGACCTTGCCGTCGCGCGTCTCGGGGACAAATACGGCCGGCAGCGACATTGTCGCCCGCAAGGCGGCGGCAAGCGAACCGCGGTCAAAGACCTTCTGCGTGCCCGAGATCAGTTCGGTGGCCACGCAGCGAAACGGAATTGGCAGATCGTCGAAACTTGCCAGGTCCGCATAGCCGAGCGTGTAGCGACTCAGCAGCGTGTCGATCTCCTGTCCGGAGTTGAATCCTCCCGGAAAATGGATCCCGCCGCGAAGGCCGAACTCCAGACGGTTCGGATAGGCCAGCCTGTCCTCTTTGCGGCGAAAGGAGAGCGCGCGAAAGGGCGTCTCTCCCGTCAGCACACGGTTCCAGTCGATGTGGCTCACCATCTCTCGCAATTCGGAGGCGGTCATGCCGCTTGCGTAAAGGCCGCCCACGAGGCCGCCCATGCTTGTTCCCGCAATCATGTCCACCGGAACGTGATGCTCTTCGAGCCATTCGAGAACGCCGATGTGCGCGAGTCCGTAGGCTCCGCCGCCCTCGAGCACCAGGCCGATTTTGGGCCGCCCGGCCTGTGCCGGCAGGCAATCCGGCAGGAAGGCCAGCGCCAAGACCAGCGCCAGGGCCGGCACGGATGATTTTCCCGGGCTCCGCACGTCAGGGCTTCGCCGCCGCCAGGGCCGTCGCGATATTCCAATGGAAGCGGAGAAAGCGGTAGAACTCGGTTTCGAGGATGCGCTCCTGATCGCTGTGCGCGCCAAACCCCTTCGGCCCATCCTCGAAATCGGTGGCGGGCCCTACCCCATAGCACTGCACTCCCTTTGCCCGCAGGTATGCCATGTCGGTGGCTCCGGTCTGCATCACCGGCAGCGTAATGGCTCCGGCGTAGTCCTGCTTTACGGCCGCCTCGATCACCTGGCATGCTTCACTGTCCAGCCGCGAGGGCGGCGCGAGGGGACGCGTATCGCGCGCTTCGCGCACGACCTCGACCGCCGGGTCGGAGATCACCTTGCGCAACTGGTCGAGAAACCGCGGCACCATGTGGAGGATGCCGTACTTCACGCTGCCCTCTTCGCCTGCCTCGGCAAGGAAGATCACGTCGCGGTCGAGCGGCGTTTTCATGCGTTTGAGCGTCAGCATCACCATCAGGCAAGCCGTCAGATTATCCTTGTCGTCGAGCGTCCCCCGTCCGTAGACATATCCGGAGTTGCGGACCGCGCCGAAGGGCGGGAAAGTCCACTTCCCGGGGTCCACGTTCACTACGTCCGTGTGCCCCATGATGAGCAAAGGCCGCTTCCCTCCGCTGCCCTTGAGGCGCGCCACCAGGTTCGGGCGCTTCGGGTCCAGGGCAAAGATCCGTGCTGGAATACCTTCGGCTTCGAGCACCCGCTTGAGGTATTCGACGGCTGGCAGTTCGACACCCGGAGGATCGCTCGTGTTGATGCGCAACAGAGCCTGGTAGTGCCGCATGCCTTCTTCGTCCACCGCGCGCCAGTCGGGCGCGGAAGGATTCTGGCCCCACATGCACGCGGCGGCAAAGACCAAGCCGAACATTCGCAACATGCGCGTTATTGTAGCTGATGAAGCATGGCGGCCAACCTGCGGCCTACTTCTCCGGCGGCATGCTCGCGCTCGATGTGCCGTTTGGCGAGGGCGCCGATGTCCCGGCCGAGGCCGGGTTCGCGCGCCAGCGTGACCATCCATTCCTCCAGTTGCGCCTCCTCGGAAGGCCCGGCGGCGATGGGAAGATAACTGCCATCGGGATGGGCGGAATACTCCTCACCGCGGGAAACCATCACCGGCTTGCCCAGGCTCATCAGACGGATGGCGATGCCGCTGGTTTCCCCGCAGCTTGGATACCGGAGATTCAGACAGCAATCGGCCGCGCGCGCATGGTTCCAGAAATCCCGTTCGGCCAGATATCCGGCGCGAAGCACCCCTTCACCGGCAAGGAGCGGCGCGCAGGTTCGCTCGAGGTCCGCGGAGGCGAACCTGCCGGCCACCAGCAGCGCGATGTTGCCCTGGCGTCTTCTGGCGCGGCGAAACGAGCGCAGAATCGCGGTGACTCGCTTGGTCTCGCGCAAATGGCCGAATACCGCGAACAGGTAGCGGGCGCCGGTGAGGCCGAGGCGGGCGCGCAGTGCGATCACCTCGTGATCCGGCCCCGGCGCGGGCGCGGCATGGAGATGCGGGATTTCTTCTATCCTAGGCGCCCCGTGCCGCCGCGCAATCTCCGCGGCGGCGCGGTTGTGCACCAGCACGAGCCGCGCCCGTTCGACCACCGGGCGCAGCATCGGGTATTGGAAATACCGCTCATCCGCCGCGGACCGTCCTCTCGCATCCCAAAGCCGCTCCGCGAAGCCGCGGCGCCACTCCCCATATTGGGCGCAGAACTCGTGTACGTAGGCCTCATGCGAGAGCGCCCCGAGGTAGAAGTGGTGCAGGCTGGCGTCATGCAGCAGGACCGCGCCCGGTTCGCGGACCGCGCGTTCGATGATTGTCCGGTGCAAGGCATTGTTTCCGGCCTGGTAGAGGTGCAAGTCCGCCCGTCCGGCATTCACCTCGACGTCGAAATAAGGCGACAGCGCGGCGAGCAGCGCTTGCGCGTAATCGGCCACGCCGGTGGGCGCCGGGGGCAGCGGGGCGTGATAGCCGAGCTTCAAGCGGCCTCCGGCTTGCGCCTGGACCCGAACAGCGCCGTGCCGATGCGGATGCAGGTGGATCCTTCTTCCACCGCCACTTCGAAGTCGTGCGACATCCCCATGGAAAGCCCGGGCAATCCGTGGCTGGCGGCCAGTTCCTTCAGCCGCCGGAAGTAGGGCCGCGATTCTTCCGGATCCTCCGGCCAGGGAGGCATCGTCATCAACCCCGTAAGGCGCAGATTCTCGCACTGGCGCACCGTCTCGATGAGTGCGGGCAGATCCTCGGGAGCGGCGCCCGACTTGCTTCCTTCCGGCGAGAGCTTGACTTCGAGCATGACTTCCAAACGCCGTTCCACTTCATTCAGCCGCCGGGCGAGTTTGGCGGAGTCTACCGTTTGAATGACATGGAACAACTCGCCGGCGCGCCGGCTCTTGTTCGACTGCAAATGTCCGATGAGGTGAAACCGGGCTCCGGGAAGGTCCTTCACGTAGGGGTGTTTATCCTCGAACTCCCGCACGTAGTTTTCCGCGAACTCCCGCAAACCCAATGCGTAGGCGGCCTCGATGGCCTGATAGGGAAACACTTTCGTCACGGCGAGCAGCAGCACTTCTTCGCGGCGGCGGCCGCAGCGCGCCAACACCCTGGCAAGGCGCTCCTCCACGCGGTTCAGGTTGTCTTTTAAGGTTTCTTCCACTGTTGCCGATTATAAGGTATGGCCGCCGCGGTCCAGGCGCCGCTGAGCCCAGTGCAACTGGCCGCTCAGTCGATCGAAGACTTCCTTCGGTCCAGCCGGCAACCCCAGCTTATCGAACCGGGAGACCCTCCCATTGCCCTCGCTTCAGACTCGTATCAACTGACAGCGGCTCGCGGCTGGATCATGTTCGAGGCATGGGACACAGAGCGGTTGCTGGCGCGCCGGATCACTGGCGTAAAACAGCAAGCCCCCGGCCGTCTTGAACTGACTACTTTGCGCCTTGGCCGCAAGCCCGGCTCCCTCTTCCTGCTCGATGCCGCCCGGCCGGGCAATGAAGGGCTGCGCCGCAAGAGCCGCCGCCTCGTGTTCGGCGAACAGTTCCGCCAGATGCTGCGGCATACCTTCCCCGGCTGGACCATCCGCGAGCTTTCCACCGAGGCGAATCTCGAGGAAAGCCTCAGCCCGTCATTTCCGCGCGCCCTGCTCAGGAAAGGAACCACTGCCTGGGCTGCCATCGCGGCGCCGCCTGCTTCGGACATTGACGCCGTGCTGGCCTTCGGCCTCATCTGGCTTGATTACCTGCGCCGCCGGGAACCCAAACTCGCCGTGCACGGCCTCGCGGTCTATCTCCCCGCCGGGACGGAGCAAGCCACCATCCTGCGCGTCCGCCACCTGAACCGTGCCGCCGCCGAATACGCAGTGTTCGCCTATGACGATGAGGGGCCACCACGTCCGGCAGATCTTCAGGACTGCGGCAACCTCGATACTCACCTCGAACGGCAGATGATTCGGCCGAGAGAAGCCATCCCGGGCCCCGAGGCTCTGCTCGAGGAACAACTCCGGGGCCAGATTCCGTTGCTCGATGCTCACCTCCGCCCGTCTCCTGTCTATGGCCAGGTATCCGCCACCGCCGCCGCCGATCGCGGCATCCTCGACCTTCTCGCCGTCGATTACGAGGGACGCCTTGCTGTCATCGAATTGAAAGCGAGCGAGTCGATTCACCTCCCTCTGCAGGCGCTCGATTACTGGATCCGCGTCAACCGGCACCTTGCCCAGGGCGATTTTCCGAAACGCGGCTACTTCCCGGCCATCGCTCTGAACCCTGCCCCGCCGCGGCTGTTGCTCGCCGCCCCGGCCACCCGCTTCCACCCGTCGAATGAAACGGTGCTGCGATACTTTCACCCGGAAATCGAGGTCGAATGCATCGGCCTCGCCCATGGATGGGGTGGCCCGGTCCGCGTTCTCTTCCGCCACTCTACAATGAAAACTTGACCCGCTCGCGCGCGCGCAACTACCTGGAATACACCGCCGCCCGATTTCTCCTTGCCCTCCTCGCCCACGCTCCCAAACGCGCCGCCTTCGTGATCGCGCGGGCGGCCGCCGGATTGCTTGATCTCGCCGTTCCCCGCCTGCGGCACACCGCGCTGCGCAATCTCGAATTCGCCTATCCCAGCCTCAACGCGAAGGCGCGTCACGACATCATTGACGGCGTGTTTCGCTCCATTGCCCGCCTCCTGGTGGTCTTTTCAAGATTTCCTACTCTCAACATCAGCAACATTGGGGAATGGGTGCGCAATGAGGGATTCGAGCATTTCACCGCCGCCCGCACAAAGGGGAAGGGCGTGCTTTTCTATACGGCGCACCTCGGCAACTGGGAACTGAGCGCTTTCGCCCATGCCATCATCGCCCTGCCCATGCATGTCATCGTCCGTCCGCTCGACAACCCCTTGCTCGACGCGCTCGCCGCCCGCTACCGGACCGCCTCGGGCAACTCCCTCATCGTGAAGAAAGACGCCCGCCCCATTCTGAAAGCTCTTGCCGCCAATGAAGCAGTGGGAATACTGGCTGACCAGAACGCCGGCCTCGAGGAGGGCGTCTTCGTCGAATTCTTCGGGCGCTACGCTTGCGCCCACACGGGCTTCGCCCGCATTGCCGCGCGCGCCGAAACGACGGTCATCCCCGGCTATGCCCTCTGGTCCGAGGACGAGCAGCGCTATATCCTGCGCTTTTACCCGCCCATCGAGATGACAGGCGATCCGCGCACCGATACCCAGCGCCTCCACAACCAATTGGAATCCGTCATCCGCCAGTATCCTGACCAGTGGCTGTGGATTCACCGCCGGTGGAAAACCCGCCCTCCCGGCGAGCCGCCCATCTACTGAGGCTTTGCCAGGGAACCCGGATCAGCATCACGCCATTTTGCCTTCACAAGTATAATGAAAGTCTGTCCGCGAACCCCAGCACCATCCCTGTTCCCACTCCGCCGGCTGCCGCCCGCTCGAGCGTGCGTTCCCCACTGTCTACGCTCGCCTTCTATTCCGCGGGACATTTCGCCGTGGATCTTTATTCTTCCGCCCTTGGCGTTTTCCAGCCCCTGCTCGCCCGCCAGTTGGGCATCAATTTCACTCAGGCCGGGGTGCTGGGCGGCGTCATGGTGTTCGCCGGGTCCGTCATGCAGCCGGTTTACGGCATCCTCTCGGACCGGTTTCACAGCCGGCTGTTCTCCGTGCTCGCGCCGGCCATTGCGGGGCTGTTCATCTCCGCGCTCGGCCTCGCCCCCAGCTATCCCCTGCTGCTGCTCCTGGTTTTCCTCGGGTCCTCGGCCGTGGCCTCCTTCCATCCGCAGGCGTCGGTCCGCGCGGCGGCCGAAGTCACCGGTTCGCGCGGGAAAGCGATGGCGTTCTTCATCAGCGCCGGCTCGCTCGGCTTCGCGATCGGCCCGACTTACTTTTCCATCCTGCTCGAGCGCTTCGGCCTCAGCCAGAGCTACTGGGCGGCCATACCCGGCGTCCTTGTCACTTTCGCGCTGTTGTTTGTGATCCCGGAAACTCACGTCCCCGCGCATGAGCGGCAGCACGTCGATTGGGGGCCTCTGCGCGCGGTGTGGAGGCCGCTCCTCCTCCTCTACATGCTCGTCTTTCTGCGTTCGGTCGTGCAGATCAGCTTCACGCAGTTTCTCCCGCTCTATTTGAGCAAGGAACGCGGCTTTACCTTTCAATCGGCCAGTCTCGCTCTTACCCTTTATTCGGCCATGGGCGCCATCGGCGGACTCACGGGCGGCCATCTCGCCGACCGCTTCGGCGGGCGCAACGTCATCCTCTATAGCATGGCCGGATGCGTTCCCTTCCTCCTGCTCTTCTTTCAGGCAAGCGGCGCGACGGCCCTCGCCGGACTCGCCTTAGCGGGACTCATTTTGCTCTCCACCAACCCCGTGAACATCGTGATGGCGCAGGAACTCGCCCCGGGACAGTCGGGAACCGTCTCGGCGCTCATGATGGGCTTCGCCTGGGGCATGGCGGGCATGATCTTCATTCCCCTGGCCGGGATGTTCGCCGATCATTATTCGCTGCATCAGGTGCTGCGGAGCTTCGTCCTCTTTCCGGTGCTCGGATTCCTGCTCGCCTTCCGGCTGCCCAAGGCCGCAAAATGAAAGCCGTCTGCCTGTTGAGCGGAGGCCTTGATTCCTCGACCTGTCTCGCCTACGCGCGGCGCGAGGGCTTCGCCTGTTACGCGCTCTCGATCGATTACGGGCAGCGCCATCGTTTCGAACTCGAGTCCGCGGCCAAGGCCGCGCATTCCCTCGGGGCCGCCGGCCACCGTATCCTCAAGGTCGACCTGCGCCTGATCGGGGGCTCCGCCCTTACCGGCGAAATCGCGGTCCCCAGGCATCGCGCCGCCGAAGAAATGTCCCGGGGGATTCCGGTCACCTATGTCCCCGCCCGGAACACCGTGTTCCTGGCGCTGGCTCTGGCCTGGGCGGAGGTGCTCGAGGCCGCCGACATCTTTCTTGGGGTGAATGCCATTGACTATTCGGGCTACCCCGATTGCCGCCCCGAATTCATCGAGGCTTTCGAGCGCATGGCGAACCTCGCCACCAAGGCGGGGGTTGAGGGGAAACTGCGCACCAGGATACACACCCCGCTGCTATATCTGTCGAAGGCCGAAATCGTCAAGCTGGCGGCCGAACTCGGCCTCGATTTCTCGCTCACCAGCAGTTGCTATGATCCAGGCGCGGGGGGGCGCCCCTGTGGCGCCTGCGATTCCTGCCTGCTCCGCCGCAAAGGTTTCGCCGAAGCCAATCTGATTGATCCATTGGAGTACCTAGCCCCATGATCCTCTCCGAGATCTTCTATTCCATCCAGGGCGAGGGAATGCTCGCCGGAACCCCAGCCGCCTTCCTCTGCCTCGCCGGAGGCCCGCCGCGCCAGACCTGGCGCCATCCGCCGCAACAGCGCTGGAAGCCGGAATCCGAAGAGGATATCTTCCTCGGCCCGCTGCTTGCGAAGGTGCGGCGGCAGTGGTACGAGCATGCCGTCATCACCGGCGGAGAGCCGCTCGAAGATGCGGAACTCGGCGCGCTCACCGGCGGACTGCGCCGCATCGATAACCACGTCACTATCGAGACCTCGGGCGCCATCGCCGCCACGGCGCCGTGCGATCTGATGAGCATCAACGTCAGCCTCCGCAACCCCGCCATCCCCGGAAAGGGAAAAGAACCCCAGTGGCCGGACTACTCCGTGGATGCCATCCGGCAACTGATTCGCGCCTACGACTATCAGTTGAAATTCACGCTCACTGACCGAGCCGAGATGGAAGAGGTGGTGAACCTGGTCCGCGAGGTGGATGCCGTGCGCCACAAGGTGCTGCTTGTACCCGCCGGGCCAAAAGCCAAGGACCTGAAAGAGCAGCGGGAATGGATGATTGAGGCAAGCTTCTTCTTCGGCTACCGGTTCGCCCCGCGTCTATGAAGATTGCCGAGATTTTCTACTCCATCCAGGGCGAAGGCATCCTCGCCGGAGTGCCGTCCGTCTTCATCCGCGCCTCCGGCTGCAATCTGCGCTGCCAGTGGTGCGACACGCCATACACCTCCTGGAACCCCGAGGGTCTCGATTGGCGGCTGGAGCGGATTCTCGACGCCGTTCGCGCCGATTCCAAAGGCTACGCCGTCATCACCGGAGGCGAGCCCATGATTCAGCCCGAGATTGAACTGCTTACCGCGCAACTCCTCCGGATGCAGCAGCATATCACTATTGAAACAGCCGGCACCGTCTTCAGGAACGTGGAGTGCGATCTCATGAGTATCTCTCCCAAACTCGCCAATTCCACTCCCTGGGAGGCGGAGGGCGGGCGCTGGGCGCCGCGGCATGAACGGCTGCGGCTCCAGCCCGGCGTTCTTCGGCAGCTCATTCAAACCTACGATTACCAGCTCAAGTTTGTGGTCCGCCGGCCGAAGGATACGGAAGAGATCGAGCGCATCGTCCGGGAGATCCACGCCGACCGCGCCAAGGTTCTCCTGATGCCGGAAGGAATCACGCCCGATCAGATCCGCGAACGCGCACAATGGGTGGTGGAAGCCTGCAAGTCACTCGGCTTCCGCTACTCGCCTCGCCTTCACGTCGATCTGTGGGGTAACCGGCGCGGCGTTTGAAGCCTTTATCGGGATAAAATCAGACGTATGCCCGCTGAACTCATCGCCGTCAACGCGTCCGCACTCCCCTGGGAGGAACGATTCAACGAACACGTCGGACGAACGTTGTACCGGAAGAATCTCATCTCCGACCCGGACACAGGCATGGAAGTGCGCCTTGTGCGCTACCCTGCCGGGTTTTTGAACTCGCTCCACACCCACCCCTGCGCCCATGGCATGTATGTGCTGGAAGGTACGCTGGTCACAAACGCGGGCCGCTTCGAGCCCGGCTCTTTCGTCTGGTTCCCGGAAGGCATGGCGATGGAACATGGCGCCACGGCCGAACGGGATGTCACGGTGCTTTTCATTACCAACAAGCCGTTCGAGATTCACTACCTCGAGAAGAAAGCTTAATCAAATCGCGCAAAGCCCTCCGCCATTGCAGTCCGCGTCCAAGCTCTTTCCGCACCTTCGGAGCTTCCCGCCGGCACGAGCGTCCGCCGCGCAACTTCCGGTGGAGACCAGCAGTTCCTCGACGCCGCCAACCTGGCGCCGGCATGGTTACCGAATGGGCCGGGAAGATCCATGCCGCACGGGCCGCCTCTTCGCTCGGGGATTGAGGCGGACTCATGAAAGAGGATAGCTTACAGGAAATCTTCCCGGATCGGATGGAACGTATCCACCAGCCGCGCGCTTTCCGAGAGCAGTTGGATCGAGTGCGGCACGTTCGGGGGTATGGCGAACAAATCCCCCGGCCCTAACCTTTCCGGTTCGCTCCCCTCCGCGAGGAACAAGATCTCCCCTGAGGCAACATACGTGATCTGTTCATGCGGATGCGAATGATGCGGGTCTGGTTCCCGCCATGGACCTCCGCGGAAGTCGATGACCACGGTCATCAACTCTCCGGTGCGGAGAATGCGGCGCGCGACCCCTTGGCGCACCGCGACCGCAGGCTCGGAGGCGCAATGCAAGACAGAGGACGTTTGTTCAGCATGTACCATGAGGATTACTGTACCTCGATGGTGACACCAAACTGGCTCCGGACTCCGGCGGCCAGCACCGCCAAATCCACTGCCGCGCCTGTTAGCGCGTTCTCCGGCGCCGCAATGGTCAGAACGTAGCTCCCTGGCAGATCGCCGGCTTCTACATTCGTCACCGTGGCGGGCGCGCCGCCAATCTCCGCGCTCAGCGGCTGATTTTTCCCAATCCCGGTCACTTTGACGCGAAACTCCTGTCCGCGCGCGGCCGGCCCTTCCGTTGCCGCTGGTCCCGTACCCGATCCATCCATCGTGAAAATCCCCGGGGCGGCGGGAGTCGCCGCGATGGTCCGCGAATAATTGCCCCGCGGCGAACGCGTCGCCACGACCACCGACGAGTTGGCCCCCACTTCCTCCGGCACGAGCAGCGTCACCGAATTCTCCTCCAGCTTTACGATCTGCGCCGGCGTATCTCCGAACCGGACGGTGACCCCGTTCGTGGAGGTGGGATACCTGCCGTCGCCGCCCGCGGACAACGCCACCGCGTCCTTCGGTCCGATTCGCGGCGTGTACAACGTCATCAAGGCGCCGGGGGTCGCCGGAACCGGCTGCCGGCTGGCCTGGTTTACCACCGCCGAAGCATTGAAAAATGGCGCCGAGAGAAAGTTCGCCGAGACCGCCACTTGCTGGTTGATCACCAACTGCTGCGTTGCATTCGAGGAGCCAAGATCATAAGACCAGTTGGAAAAGGGTACGTTTTCCGGCCCTTGCGCCGAAAACTGAACCGTCGATCCGGCATCGTAAAACCTGTCATCATTGAGCGGCGCCGTCACGATATTTGCGAATGCCGGCGCGGCCGCCGTGGTCACCCTGACATAGGTCAGATACCTCAGCAACTGGTACTGCTTGTTGAGCGATGCCGTCAGCATCAGAGGCTCGCTGCCCGCCGTGATGGTTTGCCGCCGGTCTCCCTGGTTCGACCATTCCCGGAATTGAAGCCTGGCGGTATCGCCTTCCACCAGTTGCTGATCCGCAATGGATACCGTGTGCACGCTTCCGGGCTCGTAGAGGAAGGCTCGCGGCGTGTATCCGGCGGCTCCATCCACGGTCACCACCGCGCCGGTGGGATTCGAGGTCACCGTCGTAATCGAACTTTTCGTAAAGGCCGCCACATAGAAAGCGTTTTCGCTGCGCAGCACCAACTCCACGGGATTGGACGCGTTGCCTTGCCCGTTCACGGCAAGATAGGTGGCTGCCCCGGCGCCCGGCGTCCACGAGAGAAACTGGAAGTCGTCCCGCGGCTCCGCTCGAATGTGCAGCACCTGCCCGTAGTTGTAGAAGCCGTCCTCGGAAGGCGGGTCCACCCGCACCGTGCCGCTACCCGCGGGAGCAACCCCAACTCGCAGCCGGTATTGCAGCGCATAGTTGGCAATATACAGAGTGTCGTCCCCAACGGTGATCGTGGCCCGACTCGCCGCCGTCCCCACTTGGCAAAGCGCAGGCGGTTGTTCGGCGAAGCATCGCGAACCCGCCGCCGCACAAAGTGTGGGTCCCCGGCAGCCAAGGTAAACGACGCGGAGTTGTATAGCGCTCCCCATCCACGGTAACGGTCAGGCCCAAGGGGAAGGTCGAGATAGTCACCTCCTTAGGCGGCTCTCCGTACATCCGCGCCACCGCTTGTGTGTCGCCCGGCGACAGTTCATTGCGCTGCCCCACGGGGATTCCCGGCGGCGCCGTATCCATCGAATTCCGGTTGTTGCGCGTGAATCCGGTGGACGGATAATGCATGATCGAACTGTAGTCATAGGGTCCGACGTCCACGCCGTTCAGAAGTTGCTGGTCATATTGGTCCCAGTAGTCCTTGTCGATGTTCTCGTAGCGGACCCGCACATGGAAATTGCGGTTAATTCGCGACTGCGTGTGGAACAGCCCCACGCTGTGGCCCAACTCGTGAATCGTGTTTCCCGTGCCGCAATCATCGGCAAGATTCACCGTCTGGCGCCCTCCCACATGCCCCACCGCGGAATTGCAGCCGCTCGCGGCACGGTTGATGCGCACATAGTCGTCCTCGCCCGAGCGGGGCTGAAAACGGATGGATGTCTTTGCCTGCCACTCCTCGATGGCCTTCGTCACCCGCTCCGGGTTCGGCAGATTCGGATCCACTTCGTAGGGAATTACGCCGCCCGGCCACCGGTACTTGTCGCCCGCAATCGCAATACTGGTCCGCTCCCGGCCCTTGGCATCCGGCGCTTGCAGCAACTCCTCCATGGGACCGAGCAACATGTCCCCTTCCGCCAGCGCCATACCGTTCCATACCCGGAACTGAACCGGGTGGCCGCGAAACCAGCCGCTCTCCCGCGGCAGATTCCGGTATTCCCTGGGCGTGTCCCCGGCTGACCCAACCGCGGCGTACAGCAGGCTGATGCTAACGGTATAAAAGGTACTTCTCACGAATCGCGAGAAATGCACGCAGAGATTCCTCCTGGCTAGTCTCGATCGTTCGGGGATCGGTCCCGGCGCGGAAGGCTTCAATAGTCTTCCGGTCTCCTATCAACTTCGCGCTCCGCTCGAAGGGAATCTTTCCTGGATAGAGTTTCTCGAGCATCACGGCAATCTCCATGCCCAGCCGCGCGCTGTTGAACCGTTCGCGGTCCGTGATCACAAAGCGGACCCCGTGGCAGAGCACCCCTTTGAGCGGGGGCGCCGTGGGCGTAAACGTGGTGGGGTACATCCGCACGCCCGGGATGTGACGCCCGTTCAGCCTGGCGGCCAACTCCCTCCCGTCAATCCAATCTGCGCCCACCTGCTCGAAGGGAGTATCTGTTCCTCTCCCCACGGAGTAGTTCCGTGAGTATTCGAGCATGGCTACACCGGGATAGAGCAGCGCCGCCGTCAGGCTGCGCATGTTCGGCGAGGGGTCTACCCATCCCCGGCCCGTCGAATCCAGCCAATCGCCTCGCTGCCATCCCTTCATCGCCACCACTTCCAGTTTTCCTGTCAGTTTACGCTCGTCGTGAAACATCCGCGCCATCTCTCCTATCGTCATTCCATGCCGTAACGGTAGGGGAAAACACCCGACAAAGGATTCCAGGTCCGAATTCAGTACTGGACCCTCCACGCGTACTCCCGTGATCGGGTTCGGGCGGTCCAGCACGATGAACGGTATCCCCAGCTTCGAAGCCTCCTCCATCGCATTCCACAAGGTGCACGCATAGGTGTAGAACCGCGCGCCCACATCCTGGATATCGAAGACGAGAACATCAACGTCCTTGAGCATTTCGCGGTTCGGCGCGCGCCGCTCGCCCTGATACAGACTGTGAACCGGGATCCCCGTGGCGGCGTCTTTCGCGTCCCCCACGTTCTCCTGATCTTCCTTCCCCAAGATGCCGTGTTCTGGAGAGAAAAGGGCCACCAGGTTCACCTTGCCCGCCACCATGCGGTCAATGTTGCGTTTGCCGTCCAGCGTGAGCCCCGTATGGTTCGTAATCAGCCCAACCCGCTTGCCGCGCAAAGGAGCGAAGTCCTCTGACTCGAGCACGTCAATCCCGGCCAACGCCGTCCCATTGCGCGCCACGGCCCGGCGGCCGCCCGGCCCGCTGAGCGTCTCGTTGTAGCCCGTGAGCGCGACTCCAGGCGTATCCACTCCCAACGCCGCGGCCGCGATCGTCGCCACCTTCGAACGTAATTGCGTCACCGGCGGCCGGCGATGCGGGTGGACGCTGTTCGTCATCAGGATCACCGCCGTCTTCGTCAGCGGGTCCATCCACAGCGACGTACCGGTGAACCCCGTGTGCCCGAAAGAGCCGATGGGAAACAACTCCCCGCGATTCGACGAGAACGGCGAATCGATGTCAAATCCCAAGCCGCGCAGAATCGTCTGATCGGGCGGGGTCTGCGGCTCCGTGAACTTGCGGATGGTCAGCGGACTCAGAATGCGCTTGCCTTGAAACTCCCCCTTGTTCAGGATCATGGCGGCAAACCGGGCCAGGTCGTCCGCCGTGGTGAACAGACCCGCATGGCCGGCCACTCCCCCCATGAAACGCGAGGTCTCATCGTGCACCACGCCCCGCAGCGGAACCCTCATGCCGGGATACTTCTCCGTCGGCGCGATGCGCCCGCGCAAGCTTGCGGCGGGCTTGAAACCCGTATCCTTCATCCCCAGCGGAAGGAAGATCGCCTCCCTGGCGAATTCATCGGCCGGCTTCCCGCCGAGGCGCCGCACAATCTCACCGAGCAGGATGAAATTGATGTCGCTGTAGATGAACCGCTCGCCGGGCTGCGCCACCGGCTTATCCAGCAGCGCCCTTTGGATACCCGTTTCATAGCCGCTCCAGGCGGGTTCCAGGTCCAGGTCCGGCCGCAGTCCGGAAAAATGGGTCATCAACTGGCGGATCGTAATGTCGCTCTTGCCGTGCTGAAATTCAGGTAGATAGACCGTCACTTTGTCGGAAATCCGGAGTTTGCCCTGCCCGAAGAGTTTCATCAGGCTCGCGGTCGTGGCCACCACCTTCGTCAGTGACGCCGCGTCGAAGATCGTGTCCACCGTCATCGCCTCTTTAGCGGGAGTAAGCGCGCGATCTCCGAACGCCTTGCGGTATACCACCTTGCCGTCGTGCCAGACGACGCACACCGCTCCCGGCGCCTGGCCGTCCTCGATTGCTTTTCCGATTACCTCGTCCAGATTGCCCGCGCCCGCGAACGGTTGCTGCGCCGCCGCGGCCAGCGCAAACGTCAACAGCAGCGCGGCGGATCTCACGACATCCTCTTGGCGGTTTCTTCCAGTTTCGCCGCCAGCCGGACATCCCGCTGTGTGATTCCGCCCGCGTCGTGACTGATCAGGTCCACGGTTACCCTGTTGTAGACATTGAACCACTCCGGATGATGATTCATCGCTTCGATGGCAAAGGCCGAAGTGACCATGAATCCCATCGCGTGCGCGAAATCCGGGAAACGATACTCTTTGTGAAGCTTTCCCGCCCTTACTTCCCAACCGGGCAGGGTATGCAGAGATGTGGCGATCTCCTCCTCGGAGAGCTTTCCGTCATGGGGCATTTTTCCATCTTCTCAGAAATGGCCCAACGAAACGGTTACGCCGAAGCCCCTTCCGTCTCGGGCACGGCGACACGGTCTCGCGCCAGGGCGAGTTCAAAATATTCATCCCCCTGCACGTTCGAAAAGATACGCAAGGCCTCGCGATAATGCGCTTCAGCCGCCCTTGGACGACCCAGGGTTTCATACAGCCGCCCCATTTTCACCTCGGCTTCCGCCAGCGGCAGATGTTCGCTCCCGTAAGTCCCGGACGGCAAATTCCGGCTGGCTGCTTCAATTGCCTTGCGGTATGCTTCCTCCGCCGTCGCAAACCGGCCAGCCCGGCGAGCGCGGTCTCCCTCTTCGAGCCAATCCGTCATCTCGAGCCCTCCCAACTTATTGGACGCGGCGTCCGGCGCCGCTGTTTCCTAAACCGGCGCTTACTCCCGCCGGAATAACCACTTAGCCTTCTGCCGGACGAACCCCAGGATCTGCGCCTGTGTATGCGTAGTCTCACCGCTCGCGCAGCATAATCAACGGAAGCCATCCATCAGAATCAGCGTGCTCTCGTCCTGGTCAATCTGCGTGAACACCAACATTGTCTCATCAGATGAGAGGCTCAGTCCGGTATCGACGGGCCGGGTTGACGTCATCACCGCGTGAACGGCGCCCGTAGCCAAGTCGTAAAACCGCGGCTCAGATGTCCCGTCCGGCCGCCGCGGCGGTAAGAAGTAGATGCCCGTGGAAGCGACTACATACGAACAAGGGCTCGCGATTGGCCCGACTACAACCTGCGTTTTACCGCCACCGGCAGGCATGCCGACCAATATTGGCGTGCGGACTCCGACGCCGACAAAGTAACGTTTGCCGTCGGCGGACTCTTTCAGACAGGAGCCTCCGTCACGAGTGACTTGGACCGCAGTTCCTCCGTCCGCCGGCATTTTCCAGATCTGGAATCGGCCTGTTCGAATAGAACTGTAATAGATCCACTTCCCATCTCGCGACCACGTTGGGAATTGATTGCGCGCCCCGTCTCCGGTCAACCATCGGTGGTGTTCTCCATCTACACTCGTCAGGTAGATATCCAATGAACCAGAGTTTCCGCTGACCTGCATGGCTATCCACTTTCCGTCGCCCGACCAAGCCGGGTATCCCGCGCCCGGCGCACCGCTGGGACTCATCCGGCGTGTCTTCAGATCGCCGATCCTCGACATCCAAACAGCGGGCACACCGGAACGCAAGGATCGGTACGCGATGAATTCTCCATCGGGTGAGATATCAGCACCCATGTTCCTGCTCGTCGAGGTTACGAGGCGCTCTGCTCTTCCCGCTGTTTGTCCGGTTCCGGTCACCCGTATTCGGCTGACACTCGCGGAACGAAAATCCTGGTGAGAATAGATAAGCCGTGAGCCGCCACGGGAGATTGACGGTTGCAGGCTATCTGGCGCGGATCCAGGCACCGGTGTGGGCGACCCCGTGTGGAACACGGGGACTCGATACAAATTTCGGCTAGCATCAAGCGCAGGCGCGGCGGATATCAGGAGATCCTTTCCATCCGCCGCCCAATCGAAACTGTCGATCCAATCAGATGCCACCGGCACATTGCGCGGCGTCCCTTGTAGAATCACATCGTCGGAAACAGGTGCTACCCAAACCTGCGTTGCCGTATCAATAACGACACCTCCCGCAAAGGCAAGCCACCGGCCGTCGGGAGAAAACGCAGGCGAGGCAAGGCCCCGCCCATCGGGGGACGGTTGAGTGATGCGCCGCGCGGAACCGTTCGCAACAGCGACAGCATAAAGCGCATCGGGTTCCTCCGGAGCCTCCCTGTCCGGCACCACCAGGTACTTTCCGTTCCGGCTCCACGCCAAGGCACGGCCGCAAACCGAATTCGACCAGTAGCCAGTAGGGGGCGAGTGAATTCGATGCACCTCACGCATGGATCTGCCATCGCTTGCCGCCAGCATCACGGCAGAGTAACCAACCTCTAAATCCCGCAAGTAGGCGATCCACTTCCCGTCGGGCGACCACGCCGGGCCGTACTCCCTGGCTGAATCCTTGGTGAGGCGAAACGGCCAAGCCGCGCCGATTGTCAGAGTGTAAATGTCGAGATTGTCCCGGCCTTCGCCGTCCCATGCGAAGGCTACCCTATTTCCGTCGGGAGAAAACGAGGGGGACATCTCGCGGCCAAGATAGGCGGTGAGAGGGGCGGACCGCGTGTTTGGCGGCTTCCCGGGGAAGGGGTGTGAGCGCGGCCAAAGGCCAATCGCCAGTGTAGCCGCCGCGACGACGATGGCGCTCAAAATGTAGAGCCGCCCTCCTCGCGGAACTCGCTGGTGAGCCGGCAAAGCTGAGCCTCCACTTCCCAGGGGATTGGGGGCGGCGGACGGGAGGTCGGGTATGGAAGTGATCTCTGCTATCGCGGGATTGATTTTCTCGACGGGCGCGATAAAGCGATATCCGCGGCCAGGGATCGTCTCAAAGAATGCGGGGCGCGTTGGGGAGTCGCCGATGGTGAGCCTGAGGCGATTGACCACCTTATTCAGATTGGTATCGAACTCGACGTGCAGGTTGCCCGGCCAGAGCCGCCGCCGCAGTTCCTCCCGCGGCACTATCGCGCCTGGTCTTTCGAGGAGCGCAAGGAGGATTTCCACCGGCTGACCGGTCAACTTCAAGCGGACCCCTCTCTTATAGAGGCGGCGAGATTCGATATCCAATTCGAACATTCCGAAGCGGAAGATCCCCTCGGATGCACGGCACTCCCTTGACATTGCAGCCCATTATACCCTTCGGTGGAGAAGCTATGAAGCACGGAACATTCTGCGGGAACTGCTGAATTATGAATGGGCTATGCGGCGACGTGAAAGCGACATCGGAACGACTGGACCAGCACGGAGTGGCGGTGGGAATATTCCGTTGCGATATGGGTTCAAGAGGGTTCAAGGGAGATACTTATGACTAGCGAGAAATCGAAACGCGGCAGAATTCTAGGCTCTGCCGTTCTCATGATCTGTCTGCTCCCGCGGGTGGCGCTTTGCCAAAGGGCGACGGTTTCCGGGCAGATCACCGACCCAGGCGGCACCGCAGTCCCCGAGGCGGGCGTAACGGTGCTGAACATGAGGACGGGCGCGCGGACCACAACCAGCACGAACGAGCGGGGATTCTACACCATCCCGTTCTTGCAACCGGGCGATTACAACATCTCCGTAGAGTCAAAGGGGTTTCAGACGGTCACGCGTCCCGCAGTGAAACTGGATGTAGACCAAGTGGCGCGTATCGACTTTGCCCTGCAACTCGGGACCATCACTGAGAGCGTGAGCGTGGTGGGCGGGGCCCCGCTTTTGGATGCAGCGACCTCGTCGCTTTCGCAACAAATCGAGAACAAGACAATTGTGACGCTCCCGCTGAACGGCAGAGACTACGCCCAGTTGATTGTGCTTGGAGCGGGAGCCGTTCCGGATTCTTACTCGCGCGCCACGAACGGATTCAACCTGAACGGTAGCCGGACGTTCCAAAATTCCATCCAGTTGGACGGGATCGACAATCTCAACCGAATCATGGGGATCGACACGGCCACGGTGAGTGCGTTAAAGCCCTCAATCGACGCCTTACAGGAATTCAAGGTCGAAACGGCGAATTATAGCGCGGAATACGGGCAGGCGGCAGGGGGCGTGATTAGCGCGTCGATCAAGTCTGGAACTAATGCGCTGCACGGGAGCGCCTTCGAATTCCTCCGTAACAACGTATTGGACGCAAACGATTTTTTTGCCAATCGGGCCGGACTTAGGCGCGCGCCGCTCCGGCAAAACGAGTTCGGAGGGACGGTGGGCGGGAGGATCATCCGGGATCGCGTGTTCTTCTTTGTGAGCTATGATGGCACCCGGCAAAACAGGCCCTCGACGGTGGCGACGACGGTTCCGCTGCCGGGGATGGCGCAAGGCAACTTCGGCGCCGGAGCGATATATGATCCTCTGAACGTAGTGAACGGCGTTCGTCAGCAGTTTCCCAGCAACACGATCCCGGCGAGCCGGTTGGATCCGGTGGGCGCCAAACTGGCCGCCTTGTACCCGGCGCCGAATGTTCCCGGCGCCGCCAACAACTTCATTTCTAATGTCGCGACAACTAGGAATGCGGATGAGATCGACTTCAGGTCCGATCAGCATCTCGGCAACCACGACAGTTCGTTTGTGCGCTTCAGCCGGGGAACCGGTCAGTCGAACACGGGCAGCGTGTTCGCTTCGCCTGGCAATGGAGGACCGTCATCGAACTACTATCCGCTCCGGATCCCTGTGGATGCGTATTCCCTGGTGGCCAGCGAAACGCATATTTTTTCTCCAGTCTTCATAAGCGAATTCCACGCGGGTTATGTGCACAATGGATCGAACCGGCTTGCTCCGGAGAGCGAGCCATTGTTCACGCAGTTCGGATTCAACGGTATCCCGCGGCGGCCCGGATTAGTGGGCCTCCCGCAAATTACAGTGACGGGGTACTCCCAACTCGGCGATGTGACCATCACGCCGAATCAGAAGCTTTCGCAAGTGTTTCAGCTGAACGAGAGCCTTTCGTGGACCCATGGCGCACATGCGGTGAAGTTCGGCGGGCAATTCGTATACAACCGTGACCTGAACAATACGGCGAATAGCGACCGTGGAGCGTTTGCTTTCAGCGGAGGCTTTACGGCCCGCTCCGGGAGCGGCGGGTCGGCTCTTGCGGATATGTTGCTGGGGCAAACGACTAGCGCCACTTTGGCAACGCCGCTAGTAGGATTTTTCCGCCGCCAATATTACGGCATTTTCATCGAGGACATCTGGCGGGTCTCCCGAAATCTTACGCTGAATCTGGGCTTGCGCTATGATCTGGCGACGCCGCTTCGAGAGCGTGACAACAGGATGGGCAACTTCGACCTCAATCCCGCCAGCCCGACGAACGGCACGATTGTGCCAGCGCGAAGCGGCAGCATTCTTTCCCGTACGTTCTCCAGGCTCGACAAGAACAATCTGGCGCCGCGTCTCGGACTGGCCTATCAGGCGACGCCCAAGACCGTTATACGCAGCGCGGTTGGGATTTTCTATGGAGCGTTGGGATATCAGGCAATCGGTGCGAGCGGTGCACTGAACCCACCATACTTTCTGAGCATCAGTTTTCCTTCGACGATTACGGATCCGAGTTCGGCGCTGGTGCTGGCCAAGGGCTTCCCGGAGAACACGCTCGATCCGAAGAACGCACGGAACCCAGGCGGATTCTCGCTGGCGGCGGAATTCCCGATCACTACGGTCTACCAATGGAACGCGAGCGTTCAGCGCGAACTGCCGGGGCAAGGGGTACTGACGCTGGCGTATGTGGGATCGGGCACAACGCACTTAACCGGCGACCTGGACGCGAATGCGCCTCCGCCGGGACCTGGCGCCATCAATCCTCGCCGGCCTTTTCCCGCGTTTGGCTCGATTGTTTTTCAAGGACCATTCGCGCACGCTACCTACCACGCACTTCAGGCCACGTTCCAACGGCGGTTCCACGCGGGCTTTTCATTGCTTGCGAACTATTCCTGGAGCCACTCGATCGACAATGTGCGGAGCTATGAGGATGGCTTCGGCGGGTCGATGGCGCAAAACCCACGCGCCTTCTGGCTGGAGAAGGGTCCGTCGGCTTTCGATCTTCGGCAGCGGTTCGTAACCAGTGTTATCTACGAACTTCCTGTCGGCCGCCCCACTACGCTCCTCGGCAAATCACGTTTCGGGAGAGCGCTGTTTGGCGGGTGGGAGGTGGGGGGCATATTCGTGGCACAGACCGGGCCTCCCGTTGACCTCACGGCTTCACCCAATCCCTCCAACACCACCACCTCCGAGAGGCCCAACCGCGTCTGCGATGGAGGCCTGCCCGCCGGTATGAGGAGCGTGGATGTTTGGTTCAATGTCTCATGCTTTCAAGTTCCGGCACAGTATACGTTTGGCAACTCGGCGCCTGGTTCAGTCCGCGCGCCTGGATTGGTTAACCTGGACTTCATGGCCTCCCGGACCTTTCAATTGATGGAGGGTAAGACACTGGAGTTCAGGGGCGAATTCTTTAACGTAACAAACTCAGCACACTTTGGAAGGCCCAACACGACAATTGGCACGGCGATTGCCGGCAAAATCGGCAGTACCGCTTTGCCCAACCGCGACGTTCAATTGGGGCTTCATTTTCTGTTCTGATTCTGAACGCCATCGAGGTGTGATCTTGAAGCTTAACCGAAGACAATTGTTAGCCGGCTCGATAGCTGCTCCCTTCGTAGGACGGCAGGGGCGTGGAGCGGCCAAGAGGCCAAATGTCATTATGTTCATGACGGACGATCATGGCGCATGGGCGATGGGCGCCGGTGGGTGCGGACAGATCCGCACTCCTGTCCTGGATGGCTTGGCGGCGGAGGGCGCACGCTTCACGCGCGCCTTTGCGTGCACGCCTGTCTGTTCCCCCAGTCGCATGACGTATATGACCGGGAGGCTACCATCACACCACGGCGTGCAGGACTTCCTCAGACCCGAAGACAGCGTTGGTGATGGGAGACGGCGTTGGCTGGCCGGTCTTGTGACCTATCCCCATGCCCTTGCGGACCAAGGCTACATACTGGGGTTGGCGGGCAAATGGCACATGGGCGAAGATGACAAGCCCCAGGAGGGTTTCAGTTACTGGTCTTCCACGGTCCTCTGGGGCGGCGGGGGGTACCATAACCCACTGTTCTACAGGAATGGCGCGCAAACCAGGATCTCCGGATTCAAGACTGATATTGAAGCCGATTTTGCACTCGAATTTCTTGATCAGCAGAAACACAAGAGCACTCCTTTCTATCTTCTGGTGGCGTTCGATGCTCCGCATAGTCCTTATGATTTCCAGCCCGGGCAGGATCTGGCTTTCTACAGTACGCCGGACCCGGCGTGCTTCCCGAAGGCGCCCATGAATCCGTGGGAAATGGGCTCCTTGAGAAAAGACTTTCTGAGCCCCGACAGCCGGCGGTCCTATGCGGCTCTTGTGACCGGCATAGACCGAAATGTCGGAAGAATTCTAAGAAGACTGGAAGAACTTGGCCTGCGCGATGACACTCTCATCGTCTTCACCGCGGATCAAGGGCACTGCTGCGGTCACCACGGGGTCTGGGGCAAAGGAAATGGCACGGTGCCATTCAACATGTACGAAGAATCACTCCGCGTTCCGCTAATCTGGAATCAGCCTGGCCGTATTCCGGCAGGCCAGGTATTGTCCCCGATGGTTTCCTCCTACGACTACTTTCCGACGATTCTGGAATACCTGGGTATAACTCCTCCGCACGACGATAAAAGGGTAGGACGGAGCTATGTGGGTTTTCTGCAAGGAAAGGAGCCGCGTTGGCAAAACCGGCTCTATTTCGAATATGGTTATACGAGGGCTATCCGGACCGAGAACCTCAAGTACGTAGCCAGAGTGGGCGGTTGGCCGAGCGAGTTATTTGATCTTGAGGCAGATGCCGGCGAGACACAAGACGTGAGCGGCGATCCAAGGTATCAGAAGCAGTTGAGAGCGGTGAGCAATGACCTGAAACGTTTTTTCGAACAAGCCGGGGCGCCGCCACTTGATCGCTGGCGGACTACGACGCGGCAAACACTAACGCAATACAGCCGGACCGGCCCAATGGCTGCGATGAGCGACCAAGATGGCGCGCTTCACCGATGAACGGAGGGTGTAACCTCCTTTCCTGTAAAGTCCGTTTGGAGACAGAAACCGAGGGTATGGAGATTCCCGTCATGAGCCGCCGTACCCAATTCCGGTGATAGCCCGTCCTAACCAAAAGAGATGATTCGTCCCCTCGCCGCCTCCTTCCCTCCCTCACTTCCATCGGGCGGAGCATCCGGGGAAAGCGGGTAGAATAGGTCAATGGCCTTCCGGACCCCAGTAATTACGGCCTTGTGCACGGCTGTCTTCTGTTATGCGGAGCCGCCCACTGCCGCGCACCTGCCTCCGGCGGTCTCGAGCGCCTTCCACCGCATCTCTCCGGATTCGCTCAAAGGCCACCTCTCCTTCATCGCCTCCGATCTTCTCGAAGGCCGCGACACCCCTTCCCGCGGAC
>JAIXKK010000008.1:1386-10777 GCA_026954325.1 Bryobacterales bacterium | reverse complement strand
ATCCTGGACAACGTAATCTTCATCCTCGTTCCCTCCCTCAATCCCGACGGCGTGGATATCGTCACGCGGTGGTACCGCAAGACGCTCGGAACACCTTTTGAGGGAACCGGTCCGCCCGAGTTGTACCAGCACTACGTGGGGCACGACAACAACCGGGACTGGTACATCTTTTCGCAGCCGGAGACGCGGGCGGTGGTGTCGCGTCTTCACAACCCGTGGCATCCGCAAATTGTGTACGACGTGCATCAGCAAGGAACGGCGGCGTCGCGAATGTTCGTGCCTCCCTGGATGGACCCGATTGATCCCAACGTCGATGCGGCCCTGATGCAGGAAGGCAACATGATCGGGATGGGGATGGCGGCGGATCTCACGGCGGCGGGCAAGAAGGGCGTGGCGGTGAACGCGATGTACGACTTCTGGACTCCGGCGCGGCATTACCAGGCCTACCACGGGGGAATGCGGATTCTGAGTGAATCGGCCAGCGCCCGGTTGGCGAGCCCGATTTATGTGCGGCCGGACCAGATTGAGCGAACGGCGCTGGGATACGATCCGCGGGAGCGGTCGTGGAATTACCTGGAGCCGTGGCTGGGTGGGGAATGGCGGCTGCGCGACATCATCGACGACCAGTTGATCGCGTTTGAATCGTGTTTGTGGCAGGCAGCGATGCGGCGGGAGGATCTGCTGCGGAACTTCTTCCGCATTTTGCAGCGGTCGTCGAAGCGGCAGGTTCCATATTCATTCGTGATCCCCAAAGGGCAATTTGATCCGGGGGCCGCGAAGAAGATGCTGGAGACGCTGGCGTTCGGAATGGTGGAAGTGGAACAGGCGGCGGCGGATTTCGAGGCGGACGGGAAGCGGTACCCCGCGGGATCGTATGTCATCCGGATGCAGCAGCCCTATAGCGCGTTCGCGAAGACGCTCCTCGAACGGCAGCATTATCCCGGCTTGAGCCTGTATCCGGGCGGCCCCCCGAAAACGCCGTATGACGTAACGGCTCAGACGTTGCCGCTGCTGATGGGCGTGGCCGTGGACACGGTGAAGGACCGGTTCGAGGCGCGGACGGCGGCGGCGCGGGTGTTTTTGTTCGCCCAGGAAGGCAAGGTTCCGGACGGCGCGCTGGCGGCTTCGAATGTGGACAGTTGGAAGCAGGTGGCCGCCGCGTGGAAGGCGGGCAGGCCGGTGGCGCGGGATGGAGCCGGGAATTTTTATTTGAACCGGCCGGCGGACGGGGACTTGAAACCGTTGCGAAAACCGCGGATCGGATTGTACCGCGGCGACATCCCGGTGATGGATGAAGGGTGGACGCGGTGGGTGCTCGATACATTCGGATTCCCGTATGCGAGCACCGGGAACAGGACATTGAGGGCAGGCGGATTGCGGAAACGTTTCGATGTCATCGTATTCCCGGATCAGCGGGCGCGCGGCATGGAGAGTGGATATGCGCCGGGATCGATGCCCGGGGAATACACGGGTGGATTGGGCGAGGAAGGCGCCGCGGCGCTGAAGGAGTTCGCGCGGGAGGGCGGGACCCTGGTGTTTCTAAACGATGCCTGCGAATGGGCTGTGGACCGGTTGGGGATCCGCGTCCGGAGCACGGTGGAGGGCGTTTCGAGCAGGGATTTCTATTCGCCGGGATCGCTGTTGAACGTAATGCTGGATGAGAGCCATCCGCTGGCGATGGGAATGCCGAAGGAGATCGCCGTCTGGTCAGAGGGAAGCCCGGCGTGGGACGCGGGCGAGGGAGTGAAGGTGGTGGCGCGGTATCCGGCGTCGGGGATCCTGGCGTCTGGATGGCTGTTGGGTCAGCGGTACCTCGCCGGGCGGGCGGCCCTGGTGGAGGCGGCAATGGGAAACGGGAAGGTGATCCTGTTCGGGATGCGGCCGCAGTACCGGGCGCAGAGTTACCAGAGCTTCAAGATGTTTTTCAATGCGCTGGCGGGGTATTAGATTACCGTTCGGGCCGGCGACCCCGTGTCCCGGCGTTTCACAGAACTGCTTTACTTGCGCATGCCGGCCTTTTCGGCGGCGCGGAGGCGGGGGTCGAGGGGGTTGAGGCGGCGCTCCATCCGGCGCGTGATGACGGGGAAATGGGAGACGGTGCAGAGGTATTCGGGGATGGCCCACACATGGTCAGCCGAGGTCATCCATTCGAGGTGGTCGAAACGGGTGAGGCTGATGGGGCGGGAGTAGCGGCGGAGGGTTTTTTCTCCGGACACGTTGTGGTAGTGCTCGAAGTAAGACATCACAAGTTCGCGCACGGTCCGGTAGACGGGTTCGCGGAAGCGGAGGCTGGCGTAGTTGGACTTGGCGATGGCGCCCCAATAGCCGCGGTCTTTATAGATGGCGAGGACATGGTCGTCGTCACGGACGGCTTCGAGGTCGAGCAGCATGGGGGGATGCCCATGAACGCGAAGGGCGGCTGCGGCGAGGAGGGCGCCTTCCATGCAGTGGGCGCATCGGTCTTTTAAGACCAATCGAGGGGAGCGGCACGTGGGACCGTCTTCCTCCTTGTTGTAGCTGATTTCAGAGTCAAGGAACTGCTGAATCCTGGAGGGCGTTTTCAATGCGCGCAGGATTCTCGTCTCCCGTGAAGTAAACCCGTTTTCCATACGTGCTGTCTTAAAGAAATCGCACCGGTTCACCGAGTGGACGGCCGCGAGGGGGCTGGCCGTCATCGGACTCGGCGACGGAATCGCCTTCGCCTGGGGCGAGGAAGAGGTTGGACACGAGACCGTGCTGCCTGTCATAGAGGTCGCGGTAGCGGCCCTGGGCGGCGTAAAGGGATTCGTGCGTGCCGCGTTCGAGGATGCGGCCGTCTTCCATGACAAGGATCTGGTGGGCGCGGCGGATGGTGGAGAGCCGGTGGGCGATGACGAAGGTGGTGCGCCCTCTCATGAGATGGGACAGGCCGGATTGGATCATTTGCTCGGATTCGGAGTCGAGACTGGAGGTGGCCTCATCAAAGATAAGGATGCGTGGATCGGCAAGGATGGCTCGTGCGATGGAGAGACGCTGCCGCTGGCCGCCGGATAGTTTCACGCCACGCTCACCGATGACCGTATCGTAGCCGTTTTCGAACTTCCCGGCAAACTCGTCCACGCGGGCGATGCGGCAGGCTTCGAGGATCTGCTCCCCGGTAGCGCCGGGCTTCGAGAACGCGATGTTCTCGCGAATGGTTCCATCAAAGAGGAAGGTGTCCTGGAGGACGACGCCGAGTTGGGTACGGTAGGAATCGAGCCGCACGGTTGTCAGGTCGACGCCATCCACAAAAACCTTGCCCGAGGTGGGATTGTGGAACGCCGAAATGAGCCCGATGGTGGTGGACTTTCCGGAACCGGAAGACCCGACGAGGGCGGTGACCGTGCCGGGGCTGGCAGTGAAGGAGACGTCGAACAGGACAGGCTTGCCGGGGTCATATTCGAAGCCGACGTTATCGAAGCGGACCTCGCCCTGAATGGGGCCGGGAGAAACGGTGCGCCGGGGGTCCTGGTCTTCCGTCTTCTCGGTGAGGACTTCATGAGTTCGCTCGAGGCCGGCGAGGGCTTCGGTGAGTTGGGTCCCGATGCCGACGATTTGAAAGACGGGAGCGACGAGAAAGGCGAGGAAGGCGGTGAAGGTCATGAAGCCGCCGAGGGTGAGGGCGCCGGCCAGGATCTGCTTGGCGCCCAGATACATGACAATGGCGCCGACGATGCCGAGCAGAAGGGTGGCGGAGAGGCTCATCAAAGACACGCCGGTGAGAGACTTGATGACGTTGTCAAGCAAGCGCTGGACGCCCTGGGCGAAGACGCCTTCTTCGCGCGCTTCCGCATGATAGCCCTTGACGACGCGCACGCCGGAAAGGGATTCCGTGAGGCGGCCGGTGACTTCGGCCGTGATCTTGCCTCGCTCGCGGAAGATGGGGCGGAGGGTCCCGAATGCCTTCTGAAGAAGGAGAGAGAAGGTGAGGATGACGCCGAGGGCAATGCCGGTGAGCATGGGGCTGATGCGGAGGAGCATGAAAAGGGCCAGGAAGGCGGTGAGGATGCCTCCGGCGAATTCGACGAGTCCGGTGCCGACGAGGTTGCGAACGCCTTCAACGTCGTTCATGATGCGCGAGACGAGGACGCCGGTCTTGTTGGCGTCGTAATAGGCGATGGGGAGACGGCCGACATGGGCCAGCACTTTTCGGCGCATCTCGGCGATGAGTTTTTGCGCTGACTTGGAGAGGATCTGGGTGAGGGAGAAACTGGTGACGGCCTGGACGGCGGTGGCGCCGAGAACGGCGGCGAAGAGCGGGCCGAGCATCTCGACGTGACGTTTGCCGATAATGTCGTCCACCAGGTATTTAGTGGAGGCGGGGAGCACGAGGCCGGCGACACGGCTGATGGCGATGAGGAGGAGACCGAAAAGGAGGATGCCGCGGCGCGGATGGACGAGTTCGCGCACGAGGGGCAGGACGGCGCGAAAGTTCGTTTTTCGCGGCTTTTCCGGCCGGTCAATGCCCCGGATGCGCGCGTGTGTCCGCTCAGGGGAACCGATAGATGTAGATCGAATAGCCCGCATAGGCGATGGGTTTGGCTTCGCGAAACACCCGGTAGAAGTCCCGGTATGGCGCCTCGAAGAACTGCCCTGATATTAGATTCGCACTAATTGCATAGATGCCGGGGGTGGGCTGGAAGATCCGGGTACGTTTGCCCGCCGGGGTGAAGGGTGGCTCGATCCAGTTGATTTCGTTCTCGGGGAAATAGGCCAGCAGGTTATCGGCGCCCATATAGGAGACGAAGGGGCGAGGATCACCGAGGCGATAGAGGCAGGTGCGCAGTTGGCGAAGATCCTGGCCCCAGTCGACATTGCTGTCGGAGAGATAGCGGAGACCGCCGGCGGGCCCCCCGGAGGCGAGATTGAAATAGGAGAGGTAGTTGGGATAGTAGATGGCGAGCGGGGCAGCGAGGGCGGGGAGAAGGGCGGCAAGGACCCACTTATGGGAAGAGAGACGTTCGAGGGCGGCGCCGCAGATGAGAAGGGCGAAGGGGAGGGCGGGCAATACGAGACGAAATCCGAGTTGGAGAGGACTGAGGGAGGCGAGGGCGAAGTAAAGGAATCCGGGGAGGATCCAGAAGAGGTCTTCGACGCGGAGGAGACGCCGTTTGAGGCGGATGGCGAGGATACTGATGCCTGCCATGAGGAGAAGGAGGATCGGTTCCGGCGATTTGACGGCGGCCGCGATGGCGAAGTAGTACGGGCTGCCGGAGGGATAGCGGCGGCCGAGCAGGTAGACCGCGTTTTCCGCGCGGCTGTTGAGGAGGAGAGACCGGGCGCCGTCCCACATGAGCGCCGGGAGCGGAAGAAGATCCGCCAGGAACCGGGTTTGGAACTGGCAGGCGGCGATGGCGGCGGTGTAGGGGATGAGAACCACGAAGGCCAGGTAGAGGGGCTTGCGGGAACGGAGCAGGACGATGAGGATTGCCAGTGGAGCGACGATGAGCATGGAAAGTTTGGAAAGGATGGCGAGGGCGGCGCCGGCGGCCATCGCGGCGGCGGTTGGCGGAGTTGGGGTTTTCCAGAAGCGCCAGGCAGTGAACCAGAACAGGAAGTAAGTGAACGTGGCGGCGTGGTCGTTCTTGAAGAGGGCGCCATGGCCCAGGGCGGTGGGCTCGGCGAAGAAAAGGAAGGCGATGACAAGGGCGATGAGGGGCGAATAGACCTGGCGGCCCCACCACCAGAGCAGAACAAGGGTGGCCAGTGGGAAGAGAAGAAGGGGAAGTCGGGCGCGGAACATGGCGGCGCGGATGCCGCGCTCGCTCATGCGGCGGATCATGTCAAGGCCGATGTTCCATTCGTGATTGGTCTTCCAAACGGGGTGGGACTCCTCGACGATGCGGAATCCGGCGGAAGCGGCGGCCCACCCTCCGGCCAGTTTGATGAGCGGAGGCGTGTCCCGGGGCAGCAGACGGTCATTGCCTTCCCAATAAAGAATGGAGGAGACAATATGGCTGGGCTCGTCTATGGTAACGCCGGTACGCTGAGCGAGGTGCATCAGGACGGTTGCGTGAACGGCCAGAAGGAGAGCTAACGCGGCCGCCTCGCGGAGGCTGGGCCTGTTCGGAAACGCCATATTCTTCGAAGAGTCCAATTATGCCCTGAAGGGGAGAGCGAGTGTGCACGGCGGGTTTGCGTTATACTTTTGGCGTTGCCGTTGGGGGCAACTTCGACGTGTGTCACACTCCGATGCGACTTGCTATTGTTATACTCGCTTCCCTGCTCTTCGGGCCCGCGCTATCCGCCAAACCTGATTTCACGGGGAAATGGAAGATGAATGCGTCGAAGAGCGATTTTGGAACTCTTCCGGCGCCGGAGAAACTGGACCGCGCCATCGAGCACAAGGACCCGGATATATCGGTAAAGACGGTGCAGGTGGGCCACCAGGGGGAAGTGAAGACGGAGTTCCACTACACGACGGACGGCAAAGAGTTCACCGCTAAATCGGCCTTTGGAGAGATCAGGGGGACAGCCAAGTGGGCCGGGGATACGCTGGTGGTGGAAACCAAGCGTTCGGTGCAGGGCGCGGAGATCACGCAGGTGGACCGCTGGACGCTCAGTGAGGACGGGAAGGCATTGAGCGTGCATTCGGTGATCCAGACTCCGAACGGCGCCTTCAAGATGTCGCTGAGCTTCGACAAACAATAGCGAGGCCCGAACCCGTTGCCGGGGCATTCCTGAAACTGTGGGCGATTGCTGCCGGCCGGTGCTCTGGGACCGGCATGCCGAAAAGGCGATGGAGGGATGCCCGCGGCTACTTCTTCCATCCCCAGGCGGCAAGCATGATCTCGAAGATGCGGGTGTTGGGCATGAACCCTTTCACCAACCCCGCCCCCGGACCATGGGCGGCCACAAGCACTTCTTCTCCGGTATGGCTGGAGCCGACAGCGAGGTCGAACTTGCCGCCGCCGGCGAAGTCTTTCGCGTTGGCGGGCAGCAGGAGCGGAACGCCGCGCTTTCCGCTGCGCAGGCGCACGTCGAACGAATGGTCCGCGGCGAACACAACGAGTGTGTCCCTTGAGGCCAGTTTCGTAACGGTCTGCTCGATCAACCGGTCGAGGGCGACCGCTGTTTCCAGCATCTTCTCCACCTTGCCCGGATGCAGGTCCCATTCCACCATCAGGAAATAGCCTTTCGGGTTGCGCGAAAGGCTGCGAATGGCTTTGGCGGCGGCCTCGTCCACCTTGAAATCGTCCCCGTCCACAAGCACAATCGCCTTCTTCGCGGTGTCAGGCGCCTCCGACAGCGATTCGTAAACGGGCCAGCCGGCCGCCGGCGCCGCCTGGATGAGATCGATGTTCGACTCTTTGAGCGACTCCAATATTCTCTTCTTCCCGCCGCCGAAAACCAGGTCGACCCCGTCGCCGAAGCGCGGCTTCCAGATCTGAGGGAAGATCTCACCGAACTTCTTGCGGCTGTCCACGTGGGAGTAACAGGCCGCCGGAGTGGCATCGGCCATTGCCATGTTGGACACCACGCCGGTGGATAGACCATGCTCTTCGGCGTATTCGAGGATGGTCTTGTACGGTGTCCCATCGGGAGCCTGCGACAGGACTCCATTGTTCACCTTATGGCCGGTGACGATCGCGGTCATGCCCGCGGCGGAATCGGTCACCCACGAATTCGCCGCCGACGTGTCAGACAGCCCGACATTCATCTCCCGCTGGAGAAACAACTTCTGCGGAGCGCCATACCCATTGATGCTGGCGGCACTCAGCGTGGACTCGCCGCCGGCATCACCGATAAAGAGGATCACATTCTTCGCCTTCTGCTGGCCAGGAAGGACGGCACAGATAAGGATTGAGCAAATAGCCCCCACCGCAAGTCGTCGTGTCATTTCGTGTCGAGTATATCATGCGTCTGTTTGACGGCCTTCGCGGGCGGAGTGGTCGAAGACGGATGAGCGACGGCGCGGCGCGTCCTGGCGGGGGGGCGCTTCTCACGCGGGGAACGCGAACGCGGCGAGGAGCGCGCAACGGCGGGGAGGGAGCGGCTTTTGGCCGGCCCGCTTGGGGCGTACGGGGCGGCGTGAGGCGACCGCACAAGCGCCGTGAAGCGCGGGCGAAGCTGGGCCGCGCCATAAAGCCGCGGAAGGGGTCCCTGCCGACGGCGGCCGGGCGGGTTGGCGTCGGGGCCGCGCGGACGGCGCGCCTGGCGCCGTCCGGCGTGGTGGTGGTTCAGGTGGTGGCGTCGCCTTCGAGGTCGGATAGGCGGCGCTCGTGAACGGCGGCGACGTTGGCGAGGCTGCGGATGTTGGCGGCGTCCATTTCGAGGGCGGTGATGAGTTGCCGTATGCGGGTGTCCATGCGTTCCAGGGCTTCGTCATGGTACTGCTGGCGTGCGGCCATTTCGGCCAGTCGGCGGTCGATGTCGCGGCCGGCTTCGGCGTGGCGTTTGGCGGCTTCTTCCTGGCGTGCGGTCATCTCGTCCTGGCGTTTGGCGACGGATTCGAGGATTGCTTCGATGCGGTCAAGTCTGGCGCTCATGCGTGTTGCTCCTTGCGGTTCCAGCGGTTCCAGCGGGCGGCGGCTTTGGCGATGGCGCGGCGGCGTTCGGGGCCGCCGATCTTGCCTCCTTCGAGACCCATGAGCGTGACGGCTTGGAGGAGCGCGGACGGCCGTCCTGGCTTACGCCGTTTCATGTTTGTTTCTTCCTTCTGCATACAGCTTATCGGATGCGGTCAAGGGTAGCATCAGGGGTCTCCAAGCTGCGCGTCGTGCGGGCGAAGCTGGGCCGCGCCATAAAGCCGCGGAAGGGGTCCCAGCCGACGGCGGTCGGGCGGGTTGGCGTCGGAGCCGCGCGGACGGCGATGCCTGGCGCGGTCCGGCGTGGTGGTGGTTCAGGTGGTGGCGTCGCCTTCGAGGTCGGATAGGCGGCGTTCGTGGGCTGCGGCGACATTGGCGAGACTGCGGATATTGGCGGCGTCCATTTCGACGGCGGTTATTAGCTGGCGGATGCGCTCGTCGGTTTCGCGGAGGCGGGCGTCCATGCGTTCGAGGGCTTCGTCATGGTACTGCTGGCGTGCGGCCATTTCGGCTAGTCGGCGGTCGATTTCGCGGCCGGCTTCGGCGTGGCGTTTGGCGGATTCGGCGAGTATGGCTTCGATGCGTTCGAAGCGTTTTTCGGGGGTCATGCGTGTTGCTCCTTGCGGTTCCAGCGGTTCCAGCGGGCGGCGGCTTTGGCGATGGCGCGGCGGCGTTCGGGGCCGCCGATCTTGCCTCCTTCGAGACCCATGAGCGTGACGGCTTGGAGGAGCGCGGACGGCCGTCCTGGCTTACGCCGTTTCATGTTTGTTTCTTCCTTCTGCATACAGCTTATCGGATGCGGTCAAGGGTAGCATCAGGGGTCTCCAAGCTGCGCGTCGTGCGGG
>JAIXKK010000008.1:0-1376 GCA_026954325.1 Bryobacterales bacterium | reverse complement strand
TATCGGATGCGGTCAAGGGTAGCATCAGGGGTCTCCAAGCTGCGCGTCGTGCGGGGTAGGGTACCCATGGAGGGCCCCGTTTGTTTCTGAAGGTCGCGAGTTCGGACAAACCGGTGCGAAGCGCCGAAGCCCAGTCTGTGCGCTTGTGCCATAATCAGGCTGTATGCGTACAGATTGGGTTTCGAAGCGCGCAGGGGATAAGATCCGCACCCAGATGCACTATGCCCGCAAGGGGATGGTGACGGAAGAAATGGAGTATGTGGCGCACCGGGAAAGGATTACCCCGGAAATGGTGCGCGACGAGGTAGCCCGGGGGCGGATGATCATCCCGGCGAACGTGAACCATACCAACCTCGAGCCGATGGCGATCGGGGTTGCGTCGAAGTGCAAAATCAACGCAAACATCGGTAACTCCTCGACGACGTCAAATATCGACGAGGAGTTGGACAAGCTGCGCTATTGCGTGAAGTACGGGGCCGATACGGTGATGGACCTGTCCACGGGCGGGGACATTCCGCGGATCCGCAAGACGATCATCGACAATTCTCCCGTGCCGGTGGGCACCGTGCCCATTTACGAAGCCCTTTCGCGCGTGCGGCGGGTGGAGGATCTCACCGCCGGGGTCATGCTCGAGGTGATCGAGGAACAGGCGCGGCAGGGAGTGGATTATATGACCATCCACGCCGGCGTGCTGATCCAATACATCCCGCTGACTACGCGGCGCGTCACGGGAATTGTGAGCCGGGGCGGATCGATTCTGGCCGAATGGATGGTGAAGAATCACCGGCAGAATTTTCTTTACGAACGCTTCGAGGATATCTGCGGGATTCTCCAGAAATACGATGTGAGTTTCTCGCTGGGCGACGGGCTGCGGCCGGGGTCGCTCGCGGACGCAAGCGACGAGGCGCAGTTTGCGGAGTTGAAGACGCTGGGCGAGTTGACGCGCATTGCCTGGAAGCACGATGTGCAGGTGATGATCGAGGGTCCGGGTCATGTGCCGATGGACCAGATCAAATTGCAGGTGGAGAAAGAGAACGAACTCTGCCACGAGGCTCCGTTCTATACGCTGGGGCCGCTGGTGACGGATTTCGCGCCGGGCTACGATCACATCACGTCGGCGATCGGGGCGGCGATGATCGGCTGGTACGGGGCGTCGATGCTGTGCTACGTGACGCCGAAGGAGCACCTCGGGCTGCCGAACCGCGAAGATGTGAAGGCCGGGATCATCGCCTACAAGATTGCGGCGCATGCGGCGGATGTCGCTCGGCACAGGCCGGGCGCGCGCGACCGGGACGATGAACTCTCGCGGGCGCGCTATCGTTTCGACTGGCGGCGGCAGTTCGAACTGGCCCTCGATCCGGAGACGGCGCAGGCGA
>JAIXKK010000065.1 GCA_026954325.1 Bryobacterales bacterium | reverse complement strand
ATGCCGCGGACAGTCCAAGCCACTTCCTGCGGTTGAGATCAGGCATCGCGGCGGTACTCCTGGATGGCGTCTTCATTCAGGTCGAGGCCCAGGCCCGGCAGATCGGGCAGGCGGATATAGCCGTTTTCCACGCGGAACACATAGGGCGTCCGCAGCAGTTTCAGCGCGGGCGCCCATTCCTCTTCGGGCAGTTCCTCGCCGCCGATGATCTCCTGCCATTCGCAATTGCTCATCGCGCAGCCCGATTGGATGTAGCCGGCCAGGGCGAGAGAGGAGGCGCCATGCTGGATGCAGGGCACGCCGAAGGCCTCGGCCAGCACCGAGATTTTGCGCGCCCACCAGATGCCGCCGCAGATGCGCGTATCGGGCTGGATCACATCGTACGTCTTATTCACGAGAAATTCGAGAAATTCGTAATTGCTTTTGGCTAATTCCCCGCCCGTAATAAGAATGTCCACTTCGGCGGCGAGACGGGCTGGTCCATGGATGTCGTGGCCGTCGAACGGCTCTTCGAGCCAGTAGGCTTTGTGCTTCTCGAGGCCGCGGCAGACCTGAAGCGCCGTGGGATAATCCCAGACCCATCCGGGACGCACCGCCGTGCGGTCCAGCATGATGTGGAAGTCCGGACCGGCCGCCGCCCGGATCACACCCACCGCATCGACATCGTCCAGCGGACGCGGCCGCCAGGCGCGGATCTTCATTCCCTGGTAGCCGGCTTTTTTGAGGCGAACCGCAAACGCCGCCTGGGTGTCGTAGGAGACGTCGGATTGATCCTGCTTGCCCGGGAATACGCAGGTGCGGTACACGCGCAACCGGTCGCGGTTTCCCCCAAGAAGGCGCGCCACCGGTTGGCCGGCCACACGCCCCACGGCATCCCAGAGGGCGTGCTCCACCCCGGACCAGATCTGAACTCCGGATTCCCCGCGCTCCATCTGAAGGCGGTTCATGTGGCGGTCGATTGCGAAGAGGTCCTGTCCGGCGAGGGTGGGTTTGACCCAGCGTTCGAGGATATCGCGAGGACAGGC
Organism: Bryobacterales bacterium; assembly: GCA_026954325.1. Taxonomy (GTDB): domain Bacteria; phylum Acidobacteriota; class Terriglobia; order Bryobacterales; family Bryobacteraceae; genus CADEFT01. Next base: position 9,956 of record JAIXKK010000065.1, on the reverse strand, counting down.
GATGAAGGAGGTGCCGGTGATGCCCGCGTCGGTGTGAACGCGAGTGATGGGATAGGTGAGGGGACGTGCGGAGGAGGCGGCGGGGAGGCGGAGCAGGTAGGATTCAATGTTGGTGATTCGGACGCGTCTGGCTTGTGCGGCGAGGGAGGGGAGCGGGGAGAGGAGGGGAGCGGCTAGGGAAGCAGCGAGGCGAAGGAAATCCCGACGGAGTGGCATAGGCATCTTAAGCGCTTGAAATCATTGAGCGAGGAGACTACCGTGCTATCCTATATACTTCCGCCGTTCCCTGTCAAGCCTTGGAGCGCTCTTCTCATGGATATCGCCAACTTGCTTGCCCCTTCCGCCGCGCCGCTCATCAAAGACACCGTCGCTGCCCGCCTTCGCAACGAGATCATCTCCGGCTCCCTGGCCCCTGGCGAACCCATTGTCGAGGGCAAATGGGCATCTAAACTCAACGTGGCGCAGTCCTCGGTCCGTGCGGCGCTGAACATTTTGGAGGCCGAGGGCTTCGTCTCCCGCGGCAACGGACGCATCGCCCGGGTGACGCTGATCCGGCCCGAGGACATCCCTCACAACTTTCAGGTGCGGAATGCTCTCGAAGCCCTGGCCGCGGCGCTGCTCGCTCAGAACCAACCGGACCTCTCGGAACTCGACCAGGTGATTGCCGATATGCGCTCGGCGGTGGAATGCAGCAACCTGCAAGCGTTCTATGAACGGGATTTGCGGTTTCACCTCACCCTATGCCGGAAGACCGGGAATCCGGTGCTCGAGCAGATGCTGCAGCGGCTGCTGGTTCCGCTGTTTGCCTTCGTCATCATGAGGACCCATGACACGATGGATGAACATGAGCGGTGGCTGGGGAGCATCGCCAAGCATGAGCGCATTCTGGAGGCGATCCGGAGCGGGGATCCGAGACGCGCGGCGGCGGAGGTGGGAGAGGTGGTGGATTTCTTCTACGTGGACATCAACGGCCTGATCACGAAACGTGGCAAGGGGCTGCTTTAATTAAAACAGATTCGGACGTCTGTGTTTTATGCACAGAAAAGCCACAGCGTGAAGGCGTTATCCAATTGATTTTAAAAGGATAAAAACCTGTGAAAAAACCGCCTCGAAGTACTCTTTTTCTTTTGACTTTCGCGCGTCTTAGAGGGACACTGTAGATGGTTCCAAGAGGCACGCGGAACAGCGAGCCGGAGGGAACGAAGCGGACCCGGAACGATGATCCGTCAGCGCAACCTTAAAAACTCGCTGGCGGGGAGCGATGGGAGATCGGGCGTTGCTTCACGGTAAGCCTTCTCGTAAGCGCTTCCGCCGGGCGCGAAAGCCAACCGCAAGGAAGGCCGATCCCGAGGGATGAAAGTCCCGAAGGGGAGCGACGGAAGAAGCGGATGCGAGGGACGGTCTGCAAAGCGCGAGCAACGGGTTTCGAGCTGTGAACAGCCCCGAACCGGAAACGGACGAGGCTGGGAGCGAGAAACCGAACGGGTTCGAAGCTGGTAGATCGGGGCAAGCGAAGTGTTAGGCCGGGAGCAATAACCCTGCCTGGGCGAAACCGGAGACGGCAAGTCCCTGCAGGCGAGCAAAAGGCCGGCACGAGCGGCCGGTATTCGACTTGTTTGGCTGGCTGACAGACTTTGAAGCGTTGAATCGCAGCCGGGGAAAACGGCTACGGGGAGCGACAGAGAGGCTGTTCGGCTAAACAAGCCGCCACGTTCACGCCGAGCATGCGCGGCGGGTGAGCGAGCTGGAAAGCAGGTCACTTGGAACCATTTTTCTTTTTGACGAACCCGTACTTGATCCTCTCGAGTCACCCCTCCTGTTGCTTACCGTCACGCCTCTAGCGGCCGGGGAAGGCCTCGTCCGGCCCCGACTGCCGCACAGATTCCGCCTTTGGCCTGCGCCGGAATTGGTACACCTGCCGCACAGGACGGAAGCCCGCAAAATTAAACCTGCAGTACTCGCACCGGAGCCGTTTCGCCCCCAGATTCAGCATGACCGTGGTGAACCATTTCGGGATGTAGTGATCCTCGCTCCAACTGGATAGTTCCGTCCGGTAACAACGGGGACACCGTGCGAAGCGCAGATCGGTGAGACGCCAGATACGCCCGGAGAACCGATGCTGGCAATCCTTGCAGCGCAGAGAGTCACGTCCAAAGAGGGAGAGAATCCGTTCCCCGAGATGTTGGACACGGGAATGACGAACATTCCTCGATCCGCAATTAGGACAACTAATGAACATGTGACAGGCTGTAAGCGGAAATCTTCCTCAGTGTAATACAACTGACGGGGAATTACATTGCCCGTTGAGGAATCGGGGTTCCCGTCCGGTGCTCGGAAACATAAGACTCGACATACGCTGCAAACGCCTCTTGCAAGCGTCCCCGCACCCGCCCGTTCTGTTTCATGGACATGCCGTCTACTTCCATAACGGGCAGCAGATCGCGCGTGCTGGACGTAATGAATACATCGTCGGCGGCGGAGAGTTCCTGTAGAGTGATCTCCCGTTCGCCGATATGCGTTTGCGGAACACGAAGTTCCTCCAGAACCACCGCGCGCGTGACGCCTGGTAAACACCCGCAAGAGAGAGGAGGAGTCCAAACCCTGTCTCCCTCCACGAGGAAGAGATTGGCCGAGGTGCATTCAGAAACAAAGCCGCGATCGTCAAGCAGCAGCATCTCGTCCATTCCGAGCGATTGCGCCTCTTCGAGCCAGGCGAGGTTCATCGACCAGGAGAGGATTTTCGTCCCGGCGAAGTCCCATCCGGACAGACGCGCGCGGCGCTTCACCGCCAACCGCACGCCGTCGCCCCATTGCGCCAAGTCCTTGGTGAAGGCGATCACGTCGTAAGGGCGGTCAATTTCCTGACCTTCGAAGGGACCGCCTTTGTTGCGGACAACCACCACGCGCAAGGTGGAGTCAAGGGCGTGATTGGCGCGGATCAATTCGAGCAGCGCGGCGCGGAAGGCATCCGCATCGCCGGGAAACGGAATACGCATGACCGCGGCGTCCTTCCTCATGCGGGCGTAGTGACGCTCCCAGGCAAACAGGACGCCGTCCTTCACGCGAAGCGTGCTAAACACACCCCACCCGTTGAGAAGCCCGACCTGGCCGGGACTCACCAGCTTTTCCGCCGTGTCGCGAATCTCCCCGTTGTGCAGCAGGAAGCGGTGCATGTATCCCCAGCGTATCATGGGCGGCAGTGACGAACCCGCGGGAGGCGACGATTTCGTGACATGGCCATGACGCGGTGCTGGAGCGGCGCTCTTAGGATTGATAGAGGGATGCGGAAGATTCCTCTGCCGCCGGCGGTAGCGGCGCTGATCCCCATCGGCGCGCCGGCTGACTTGCTGGTTTCGCGCGGCATTACCGGCGGGGAACGCAAGGCGCGGTACTACGAGTAGCGAACCCGGCCACGGCAGCACCTTCACTCCGGTATTACCATGTTCAGGATTCTGATTGACGAAGACGATGCGGCGATCGCCGTCTCGCTGGAGGACGATGCGTGGTTCGAAGGCTACGAAGAGGAAGTAGCGCGGGATGGCGAGCAGGCCGCCAGACGCGCGCGCGAGGCGGTCTTCGACTTGACGGGCTTGGGGCGGGTAGGGTGGTGGAGGGCGTTACTTTTATAAAAGTACTTTACAAAACATGAATACTCTGCCAATATTGCCCCATGCACGTCAAGTTCAGCCTTCCCGCCCTCACGGAGGCTTCCTCCCCACTCTTCCGCCCCATCAAGTACTCCCTCTTCCCTCCGCTCGGACTTGCCACCCTTGCCGCTTACCTTCCAGAAGACGCCTCCATCACCCTCACGGACGAGCATGTCGAGCGGCTCCGGTTCGACGACCGGCCGGATCTTGTCGTCATCCAGGTCTACATCACCAGCGCGCGGCGCGCCTATGAGATTGCCGATCACTACCGCCGCAAGGGGAGCTTCGTAGTTCTCGGCGGATTGCATGTGACGTCTCTGCCGGGTGAAGCCGCGGCGCACGCAGACGCGATTTTTCTAGGTCCGGGCGAGGATACCTGGCCGCGCTTTTTGGAGGACTACCGCTCCGGGCATCCGGCCGCGCGCTACCAGTCCTCGGTCCGCACGCTGGAGGGTATACCGCCCGTGCGCCGGGACCTCATCAAGCGCCATCTGTATCTGGTCCCGAACTCCATCGTGGTTTCGCGCGGCTGCCCGCACGTGTGCGACTTCTGCTACAAGGAGGCGTTTTTCGAAGGCGGGAAGTCGTTTTATACGCAGACGGTTGACGCCGCGTTAGCGGAAATCGAGCGTCTTCCCGGCCGCCACCTCTACTTTCTGGACGATCATCTGTTCGGCAACCGCCGTTTCGCCGCCGCCCTGTTTGACGGCATGCGCGGGATGGGGCGGGTGTGGCAGGCGGCGGGGACCGTGAACTCCATCCTTGCTCCGGGTCTGCTCGAGAAGGCCGTGCAGTGCGGATTACGGAGCCTGTTTGTCGGATTCGAAACGATGAATGCAGCCAATCTCAGCGAGCAGCGCAAGTTTCAGAATCTGCACCGTGACTACAAGGCGGCCGTGGACCGCCTGCACGACTTGGGGGTGATGGTGAACGGCAGTTTCGTGTTCGGCATGGACGGGGACGAGGAATCCGTGTTCGAACGGACCGTGGAATGGGCGGTTACGCATGGCGTCGAGACGGCCACATTCCACATATTGACGCCCTACCCGGGCACTGCTCTTTACCAGCGCATGGAACAGCAAGGCCGTCTCCTGCACCGCGACTGGGACCTGTATGATACCCGCCATTGCGTCTTCCATCCCGCCCGCATGACGCCGCGGCAACTCGAGGAAGGCTACTGGCGGGCGTACCGCGATTTTTACCGTTGGAGCAATATCCTGCGCGGCGCCTGCACGAAGGTAGAATGGGCGGGCCGGCTGCGCCACGCCGGCTACGCCGCGGGGTGGAAGAAGTTCGAGCCCTTGTGGGACGCCATCATTCGCTTGCGGCGTGTGGGGAGGATGCGCCCGGCGCTCGAGGCGATTCTCGAGGGATTCCGTAAACAACGGACGGAGGAGACGCGGGCTACGGCGCGTATATCAGCGGCCGTTCCGCCGTTTGGATGAGGTACTGGCTCATGAAATAGTTGTAGTTCCAGTTTTGCATGCCGCTTGCCGGGTTGTTAATCACCAACTGATCATCCGAAATGCCGACAATCACGACCCAGTGCCCGCTCAACTGCCCGGGCCAGGCGCCGGCGTAGATTACCGGACCATCGTGCAGCAGGTCCCACATGCCCTCATTCGTCAGAGAGGCATAAAGGACGGTGAATCCCAGTTTCCGGGCAATGCGCTCCCGGTCAGAGATTCCCTTGTTGTCCGTGTAGAGCTTCTGAGTTTCCGCGTCTTCCGAAGGATCAATCAATCCCGCGCCCTCGCCGCGGTCGCGCCAGTACTTCACCACCATCTGAAGCGAGGTGTACCAGCAGGACCACGTCTGCGGCTGCTTCATGATGGGAACCGCGTGGTAGATGGAGGAATTCATCCGCCCGGGCAGCCATACCATGCCCGGACTTGCGGCGTTACTGAAACAATAGTTCTTCTGGTCGGCGGTCAGCTTGGTGCAGCCGACGTACTCCTGAAGATACCAATTCACCTCGCGAGCCGCCTCGTGTTCATTGGCAGGCAAGCCGGGGTAGTTGTAACGAATCAACTCCCACGGCGTCATTCCCTTTTCGCGGGCCAGGGAGACCCAACTGTCGCGATCGGTAACTTTACGGGATTCTCCGCCGGCGGGCCGGTAGTCGCGAGCGACCGGACTCGCGGGGCGCCGGATGCAACTGGGAAGGATGGGCATGGTTCTTGGCTCCTCGTAGTACTACGTGCCATTCGTCAGAAAAATCCATCGCCGGTTGAGGAAAAAGACAACAGCGTCGGGTTATTCGGGTTTTGCCGGGGTTCCGGTTTGCTCGATGGGCCCCGGGACGGGGGCAGGTTCATCCACGCGGCGCCAGCCGCGATGGGAAGTTGCCTTCGGCGCCGGTTCGGGGGCGGGAGCACCGGCAGAGGTGGAGGTTGTGGGAGTGGAAGGCGGATCCTCGGAGGAAGCGCCGCCGATGATATCTACAGTGGGTCCGCGTCCGCTGGAGCCGTCGACGGCCGGTCTTCGCCTCATGCGGGGAGTCTCGCTGTCCGTGGCCGTTGTAGCCGCTGTCGATTCCGCGCCAGGCGCCTCCGGCGGCGCCTGCGCCACCAGATTCGGGTCCTCGGGAGTTACAGGATCACCCGGTTTGCCGGGGGCAAAGTAGGTCTTCCGGAACCGGATCTCCGCTCCGGGATAGCGGCGGAAGGCTGCGTCGGCCAGTCGCAACTCGAGATGCCGCTCCTGTCCCGGTTGGGCGCCTGGAGGAACAAGGAAGTACAGGGCATAACGCTGGCGCAGGCGGGAAAGCGTAGTTTCGAGGGCGTAGGAATCGTCGACGGGCATACTGTCTCCGCCGGAAGCGCGGGCAATTTCGGAAGTCCCCGCGGAACGGGTGTGGGAGCCCATTCCTCCGGGGTAACGCCCCCCCGGGTAGCGGCCTCCGCCGCCTCCGCCGATGATGACCCCGCCGAGCGGCCCGCCGCCTCCGGGGAATGGCGATCCCCAACCGCCGCGGCGCGGATTCCGTTGGGGATAAGGGTCATTCGGATAATTGCCGCCTCCGGGATATTGACGGCGGTAACGCATGGCGTCCGGGGCGATGAGCGCGCTCATGACGGCGTCCGCCTTGACCAGCGCCCGCTCGACCCTTTCGTCATCCCGGCCGAACTCGGTCTCGTCGTCAGTCAGGATCACGATGGCCCGGCGGGCTTCGACACGGGCGGAGCGCTGCACGTAGGCGGCGGCATCCAGCATGGCGCGGGTGATATCCGTGCCGCCGTTGAAGCCTTCCTGCCGGAGCAGTGTCTCGAGCGCCCGCTCGACGTCGTCGCGGCTGTTGCGGAACGGAAGCCGGAGGCGGGTGGAGCGGTCGAACACCATGATGCCGACACGGTCGTCCTTGCCAAGCACCTGAAGCGCCTGATGCGCCGCCGATGAGATCCGCTCGACGTGAGGACGCATGCTTCCGCTCACATCGAGCAGCAGGAGGACATCGATGGGCATTTCCTCGCTCGCGAAGTTGCGGATGGGTTGGATGCGCCCTTCGTCGCGCAGTTCGAAATCACCGGCATGGAGGCCGGTGACGGCGCGATTGCCGCGATCCAATACCTGGGCATCCACGCGAACCAGCGCCACGTCGCTCTTGAAAACCGCTGTATCGTCCGGGGCCGCGGTAAGGAGGCCAGCCGCCAGGAAAAACGGCAACAGGCAATTTTTGCGCGCCATTGGGAAACTCTGCGGGTTTGGACGCGCCCCCGCCCGCGCGCGTTACCTTCGTCTGGATTCACCTTGTTTTTTCGCTTGGAAATTCGCGGGACTACCTTATAATGAGCACAGCGAAAGGAGCACACCGAATGCTCTCTACAAGCGATTCCGTGGTCCCGGAGGTTCCGGATCGTCTGATTGCGGCACACCCGGAGGACTGTACTGATACTGAATGCCTGGTTTGCATGAGGATGACGATTCCTCAGCATATTGACAGCCACGGTTCCAAGATTGAAGACATGGCGGGAACCGGGGAATGTGATGCGTTGGGGGGATAGGCCTCAATTACTCATACCCCCGGGAGGGCTCGGCGCCTGGGTCGTCCCGGGGTTCCCAAGTTCGTAAGTTTTGCGTGTCTGCCTACCGTGCCGTGAACCGGTACACCGTAGTTGATTCAAATTTCTCTCCCGGCTTCAATACCACGGATGGAAACTCCGGCTTATTCGGCGAATCAGGGAAGTGCTGGGTTTCCAGGCAGAATGCCGATCGATACGGGTATGCTTTTCCTCCCTTGCCCTTAACGGAGCCGTCCAGGAAGTTGCCCGTGTAGAACTGCACGCCGGGTTGAGTGGTGAGCACTTCCATGACGCGGCCCGATTGGGGCTCCACCACTCGCGCCGCCAAGGCCAGCCCGCCGCCGTTGAGGACGAAGTTGTGGTCGTAGCCTTTTCCGAACAGGATCTGCCGGTCTTTGTCGTTGATGTGCGCTCCGATGGCAACGGGCTTCGTGAGGTCGAAGGGAGTCCCCTTGACTGGCCTCAACTCGCCGGTGGGAATCAGTCCGGAATCGATGGGAGTAAACCGGTCCGCGTTGATCATAATCTCGTGGTTTAGAATGTCTCCCACGCCTTCCCCGGCGAGATTGAAATAGGAGTGGTTGGTGAGGTTCAGAACAGTGTCCTTATCCGTGCCGGCCGTGTAATCAATTTTCAATTCGTTCTTATCCGTGAGCGTGTAGACGACGGTTACGGAGAGATTACCCGGATAGCCCTCCTCGCCGTCTTTAGAAAGGTAAGTCAGTTTGAGCGAGGGCTCTTCGCCCGCGCCCTCTTCCCCTTTCCACACTACTTTGTCGAAGCCCACAAGTCCGCCGTGCAGAGCATTCGGTCCGTTGTTCGCGGCCAGCTTATATTCCTTGCCGTCGAGGGTGAACTTCGCTTTTCCGATGCGATTGCCGTAGCGGCCGATGAGCGCGCCGAAATAAGGGCTATTGCCGAGGTAGCCATCCAAGGTATCAAAGCCGAGCACGACGTCGGCGAATTTACCTGCGCGATCCGGGACTTTCAGCGTCACCACGCGACCCCCATAGGTGGTGATCGAGGTCTCGACGCCATTCCTGTTCGTGAGCGTATAGAGTTCCACGGACTCCCCGTTCTTCGTTTGTCCAAAAGGTTGTTTCCTGATCTTCACGGTCTTTGGCGGTTCGGGCTTCGGCGAGGAGCAGGAAGAGAGAACCGCCAGCGCGGCGAGCGTGGCGGCTCCGGGCAGGGATTTGCGCATGTGGGATAGTTTATCGCGCCGTCTCAAGGTAGTGGCGGTCGCTCAAGGCGCCGAGCCGTTCGGCCGCGCTTTCGGCCGTAATATCCCGCTGCGGGTTGCCGAGCATCTCATAGCCAACCATGAACTTGCGAACGGCTGCCGAACGCAACAGCGGCGGATAGAAATGAGCATGGAAATGAAATCCGCCGTGCGCGCCGCCAGCCGTGGGCCGCTGGTGAAATCCCATGGTGTAAGGGAACGGGGTTTCGAAGAGGTTGTCATAGCGCGTGGTGATCCGCCGCAACACGTCCGCCAGCGCGCTCCGCTCGCCGGCCTCGAGTTGATCCATGGCGCTCAGGTGCCGGCTGGGGATGACGAGGGTTTCAAACGGCCACACGGCCCAGAACGGGACCACAACGGTGAACGCATCGTTTTCGAGCACGATGCGCGCGCGGCGGGTCTTCTCGATGGCCAGATAGTCGCAGAGCAGGCATCCGCCGCGGCCGCCGAATGCCGCGAGTTCCTTGGACAGTTCCCCAGGCAGGGTGGAGTTCGCCCAGATCTGGCAATGCGGATGCGGATTGCTCGCGCCCATCATGTTCCCGCGGTTTTCGAAGATCTGCACGGAGCGAATCCACGGAATTGCGCCCAACTCGTTGTATTGTTCCACCCAGGCTTCAACGACATCCTCAATCGACTCTCGAGGCAGACGGGAGACACTGAGGCTGTGATCCGGAGAAAAACACACCACGCGGCAGATGCCCCGCTCGGTTTCGGCCACCAGCAGCCCGGATTCGTCCACGGCGGCCTCCGGAGCATCCGGCAGCAGGGCCGCGAAGTCGTTATCGAATACGAAGGTGGATTTGTAGGGCGGGTTCCGGCGCCCGCCGGCGCGCGGGTTGCCGGGACACAGATAGCAGCCGGGGTCATAGCGCACGGACGCGGGTTCCGCGTGCTTTTCCACCTGCCCTTGCCACGGCCGCGTCGCCCGGTGCGGTGAAACCAGGATCCACTCGCGGGTGAGCGGGTTAAAACGGCGGTGAGGGTATTGCTCCAGGAGGTCAGAGGCAGGCATCCGGCCTACTTCCGCTCGACCCAAATCGG
>JAIXKK010000036.1 GCA_026954325.1 Bryobacterales bacterium | reverse complement strand
ACGTCTGGTGAGCGGCCGCCTGCCATCCGTGCCGCTTCGCGATCGATATACCCCTCGAAACCACCTCATCACGCAGCGCCTCATCGGAAGCCATTCGCGTCATCGCCCCGGCAATCTCATCCACCCGCAACGGATCCACCAGGATGGCCGCGTCCCGGGCCACTTCGCCGAGCGCCGAACCTTTCGACGTCACAATCGGCACACCGTAAGCCATCGCCTCCAGCAGGGGAATTCCAAACCCCTCGTCGAGCGAAGGAAACACCAGCATTTTCGCCCGCCGGTACAACTCCCGTAACCGCGCATCGGTGATGTAACCCGTCACTTCGATCCGTGCCCGCGCCTCGCTCCGCTCGATCCGTTCCAGAATCTCCGCCGCGCCGTATCCCGCCGATCCCGCCAGCACCAGACGCCACTCCCCCGGCATCTCCTCGAATGCTTCTACCAGGCGCGCGATATTCTTCCGCGTCTGCAAGGCTCCCACGTGCAGGATCATCGGCTCACGGTCTTCCCAGGCCGGCGGCGCCATCCGGGGTGCGTGCACTCCGTGCCAGATCACCCGAAGTCTCCCGGTCTCTACTCCGAGCAGTCCCGCCACTTGCGACGCCGTGAATGCCGACACGCAGATTACGAGGTCCGCCCGCTCCGCCGCTTCCCGTGCCTGCCTCGTGAACTTCTCCCGGAACTCCGCTGTCGAATACTCCCCGCTCATCACGAACAGGTCGTGAAAGGTCACCACGGACCGCTTCGCCCGCTTCCGCGGCATCCGCTGGTTCAACCCGTGAAACAAGCCGCATCCCGGAGGCCCCGTTTCCCACAACAGCCGCCGCCGGCATCCGCGCGGAACCTTCTCCCGCAGACCGCGCAGATAACGGTGCGGCCGGTAGCACCACAGGAACCGCTGTTCCGGATGAAGCGCGCACAAGCCATCAAGGACTTCCCGCGAATACACCCCCACCCCGCTCAGGTTTTCGCCTACGCTATACGTCGCGTCGAGTGCTATTGATGAATTGCGGATTCCTGCTACCCGATCCCTTCTCTCCCGCGGCCGTGGCCATCGCGCCGCGCCTCCGGTCCCCAATATTCTCGCATAGCGATTCCACCGCCACCGCCGGGCGCCCTGTCTCCTCCCCGCCAAACCGGTGGATTCGCTCCTTGATCCCGAGCCGGCTGCGATTCGCTTTCCGCGTCATTTGCCGGAAGCTCCTCCGGAGGTCCTCCATGGCGTCTTCCACCTCTTCCTCATCCCTCGGTAGAAGGCTCACCGCAAAGCGGTTCTGGCTCACCCTCGCCATGCACGCCGCGCGCGGGAAGACCCTCTTCACCACGTCCGCCGCTTCAATCAGCGCCAGTTCACGCTCCTCCCCGCCGTAGGCGAGCGCCACCTGTTCTAGCCCCGACAACTCTATCACCGCCACCGCCATCTCTACTCCCAGCCGCCGTGCCGCCTCCATATCGCGCTCCGCCGCCATCTCGAATCCGTTGCGGTTCGCCAGCCCCGTCAACTCGTCGCGCCATGTGAGCGCCCGCAAATCCAGCAGGATCCGGTTCCGCTCCACCGCCAGACGCAGGGCTCGCGCCAGCGGTAAGCTGTCCAGTCGCGTCTTCGCCAGAAAATCCTGCGCGCCCGCGCGTACCATGCTGATTGCCAGGTCCGGGTCGTCCTGCTCGGCCAGAATCACCACTGGAGTTTCCCGCGCCAGGCGCCGCACCCGAAGATACGTATTCAGTCCAAAGCTGTCGGGAAGCGTGGGGTTGAGCAACACCACGTCAAACTGCTCCCTGCCTTCATTGTCTTCAAGCAAGGTCAGCGCGTCTCCCAGACGGTCGAGGTGGAATACCTCCAGCCCATGCATCCAACCCCCGCCGAACCGCCCCTCCTCCAACTCCGCGAGCAGTTCCTGCACCCACCGTGAATCCTCCACCTGTCCGTCAATCAAAAGCACACGAATCAGTCTGTCCGTCATGATCTGCCATACCTTTTTCTAAGTTGGTGCATTCAGACGGAAAAAACTCTCAATCAGGTGAGATTAGTCCTCTTTTCCCCCGGCGCGGACACTCCGCCGCGCCCCGGCCCGCGTGACCTTGCCGCCCCACTCGACACAACCCTCCGGCCGGTATCCCGCTTCCCTTCAGCACGCCAGTTCGTACTCTTTCAGCTTCCGGTACAGCGTCGTCCGGCCGATCCCCAACAGGCTCGCCGCGATCCCGCGATCCCCTCGCGTATATTCGAGCGCCTGACGGATCGCGCGCTTCTCCAGTTCCACCAGCGGCAACACCGGAGGATCCGCCGGCCCAGGAGCCGCCTCCACTCTCGCCGCCGGATGCACGGACGGAATCCCCACGCTGCCCACCGCGACGCTCAGCGCCTGCGCCTTGCGCGCAAACAGATGGTTCTGAATGCTCGATGGCAGGTCATTCCTCGTCAGCAGCGGTCCCGTATGCACCGCCACCATGTTCTGGATGCAGTTCTCCAACTCCCTCACGTTGCCCGGCCACTCGTACGACACCAGCGCGTCCACCGTTTCCAGCGCCAGACGGTGTCCCGATCCGTATACGCCCAGAAAATGATCCACCAGCATCGGGATATCTTCCTTGCGGTCACGCAGAGCCGGCAGTTTCAGGTTCACCACGTTCAACCGGTAATACAGGTCCCGGCGGAACGTTCCCCGTTCCACCTCCTTCGACAGGTCGCGGTTTGTCGCCGCAATGATGCGGAAGTCGGAGCGCTTCGGGAAGAGCGAGCCTACCGGACGGAACTCCTTCTCCTGCAGCACCCGCAGCAGCTTCGCCTGCAAGTCCAACGGCAACTCGCCGATCTCGTCAAAAAACGCCGTACCCCCGTTGGCCGCTTCGATCAGGCCCGTCTTCTGACCCACCGCTCCCGTGAAGGCGCCCTTCACATGGCCGAACAATTCGCTTTCCATGATCGTTCCGACCAGAGCCGAACAGTCGATGGTAACGAACGGCCCTTCCGGGTTCATGTGATGGATCGTCCGCGCAACCACTTCCTTCCCCGTCCCCGTCTCACCCAACACGAGCACCGGCCATCTGCTCGTGCCTAGCTTGTCAATCAGCCGCTTCACCTGCCGGCTGCGTGCCGAGTCGCCAACCAGCATCCGCGGCGCACCCTGTATCTGAGAGAGCATGTCAGGTCCCTTTTCCATGAGCGCCGCCAAGGCCATTGGAGCGCAATAAATTACTACACACCTCAACGGGCGTTCCCGCGGGCTGGGAAGAAGCCAATCCCGGCCGGAGCGCGAAGGCGCTTACTACTTAGTGCAATGACTGAAGATAAAATCTAACCTGGAGTGCTTAGTACAGCAATACCAGCAAGGGCGATAGCGCCGGCTCTTATGAGGTAGGGGAGGATACCCGCACAGGAGGGCGTCTGGCCAGTACTTTACCTATACCAGGGGGATTACTCAGCGATCCAGAGGGTTTCGCTCCCTCTCCCACTCCAGTCTGCTCACGATTTGCCGCCCCTTCCGCCGAAGTTTCGCTGATAGAGTCAGCCGCGTACCCGCAAATGCGTACTCCCTCCGTTGCTCGCTCCCCACCCACCCCGGATACAAACTCGCCTCCACCCGATGGATCACTTCCCCCGCCTCTTCGTCCACCCGGTAGCTCCCGCAGTAGGCGATGTATCCCTCCGCCCCCGCTTCTCTCCCTTCTCTTCCGCGCCGCATCACCTGGCCGCTCATGGATCCATCCCGGGTGTAGATGAGCATCCCCACCGCGTCCGGTCCGAACGGCTGCGACGCCGCGCCATCCGCCTCCCGCGTCTCATAGCTTACCAGCCGCCACACGCCCGCGAACAACTCCGCGTCTCCCGCCATTACTCTCTCCGCTTCATTCATCCACCCGCACCGCAAATCCGTCCGTTCCCTCTTGGCGCATACGCGCGGCCAACCGCTCGGCTTCGCTGAGCGCTTCTTCCCTGCCCACCAGCACGCGCCACACCGGCGGATCTCCTTCCCGGATGGCGAGCCTCGCCTTTCCGAATTTTCTCTCCATCTCCGCGCGCAGCGCTTCGGCTCTTTCACGGTCTCGAAACGCTCCCACCTGAACCGCGAATTCGCCGCGCGCGGCGTCAGTGGTCTCCTTCGCCGCCCGCGGTGTATGGCGGTCGAAGCCGGTCACCGTGAGCCGTACCTTCACGGTTCCCGGTTCGATCATGCCGATCTCCCGCGCCGCCTCGCGCGAAAGGTCAATCACGCGCCCGTCGACGAACGGCCCCCGATCCGTGATGCGCACGCTCACCGATCGCTGGTTGGAGAGATTCGTCACGCGCACGATCGTATCGAACGGCCATGTGCGGTGCGCCGCGGTGAGTTGATCCATGTCGTACGTCTCTCCGTTCGCCGCGCGTCTTCCGTGATACGGATCTCCATACCAGCTCGCGATCCCTTCGCTCGTCGCTCCGATACGCGGAGGAGCGGGGACGCGCGCCGGCGCTCTTCGCGCGCACGCCTGGCTGAAAATCGCCAGCGCCGCGGCCGCCGCCGCGCACGCCATGCGCCTCTTGCGCCGGATGCCCGTCAATCGCTGCTTCGGAAGCATCGGAAGCTCTAAAACAATTCTACAGCAAAACGTTTTTTCGTCCCGCGCGCCTCTCCATCTCCCTCTCCAACCCCTCGCGCATCATTTTTCTCTTGACTTTCATTTCAAACAACCTTATATATGAATCACGCTGCGATCTTTCATGAGATCGCGAATTCTGATGTTAGGGAGAATCAATCGATGAAGAACGCAACCAAGAAGGCCGCCAAGAAGGCGCCCGCCAAGAAGGCTGCCGCGAAGAAGAAGAAGTAAGCCAGGCGGATCAAGTTCGTCAACCAACGGCCCCGAGCAATCGGGGCCTTTTTCTTGGTGTGTCCGCGTCCCCGCCCTACAGCGCCCGCACCGTAACCACCGCCTGCGCCTCCGCCGATCGTCCCTCTCCCACCGGCCCCACCTTCTCCGCCGTCTTGAACTTCACCGACACGCGGTTCACATCCACCCCCACGCACTTCGCCAGCGACTCTCGCATCGCCTGCCGGTAGTCCTTCAACTTCGGCCGCTCCAGAATCACCGTCGAGTCCACGTTCACCACTTCGAACCCCGCTTCCCGCGCCAGTTTCACCGCGTGTCCGAGCAACGCCATGCTATCCGCGCCTTTCCACCGCGCGTCCGTGTCCGGAAAGTGCATCCCGATATCGCCCAGGCACGCCGCGCCCAGCAGGGCGTCCGTGATCGCGTGCGCCAGCACATCCGCGTCCGAATGTCCCTCCAGCCCGAACTCGCTCGCTACCGTCACTCCGCCCAGAATCAGCGCGCGTCCCGCCGATGTGCGGTGCGTATCCCAACCGAGCCCCGCGCGGTATTCACTCACTACGCGCGCTCCGCCTTCTGCTCCCGTTCCCGCGACAGATACAGATGCGCCAGGTCCATGTCGTTCGGCTTCGTGATCTTGATATTCCGGTCGCTTCCCGCCACCACGCTCACTTCCACTTTCTCCAGGCGCTCCACGAGGCTCGATTCATCCGTTCCCGTGAAGTTGTCCGCCCGCGCCCGTTCGAACGCTTCCCGCAGCAGATCGAACCGGAAGACTTGCGGCGTCTGCGCCAGCGCCAGCCGGTCGCGCGGAATCGTCGCGCGGATCTTATTGCGATGCACCTGCTTCACCGTATCCACCGGCACCACGCCCACGATCGCCGCCCCCGTCGCCGCCGCCTCCGCAATCACCTTCTCAATCGTCGCCGCGTCGACGAACGGCCTCACCGCGTCATGCACCGCCACCAGCGCCGTGTCCGCCGCAAGCACCGCCAGCGCGTTCTCGACCGATTGCTGGCGGCTGTCCCCGCCTTCCACGAACCGCACCGGTTTTGAAAAGCGTTCCTGCTCCACCATCCGCCCCGCCCAGTCGATGTCTTCCGCGCGCAGCGCCACCACCATCTCGTGCACCGCCGCGCACGCCGCGAATTTCCGGAGCGTGTGGATGAGAATCGGCGACCCGTCAAGCAGCATGAACTGCTTCCGGCTTGTCCCCGTCTTTTCTGGCTGCGTCCGGCCCATGCGCGTGCCGAGCCCGGCCGCCGGAAGAATGACTGCGACTTTCATGATGTTGTGCTTCGTATTGTATCGCGCCGTTGCGCGCGCTCCACTATCACTGGGGCGCGGAACCTGTCGGCTGCTGGCGCTCGTGCCGGTCGCCCGCCGGCTGCTTGTCGTGTACCGCGTGCACCCGGTCGTCGTAGCGGCCGAAGATCATCTTCCCCGCCGTCGTCTGCAGTACGCTGGTCACCGCGATATCCACCGTCTTCGAGATCATCCGCTTGGCGTTGTCCACCACCACCATGGTCCCGTCGTCCAGGTACGCCACTCCCTGGTTGTATTCCTTCCCTTCTTTCAGGATGAATACGCGCATCGTCTCGCCCGGCAGCACCACCGGCTTCAGCGCATTCGCCAGTTCGTTGATGTTCAGCACATCCACCCCATGGAGTTGCGCCACTTTGTTCAGGTTGAAATCGTTCGTGACAATCTTGCAGTTGTATAGCTTCGCCAGTTCGATCAGCTTCATGTCCACGTCGCGGATCTGCGGAAAGTCTTCCTCCACGATCTGCACCGTCAACTCCGTCATCTTCTGGACCCGCTGCAGGATGTCGAGCCCTCGCCTCCCCCGGTTGCGCTTCATCGAGTCCGCCGAATCCGCCACCAGTTGCAGTTCCCGCAACACGAACTGCGGAATTACCAGGCTGCCGTCAAGAAAGCCTGTTTCCGCAATATCGGCGATTCGGCCGTCGATGATCACGCTCGTATCCAGTATCTTAAACGAGTGCTTCGGCATCTTCTCGTTGCCGAATACCCCGCCCAGCGCCGCCAGGTTCAGCATGTCCCCTTTGTTGGCGCCCACTATCAGGCCCACGTACGTCATGAACAGCAGAATGCAGAGTTGTAAGAACGGAACCGTCGTGGAACTCTCCGGCATTGCTTGCCGCAATACCAGAGAGATCAGGTATGCCCCGAAAATCCCCAGAACACTTCCCACCGCCGCGCCGATCAGCCGTTTCAGGCTGACTTGCTTCACCCGGATTTCGAAGAAAACAATCGAGACTCCGCAGCACAGCCCCAACACAGCCGCCGGAATGCTGGGGAGTCCAAAAGGCTTTAAGAAGAATGCGGAAACGGTTATGAGGGCTATGAAGAAAAATCGTATGAGATGCAGGTCATTCACATTCCCATCCCTCCTCCGGATGGCTGCAACTGCCCGTCGTAGAGATATTTCGGCCTAGAGTATAACATCTCGATAGCATCCCATGCGATGTGGGAGGGAGTGCCCTGCAGGGGGGAGGATCGAAAGCGGAGCCGGACGTCCCGGCGGACTACAGTGCCTTGGCCAGTTCTTCGGCGAACGCGCTCTGTGGCGCTGGTTGCCTGCCTTTCTTGTGCTTCTTTCCGCCGCGTTTGGGCCGCTCCGCGCTGTTTGCCGCCGGTGCTTGTCCCATCGGAGGACGGGCGCCCTTCGGTCTGGGGGGTTGTGCGGGATTCGCCCTCAGAATCCGGTCTTCCAGCGGTGCGCGATCGAAGCGCCGGATGATCGATTCCATCTCCTCTTGATTAGGAGCATCGATAAAAGCGAAGCCTTTGGACTCCTGGGTTTCCGGATTTCGGATGACCTTGACCTCATCCGCGACGAGACTTTCCGCGCGCAGCCACGCCAGAATGTCGTCTTTGGTAACCCAGGTAGGCAGGTTGCCGAGAAAAACGGTGAAACTCATTCGGTGGTGTTATTCACTCCGTAGGGGATTGTGTTGGTGGGCCCGTCCGTGGACGCAGTCCATCAGAGCAATTCAATCGTATCATAGGCGTCCGCCGCCCGCAATCGGCACGAACGCACAATTCCCGCCCTAAACGCAAGCATGGCAGGGTCTTGCGAATTCTTTCCTTCCCCTTGTGACCGGCCTTCGCCCGTGGCTCTTCCTAGCTCGCCGTCGCAGCGATCTGGTATCGCGACAGCAGACGGTCCTCAAAACCGTAGTCCGGCTGTTGCTTCGGCCGCTTACGCTGGTACCATCGGTAGGTTTGCCTCAGCCCTTCGGCGAACGCCGTGGGTTTGAATCGTAATACCCGCTGCGCCTTGCTGATCACCTGCGTGATTGCCGGCATGTCGAAGTACACCCCGAAATACAGCGGATGCGTCATCGCGTTCCCCCCGGCCTGCAGAATCCGCTCCCGCGGGATCCGCACCATCGACGGCTTCCTCCCCGCCGCTTCCGCCAAAGCCTGCACCACTTCCGTCTGCGTCAGCGGCCGCGCATTGGCGATATTGAACGCATGCCCGATCGCCGCCGGTTCCTCCATCGCCTTCATGCACGCCCACACCAGGTCATTCACGTACACGAACTGCATCAGACGCCGGCCGTCGCCCGGAATGATCAGCGGCCGTCCTTCCCGGATGCGATCCCAAAAAAACGCCTCCCGGTAGAACGGATTCGCCGGACCATAGATGTACGGAGGACGCAGCGTCACCACGGGGGTCCCGTACCGCTGGTGCATCCGGAACAGCATTCGTTCCGTCATCGCCTTGTTCCGTACGTACGCGTCCGGATGCTCATCCGGCGCCAGCGCATCGCCTTCGTGGTGGTTCAATCCATCGCCATACGCCGCCACGCTCGACATGAACACGTACCGCCTCAGTTGGCCGCCGCAGGCTTTCACCGTGGCTTCCACCTGCGCGGCCGTCGTGCCGCGTTGCCAGTCGTACACGTTGTCGAACACCACGTCGAAATTCGTGCCTGCCAGCACGCGTTTCACCTCCGATGGCTGATTCCGGTCCGCCACCAGATTCCCAACCTTCTTCCCCAGGTCATGTTCCGGTCTGCGATGCATCACCCAGACCTCGTGGCCTTCTTTCAAAAGGTTCTGCACCAGGGTGCGGCCTATAAAGAGGGTTCCACCAATGACGAGAACTTTCATACGTGGGTACAACTCCCGTGGCCCGGCGCTTCCCCCATTCGATTTCCCACCGCGATCTCCCGCGGACGGCCCCGCGGGTTCCCGTACGAATTCGAGGGGTTTCTTTCCGGCCCTAATCGTAATACTCCAGTCCAAGGTGCGTGATCAGATCCTCGCCCCGCATCCAGCGCAGCGTGTTCTTCAGCTTCATCAACTGGATGAAGATGTCATGCTCTGGATATAGCCCCGGAGCCGTCATCGGAGCCTTGAAGTAGAACGACAGCCACTCCTGTATCCCCTTCAACCCGGCCCGTTGCGCAAGATCCATGAACAGCACCAGGTCCAACACTAGAGGCGCCGCCAGAATCGAATCGCGGCACAGAAAATCTATCTTGATCTGCATCGGATAGCCCAGCCATCCGAAAATGTCGATATTGTCCCACCCCTCTTTGGCATCCCCCCGCGGCGGATAGTAATTGATCCTCACCGCATGATACAGGTCCTTGTATAGCTCCGGATACAGGTGCGGCTGCAGTATCTGCTCCAGCACCGACAGCTTCGTCTCCTCTTTCGATTTGAACGATCCCGGATCCTCCAGCACCTCGCCATCCCGGTTCCCCAGTATGTTCGTCGAGAACCAGCCGTTCATTCCCAGCATCCTCGCCTTGAACCCCGGCGCGAGCAGCGTCTTCATGAACGTCTGCCCCGTCTTGAAGTCCTTCCCGCATAGCGGAACCCCGCCGTCGCGCGACAGATCGAGCAGCGCCGGAAAATCATGCGTCAGGTTCGGAGCCCCGTTGGCGAACGGAACCCCGCTCTTGAGCGCCGCGTACGCGTAAATCTGGCTGGGCGCAATCTCCGGATCGCTCTTCCGCAGCCCTTCTTCGAATTTGCTCAATGACTGGTGCACCTCCGTCGGACGGTGGAACACCTCCGTCGAGCCGCACCAGATCATCACCAGCCGCGAGCAGTCGTTAGCCTTGCGAAAGTTCGAGATGTCCGCCATCAGCGCTTCCGCCTTGTCCATCTTCGAGCCGTTCGTCTTCACGTTCGGCCCGTGGATGCGCCGTACGAAGTCCTGCTCGAACACCGCCGCCATCGGCTTGATGCCTTGCAGCGGCGCCTTGACCTGTTCGAGCAGTCCCGCCTCCAGCACCTTCGCATTCGCCGCCGCTTCATAGGCCGTATCCGGATAGATGTCCCATCCGCCGAACACCAGGTCGTTCAAACCAGCCAGCGGCACGAAGTCCCTGATGTAGGGCGACCGGCCGTCGGTCCTTTTTCCCAGCCGGATCGTCGCCATCTGCGTCAATGATCCGACCGGTTGACCGAGGCCTCTCTTCACTGCTTCCACGCCGGCTATAAATGTTGTCGAAACGGCGCCTATGCCTGGGATCAGTACTCCAAGCTTTCCTTCCGCCGGAGCAATGTTCACGGGATTTTGGGTTGGCAAACTTCGAGGGCTCCTTCTCAGCTAAAGACGCACCATCCGGCGGTCAAGCCGCCTGCTCTCTGTGAAGGGGTGAGAAAGTGCGTCAAATGTTATACTAGCATCTTGCATGCCCGATCGCGCGGCTACCATGATCCACACTGTCATCGTGGATGACGAGCAACTCGCCTGTGACGAACTCCTTTACCTGCTGAAGCAATTCCCCGAGATCGAAATCCATGGCGTCGGGCGTAACGGCATGCAGGCGCTCGACCTCGTCGAAGAGTTCGAGCCCGATCTCGTCTTCCTCGATGTCCAGATGCCCGGCATGGACGGCATGAGCGTCATCCGCCAGTTGCGCGACCGCCAGGCCTCCCTCCCCTACTTCGTCCTCGTCACCCCCTTCGAAAACTACGCCGTCGAGGCCTTTCGTCTCGAAGCCACCGACTATCTCCTCAAACCCGTCGATAAGGACCGCCTCGCCGAGACAATCGAACGCGTCCGCCGCGTCATTCTCGACCGGCAAATCGAGCCGCCCGGAACCCCGCCCGCTCACAAACCCGCTTTCCAGCGCAACAAAGTCCTCATCAAAAGCGGAGCCCGGAATTTCATTGTCGACGCGCACGATATCATCTACGC
>JAIXKK010000080.1:7496-82916 GCA_026954325.1 Bryobacterales bacterium | reverse complement strand
GCCCTGGGATTATCCGCATGTCGTCAATATCCTGAGCACCTACCAATTGCCGTTCGGCAAGGGGAAGAAGTTCATGGGCAGCGCCAACCGCTATGTGAACCTGGCCGTGGGTGGATGGATCCTCTCGGCTGCCCAGCAGTATCGCAGCGGAGGCCTGGTGCAGATCAGCACTCCGGGCAATCCACTCGGCGCCGGGTCGTTGTTCAGCGCGGTCACCAAGGCGAACGCCACGGGCAGTCCGATCCGGACCGGAGTTTCGAGCACCGATCTGGATCCGAATAATCCGAATGTCCGCTGGATCAACAGCGGGGCGAACGCTCCTTATGTCGTGGCGCCGGCCTATGCGATGGGAACTTCGTCGTTTTATGACAGCAGGTTCCGGAACCCCTGGTACCGCAGCGAGAATATCTCGATCCAGAAGAACTTCAACTTCACCGAGTCGATCCGGCTGCAATACCGGGCGGATGCAATCAACGCGTTCAACCGTACGGATTTCGGCGGAGTGAACGGAGTAATCGGCACGCTATCGGCAAACGGCGTGTACTCGAATCCGAATTTCGGCCGTGTTTCCGCTCCCCAGATCGGGCAGCGGATCATTTCGATGGGATTGCGGCTGGAGTTTTAGCCGGACCGCCATCGTCGAATTGCGCCGCATGCTCCGCTCCCCGGGCATGCGGCTTTCTTGTGTGTGCCCGCGACTGTACTATGCAAGGAGCGGTTTGACGACGTTGCCCTGGGTGTCGGTGAGGCGGAAGTGGCGGCCCTGGAACTTGAAGGTGAGGCGGAGGTGGTCGATGCCGAGGGCGTAGAGCATGGTGGCGTGGAGGTCGTGGACGTGGACGGGGTTTTCGGTGATGTTGTAGCTGAAGTCGTCGGTGGCTCCGAAGGTGAGTCCGGGCTTCATGCCGCCTCCGGCCATCCAGACGGTGAAGCAGCGGGGGTGATGGTCGCGGCCGTAGTCCGTGGGAGTGAGCTTGCCCTGGCAGTAGACGGTGCGGCCGAACTCGCCGCCCCAGACGACCAGGGTGTCATCGAGGAGTCCGCGCTGGGCGAGGTCCTGAACGAGGGCGGCGGCGGGCTGATCGGTTTCTTTCGTAACGTTGGTGATGCCTTCGGGCAGATTGGTGTGGTGGTCCCAGCCGCGGTGGAAGAGCTGGATGAAGCGGACGCCGCGCTCGGCAAGGCGGCGGGCGAGGAGGCAGTTGCGGGCAAACGTGCCGGGCTTCTTCGCGTCGGGGCCGTAGAGTTCGAAGGTCTTTTCGGATTCTTTCGAAAGGTCAGCCAGTTCGGGAACTGAGGATTGCATCTTGTAGGCCATCTCGTATTGGGCGATGCGGGTGGAGATTTCGGGATCGTTGTAATCCTCGAGTTGCATCTCATTGAGTTTGGCCAGATCGTCGAGATAGCGGCGGCGGGTATTGGACGTCATGCCTTCCGGGTTCGACAGGTAGAGGACGGGATCGCCGCCGGAGCGGAACTTGACGCCCTGGTAGCGTGTGGGAAGGAAGCCGCTGCCCCAGAGACGGTCATAGAGCGGCTGATCGCCCTTGCCGGTGGAGGAGATCATGACGACGAAGGCGGGGAGGTCTTTGTTCTCGCTGCCCAG
Organism: Bryobacterales bacterium; assembly: GCA_026954325.1. GTDB lineage: Bacteria > Acidobacteriota > Terriglobia > Bryobacterales > Bryobacteraceae > CADEFT01. The sequence goes on along the minus strand of JAIXKK010000080.1, from coordinate 81,310 downwards.
GCCATAGGAGAGCCACGCGCCGATGCTGGGGCGGCCGGCGAGTTGGAAGCCGGTCTGGAAGAAGGTGACCGCCGGGTCGTGGTTGATAGCTTCGGTGTGCATGGACTTGACGAAGCAGAGGCGGTCAACGATTTTGGCGGTGTGCGGGACGAGTTCGCTGGCCCAGGCGCGGCACTGGCCGTGCTGGGAGAACTTGAAGAGGGACTCGACGACGGGGAAACGGGTCTGAGTAGCGGTCATGCCGGTGAGCCGCTGGCCCTGTCGGACGGAATCCGGGAGGTCCGAGCCGCGGAGCTTGGCGAGCATCGGTTTGTAGTCGAAGGTCTCCATCTGGGAGGGCCCGCCGGACATGAAGAGGTAGATGACGCGCCTGGCCTTGGGAGGGAAGTGGGGAATGCCGGAGAGGGCGGAGGCGCCCGCGGTTTCCGCCCGGAGATCATTGCCCAGGAGATGGGCGAGAGCGGCGATCCCGACTCCCGTGGAGGCGCGGCCGAAGAAGTGGCGGCGAGTGAGGTTCATGGCATTCTCCTTCAATGTTTGGTGATGGTTTCATCGAGGTTGAGGATGAGGCTGGCCACGGTGGAGTAGGCGGCGAGTTCCCCGGGGTTGAGTTGCCTGTCGGCGGGGGAATCGCCTTCGGAGAGCATCTTGCGGGCGGCGTCCGGGTTCGTCCGGTAATAGTCGAGCTGGCTGCGGTAGTTATCGAGCAGGACGGCGGCTTCCCTTTCGCGGGGTGTGCGGGAGGTGGCGAGTTCAAAGCCATAGGCAATGCGGGCGGCGGGCGTGGCGCCGCCTTCGCGCATCATGCGTTCCGCCATCTTGCGGGAGGCTTCGAGGTAGGTAACGTCGTTCATCATGTTGAGCGCCTGGAGGGGCGTGTTGGTGCGGGTTTCGCGGACGATGCAGGTTTCGCGCCCGGCGGCGTCGAAGTTCATCATGGCGGGCGGCGGGGAGGTACGTTTCCAGAAGGTGTAGAGGCTGCGGCGGTAGAGGCCTTCGCCCTTGTCGCGCTGGTAATCCGCTCCGCCGCTGAGTTCCTTCCAGAGTCCGGCGGGCTGATAGGGCTTGACGGAAGGTCCGCCGACATGTTCGACGAGGAGACCGGCGGCGGCGAGGGCCTGGTCACGAACGGTTTCCGCGGGGAGGCGGACGCGGGGACCGCGGGCGAGGAGCCGGTTTTCGGGGTCGCGCTGGAGGAGGTCCGGCGAGACGCGAGAGCTCTGGCGATAGGCAGCACTCATGACGATGAGCTTCTGCATGTGCTTGACGTCCCAGCCGGAGCCGGTGAATTCGGTGGCGAGCCAATCAAGGAGAGCGGGGTGGCTGGGCCATTCGCCCTGGGCTCCGAAATCCTCGACGGTCTTGACGATGCCGACCCCGAAGTAAGACTGCCAGTAGCGGTTCATGATGACGCGAGCGGGGAGCGGATTAAAGGGGCTGACAAGCCATTTGGCAAGGGCGAGGCGGTTTTTGGGAGCGTCCGGGGGGAGTTGAGGAAGGACGGCGGGGACGTTGCGGGAGACGAGTTCGCCGGGTTTGTCGTAGGCTCCGCGAATGAGGACGTGAGTTTCGCGCGGCGTTTCGCGCTCCTTCATGATCATGACGGTGGGGAAGGAGGCGATGAGGGCCTCGCGCTGTTCGGCGAGGGAGAGCCGGTCACGGTAGGCGCGGCGGATTTCGGGGGAGGCGTGGTCTTCGAGGAACGCCTGGCGGAGTTTGGAATCCGCGGCCGGCGAGCGTGGGGCGCGGGCGGCGAGTTGGTTGAGGTTGTCGCGGATGGCGAGAATGGCCGCCTCGTTCGCGGAGAGCGGACGGTTGTAGACGCGGACTTCATCGATGAGGCCGTGGTAGAGGGATTCCTTGCCGGCTCCTCCGCCGATGCGCCATGGCTCGTTGGTCTTGAAGTCCTGATTGAGTTCGTCGACGAGGATGTGGAGTGGGGCTTCGCGGCCGTCGATGTAGACATGGACTCCCGCGGCGAGACGCGTGCCGTCGTAGGTGGCGAGGATGTGCCGCCATTGATTGAGCGGGAGGGGCTCTTTGGTTTCGACGCGAATGGCGTCATCGAGCCAGCGAAGGACGAGGTTGAACTGGACCTTGCCGTCGTGGAGAGCGAGGCCGATGCCGGTCTCTTCGACGATGTCCTTGCCCTTGGCGATGATGGCTCCATTGGGGCTGGAGGGATTGATCCAGGCGGAGAGGGAGAAGGCGTTGTAGTAGCCGAAGTTGGTGAAGTTTCCAGCGTCATCGAAGGCGGCTCCGGTGAAACGGGCGGCCGGCCCGTAGAGGCCGGGGACGTATTGGATGCCCTCGGGAACGCGGACATGATCAGAGGGATCGAGGGGGATGTGGGCGATCTGGCCCCGGGAGACGGACCAGTCCACGGGTTTGGCTGAGGGCAGTGAGTGGATCCACGCGGCGAGGGTGGACTCAAGGGCGGGCCGGAAAGACCGGTAGTGTTCCCTGGCGGCGGCGAGCTTGCTTTCGAGTTGGCGGAGTTGGATCTGCTCATCGGGGGTGGGGGCGGGGATGAAGGGCGGAGTGTTACCGAACTTGAAGTAGCGGCCGCGGTCGGGGACGTTGTCGAAGAAGGCGAAGAGGGAGTAGTAGTCCTTTTGGGTGAAGGGATCGTACTTGTGGTTGTGGCAGCGGGCGCAGCCGATGGTGGAGCCGAGCCAGACGGTGGACATGGTCTCGAGGCGGTCGGCGGCGTATTCCACCATGTACTCTTCCTGCACGATGCCGCCTTCGCCGTTGCCGCGGTGGTTGCGATTGAAGCCGGTGGCGATGAGTTGATCGAGGGTGGGATTGGGGAGCAGGTCGCCGGCGATCTGCTCGATGGTGAATTGATCGAAGGGCTTATTGTTGTTGAAGGCCTGGATGACCCAATCGCGCCAGCGCCACATGATGCGCTCGCCGTCGGTCTGGTAGCCGTTGGTGTCGGCGTAGCGGGCGACATCGAGCCAGCGGGAGGCCATGTGCTCGCCGTAGCGGGGCGAGGAGAGGAGGCGATCGACCACCTTTTCGTAGGCGTTGGAGGAGCGGTCATTGAGGAAGGCGGCGAGTTCGGAGGGGGTGGGCGGGATTCCGGTGAGATCGAGGGAGACACGGCGGAGGAGGGCGGCGCGGGGAGCTTCGGGGGAAGGCTTCAGCCCTTCGCGCTCGAGGCGGGCGAGGACGAAATGGTCGATGGGGTTGATGGGCCAGGCGGTGTTTCCGACGGGTGGCAGCGCGGGGCGATCCGGTGGGATGAGGGACCAGTGCTTCTGCCATTGGGCTCCCTGCTCGACCCAGGCTTTGAGGAGGCTGATTTCCTGGGGTGTCAGCTTGAGGCCGGAATAAGCGGGAGGCATACGGAGGGCGGGTTTTTCAGCCGCGACGCGATGGATGAGCTCACTTTTCGCGATGTCGCCGGGGACCACGGCGAAGCGGCCGCCGGCGAGTTTGGCGAACATGGCCGCTTCCGAATCGAGGCGGAAGGGGATCTTCTTGGAGGCAGCGTCGGGGCCGTGGCAGACGAAGCACCGGTCCGAAAGGATGGGGCGGATGTCGCGATTGAATTCGACCGGAGCGGCGGCGGCAATCGAAGCGAGAGTGCAGAGGGAAAGAGCGCCTCTCACGAGTTGGCGAGAGTTGGACATGTTTGCTAACCCAGTGGATAACATCATATCGCAGAGAAAGACTGAGGGGCTGGGTTCGGCTGGGAGGCGGTGTTTGGGGAGGAAGAGGCGTAAAAAGGTGTCAAATTTCGTCAAAGCCGAAGACTTGGACTTCGCCGAGGAGAAGCCGGAAGGGATGCCACCGTGGCAGGTCCGATCAGCACGTCCGGTGGCCCGGCCTCGACGGCGGCGCCGGGAAGGTAGTGCAGGGGGGGGCGCCGCCGTGCGTTCCGGTGAGCGCGGAGGGTGACGTTCGGCGACGTCGCGGGCGAGGGCGCTCAGCCACGAATCGAACGGCGGATCGCCGGGCCACTGCGGCATGCCCTTGCGCGGGGGCGGCTGACATCGAGCCACTTGTTTCCACTCACCGGCTGATGATGGGGCGGAGGGGCCGCCAGTAGATGTTCTTGTAGGCTACCGGCCCGTGGTCGCCTTGGAGCATGAGGGGATTGGCAGCGGCTTCGGGAATGTTCATGTGGGCGCGCGTGCCGCCTTCCACCTCGACGTTGTTCTGCACGGTGAGGCCGTTGTAGAGGACGCGGATAAAGCGGGCGTTTTCGGTCTTGTGACCGCTCGAGTCGAAGCGGGGAGCGCGGAACCAGATCTGGTAGGATTGCCACTCGCCGGGGCGGCGGCCGGCGTTGCGGGAGGGCGCCGAGCCGCCGACTCCCTTGTCGTCGATCCAGCGGTGGTAGATCGCGCCTCCATCGGAGGTTTTCATGGGCTCCGTGGAGCCGTAGCTGTCGAAGACCTGGACTTCGTACAGCCCGTGGAGATAGACGCCTGAGTTCGAGCCCTTGGGGATCATGAACTCGATGTAAAGTTCCATGTCGCCGAATTTCTCTTCGGTGACCAGGTTGCGGGTGCGGCCGTTAGGGCCGTTGAGAATCGTGCCGCCGGGCTCGGGAATTCCGATGAGGCGGGTGGGGGAGAGGAGGCGCTCCCAGCGCACGGCGCGGGTGGTGAACCATTCCTGGGGGCCGTCCATGCCCTTCCAGCCGCGCAAATCTCTGCCGTCGAGCAGCGGACGCCAGCCATCCTCGAGGAGGAAGGGAGGATCGCCGTGAAATTCGCCGTCGTTGAGTTCGGGCTTGTGCTGCGCCAGGAGGAGGGAGACGGGAACGGAGATAAGGAGGGCAAACAGAGTTCTTCGCATTCCGCCCTTCATTTTATACATTGGTATTTGCCTCGCACACGCGCCCACACGCCGGCCCGGTGGCTTCTGGTGTTTCTGCTTGCGGTGAATGTTTACCGGGCGGCAACACAATCCATCACGACAGACGAGGCGTTCACGTACCTGCGGTCCGTGCTGACGCCCATCCCGGAATTGTGGCAAAGCTATGACGCGAATGACCATGTGCTGCATACGTTTTTGTGCAAAGCTTCGGTGAAGCTGTTCGGGGCGAGTGAATTCACGCCGCGGATTCCGGCGCTGCTCGGAGGGGTGCTGCTGCTGGTGTCGGCGCTGCGGCTTTGCCGGCTGTTGTTCGGCGATGGGTGGTACATGCTCGCGGCGTTCGCCTTAATCGCGCTCAACCCGTTCGTGCTGGATTATTGCTCGATTGCGCGCGGATATGGGATGGCGACAGCCTTTTTGTTGTTCAGCCTGGACCAGTTGCTGCGGTATCTCCAGGGACCATTCCGCGCGTGGCGCCTGTATGCGGCGGGGATCGGGTTGGGGCTTGGCGTGGCAGCCAACCTCACGGTGGTTGTGCCCGGATTTGCGCTGGCGCTGGTGTTTGCGGGCATCCACTTGGGGGAGGCGGCCCGGCAGCGGAACTGGCCGCGGGTGAGGGCGCGGTTCGATCACTTTGTGGACCACATGGCCGTGCCCTGCGTCGTGGCGACGGTGGCCCTGCTCCTTGGCCCATTGCTCGCGGCGAGGAGGGAACACTTCTACGTGGGAGCGAAGACGCTGCACGATTCCCTGGTGAGCTTCAATTACGCCTGCTTCTGGCGAGTCAGGAATCTGCTGGAGAACACGCCGCTGCACTACCCGGTGGAGAACTTCTGGCTTGGAGTGTCCCTGGTGCTGCCGGGTGTGATTCTTGGCGCGGGGGTTATCGTTGCGCTGCGCGATCGCGAGCGGAACGGGATGCTTCTCGGCGGGTTGTGCCTGATTTCCGCTGCGCTGGTGCTGGCGCTTCATTCGATGCTGGGGGCTCCGCTTCCGGAGCGGCGCACGGGGCTCTATTTCGTGCCGCTGTTGACGCTGCTGGCCGCGGTGGTGGTGTTCCGCCTGCCAAGATGGGCGCAAGTGATGCCGGGAGGGCTGGCGGCGCTGGTGCTGGCGCAGTTCCTGCTTTCCTGGAACGTCCGCGTTTATGACGAATGGCTGATGGATGCCGGCAATCGCGACCTGGCGCTGTACCTGCGCAGCCATGCTCCGCCGCCGGGCCGCAAGCTGAAATTCGGAGGGACGTTTCCGCTCTACCAGGGGGCGCAATTTTACAGTCGCCTTTACCACGTGGACTGGCTCGAGTTCCCGCCGCCGAAGGTCAGTCCGGACGACGATTACGACGTCTATTTTCTGGATGAGAAGGACCACTATCTCATCGGGAAGCGGCATTTGACGCTGCGCTACCTGGAGCCTTTTTCGAAGGTGGCGATTGCGGCGCCGGCGGATTCTCCGCTTCGACCTTGACGGGGATGTCGCGGATGTCCGTGACGAAGACGGGGAGCGCGGCGCGGGCATCGGGGAGACGCCAGACGCCGCCGGCGTGAGCGGCTTCGAAGTAGTAGATCAACTGGCCGGATTCGGAAAGATCCCCGGCGGGAATGGTGAACCGGGGGAGGCGCGGCGAGGTTTCCATGATCCGGAGACCACCGCCAGAAGAGATCATGCGGTAACGCAGGCGGATGGCGGTGACGTTCTGGATTGGCCAGACGGTGAGGGAAATGGGGAGCGGCTTTGCGAGGGCCGCGGTTTTCAACGGTTTGTGGACAATGGCGGGAGGGGTGAGAGGCCTGGGCCAAGGGAGGGCGGTGATTTTCGCGGGGGGCGCCGCGTTGACCTGTTTGAGTAGTTCGCCGAGTTCCGAGGCACGCAGTTGCAACTTCCCGGACGGAAGGTTCATCGCCTGGGCGAGGCGCAGCGCCGCCGCGTATTGCCCGGCGGCGACCCGCAGCGCACTGTCGTGGTGCGTCTGTTGATAGATGTTGTCCATCACCCCGGCCCAAAGGAGCCGCGCGCGATAGCGGGTTAGCTGGAGCAGTTCGCCATATTCCCGCTGGCCGGATCGTTCCATGGGAAGAATACCGGCATAGAGTCTCTGCACGGTGTCGAGGTCCGGCGGTTGGTCTTGCGCGAGGGCCCAATCGGCGATGGCGCGGGCAGCGGCGGCCGAAGCCGGTGAGAGGCTGGGGGGATCGGGATGGGCAGGTTGAAAACCGAGCCTGCCCCAGCATTCGTAGTAGGCATCCGCGCCGGGCGCATCGGGTGGCGGCCCTTCGACTTCGAATCCCTGGGCATTGCCAAGGAGGGCGCCGCCCGCCACGCGCCGGACGAAACCGGGATCGGCCCAACGGGAAGTGGATACGGCGCGGAGCGTGGGGATGGGGTACGGCCGGAGGGTGTCGAGAGGGGGAATGGCAACACCATCGGGCAACTGCTCGATGGCTCGCAACGTGATACCCTTTTGTCTGGCTGCTTCGAGGACGCGGGGCGTGGCGGCGTGCGAGGGGAGTTCGAGGGTAACCAACCGGCCCACTTCCTCGAGAGCCGGGATGCCGGCTTCCTCGACCAGTCTCTCGCCGCCGGGATCTGCTTCCACGTGGAAATAGACGGCGCGGATGCCGGGGCACTCGGCGAGCAGGTGGAGCAAAGCCGAGCGCAGGTAGGGAATCAGCAGGCCGGGGGCGAGCCCTTTCACGTGCGGCGAGGGGGTCTGGGTCCACAAGCCGACAGTGAAGTCGACCGAGTGGTCGAGCGCGGCTTGGGTGATCATGCGGAGCGTGTCCAGGTTGCGCCCGCGGTCCAGCGGCGTGACGCCTTCCACTTCCACGCTTTCGAAATGCGCGAGAGAAAACAGATAAGGATAGGGCGGCGCCCAGTGCTCCGCGTCCGGGCCAAACGCGAGTTGGAACCGGTTGAAACGGTCTCGGGCGAGGGTTTCGAAGAAACGGGTCCAGAAGGCGCGGTCGTGGAAGGACTTCCGCTCCCACTCCTGCTTGCGAAGGTGAAGGCGAACGCCGCGGATGGGGACGGCGGGCGTGACATGGCTGGAGAGAAGCCGGCCGTTGTCGCGGATTTGTCCGGCGGCATCGAGGAGGCCGTACATGAGCCCCCGGAGATCGCCGCCGCTGATGCGCCAGGGGGCGATGGTGTAGGCTTCGGGCTGTTCGGTCATGGAGATTTCGGCGGTGAGTTGCTTCGAAACACTCGGGGGAAGCCGGCGCTCCGCGACCGCCTTCCGCAATTCGTTCCAGCCGAAATCGACAGCGCCCGCTTGCGCGCACGGCGCCAGCAGGCAAAAGACAAGCGAATGCCTAATCCACCACGACACTCCAACCTCTTCGTGAAAGATCCCAGTATATTACGGCTCCGGCAAGGAGGCCGATCGCGATCATCAGAGCGCCCATGGCGTAGTCTTTCAACAACAGCTTGCCGGCGCCGAACAACATGCCGTAGATCATGATGCAGCCGCATACCCAATCGACGAGGTTGGCGAAGCCGCCGGCGGAGGGTTTTACTTCGGGAGCGAGTTTAGCAACGGGCCCCCAACCGGCTGTCGACGGGCGGGTCCGTTTGTAGAAACTGACCAGCACCTCAGTCGATTCCGGGGCGGTGAGCAGCGTCGCGGCGAGCCAGGCGGCGGTGGTGACGCCGACGGTGATGATCATGATCCAGGCGAAATCGGCCGGTTTGTCGCTATCGAGCCCGGCGGCTGACTGGAGGTAGACAGAAACGATGAAGGCGGAGATCATGGCGGAGATTTCGCTCCAGGCATTGATGCGCCACCAGTACCAGCGCAGCAGCAGGACGCCGCCCGTGCCTGCTCCGGTGACGATGAGAAGCTTCCAGGCTCCGGCGACGGAATCCATGTAGAAGGTGGCGACGGCGGAGATGATGCTGAGGACGACGGTGGCGATCTGGGAGACGCGGACAAGGGCAGTCTGGCCGGCATCTTTGTCGATGAAGCGGCGGTAGACGTCGTTGACGAGGTAACTGGCTCCCCAGTTCAACTGGGTGGCGATGGTGGACATGTAGGCGGCGGCGAAGGCGGCCACCATCAGGCCGCGCAGGGAGGGCGGCAGATGGTCAATCATCACCTTGATGTAGCCGGTCTCGGGGTCGGCGAGGTTCGGGTAGAGGACCATGGAGGCAAGCGCGGTGAGGATCCAGGGCCAGGGGCGGATTCCGTAGTGGGCGATGTTGAACCAGAGGGTGGCGAGCAGGGAATGCTTTTCATCCTTGGCGCAGAACATCCGCTGGGCGACGAAGCCGCCGCCGCCGGGTTCGGCGCCGGGATACCAGGTCGCCCACCAGTTGAGCGAGATGTAGACGAAGAAGGTGATCATCGGCATCCAGGCGGAGTCGAGGTCGGGGACGAAACTGAGGGCGGAGCCGTGGCTGCCGGTGGCGACGCCGCGGGCCTGGTCCATGGCGAGGAGCTTGATTTTCAGAGCATCGATGCCGCCGACGGCGTGGACGGCGGCGAAGGCGAGCACGATAACCATCCCCATTTTGATGATGAACTGGAACACATCGGTGACGAGGACGCCCCACAATCCGGAAAGAGTGGAGATGTAGGAGGTGATGGCGATGAGGCACATGACCAACAGCAGCGCCTGGCCCTTGCCGACGCCGAGTATCAGCATGAGGATCTTCACCATGGCCAGGTTCACCCAGCCGAGAACGATGCAGTTGATGGGAATGCCGAGATAGAGGGCGCGGAATCCGCGGAGGAACGCCGCCGCTTTGCCGGAATAGCGGATTTCGGCGAATTCGATGTCGGTCATGACGCCGGAGCGGCGCCAGAGGCGCGCGTAAAGGAAGACGGTCATCATGCCGCTGGCGACGAAGTTCCACCAGAGCCAGTTGCCGGCGATCCCGTACTTGGCGACCATGCCGGTGACGGCGAGGGGCGTATCGGCGGCGAAGGTGGTAGCGACCATGGAAGTGCCCGCGAGCCACCAGGGGACATTGCGGCCGGAGAGGAAAAACTCGCCGATGTTCTTGCCGGCCCGGGCCTTGTAATACCAGCCAATAGCAAGGTTGAAGAGGAAGTAGAGGGCGACCACGGCCCAGTCAAGCGCAGTCAGTTGCACGGAGGGTAATTATACCGCCCGGACGTGCCGCTACGATTTGGGGGCGGCTTCTTCGAATTGCTCGAGTGTTTTTTGGGCTTGCTCGAGGCGCATACGCTGGTAGGGGCCCGGGCCTACCTTGGCGGGCCATTCGAGCCAGTTCTGGACGCTCTTTTTCTGGAGATCGAGGGCCTGGCGCCAGTTGGTCCCGGCCGTAGGGCCGCCCTTACGGGCCTCGAGCGCATAGAAGTTGGCGATGCTCTCCTGACAATCGGAAAGATCGCGTAGAAGATAGGCATCGGTGGGCCTTTCCCAGAGCAGGCCGACGATGGTCTCCATGCCTTTTTCGAGGCTGGCGAGAGCATCCTTGTCCTTGCCCAGCCTCAGGTAGACTTCGCCCATGGCCTCATAGGTTTCCTGAAACTCGCGCTGGAAGCGGCGCCAATCGGGGCTGACGCGCTTCAGGTCCATTTGCCGGTCGAGGGCGCGCTGATAGGATTGCAGGGCTTCATGGAGCAGGTTGAGATTCTGGAGCGCGTAACCGGCCCCGAGCAGGCCGTCGGCGTTGTCACGAATGAAATCGGGGTTGGCGGGTGAAATACGGAGATTGATCTCGGAAAGCCCGAGTGCGCGGCGGTACAGCGGCAGCGCGCCGGCCGGATGGGCATCCACCATCATCAACCCTACCTTGCGGAGCATACGGTCAAGATCACGGCGGGAGCGCGCGTCGGTGGTATCGCGGGCGTATTGGCGTTCGGCGATCGCCAGCGCCGCGCGGTAACTCGATATGGCGTGCTCCGGCCGGCAGAGATGAATATCCCTGGGATTGCCGGCGGTGTCTCCCATCATCTCGAGGAGGCGGAACCGGAACCGGGAATCTTCCCACTCGGCGCCGAGAGAGGACTTGCCCAATTGCTCGGATTCCTTCACCTGCGCCAGGGCCTTTTCTGTCTGGCCGGTCTCGAGTTGGGCCTGCGCGAGGTTCAGTTGGACGGACAATAACTGTTCCTGGGCGGAGAGATCATTGCGCATGGCGGCGAGGTTTCGCGCATGCTCGAGTTGGGGCGTGAGATAAGGGATTGCGCCGCGCGGATTGGCGGAACGCATCTCCAGATTCACGATTCCGCCGTAAACTCCGGCCAGGCACTCGTTGCCTCTATCCCGTGACAAGGCGGCCAATGTCTGCCCGTAGCGGAGGGCCTCCTGGAAGGTATGCCGGGCCTGCGTGAAATCTCCCTCCAGGGTCTCCAATTGTCCCTGGACGCGTAAAGCTGAACAGAGACTTGGCAAAATCTCGAGGGGATGGAACTTCTCCATGGCGAGCCGCTCCATGATGCCGCTCGCCTTGCGGTAATGCTCGAGGGACGCCTTCGTTTGTCCGAGGTTCGATGACCCGGGGGCGCCCAACAACTGCCCAATCTTGTAATAACCCTGCGCCAGTTCTAATTGAAGCTGATCGTCGTCGCCTGCCTCCCTGGCGAGGTTGTCGAGGTAGCGGACGACAGTGGAAGCCATCCATTCGCGCAATTCGGTGGACTGCGGCATGGCGGCGATGCGTTTGTCGAGGTCGGTGAGCAGGGTGTTCGCGAGTTGCCGCACCTGCTGAAACCGCCGCTCGGCCCTTCGCGCCTGGTAGGCGGTGGCGGTGAAGCCTCCCACCAGCGTGAGCAGCACCATCGCCGCCGCGATGATGGGGAGTTTGTGGCGGCGGACGAACTTCGCGGCGTGATAGCGGATGGTTCCGCGGTGGGCGAGCACAACCTGGCCGTTCAGGTAGCGTTCGATGTCGTCCATGAGCCGGCCGACGGAAGGATACCGGCGCTCGGGCTCTTTGCGCATCGCCATGGCGGTGATGCTGTCGAGGTCTCCGGCCAGGTCCCGGCTGCGACGCTCGTGTTCAGGAGTCTTTTCCTGCCGCAAGACCGCCACGCTCGGCAGCGGAGGATCTTCGTGGCAGATGATGCGCTCGATTTCGGCCGTGGAGTAATTCTTGAAGCGGTGAGCCGGGAGATCGGTGAGCAACTCGTAGAGGATGGCGCCGAGGGAGTAGACGTCGGTGGCGATGGTGATGGGGTGTCCCAAAACCTGCTCCGGGCTGCCGTAGTCCGGCGTCATCATGCGCACGACGGTTTGCGTCACGTGGCCGCTGGCCGGCTCCTGGTCGAGGACCTTGGCGATACCGAAATCGAGGAGTTTGACCATCCCGTGCTTGTCGACGAGGATGTTGCTGGGCTTCAAATCGCGGTGAACGACAAGGTTGCGGTGGGCATAGTAGACGGCGTTGGCGACCTGGAGAAAGAGCCTCAGGCGTTCGCGCACGGGGAGGTTGCGCCGCTGGCAATACTGCACCAGGGTGTCGCCTTCCTCGACGAACTCCATGACGTAGTAGGGAATGCCCTCCTTCGTGATGCCGCCGTCGATGAATCTGGCGATGTTGGGGTGTTCCAATTGGGCCAGGATCTGGCGCTCCTGGCGGAAGCGGTCGAGCACAAATTTGGTGTCGTGGCCCTGCTGGACGAGTTTGAGGGCGACCTTCTTGTGATACTGCTGGTCATCCCGCTCGGCGAGGTAGACGACGCCCATTCCGCCCCGGCCGATGACTTGAGAAAGCCTGTACTGGCCGATGCGCATTCCCAGGCGCTGCTCGGAATGATCGGCGGCAAGCCGCTTTCCGGATGCGGTGAGGAGGCCGGCGGCCTGCTCCACTATGCCCTTCAACATGCCGTCGCCCTTGGGTTCGTGTTGAAGGAGGGCTTCCACTTCACGGCGGAGTTCCTGGTCGGCGCCGCATTCGCGGTCGAGGAAGACCTCGACTTCTTCCCGGGAAAGCCCCTCGGTGCGCGCGAAGATATCCTCGATTTGGCGCCAGCGTTCGGGACTCATGAAGCGATGAATTTATCGTATCAGGGGGCGGAGTTTGTGAAGGGGCGGCGCAAGGGTGGGAGGTTGAGCGATCACACCCGAGCAAGCATGGAGGGTGCGGGATGGATTCAGCGAGGATGAGCGGGTGGTTTTTCTGCCTGAGGCGCCCGATTTCGGCCGTTGCTGGCGAAAGTGCCCGGAGGGCAGGAAAGGCGGGCCGAACTTCTGGAGCGACGCTTACTTGCTGGCCTTCGTTGAAGCGGCAGATTGCACGTTGGTGACGTTTGGTCGGGGGTTGTGGAGAAATGGGCGGAGCCGGGTGCGCGTATTGGGCGCGGGCGGGCGCGGCGCTCTCCGGCATGCAGGACCACGCGGTGGCGCTGATATATAATCGCCAGCCAAATTCGAACGGCTCCCAGGATTCTCTACAACTCGGTACGGCGAACCAGACAGTGGAGGTGATGAGGTGCGGCTATGCCGGACTAAGGGCGATCTCGACGTGCAGCCTCAACAGACGCTTGCTGCGTTAGACTGAATGATCGGCTGGGTAAAACCTCAACAGGAGACGCCACCATGTTCGTTCCCTTCACGCGGGCCGTGTTGTTTTTGGCGGTTGGCATGGTTCCAATCCGCGCCGCCACCTGCGAGAGCCTGACCTCTCTGAAATTTCCTGACGCCACCATCGCTTTGGCGCAGACGGTGGAAGCCGGGGCCTTCACTCCGCCCGGCGCAGCGGATCCTATTAAGAATGTTCCGGCTTTCTGCCGGGTCACGGGTGTGATGCGGCCTTCGCCGGACTCGGACATCCGGTTCGAAGTATGGATGCCCGCTTCGGGATGGAATGGAAAATTTCAAGGCGTGGGGAACGGTGGGTTCGCGGGGAGCATTTCGTATGGGGGAATGGCGGCTCCGCTAGCGCGCGGCTATGCGACCGCTTCGACCGACACGGGACATAGCGGAGGCGACGCGAGTTGGGCTCTGGGGCGCCACGAGAAACTCATCGATTATGGCTATCGCGGCATTCACGAGATGACGGTGAAGGCGAAAGCGATTGTCGAGGCTTTCTATGGGAAGGCTCCATCGAAATCCTATTTCGCGAGCTGTTCGAACGGGGGAAGGCAGGCTTTGATGGAGGCTCAGCGCTATCCGGGCGACTATGACGGCATCATCTCCGGGGCTCCGGCCAACGCTTTCACGCTGATCGGGATCGGGTTTGTGTGGAACGAACAGGCGCTGCTGAAGGATCCGGCGAGCTATATACCGCCCGCCAAGCTGAAGACCATCGAATCGGCGGTGCTGGCGGCGTGCGATGCGCGGGATGGCGCCGCGGACGGATTGCTGGAAGATCCGAGGCAATGCCACTTCGATGCCGGGACGTTGCTGTGCAAGGGGGAGGATTCGGGCGATTGTCTGACTGCCCCGCAGGTGGAGACGCTGCGGAAGATTTATGAAGGCCCGAAAGACCCGAAGGGAAAGTCCATTTTTCCAGGGTTTGTTCCCGGGGGCGAGACCGGGCGCGGCGGGTGGGGCGCGTGGATCAACAGCGCGGAGCCGGATAAGAGCCTCCAGTACTTCTTCGGCACGCAGATGTTCAAGAACATGGTGTTCGAGAATCCTTCATGGGATTTCAGGACTATGAATTACGACAAGGATGTGGCCCTCATCCAGAAGAAGCTGGCCCCGATTTTGAATTCGACCGATGCGAATCTGAAGCCTTTCGATGCACGGGGAGGCAAGTTGATTCTTTATCACGGGTGGTGTGATGCCGCGCTGACGCCGCTGAACACCATCAACTATTACAAAGAGGTGGTAGCCAAGGTGGGAGCGAAGAAAGCGGCCCGGTTCGTGCGCCTCTACATGGCGCCCGGCATGCAGCATTGTGGAGGAGGGCCCGGACCCGACCCGTTCTGGGGGAGGGGGGCTGGGAAGGCGGATGCGCGGAATGATCTGACGCTGGCCCTGGAGCGTTGGGTGGAGGATGGTGTCGCGCCCACGACAATCACTGCTTCGAAGTTGGAGGGAGGCAAGGTGGTGCGCACGCGTCCGCTGTGCCCGTATCCGCAGGTGGCGCGCTACAAAGGCTCGGGTAGCCTTGATGAGGCGGAGAGCTTTGGGTGCATTGCATCAGGCGCGCCACGCGCCAAGTAGTTGCCGCACGAGTACGATCTGGCCGAGGTGATAGGAATTGTGGTCGGCCAGGACGAGAGCCTCGCGGAGCAGCGTTTGCCCGCTGCCCCATGCAAACACGTGATAGAGATCCTGGTCCGGATCGAGCACCATGGCGACGAACTCGGCGAGGTCGTCTTCGAAGCGGCGGATGGCATGTTTCCAGTCCCTGGCGCCGGGCGGCGCGATGGCCGGCGGCCAATAGCCATCGGGCCACTTGGGCGAGACGTACTCGGCCGACTGGCTGAAGCGCAGAATGTCCTCCTGGGCAATGCGCATGTGTTCGAGAAGTTCCCAGACGGAATGAGGGGCGCCGGGCGGGCGGAGACCGGCCTTCTCGAGAGGGAGATGGCTCAATGCGCCGGAAAAGCTGAGATGTGCGTTGCCGCCTTGGAGCAGATAGGCAAGCTGTTCGCGGAGGGCGGCCTGGGAATCGGGGGATCTCTTCTTGGAAGGCATGCTTTCAGACTAACGCCGGTGCTGGGTTTGTGATCACGGCCCCATAATAAAGAAAGGCCGGGCGCATCCGTCTTTTTTCGAGCGGGCGGCGTCTTACGGACTGGAGCAGGCAAAGCTTTTTGATCTTCCGGGAAGTCGAGGATCGCGACCTGATACTGCGGGCGCGGCGCGGGAGCGTCGATGCCTACAATCTTCTCGTCTCCCGTTGGGAAAAGCGTATCTATAACTATCTGTTGAGGTTGACGGGAAACCGGGAAGATTCGATGGACTTGAGCCAGGATGTGTTTTTGAAGGCGTACCAGAGCCTCGGCAAACTCGAGGATCCGTCGCGATTCGGTTCCTGGCTGTTCCGGATCGCGCACAACGAGGCGTACTCGCTGCTGCGCAAGCCGAAGTCCGAGGGCGAACCGGGGGAACCGAAGCCGGCCGCGGCGGGGTGGGGTACGCTGCTTCCCATCGAAACGTCGCTCGCCGTGGAGCGCGCTCTCGAGCGGCTGACGGAAGATCAACGCGAAGCCGTTTTGTTGAAGGTGTACCAGGGATTCAAGTTCGAAGAAATCGCCGAAGTGCTGGACACGCCGGTTTCCACGGTGAAATCGCGTGTGTATACGGCACTGGAGACGCTCAAGGAAATCCTGGCGCCTGTGCGGAGCACCCCATGAAAGCACCCGATCTCGAAGCCTACGTCCTCGGTGAACTCACCGACGCCGAACGTGCGCAGGTGGAACGCCACCTGGCCACCCACCCCGAAGCCGCCGCGGAAGTGGAGCGGCTGCAACTGGTGACCGGCGCGTTGCGGCGCCTGCCGGAAGAGGAGCCCCCCCGCCGGATCGCCTTTGTTTCCGATAAGGTATTCGAGCCGAACTGGCTGCAGCGCTTTTGGAACTCGGCCCCGAGGCTGGCCTTCGGCTGTTCGGCGATGCTTGCCGCGGCGATTCTGGGGCACGGCGTGCTGGCCCGTCCGGCGCAACCCGTGGCCGCCGCGGTGCATCCGCCGGAGGTTTCGCGACAGATCGAGGCTGAAGTAGGGAAACGGCTGGAGGCTGCCATTACAAAGGCCGTAACGCAGGTGAGGGCGGAAGAGGAAGGCAAGTCGAAGGTGCTGGTCCGCGTGGCGCTCGATGACGCGGAGAAGCGTTTCGCGCTGGCGCGCCAAGCCGACCGGGCCACCGTGGACGCGAACTTCGAACTGCTGCGGAAGCAGATGAACCGCATGGTTTACCTCGCCAGCAACCAGGAAGGAGCCGGCAAATGAAACGCCTGCTAGCGCTCGCCGTTGCCGCGGCTATCTCGCTGTGCGCCACGGGGCGCGCCAAACTGACGCGCACCTCGATTGCGGCGGTGGAAAAGAGCTTCGACCATCGCCTGGAGCGTGAGGTTCTCGAAGGGGACCCATTCCTGCTGCTCGGCATGACACGCGGGGTGTATGTGGAAGGCTTCGGCATTGTCTACTCCGCCGAGGTGGACCTGGCGCCCGTTCCGGGGATCAGCCCGTTCCACCAGCAGATGAGCAAGGCGGACTGGCTGCGCGTGCGCCAGAAGAAGCTGCAACGTCTGCCGCTGCTGCGGACCGCCATGAAGCAGATGCTGCTCGAATCGGCGGCCACTCACGAGGGCCTGGACCCGGACGAGCAGATGGCGCTCGGCATTTCGCTGACGCGGCATCCCGGGGAGGACAGTTCCGGCATCCCGGCCCAGATTGTCATGCAGGCCTACAAGAAGAATCTGCTCGAAATCTCGACGGGCAAGCGCGACCACTCGCTGCTCGATTCGGTTCTCAAAATTCAGGAATACTAGATGCGCCTTGGCGAAATGCTTCTGTCCCGGAAGCTCATCTCGGCGGAGGAACTGGACCGGGCGCTCGAGATCCAGGGGGAACGCGGAGAAAAGATCGGCAAGATCCTGGTGGATCTGGGCTTTCTGGCGATGCGCGACATGCTTGGCTGCCTCAGCGAGCAGCTTGGAGTCCCGCTGACGGTGATTGACGGGCCGCCGCCGGCCGTTCCGGAAACCGAGTCGCTGGCGCCGCGGTTTTTGCGTCAGTTCAGGGCGCTGCCGATCGGCATGAGCGACTCTTCGCTGCGGCTGGCGATGGCGGATCCGCTCGATGTAGAGACGATCCGCGCGGTGGAATCGGTCACCGGATTGAAGGTGCAGCCGGCGCTTGCCAACGAGCAGGAGATTGTTGATGCGATCGACAAATACCTGGGCGAGCGGGCGCGCACGGAAGGAGAGGCGGAATCGGTGGCCGCCTCGGAGGAGGATCTGGAGCACCTGCGCGACATGGCGAGCGAGGCTCCGGTGATCCGCCTGGTGAATACGATGATCGGCACGGCGCTCGAAAAGCGCGCCAGCGACATTCACGTGGAGCCGTTCGAAAAAGAGTTTCGCATTCGATTTCGAATTGACGGCGTGCTCCATTCCCAGGACCCGCCGCCGCGGGAGATGAAGGCGGCGATCATTTCGCGTATCAAATTGATGGCGAAACTCAACATCGCGGAACGCCGTTTGCCGCAGGACGGGCGCATCAAGATCAAGACGCTTGGGCGCGAAGTGGATTTGCGCGTTTCCACGCTTCCGACGTTGTACGGGGAGAGCGTGGTGATGCGTTTGCTGGACCGCTCGGCCGGCGATTTCTACGACCTTCGCAATCTCGGTTTTGATGATCACATGCTGGCGCGGATGGAGTATTTCACGGGACTGCCGCACGGCATCTTTCTGGTGACGGGACCTACGGGCAGCGGCAAATCCACGACGCTTTATTCCGCGCTCAAGAGGATCAACCAGACGGATAAGAAGATCATCACGATCGAAGACCCGGTGGAATACCAGATGGACGGGATCAACCAGATCCACGTCAATCCGCAGATCGGGCTGACGTTCGCGAGCGGGTTGCGCCATATTGTGCGCCAGGATCCGGATGTGATCATGGTGGGCGAGATCCGCGACCGGGAGACGGCGGATATCGCCATCCGGGCCGCGTTGACGGGGCACTTCGTATTTTCGACGCTGCACACGAATGACGCGCCGAGCGCTATTACGCGGCTGACGGATATGGGTGTGGAGAACTACCTCATTACTTCCTCGCTGGTGGCGGTGCTGGCGCAGCGGCTGGTGAGGGTGATTTGTCCGCATTGCCGGACGCCGCACCGGCAGATTACGACGCCGCTCGGGGAGACCATCACCTCGTTCAAAGGCAAAGGCTGCGAACGATGCTTCGGGGTGGGAATGGTGGGGCGTGTCGGGATTTTCGAGATGATGGAGCTGAATGACGAGTTGCGCCGGCTCATCATGCAGAATGCGGACGCGAGTGTGCTGACGGAGACTGCGCGGCGGAACGGGATGCGGAACTTGCGGGAAGACGGCTGGCTGAAGGTGAAGCTGGGAGTGACTACCGCGGAAGAGGTGACGCGGGTGACGCAGGAATTTTGACGGGAGGCTGCGCCCATCGGCTGACAACGGGTGGGCGGTACCATCGCGGTATGCAATCAATCCTCGGAAGCCTATTGTTACATCGTTCGTTCCGCCGGCGTGCGCGGTGGAAAACCGATTGTCGAAGATACCAGGATTGCCGTCCACGATGTCATTGGACTTCCTCGGAATGGCGAAACGATTGATTCGTTAAGGCGAACTGCTTTCCTCAACTGACCAAGTCACAGATTTACGAGTGTCTCGCATACTATGAAGATCACCGCGGCGACACGGGCAAGGCCGAGGGCGATACCTCGGGGTGTGATGCCGGGCTGTAAAGCAGCGCCGGCTCAATTCTTCTTTGACGCGCCCTTCTTCAGGAGCACACTCTTGCCGTACGGGCGCTGGTATGTCACGAAGTACCTGTCGTCGAAGACAGCGAAGTGTTGGGCGGGGTAGAAGCCGATGGCCGCCATCCACGTGTCCACGTCGGACTGGTTCAGCCACATCCAGTCCGGCGAGTCCTCCCGGTTCTTGTCGATCACCACGACACGCCCGTCCGGCGCGAGATACCTTGCGGTTGCGTTGAGATAGGCCTGGCGGTGTTCGATCATGTGCAGGACGCGGTGGAAGAACGCGACGTCCACGTTCTTGACGGGCAGTTTGGGATCATCGTATTCGCCCAGCACGGCGCGGATGTTGGTTACACCCGCTTCCTTGGCCCGGGCGGCCACGTGATCGAGCATGGCCTGGTCAATATCGACCGCGTACAGGACTCCATCCGGCGCGATCGCTTTGGCCATGGGAATAGCGAACGATCCGCTGCCCGAGCCGATGTCGGCGACGATCATCCCAGGCTTGAGTTCCAACTTCGCAATGACCTCATCGACCTTCAGGACGCGGTGCGGGTTGTCCATGGCGGCGATGTACTTTTCAGCCGGTGATTGGGCAAGTTGCCAGGCGAACGCACCCGCGGCGCCGCTTCCCAGCAAGATCAGGAGACCTTGAAGTCCCCGCTTTCCTCGAAATGTCATTTGGCCCCTCACGCCAGTAGTTTTTCGGCAGGTACGATTATACACTCGGCAACGGCCCGACGACTGTCTGAGCCGCCTGCCTGTTCCATCCGGAAAATCATGAAACCGAGGGGCACGATCGACTTTTTCCCGTCCATCCCCGTCTTACAGACCGGAGCCATTCTCATTTGACCCGAAAGGGAATCGAGCAACGCGACCTGATCCCGCCGCCTCGACGCGGCGGTGTGGTTGTCCATGATGAACTTCACGCCGGAGGGCTCCGGTGACGACGTACTATTACAAGGCGGTTTCACCGGACGGACGGCCGCGCACGGGCACCCTTACCGCGTCCACGGAGAAGCTTGTTTTGAGCGAACTGCGGCGGCAGGGGCTGACTCCTCTTTACATCGGCCTGCAGGCGAGCAAAGGCTTTGAGATCAAGATTCCCGGGCTTTCCGGGGCGCGGCGGCGGGACATCCTGTTCTTCACGCAGGAGATGTCGACGCTGCTGAATTCAGGCATTCCGCTTGACCGGGCGCTGACGATTGCGAGCGAGCTTACCGAACGGCAGCAGTTCCGGAGTGTCATTCTGGATATCCTGCGGCTGATCAAGGGCGGCAAGAGCTTCGCGGATTCGCTGCATACGTATCCCGATCATTTTTCCGAGTTGTACATCAACATGGTGCGCGCGGGGGAGGCCAGCGGGAGTCTCGGGGTGATCTTCACGCGCCTGGCGGAATTCGAGCGCACGCGGGATGACCTGCGCGGCTACATCGTCTCGTCTCTCATTTATCCGGCGCTGCTGGCGCTGGTGGGGCTGGGTTCGATTACGATTCTGCTCAACTATGTGGTGCCGCGCTTTGCCAGCGTGTTTGAAGACAGCCGCATGAAGATGCCGCTGCCCACGAAGATGCTGCTCGAAACCAGCAAGTACGTGCAGAATTACGGCTGGATGGCGGGCATGGGCCTCGCCGCGGCGGGAATTGCGCTGTACTCGTTCATCCGCACTGAGCAGGGGCGGCTGTGGTGGGACGGGTTCCGGCTGAAAGTGCCCGTGCTGGGAGACGCGCTGCGGAAGGCGGAAACGGCGCGTTTCGCGCGCGCCATGGGGACGCTGGTAGCCAACAGCGTGCCGCTGGTGCAGAGCCTGGGCATTGCGGCGGCGACGCTGAACAACCGCCGGATCGCGGGTTCTCTCGACGCGGTTTCGCAGGGAGTGAAGCGCGGCGAAGGTATCGCGACTCCCCTGAAGCGGGGCGGACAGTTTCCGCCGCTGGCGGGCCACCTGCTCAGCGTGGGGGAAGAGACCGGCAAGCTCGATGAGATGTTTCATCGCATGGCGGATATCTACGAAAACGACACGCGGGTGGCCATCCGGCGATTTACCTCGCTGTTCGAGCCCCTGGTGATCCTGGTGATGGGTATTATTGTGGGTGCGATGATTCTCAGCATGCTGCTGGCAATCACCAGCATCAATGAAGTGGCGGTGTAGATTATGAACAACAAACGGCGTGCCCGTGGGCAGGCGGGCGTGACGCTCATTGAAATGCTCGTGGTGGTGACGATCATCGCGCTGTTTGCGGCGGTGGTGGCTCCGCGCATGTTGCGAAAGACGGACACGGCGCGCGCCACGGCGGCGCGGCAGCAGGTGAACTCGTTCATGACGGCGCTGGGCACGTACAAGCTGGATACCGGCCTGTTTCCCACCAACGAACAAGGGTTGCAGGCGCTGCGCGTGAAGCCGCAGGGCGTGAATCAGTGGCAGGGGCCCTATCTGCCGCAGGAAATCCCTGTCGATCCCTGGGGCCGGCCGTACGCGTACAAATACCCCGGCGAGCACGGGGATGAACCCGATGTCATCAGCTACGGCGCCGACGGACAGCCCGGCGGCGACGGCATCAACACGGACATCGTGAGCTGGAAGAGCCAGTAATGCGCCGGGAGGGGGGCGTCACGCTCATCGAGATGCTGATCGTCATTACGATCATCAGCCTCATGGTGGGCATCACGTTTCCCGCGGTCACTTCCGGTGTCGATTCGCTGCGTCTCGTCTCGGCCGCGGATTCCACCGCCACGTTTCTCAACTCCGCCATGAACCGCGCGGACAGGCGGCAGCGAGTGATGGAAATCACGCTCTCGAAACCGGAAAACACGGTGACTGCCCGCTCGAGCGAAGCCGGCTACGAGCGTACGCTCACGATGCCCGCCGGGGTGAAGATCACGGCGGTGAAACCGGATGTGCCGCATATCTACCTCTATCCCGGGGGAGCGATCCCGCGCCTGTACGTGGAACTCACGAACTCACGGGGGGCAAAGAAGACGGTGAGCGTCGACCCCATCACCGGGGCGCCGGAAATCCAGACCCCCGGCGAGGAGGAGAAATGAGTTCGCGCCGCGCCGGATTCACGCTGCTCGAAATGCTGGTGGCGACATCCATCATGGCCGTGGCCGTGGTGGGCCTTCTTTCGGCCTTATCATCTTCGTTGCACAACGCGGCGCGGCTGACAGATCACGACCGCGCGGCGCTGGTGGCGCGCCGGAAGATGGATGAGTTGTTGCTGCAATCGCACCTGCCGCGCTACCAGCCGATGGAAGGAACGCTCACGCCGGCGACGGACGCCGGGCTCAGCGGAGGGTGGCGCGCGAGGATGGAGCCTTTCGAGGTTCCGCCGAACGTAGGGCCGGGTAGCGCGATTCTGGAGCGCGTGGAGTGCGAAATCTGGTGGATGGACGGCAGCCAGCGTCATTCGTTCACACTGGACGGCTACAAGAAGACCATCCTCCAGCCCGATGATGTGCCGGGAGGCGCCATCCGGCAATGAGACGATCCTCTCGCGCGGGAGTGACGCTGATGGAACTCCTGATCGCCGTTTCGCTGCTCTCCCTGCTGGTGGCCGGGATTCTCACGGCAATGCGGGTCGGGTTGAACGCGCTCGCGCGGACGAACCAACGGGTGATCGCGAACCGGCGCGCCATGGGGGCGCAGAAGATCCTGGAGCAACAGTTCGCCGGATTCATGCCGGTGAGCGCCGATTGCAGCGCAGCGGGGGGACAGCCGCCGTATACGCGGATTCCGTTCTTCGAGGGCGAACCGCAATCGATGCGATTTGTTTCGAGCTATTCGCTGGCGGGAGCGTCGCGCGGCGCGCCTTCCATTCTGGAATTTCAGGTGATTCCGGGGCAGGAGAACCTGGGCTACCGTCTGGTGGTGAACGAGGTTCCGTACACAGGTCCCCTGGGCGCGGGCCGCTTCTGCCTCGGGATGACGAATGATCCAGCGCTGGGAGGCCCCGTGCCGCAATTCGTTCCCATCGCCATCGGGGCGAATTCGTTCGTGCTTGCCGATAAGCTTTCCTCGGTGCGGTTTCTATATAGGGAGATCATGCCGCCCCCGCTCAACGAGCGGTGGACGCCGCGCTGGGTTCTTCCCTATTGGCCTTCCGCCATCCGTATTGAGATGCAGGCACTCGAGCCGGACCCTTCGAAGATCAACCCGGCGACGTTGACCATTCCCATCTTCGTCAACCGCGTTCCGATGGGGCAGTATGTCGACTGAACGCGGCAGCGCGCTTCTGGCGGTGCTCTGGCTGGCGGCGGCGCTTTCAGCCATTGCGTTCTCGGTGGCCGCGACGGTGCGGGGGGAAGTGGAACGTTCCGCAACATCGGCGGATGGGGTGAAGGAATATTTCCTTGCCAGGGGCGCCATTGACCGCGCCTTGCTGTATGTTTTCTGGGGGGAGCAGTTCCGCAATCCGGACGGGTCGCCGCGCTATTGGGCTCCGGGAGTGCGCCGGCTGCATTTCGAATTTCCCAACGGCAGCGCGGATGTGGACTTCATTCCGGAATCCTCGAAGCTCAACGTCAACACGGCTCTGCCCGAGGAACTCTTCCGGCTGCTGATCGCTCTGGGCGCGGACGAAATGCGGGCGCGGGAAATCACGGCATCCATCCTGGACTGGCGGTCCCCTGTCCCCGGCGGGCTCAGTGAATTCGACCAGTTTTATTTGGCCGCGTCTCCGTCTTTCCGCGCCCGGCACGCGTCCTTGGAAGAGATCGAGGAACTTCTCCTCGTAAAAGGCATGACCCCGGATCTCTTCCACGGCGCATACACACGGGACACGACAGGCCGCCTGATTCCCAAACCGGGTCTGCGCGATTGTCTTTCGGTGTATTCGGGCGGCCAGGTGGAAGCAAATACGGCGCAACCGGCGGTGCTCGCCGCGGTGGGGATTCCCCCGGACGTGGTTGCCGCAATCATCACCGCGCGGAGGATGGCGCCGTTCATCAGCATGGATCAGCTTCAGGCTTTTGCGGGAGGCGCAGGCCCCGGGGTGGGCCGCCTGGCGCTCGGCACGGGCTCGATTACGACGCTCCGCGCCACGGCCCGCCTGCGGCTGCAAAACGGGCAGCTTTCCGACATGCGCCGTACCGTCTCCGCCCTCGTCAAGTTCGCCCCCACGACCAAGGATGCGCCGTATCACGTCCTGCGCTGGTACGACCAGGGTGGACTCGGAGTGGGAGATTTCGAGTGAGCGGTCTGAAGCAATATCTCGCCATCGGAACGGGGGCCGGCATTGAACTGACGGCGGACGCCCTGCGCGTGGCTCTCACGAGAGTTCGCCCCGGCGGCGCGGAGGTGCCGGCGGCGTTCACCATTGCCAACTATCACGAGCGCCCGGCCGCTGAATGGGGCGCTGAATACGCTTCCCTCCTCCGCAAGCACGGAGCCGGTCATCTCGCGGCGACAGTCCTCCTCCCGCGCCGCGAGATGATCGTCCGCGTCCTGGCGCTGCCGGGCGTTGCCGCCAAGGACACGGAAGCGGCGATCCGGCTTCAGATCGACACGCTGCATCCTTATCCGGAAACTGACGCCGCCTGGACGTGGGCGCGGCTGAGCGCAAGCGCGGTGCTGGTTGCTATCGCACGGCGGTCCTATATTGAGCGGCAGATGGAGTTGCTTGCCGAAGCGGGCATTAAGGTATCCTCGTTCACCTTCAGCGCCGCTGCCATCCACGGGGCGTTGCGGCTGTACGGCGCACCACCCGCGGAAGGCTTTCTCGGGCTTTACCAATCCGGTTCGGGGATAGAAGCCTACGGGGAGAGTCCCGCCAAGCCCATCTATTCGGCTGTTCATGAAAATTCGACGGAGCGCGCGGCCGCTGTTTCGGCGGCCGAATTGCGTCTCCCCGATGACGTATCCCCTCGGGAGCTCGCCGCGATCCTTCCCTCTCCGCGGCGCGCTCCCGAAGCCGGCGGGGAGAACTACACGCTGGCCTATCTCGCGTCGCTGGCCGCGGCCTGTCCGCGATTCGCTCTGCCCGTCAACCTTCTTCCCTCCGCCCAGCGCAGCAGTTCTTCGCGGCTCATCTACGTGCCCACGCTCGTGCTGGGAGGCTTGCTGGTGCTGGCTCTGGCCGCCCTGGGTTTTTACCATCGCTATGCGGACCGGCGCTACCTCGATGCGTTGAATACTGAAATCAGGTTTATTGAGCCGCGGGCGAAGCGGCTATCGCAACTCGACAGCCGCATTGCACAGACGCGCGGCCGCATTCGCCTTCTCGATCAGTTCCAGGGCCGCACGAAGTCCGATCTTGACGCGCTCAGAGAAGCGACACGGGTCATTGCGGCTCCGGCGTGGCTCAATACGCTGGAACTGAGCCGCACGGGTCTGGTGGTTGCCGGCGAATCGGATCAGGCGACCAGCCTGCTGAAGGCGCTCGACAGTTCGCCACAGTTCCAGAACTCGGAATTCGTCATTCCTATCAGCCGTGTGGGCGCCGTCGAGGTGTTTCGCATTCGCGCGGCGAGAGAAGGAGTGGCCCCGTGACGCTTTCCGAACGCGACCGGCGCGCGGTGCTGATTCTCGGATTCGCCGGCATTGGCGTGTTGCTGTACGTCCTGATCACGGATTCCTCGGCCGCGGGCGAGGCAGATACCCCGCGGGAGAGCATCAGCGCCGCCGAGAAGCGGCTGGAGCGGATGCGCAAGCTGGCGGCGCAGGTTCCGGGGCGGGAGGAGATCTACAAACAGGTTTCGGCCCAACTTGCCGCGCGGGAAAAGCGGGTCCTTCAGGCGGAGACGGCGGCGCAGGCGCAGGCTCAATTGCTGCAAACCGTCCGCCGGGTGGCCCACGGACAGAGCCCCGCGGTGGAAATCCGCGCCAGTGAATTCGGCGGCGTGCGGCCGCTGGGGGATAACTACGGCGAGGCGCCGGTAACCGTGACCATCGAGTGCGGCATCGAGCAGTTGCTGAACATCGTCACGGAACTGACCACGCAGCCCGAAATCACGGCTGTGAACGAAATGCGGATTTATTCGGCGAACCAGAAGCAGAAGACGACCAATGTGAGGCTTTCGGTATCGGCGGTGGTTCCGAAGCGGCTTGTGCCGGAGAAGAAGGGAGCGTCGTTTTGAGGAAGAAGCTGTGGACGCTCAACCTGGTTCTGGTGGTGTCGCTGGGGCTGCTGGGGCGGCAGTTGCGGCAGGAATGGCAAGCCGCGCGGGAGCGGGAAAGGACGATGCTGTCGCAGGTAGTGAAGCCGGCTCCGCCCCCTCCGGTTACGCCGCAGCCTGCTCCAGGCGCGCTACAAGCCGCCGGGTACCTGGACGTGGCCCAGCAGATGCTGTTCTCGAAGGACCGCAATCCGAATGTGGTTGTGGAACAAGCCGCGCCGAAGCCCGTGCCGGCATTCCCGAAATTTTACGGCGTGATGAACCTGGGGGATGGCCTGACGGCGATTCTCAATGACGGCCCGGGACGGCAGCGTCCCTTCAAGGCGGGTGACAAGGTGGGCGAGTTCAAGCTGGCGGAGATCGGAAACGACGCGCTCACCCTCGAGTGGGAAGACAAGAAGTTCGTGAAGCGGTTTGCGGAATTGCAGGACCGCTCGACGCCGGCGCCGGCCGAAGCGGGCCGTCCGGCGCCGGTCACCTCCATCCAGGCGGCTCCCCCGAAGCCACCCGAGCCGGCGCGTACGGGTCCCGGGGCCGATATGGGCATGGGTATTTCGGCATGCAACGCCAACGATCCTTCGCCTCCCGGCACGGTGGTGGACGGCAAGCGCAAGGTGGTTTCGGAGTCGCCCTTCGGCAAGGTCTGCCGCTGGGAGCCGGTAAGCAAATAAAAGGGAAAACAGGAGTCTTCCATAATGAAAAAGATAACCATGTCATTGGCCGTCCTGGCGGCGTTCGCGTCCGCGGTTCCAGCCCAGCAGGCGGCGAAGAAGACCGCTCCCAAGAAGGTTGCGGCGAAAGTCAAACCCGCCCAGAAGGCTCCCGCTCCGGTCACCATCCCCGCCGATGCGAAGGAGATTTCACCGGGTTACTACCGCTGGGTGGATCCCAAGGGCCAGGCATGGACTTACCGGAAAACGCCGTTCGGCATCATGCGGGGTCCGGAGCAGAAGGCGGCGGCTCCGGCTCCGGTCCCCACGGACTGGACGGCCACGGACGCCGGTGATTCAGTGGCGTTCACCGGGCCGAGTCCCTTCGGCCAGAAGCATTGGACGGCGAAGAAGACGGAACTGAATGAGACGGAGGCCGCCGTCTGGAAGCGCGCTCAGGAAGCGCACAACACCGCATCGGCAAGCACGGGGAAGTAAAGACATGCGCCTCCGTTTTCCAAGCTTTCTGCTTTGCGCCACCCTGCTGTATCCGCAGGCCCAGCCGCCGCCGCCGGCTACCGCCTCGCCCGGCGCTCCGATGGTGCTGGATCTACCCAATGCTTCGCTCACCGATGTCATCGACATTCTGGCGCGGCGTCTGAAGATCAACTACATTCTCGACCCGAGGATCAAGGGCAGCGTCATCATCCATACTTACGGGGAAATTCGAGGCGTGGAAGTGCGTTCGCTGCTCGAGACGATTCTACGCATCAACGGGGCAGCGATGGTGCAGGTGGGGGACATCTACCGGATTGTGCCGATCGCCGAGGTGAGCCGCCTGCCGCTGAAATCGCAAACCGCCACGAATCCACAGGAAATTCCGGAAGACGAGCGCATGTCGCTGAACCTGGTTTTTCTCAAATACGTGCAGGTGGCGGACATGGTGAAACTGCTGGAGCCGTTCCGCGGCGAAGGGTCCTCCGTATCGACCTACGAGCCGGCCAATCTTCTGTTGATCCTCGACAACAACCGCAACCTGCGCCGCACGATGGAACTGGTTTCGCTCTTCGACAGCGATACGTTTGCGAGCAAACGCGTGCGGCTGTTTGAGACGAAGAACGGGCGTCCGTCGGACATCACCAAGGAACTCGATGCGGTGTTCAAGGCTTACGCGATGAGTGAGAAGAACAGTTCCATCAAGTTTCTTGCCGTTGACCGGATCAGCACGATCATCGCCGTGGCGCCGAATCCCGGCGTTTTCGAGGAAGTGGAGCGCTGGATCAAGAAACTGGATGTGCCCATCAAGAGCACCACGGGTTCCACGGACAACTACGTGTATCGGGTGAAATACGGTCAGGCATTCATGCTTTCGATGGCGATCATGCAACTCTACGGGGGCCTGAACTACGGCTGGAACATGGGGATGATGGGGATGATGGGGATGGGAATGGGTATGGGTAGTATGGGCTATGGCGGGATGGGATATGGGGGAATGGGCTACGGCGGCATGGGCGGCATGGGGTACGGAGGCATGGGCGGCGGCATGGGCTACGGCGGCATGGGCTACGGCGGCATGGGCTATGGCGGGATGGGCTATGGGGGATGGGATATGGGGGAATGGGGTATGGCGGCATGGGGTACGGAGGCATGGGCTATGGCATGCCCTCCTACGGCGGCGGCGGCGTCCTTCCGCAAAGCGCCTCCACTGCCGTTCCCCTGACTTCGCCTGCCGCCACTTCCACTCCGCCGCCGGCGGGAGCTGACCTGACAGGCTCTTACCTCGGCGGCGCCGCGCCGGGCGCGCAGAACGCGAACATTCCGCGTGTTGTTCCGAATCCTTTCGATAATACTCTCCTCATCCAGGCCAAACCGGCGGAATACGACCAGATTCTGCGGCTGCTGGAGAAACTGGATGTACCGCCGCGGCAGGTGCTGATTGAGGCGCGGATCTACGAAGTGCAGCTTACGGGGGATTTCGCGAGCGGCGTGCAGGCATTCCTCCAGAACCGCTCCGCGGGCCGGCAAAACAACAAAGGCATCATTCAAGCAGGCATGGACGGGCTGACGACCACGCTCCAGACGGCGCACCTGGTGGGCCAGACGAAGGAGCTACTGACCTTCCTCTCGGCGCAGGAGTCCACCGGGAGGGCCAAGACGATTTCGGCTCCGTCCGTGATCGCCACCGACAGTATTCCCGCGCTGGTAAACGTAGGCGAGGAAGTGCCGACGCTGAGCGCCACGACGCCGAGCGGCATCCAGACGGGAGGCAATTCGGTGTTCGCCAACAGCATTACGAACCGCAATGCCGGGGTCACGCTGCAAATCCTGGCGCGCGTGATTCCGAGCGGCATCGTTACGCTGATGATCAACCAGGAGGTGAGCAGCGCCGTGCCGCCCTCGGCCTCGGCGACCATTCAATCTCCGTCGTTCAGCAAGCGCAACGTGAACACGCAGGTGACGGTTCAGGATGGGGATACGGTAGCGATTGCGGGGATTATCCAGGAGACCAACAGCGAGGGCAGTTCCGGGGTCCCCGGTCTGCACCGCCTGCCGATTATCGGAGCGGCGTTTGGGAACCGCACGTACAAGAAGGCGCGCACGGAGTTGATTGTATTCATGACCCCTCGGGTAATTTACGACACGAATCAACTGACGGAGGCAAGCGAGGAGTTGAAGGGCAGGCTGCGGAGGGTAGAGCGGCTGATTAAGGAACGCTGATTCCGCGCGTGTATATCGCGAAGAAGAACGGCAAGACGTTCCAGGAAACACGGAGCCGGGTCAAGCGGAACTCGATTACGCAGACGCGAAGATTGCCGCGCGATGGCAAACGGGAAGAGGCGATCATCTTGTGGGACCGTAAGTAGCTGTCGTGTTTGGTCTGATGCCGCGGGAGGCGCGTCCGCGCGGCGCGGTGCTTGAGAATGACGTTCTTGCGCAAGGCGCCGGCGAGGAGTTCGAGCGTTTCAGCAAGGCGCATGGGCAATGGGCGAGGGAAGCGCCATGCTTGTCCCGGGCCATTGCCATTCCAAGCTCGCGTTGCGGCGTCAGGCAATGAGGGCTACACTGCGAATGGGAGGCGTTGAGAAGTGAAGCACCTTCTTGCTCTCGCTCTCTGTTGTGTTCTGGTTCCACCGGTTGCGGCGCAGCGCCGCGGGGGTGGGATGGGCGGCGGCGGATATCGCGGGGGTGGCGGCTTCCGCGGAGGTGGCGGATACCGCGGCGGGATTGGCGGTGGAATCAGCAGTGGAATTCGTGGAGGATATCACTCGGGGTTCCGCCCGAGAAGCTATCGTGGATTTTCGGGCTACGGCTATGGATACGGCGGGTATGGAGGCTATGGGCTCGGCTATTATGGCGGGTTCCTGGGCGGTTATCTTGACAGCTATCTCGGCTCCCCTTACATTTCCATTTATCCGTCGTACGGCTACTCTCCGGAACCGTACTATCAGCCGGGCGTCTACTATCCGGGCAGCCCGTATTCAGCCCCCGCCGCGGCGCCCGTCATCATCAACCAGTTCTCGCCTGGCTGGGATTACCGGGCGCACGAACCGGCGCGGCTTTATGAGGCTCCCTCTTCGATTCCGGAGGCCCGCAAGCCATCGGGGCCTCCCATCTATCTCATCGCCCGCAACGACGATAGCATTGTTGCGGCGCTCTCCTATGAGGTGGAAAACAATACCCTGCGCTACACGACGCTGAAACACGAAAGCAAGCGGATGCCGCTCAGTTCCGTGGACCGCTCCCTCAGCGAGCAGTTGAACAGCGAGCGGCGAGTGGAATTCAAACTACCGCCCGCGAAGAAATAGCGGCCTGCATCCTCGCCGCCCGGTGCGCGACACTGATTTTGTGGACCATCAACAGAGCCTGGTTCTGCCCGCGGTGCGTGCGCTGCTCGAAGCGGCGCAATTCGCCGCCGAGAGGCACTCCGGACAGCGGCGCAAGGGAGCGAGCGCCGAGCCGTACATCAATCACCTGATCGAAGTTGCCCACCTGGTGGCGGGAGCGCTCTCCGCGCCGGACACAAATCTCCTGATTGCGGCGCTGCTCCACGATGTCGTGGAAGATACTCCCGTGACGCGGCAGGAGTTGGCTGCCGCCTTCGGCGCCGATGTCGCCACGCTGGTGGCGGAAGTAACGGACGACAAATCGCTGCCGAAGCAGACGCGGAAGCAGCTTCAGATTGACAATGCGCCGAAGAAATCGCGGCGCGCGCAGGTGATTAAGCTGGCGGATAAGATTTCGAATCTGCGGGCGATCCTCGTGAGTCCTCCGGCGGATTGGAGCGAGCACAGGAAGCGGGAGTATGTGGAATGGGCGCGGCGGGTGGTGGAGGCGCTGCCGGAACCGAATCCCGTGCTGCGGGTGGAATTCGAACGAGTCTACGCCCGGTTTGAAACCAACCCGTAGACGGTTGCCGCGAGAAGACGGTTCAGAGTCTCCGCGTCAGGCTCAGGTAGTAGAACGTGTAAGAGCGGCCGGGGGTCATCTTTTTGAGGAACTCGCCGGCGAGCATGTGGCCGGCTCCGCCGCTGACTTCGGTGTCTTTGGCAGGCTTCCACAGGAACTGGAAGTCTATCTCCTCGCCGACATGGCGCCCGCTGAGTCCCGAGGAGTCGCGCAAGACGAGGGCGCCGCCCGGCGCATAGAGGGCGTCCCGCGCGGATTCGAGCCACCAGGTATGAAACTTGGCCTGGAGGGTCCAGTTCCGCCGTGGAGTGACCTCGAGGAAACCGCCGAAGTGGCGGATATTTTTCCATCCCACCTGGTCGGCGAGTCCGTACTTGTCATGCGGCGTCGGGTAGAGGACATCGAAGGTCTGAAACCTGCCGTCGGAGGGGTCACGGTCACCGCTGCTCAAGTTCACGTCCGCCGTCGCGGCGGGTTTCCAGCGCCTCTCGCCGAGGGTCCTGCGAACGCGCCAGTACGTTGCCCAGGCTCCGACACTCCGCGCGCCGAGCGACCCGCGTTGGAGGACCGTATCGCTTGAAGCATACCATCGCGGGCCAAAGGACTTTGTCACGCGCAACCCCAGCGACCCGGTGTCCTTCCTCGCGGCGGGTGAGAGCCGCCAGTAGAAGTAAGGTTCCACGGTTCCCTGGCCGAGGAGCCGGTCGAATACCGCGTAGGCGCCATGCAGGTTGTCGCCCGGCAGACTTCCGTCCCAGGCTCCCTCGCGAGGCACGACCACCGTGCTCGCGAAGGTATCAAGCTTAAGGCCACCCAGGCGCTCGGCCCGCAGGGTCAATTTCACGGCCTGGAATGTCCGCGCGATGTTGCTCCAGTTCGAGGCGCCCACCATGCGCTCTTCGCCAAACACCAGTTCCTGCCTCCCCACCCGCAACTGGAGAGGAAACTTGTCTTCGTTGCCGAGTTGCACCCACGCCTGGCGCAGATCGAGGGTGTCCTGCAACGGCGGGCCGTGTGTGAATTTGCGAGGGAAGAAAACCCGGGCGTCCTGCGCCTGGCCGTAGAAGGTCATCCATTCCCTGGGGCGAAGCGTCATGCCGAACCGGACGCGATTCAGCAGATAGCGGTCGCTGTTGGCCCCGCGCCAGAGCATGTTCTCCTGATCTTCGAACCGTGCCCGGTACTCGCCGTCAAAGCGCATCCACCGGGGAAGCTCGCCGTTAAGCATCTCGAGGGGGCGCAATCCGCCATCGGCGTCGAGCGGACCCGCCGCCAGCAGAATGGCCCAGATGCCGCGCCACGCAATTCTCATGCGGGCTACCGGATCACGCCGCTGCGTTCGAGGAACCGCCAGATTTGCGGGTACAATTCATCGAGTGTTTCTTTTGGAAATCCGTGTTTGCCGCCGGGCACGCTAATCATCTCCGCTTTCACGCCCACCCCCACTAATGCTTTGGTCAGCTTGACGCCATGCTCATAGGGCACGGTGGGATCGGCGTCCCCGTGCACCGTGAGAATCGGCGGCAGGCCTCGTCTCACGTAGCTCATCGGAGAAACGCGCCGCGCCAATACTAATCTTTCAGGAGATTCCGGCGCCCAGGTGACGGCGTATTTCCGCATGTTCGGTCCGCTCAACTGGTCGGCAACGTCGGTAATGCCGTAGAAGTTCACCACCGCCGCCACCTTCGCCGGCTTTCCCAGCTTCGCCGATTTCGGCGTCATTCCCACCATCAGCGCGAGGTGTCCGCCCGCCGAACTCCCGGTAACCGCGATCCGCTTCGTATCCACGTTGTATTTCTTCGCGTTTTTGGTGAACCACCGCGCGGCTTTGAGCACGTCCTCCACCGCCGCCGGCGCCGTGGCGGCCTTGGCCAACCGGTATTCGACGTTGGCCACCACGAAGCCCTTATCGAGATAGCGCTTCACCCATTGCTCCCACATGGCTTCCCTGGTCCCGCCAACCCAGCCTCCTCCGTGAATGACGAGCACGCCCGGGCGTTTTCCGGCGGGTCCGGCTTCGGGCGAGAACACGTCGAGCACCGTCTCCGGGTACTTGTCGTAAGAGATGTTCCGGTCCGCCCGGACGCCGGCCGGCATGGGTGGATACCGCGGCGGCCGGGCCTGGCCGTAGGCCGCGGAGGCAACGAGCAGCAGGGTCGAGAGCAGGGAGCGCATCATATCGGCCATTCTATCTCGTCCGTTCGAGCCGGAAGGCTCCATCGAGGATGACGGTCCCCTCCTGCCTTACGGTTCCACTGGCGCGCTGATAGGCAAGCTCGAGGCGCACCAGTTCCCCGGTTGGAGAAAACCGCACCTTTCCCTCTCTCCATTCCGGGCTCGAGAGAGACGCAGCAGTTGTCTCCAGCGGCCGGCCCGCCTCCGGGTCGTATACGCGCCAGCCGACTCCGGAGTTCACGGCGAGCCCTTCGGTCCGGAACCGGTAACAAAACTCATAAGGTTGTCCCTTCATGACCGGCACCACCTGCGCGATCAGACCGGTCTGCTCGCCTTCCTTTCCGTCGAGTTCGATCCGGATCTGACGGAGCCTTCCGGCCCAGGTGGAATGGACACCCGCCCGCCAGAGCAGCCGCCAGTCAAATGCCCTTCCGAGCGGTTCCGCTTCCAGGCGGGGATTTGTCAGGGATACACCCTGGGTTGGCGAGAGTTTGCCGTGGGGGAGCAATCCGCGCTCCACCATGCCGTTCCAGACCCGCAGCGCTCCGGTGGCTTTTTGGGCGGTGATCAGGCGGTCACACAGAAGGAGCAGGAGGTTCCGCTCCGCGGGCGCCGCGATCTCGAGAAGAGGCCGGGCGGCGGCGGCTGCCCAGTCGAGCTTTTCCCGCTCGAGGAGAAATTGCACATAGGAGGCCAGGATGTCCCTTTGTGGAGGAATGCCCCGCCGCAGCACTTCGCCGCCGTCATTCGTCATTCTCCAGGCGAGTTGGAAGAGAGCCGCGCGGCCGCCGTGACTCCGTTCGGCGGCGAGGCGGAACCAGGGCCAGAAGCGCGCGCTGTCGCCCCGGCGCAGATAGTAGTTGGCAAGGGCCCAACGGGGCTCCATGGTGGCGTCCACGCGGGCCGCCTGGAGCAAGAACCGCTCTGCTTCGGCGAAATCCCCGCGGAGTTCCGCCTCGAAGCCCAGGCGCATCCAGGCGCGGGAAAAGTAGGGGTTGAGTTGGACGGCGCGGCGGGCGTTGCCGGCGGCGTACTGATAAGCGGCATCGAGGGGGGCGAGGAGGGCGGCGCGTTGCAGATCGGCGGGTTGGGCCAACTCGAAGAAACGCGCGGCCCAGGCGAGGCGAGCGATCGAGCAGGCGGCGAGGAGGAAGAGGAGTGCG
This sequence comes from Bryobacterales bacterium, assembly GCA_026954325.1. Taxonomy (GTDB): domain Bacteria; phylum Acidobacteriota; class Terriglobia; order Bryobacterales; family Bryobacteraceae; genus CADEFT01. The sequence continues at coordinate 46,643 of JAIXKK010000080.1, read as the reverse complement.
GCGAGGAAGGCGGCGATTCTCATGTACATCTGTAATACATTGTGGGACAACGACTTATTTTTTCTCACCGGCTCAAGTTCGCGGCTTTTGCGGCCGAAGAATAGGGTATACGCCACGCATGGTGGCGCAGCCCGGAACGGAGTTTGTACTGACAGGAGAAGCTATGACTGGCGTCAATTTGAAACGGGGATGGAAGCTCTTCCCTTCGAAGCGTCTCGAAGCCGCGCTTATAGTGGGGCTGGTGGCGCATTTGTCCATTGGATCGGCGGCCGGCCCTGTCATTGGGATTGTGTCCGCGGGCGGCAGTTTCGCCTTGGATACGGCGACAGTTACGGGGAATGGGACACTTTTCCATGGCTCCATGGTGGAGACGGGGAAGAGCGCCTCGGAGCTAAGGCTGCAAAATGGGGTTCGTCTGGTACTCGATACCGGCACGCGCAGCCGGGTTTACAGGGACCATCTTGTGTTGGAAAGAGGCACGGGGCAGGTTGAACGTGGGCTTGCCTACCGGATTGAAGCGGGGCAGTTTCGGATTGAGCCGGGGCAGGGGCTCGCGAAGGTTTCAGTGCTGGGTCCGCGTGTGCACGTATCGGCATTGGGTGGACCGGTGCGGGTGAGCAACGCCTCGGGGATGTTGGTTGCGAGGCTGGAAGCGGGGCGGGGTCTGGATTTCGAACCGCAAGCGGCCGGCGCGTCGGCTCCGAGCACGGTTTCCGGCTGTCTGGTGAAAAAAGACGGGCGGTTACTGTTGACGGACGGCACGACCGGGGTGACGTATGAAATTCAGGGCAGTGGACTCGAGAAGGAGATTGGGAAAAGGGTGCGGGTGACGGGTGCGCTGGACCCATCGCGGGCGGCTGTGGAACTCACGGTTCACGCCACGCAAATCAAACGTTTGTCCGGACACTGCTCCGTGAACGGGACAGTTGCGGCGGCGGGTGGAGCGCCTGCGGCGACGGGAGCCGGCACCGGTCCTCCGGCGGGAGCGGTTGCCGGGCTTGGTATTGGAACGAAAGCAGTTATCGCTGGAGTCATCGTCGCCGGAGCCGCGACGGGGACGGCAGTCGGGCTGACCCGCAACGACACGCCTTCGATCAGCCAGTAGACCACTGAGCCTCTCCTGCCGATCCTTTGCTGAGCCCCGGCAACCTCTTGTGCCGGGGCTCTTCTCCGCCACCTGAAGATTTCCGCCTTCCCGCCGATGTAGGCTAGAAGAAGCTGTCCGCGCCTGTGTCCGTACTCTCCATAGGGAGTTTGTTGCTCATGCGTGTGCTGTTTGCGCTGTTGGTGTGTTCCAGTTTGCCGCTTCCGGCGGAAACCGTTTCCGGACGTTTCATCGTCCAACTTTCTCAAGCGCCGCTGTCGGCCGTGGACGCGAAACCTTTCCGTGCGCGGTCCGCCGCGGAGTTGCAATCTCGCGCGGCCGCTATTCGAGCCGAGCACGGGGCGATGCGTTCCCTGCTGGCTTCGAGGAACGCCCGCATACGCGGAGAGGTGGACACTGTCTTGAACGCCTTGTTCGTGGAAGCGGCCGATGTGTCCCAACTCAGTGCACTGCCCGGCGTTGTGCGCGTTGTGCCGGTTCGCCTGTTTCGCGCCACGCTCGATCATGCCATTCCTCTCCTGAAGATCCCCAGCGCATGGGAGAAGGTGGGCGGCATCAATCAGGCGGGCTTGGGGACGAAGATTGGAGTCATCGATACAGGCATTGACAACTTCCACGCCGGATTCCAGGATCCGGCTCTGACTGTCCCTGACGGATTTCCCAAACTCTCGTCCGAGGAAAACCGCAAATACACCAACAACAAGGTGATCGTGGCCCGCAGTTATGACGGGTCCACGGCCCAGGATAATTTTGGCCACGGGACAGGGGTCGCCATGGCCGCGGCCGGGGTAATGCATCTGGGGGCGCGCGGCAACATGTCGGGATCCGCGCCCAAGGCATGGCTGGGCAACTATCGCGCAAGCGAAGGGAAACAGGGCACATTCCCGGAAGACTACGTCATTGAAGCCCTGGAGGATGCAGTGAAGGACGGGATGGATGTCGTAAACCTCAGCCTGGGTGCTCCCGGCATTGAGCATTCCGCCGATGGTGTTTTCAGCGAAGCGATTTCGAATGCGATTCAGGCTGGAGTGATTGTCGTGGGCGCGGCGGGGAACAACGGCCCGGAACTGGCGACGGTTTCCGACGTAGGTTCGAATCCGGATGTGATTGCGGTGGGCGCCACGCAGAACGACCGCATCCCTTCGGTGCCGGCTGTCGTCATACCGCCGTCCACGCGCCTAACGGCTTCTCCTGCCTCGAACAGTGTGGATGCGGACTCCATCGAGGGACGTGTGTCCGACGTCTCGGCCATCGATGGAATCGGTACGGCCTGCGCGGCACTCCCGGCGGACAGCCTGGCCGGGAAGATCGCTCTCATTCAGCGGGGCGACTGCCTCTTTTCCGACAAGTTCGCCAATGCGGCGGCCGCCGGAGCGATCGCGGCGGTAGTGTTCAACAATCAATCGAATCCGGTTCGAGCCGGCATGGACGTGGGCTCGGAAACACTGAAGGGGGTTATGATATCGCGGGCGGACGGCTTTGCCCTTCAGGATATCCTCGCCTCCGCTCCGGACACCAGGATCACGCTGGTGTTCAGCCTGAACCTGCCGGTGGATCCGAACGTCATTACCGATTACTCGAGCAAAGGCCCTTCGCCGGACTTGTTGCTGAAACCTGACCTGCTCGCCGTAGGGGATATGATTACGGCGTTGAACGGCGCCACGGAGGGTGATCCGGCGACAAGCCTGTATGTGTACGAAGAAGGGACAAGCCTGTCCTCGCCACTGGTTGCCGGAGCAGCGGCCGTGGTGAAGTCGGCGCGTCCGAACCTTACAGTGGCGCAGTATCGCTCCTTTCTCATCAACACGGCATCGGCTTTCCCGGCGGGCAACACTCCGCCGGGGGTGATGCAAAGCGGGGCAGGGCGGTTGAATCTGACGGCGGCTGTTTCCTCCGCCATCGCGCTTTCGCCCACGTCGGTGAGTTTCGGCGAACTGGGGAAGCAATCCGAGATCGTGCGCGAGGTGACGGTGGCCAACCTGGGGTCATCGGCGGACATCTTCCACCTGAGCTTGAACAGTTCCGGCGATCGCAGGCCCGTGTTGTCCGACACACAGATCGCTCTTGATGCGGGCGCTTCTCAGGCAATCAAGCTGACGTGGAATGACCCTGCGCCGCCGGCCGGCGCATACCAGGGTTTTGTCGAGATCGCTTCAGATTCCGGAGCGTTCGCCCGCCTGCCGTACTGGCTCGCCGTCCGGGATACTGTCCCGAAGCAGATCGCCCTGCTCCAACCGCCCGCCAGTGGAAATCCCGGCGCCGCGAAATCCTTTCTGATGCGGGTGGTGGATCAATCCGGCCTTTCGCTGTTGGAACCCGCTCCCACCGTCACGGCGGCCTCGGGCGGAGGTTCGGTGATCGAGGTGAGACTGCTTGGAGAGCAGTTCACCGGCGTGTACCGGGTGCGGGTACGGTTGGGCGACGCCGCCGGTGTAAACGTATTTCAAATCAAGACCGGAGACGTTATCTCCGAGGTGCGGATCGACGGTTCGTCGAACTGAAAGCAACAAACGATTGCGCGCCGCATGCTATACTGGACAGGTTGCCGTAAAGTGAAAGGATTTGTAGTCTTCGATGAAAGCCGGAATTCATCCCGCCTATAACGAGTGCACTGTCATTTGCGCCTGTGGATCCACCTTCAAGACCCGCTCGACGCACAAAGGTGACATCCGCGTGGAAATCTGCTCGAGTTGCCATCCCTTTTTCACCGGCCGCCAAAAGCTGGTCGATACGGAAGGGCGCGTGGACCGCTTCAACAAAAAGGTGCAGCGTTCCAGGGAGATGCAGGAAGCTCGCAAGAAGTAGAAAAGGCAGGCATTTCCGTCTGCCCGATTTCCAAATTTACGTTTACGGATATTCTCAGCAGCCGCCGCCACCCGAGGCAGCCTGTTTCTGCTTCCTGGCCCGTTCCTCGAGCATCTTCTCGTATTCCGCCTTCTGCCCGGGTTGCAGCATGTCGCGGATCTTATCACGCTGTTCGCCTTGAATCTGCTTCATTTCAGGATCCATCCGGTCCCGGACAGCCTTGAACCGGGCTTTGGTTTCATCCAGAATGAACACGAGGTTGGACAGTTGGGCAGGGGTAAGTTTGAGCCTGGTCTGCATCTCGTTGAGGTATATCTTGCGGTAGCTCTCATGCGGCGCCTTGGCGCTGACGGTGTTGACCGAATAGAGGCGGTAGCCGAAGGCCCCTACCAGAGTGCCGCTCAGGAACACAAGCAGCAGATACAGCCCAACCTTGGGTGAACTCAGTCTCATTGCCACGTTACGTCTCCGCTGTTATCCGGCACGACGTCGGAATACGCCAGGATGTCATTGGGGTGTTCGCGCTCGAGAGCCTCGACATAGGAGGTTTGGAGCACCGAAGTCTGATGATGCGGGGCTACCAGAATGACAGCCATGGCAAGACAGAGAGCGGCGGCGAAACTGACGAACATTCGAGTCCACCGGCCCAGCATCAACGGCAGAGTTCGCCGGGCTTCGATCCTCTGCCAGAGTTGTGGCATGAAGTTCGCGCCCCCGTCGGGATCGGGGCACGCCTGGCGGTATTCCCGGAAGAGAACGTCTAACCTTCGATCCAACTCATCGTGTGTCATCCGAAAGCCTCGCCCTTTTCACCATTCCTTATTCTACTCACTGCGCTCCTTGTGCGCATCCCGGTTTTCCATTACTGAAAACGCTTTCAGTACGCGTTGTCTGGCCCGAAAGAGACGGACCTTAAGCGCATTCTCATTCACCTTGTAAACAGCTTCCAATTCCTTCAACGACAATCCTTCCACTTCCTTCAAAGTCAACAAGATCCGGTCTTCTTCGGATACGCGGCCCAAGAGAGACTGGACGTACTCCCGCAGATTTGCCTTCTTCTGTTCCTCGGCGCGTCTTTTCCCGCCCGCATCGGCGTCGGCCATTTGCAGTTGTTGCTCGGATAGGTCGGCCATGCGGGACTCGGGCCGCCGCTTTTGCCGGCGCATATAGTCATAAGCGGCATTGACGGTGAGGCGGTAGAGCCACGGTTCGAACACCTCGGGGGCGCGGAGTTGTTCGAGAGAGTAATAGAGCCGTAGAAAGACTTCCTGCCCGACGTCCTCCACGTCCTCGGGCCTCCCGATAAGGCGCGAGATCGTGCCGAGTATCCGCTTGCGGTATACGTGTACGATCTCGTTAAAAGCGGCATCATCACCTTCTCTTGCCCGCTGTATGAGGCCAAAATCTATCAGCATGCCGCCCTTTGATCCGGCGACACGTGGTTCCTATCAGTAGGGCGTATCGCCAAATTGATAGGTTACTACGGGAACGAGGGGGATGATTGCGGTGGGTTGCCGGATGGCGGCGCGGACACCGCGACGGCTGTCAACCGGCCAATCCATTTTCACGGGGTCTTCCACCCTTGCAGTGGGTTGCGCCTTGTAGATCACAATAGCTTCAATCAATTGGTCAACGGCAGATGGGCTCCGCGCGGACGATGGCGATACGTAAAGCATTGTATCCATTCACTATGTACCAGTACTCCTATAGCAATACCCACATGTGGGGGGGGCACGGCATACACTCGTTCGAAGATACCTCGTTCCTTTACCTCGAGGCGCTCAATAGAAATGCCATCAAGTCACTGATTTGCTGCATGTTGTAGCCATCAAGCACGTTTTCCGGCATGATGGAGATTTTCGACAATCGTTTCCCCTTTACGTTTGACTTGAGAACCTCCACCGGACGCTCCTGGTCACCGGTTTTGAGAATCATTTTCCGGTCGTCTTCCGAGACGAGGAGTCCGTTGATGGTATCCCCATCCTTGGTTTCGACGATCCAGCCCTGGTACTGATCCGATATGGTTTTCGACGGCCAGAGAATGGCTTCGAGAATGTCTTTTTTCTGGAACCGGCTGGTCAACGTTGTCAGGTCAGGACCGAAATCCTTTCCGATGCCGCCATGCCGGTGGCAGGATGCACACTGGTCCTGAAACACCTTTCGTCCCTCCTCGGGTTTCGCCTTCGAAGTCATGGGATCAAACATCTGGTACTCAAAAATCTCCCGCGGGCTATACGCCTGGACGCCCTTCTGGCGGGCGACTACGCTCGGACGGCCTTCCCGGTCATTCCTCGCACCCTCCTCGATTGGAGCGAACTCGGGCACGCGCGCATAGGCCATCTTTTTCTCGTCCTCATCGAAGAACTGGAGGGATGAATCGAACATGAAGTTGATATATCCGGTGAAGCTGGCCCCGCCGCGCCACCTGGCGGCCTTCGGGAACCAGTTCATGAGCTTGAGCTTCTGGTCCTTGGTCCATCCGTTCTTTATGGTTCGCAGGCAGTAGACGTAGTGCATCTGCATCTGAGGATTTTCTTCGTCTTCACGGATGGCTCCGAGAATCCTGCCAATGGCCTCGGGCCGGCCGCAGTAGGCGAGCAGGCGCGCGTATTCCATATTGAGGCGGTCTCCGGAGGACGGAAAACGCGTGACCAGGGCGGCATGAATCTGTTTGCGCGCACCCTCCGGCAGCCCTTCCTTATAGGCGATTGCCGTGAGTTGGACAGCCCGCAAAAACCGGATTTCCTGATCGGCGGCGCGGGCGCCTGACTTCAGCATTGCCAGTTCACGCCCGAGGACCGGCTGAAGATCGGAATCCGATTGGGCCGTTCGTGCCAAGGCCACCAGAGCCTCGACGCTGCCGTAGGGTCCATCCAACTTCAGCGCCGCATCCCGCCATTTCGCCCGCGCCACGCGTTCGAGCGCGATCCGAGCGGAATAACGGACAAAACGGTCCGGATCATCCAATAATGCCAGCAGGTTCTCCGCGGGCGCCCACTCGGAGTTGTCAGGACTCAGTCCCTGACGCACCAGCGCCTCGGCGGCGCGGCGGCGTACGAAGGGATCGGAATCCTTGAGAGCCCCCGCGGCCACGGCCTTCGCCTCGGCGGAGTTCCGCATTCCCGAAAGATAAACCGCCACGGCGCGAATGTTCGTGTCCCGGTCTTCGGCCAGGCGCTTCAACAACTCAGCGGAGGGGGCCGGGCCCAACCGTTGGAGAATCAGCGCGGCCTGAACGCGGTCATCGGTGGCGGCGCGCGTATCCTTGGCCAGTTCGTCCAATTGCCTGCCCCACTCCGCTCCGAGCGAGGTCTTCGCCTTCAGCAACGCGGCGTGCCCCCAACTCGAGAGCGGCTGCGGCTGACGGACCACCGCCAGAATTCCCTTCTCCGGGGAGCGGGCAAACAACTTCTCCCACCATCCCCGCGTGTAGCGGATACGGTATAGCCCGCCGTTGGTGCCGCGGCCTCCCATGGTGAAGTACACAAATCCGTCGGGGCCCACCTCGAGATCGGTTACATTCAGTGGTTCGCCGTGCACAAATTCCTGGGGTTCGGACACCAGGCGGTAGGAGGCTCCAGACCTTACGGGGTGTGAGATCAGAATCCGGCCTCGGGACCAATCGCCCTCGAGGAAGGCATCGAAGTACGTCTGCGGGTATGCGGTGTGATGGTAGAACTCGACGCCTACGGGGGAACCGCGGCCCGCCTCGAACAGCGGCGGCAGCGTGTCGATGAAATCAGCCGGCAGCTTTCCCGATCCGCTGCGCCATCCGAAATCAGCGCCCGGGATGGCATGGAGGGTCCGCACCGGCCGGTACCAGGGCAGGTTGATGTCCCATTCCATGTCGGAATCGAATGCGAAGATCTCCGCTTCCCGGTTGAACGCAAAGTCATAGGTATTGCGCATTCCGCCGAAAACGAGAGTGAAGGAGTTGGAACCCTGGTTCCAACGGGTAAGCACGCCACCTGGGGCGAGGATTCCTTTGGCATGCCCGCGCGCGTCCCAATACCGTTCGAGCAGTTGGGCCTCGTTGTAGTTTTTCAGGGGCGAGAGGGGATCGATCTGGTCGGGGAAAACGCCGGTGTGGTTCCCCAGCATCACCATGACTGATCCATCCGGCGCGCGGCGTATGGCGTGCGGTCCGTGTTCACCCATGGTTCGTTCGAACTTGCTCACCAGGTCGAAAGTGTCGGCCACGTCGTCGCCGTCCTTATCCTCCATCCGGTACAAGCCCGCCTGCCCTTCCTCGACATCCTTGCCAATGGCGTAGAGCGTGCGGCCGTCGAACCACATTCCCTGGGCGTGGGTAATCTTGGCGGAGAACACCTTTTCGGTTTCGAATACACCGTCGCCGTCCTTATCGATGAGGATGGTGGGGTGCAACTGCTCCTTCGAGACTACGGGACGGCCCAGGCTGTCGAAAGTCATGGCGATGAGCGAGCCGGTCAGTTCCGGCTTGGCGGCTACTTCGAGGGTAAAGCCTGGAGGAACTTCGTAGCGGGCCTTCTCTGTCTTTACGCGGCGGCAGGCCGGACTCAGCGCCAATCCCAGCAAGACGGCGGAGCAAACGTAGATGCGGTGCATAGTGGGTAAACCCTCTCAGCGTATCGCACTCCGCCGGCTATTTGTCCGAAGTACGCAGGTGAACTCCAGGGATTAGAAGGTAATGGAAACCATCGCCTCGATCTGGTCGCGGCGCGATTTGGTGGCGAGGGAATCGAAGTTACGGTCGAGCCAGCGCGTGTAGCGGACCTCGGGAACGAGGTGGATGCCGAAGTCATCCACAAACTGGGCTCCGATGCCGCCGACCACTCCGCGGGCGTTCTTGTGGGCGATGGGGACGGGAGCCGTCTTGCAGCAGGATTCGGTTCCGTTCAGGATGGTGGAGGTGCTGGTGCGGAGATTGCTGACATGGCGCACGGCTCCGCCGCCCTCGAAAAACCAGCGGGCTCCCTTGGTGAAGCGGTCTTTGTCATAGCGCCGGAGGAGCAGAGAGAAGTCGATCAGGCGGGCCGAGGTGTCGGAGGTATCGGTAATGAAGGTTCTTTCGTCCGCGGTCGTGTTCGGGTTATCGATGCCTTCGATGTTGTCCTTGATGTTCTGGAAACTGATCTTGTGGTAGATGCCGGTGGCCACGATGCCGTACTTGGGCTTGACCATGAACTGCGCCGTGATGCCGCCGCCGAAGCGGTGTCCGAAGGGGTCGGTCCCTTTCGAACTCAGGTCGCTGATGACGGGAGGAGTAGTGGTGTCGTTGGTGGTGGCGCCGTCGATCATGGGCTTGAAGCCGTAGACGGCAAGGGTGGCGCCGGCGGAGAAACGGCGGATGTAGACTTGTTTTTTCAGGTACTCCGGGGCCTGCTCGGTGGTCTGTGTTTTCTTTTCCTGGGCGGGAAGTGAGGGCGCCAGCAGGGCCAAGGAGGTCAACACCAGCGCGGGGACCGCACGGAGGGAACCGGCAAGAACTGATCGGTACAAATCATTCACCTCGAAGATTCCAGGCTCGATACCCGAATTGTTCAGGATACTTCCTGCGCTCCGGCCGGCGCAACGGAGATTGGCCTGGGCGCTTGTAAGGAATGAACCCGGAGACGCGGCTTGCGGTTGCGGCAAGGTCTACTTTCCCAGGCGGCATTCCTCATGGACGGCGCGGACGGCTTTCTCGAGCCCTTCGCGGCGGACGACGATGGCGATGGTCAGCTCGCTCGAGCCCTGGGCGATGGCGATGATATTGACGTTTTCGCGCGAGATGGCGGTGAACATCCGCCCGGCCATGCCCGGGGCCCCCTTCATTCCCTCGCCCACGATGGCGAGCAGGCCGACGTTCTCGTCGGCCATGAAAGGTTTCAAATAGCCATGGGCGAGTTCGAGGGCAAAGGCGGTTTCGAGGCTGGCCATGGCGTGCGGCAGTTCATCGCGCCGGATGAGGAAGCAGAAGTTCTGGCGATAGCTGGAACTGGTCATGGCGAGGACTTCGGCGTTGGCCTGCGCGAGCGCGGCGAGAGCGCGCGACATCACCATGACGCTGTTCAATTCCGGATTGGCCGGATCCACGGAAACGAGGGCGACATTGCCCATGGAGGTGACGGCGCGCGGGCCCTGGGGCGCGTCCACGGTGGGGGCGATCCTGGTTCCGGGCTTATCAAGGGCGAAACTATTCTTGCTCCATACGGGAATACCCTTGGCGGCGAGCGGAGCGAGAGTCCGCGGATGGAGGACCTTGGCTCCGTTGTAGGCCAGTTCGGCCGCCTCGGCGTAGGTGACTTCGGGGAGGACGGCGGCGTTGGGGACAAGGCGGGGGTCGGCGGTCATGATGCCGTCGACATCGGTCCAGATCCAGAGGTCGGAGGCGTGGAGGACGGCGGCGAGGATGGAGGCGGAGAAGTCCGAACCGCCGCGGCCGAGGGTGGTGGGGCGGCCGTCGAGGGTGGCCCCGTTGAATCCGGTGACGACGGGAAGGATTCCGGCGTCGAGGAGCGGGAGGAGGGTTTTCCGGACCTTCTCACGGGTGGGACCCATGAGCGGAGTGGCGCTGCCGAAGACTGCGTCGGTAACGACAATTTCGGCGGCGTTGACGGGTTTGGCGGGTACTCCGCTTGCTTCGAGGTGGGCCGCCACGAGGTGGGCGGATAGCCGCTCCCCCACCGCTACCGCTTCATCGACGGAGCGGGGCGGACGTTCGCCGAGCATCATGATTCCCCGGGCAATGCGGCGGAAGTCCGCGATGATGGAATGGATTGTTTCGAGCGCGGAGGCGTGGCTTTCGGCGGGCAGGAGTTCGCGGCAGGTTTGGACGTGCCGCTCTTCCAACTGCGCGAGGTTGGCATCGAGCCCCGCGCGGTCATCGCCTTCCGCCTTGCGGAGCGTGTCGAGCAGGAGATCGGTGACCTTCGACATGGCGGAGACGACAATGACAACGGGCCGCCGCCGCATCTGCTCCGCGCAGATGGAACCGGCCACGCGCATCCTTTCGGCGGAGCCCATGCTGGTCCCGCCAAACTTCATGACGAGCAAATGCTTCAACGTTCCAATTCCTTTCCATTCGATGTGCGATCGCGGTAGATCTTGAGGATGGCTTCCTCGACCTGTTCGATAGCCATGTGGCTGGTGTCGACGAGGAGGGCGTCGACGGCCTGCCGAAGGGGGGCTTCGCCGCGGGTGGAGTCGCGCTGATCGCGTTCGCGAATCTCACGGGCCACATCGTTGAGGTTCCCGTGCTCTCCCTTGGCTTCGAGGTCATGGAGGCGGCGCGCGGCTCTCACCTCGAGGTTCGCATCGAGGTAGATCTTGATGTCCGCATCGGGGAACACGTTCGTGCCGATGTCTCTGCCCTCCATCACAACACTCTGGCGGGCGCCCATCTCGCGCTGCTTTTGAACAAGCGCGCGGCGCACGGCCGGCACGGCGGAGACTTTGGAGGCGGCGCCGGACAACTGCCGCGTGCGGATGAGAGCGGTGATGTCCTCACCGTTGAGAAGGACGGAGCCGTCCGGGGCGAGATCAATGACAGCGGCGAGGGAGAGTTGCTCGAGGCGATGGCTGTCGGCGAGATCGGTGTTGGTGCGGATGGCCCAGAGGGCAATGGCGCGGTACATGGCGCCGGTATCGATGTAAAGGAAGCCGAGGCGTTGCGCGAGGCGTCTGGCAATGGTGCTCTTGCCGGCTCCGGCGGGACCGTCAATGGCAAGGATGATCTTCCGGGAGGACATGCAAACCCTTAATTTTAGCGCGGCGGGCGCCGTGACCGGATCAAGCCGATCCGAGGGAAGGAAAGCAGGGAAGTGGCGGCACGATCGAAGGGATATATGCGCCGATGGGGCGGCCGAAGCAGGTGAACGGGTTTCGTCTAAAGGCGGCTGCTTTGGCCGATGAGAGCAGTAAGCCAACATGAGGACGCAACCCACGCCGGTAGAAACGAAGGCGGTTTACGACGAACCCGCGATTCAGGCGCATTGCCGCCGGGTGGGCGCAACCGCGGTGGAAGTGGCCAGGAAGCTCGGCTGGAAGGGAGAGCAGCAGCGCGCCCTGCGCGCGGCCGCCGATTCTCACCATATCTTTGCCAACCCGGTGGAACCGCTGCCGCCGCGCCTGATGGAGCACATTTGGGGCTTTGCGGCGAAGCCTTCCGCGGTGGGAGATCCGCCGGGCGAGGAGGTGGCGAAGTTGCTCGAGATGAGTTGTTTCTTCGTCGAGCGCTGGGAGTTCCTGCCATATGAAGCGGCGCGGTTCGAACAGATGATCGAGGAACTGCGCTTCATGGCGCGCGACGGTTTTCTTGAAAGCGCGCATGTGGAAGGACTGGCGCGGGTGCCGCGCGCTTCGCTCGAGGAGGTGAAGGCGGTGGTTTCGAAGCTGCCGGTATTTCCGGCGGCGGCGCTGAAGGCGATGCAATTGGCCCGGAATCCGATGGCCGGCGCGGTTCAATTGGAGCAGATCGTGGGTACGGATACCGTGTTGGCCGGGGAGGCGCCGCGCATGGCTAATTCCCCGTTTGATGCATCCACCACGCCCTACCGGAGCATCCGGCAGGCCGCTGCGGCGATGGGGATTCCGGAGTGCTGCCGGATACTTTCGGCGGCCGCCTTCCGGCCGATGTTTCAGAGTCCGCTGATCCGGCCGCTGTGGCGCCATTCGATGGAAGTGGCGCGGATCGCGGAGTTGCTGGCGAGGCAAACGCGGAAAGCAGAGCCCGAGGAGGCATTCCTGGCCGGGCTGATCCACGACATAGGGCGGTTGGCGCTGTGGAAATTGCCCGCCCGGCTCACCGCGCATCATACGGCGCTGCTCGATCACGGGTGCGAACCGATGTTCGCGGAAGTCCTGCTCTGTGGATTTGACCATTGCTCGGCCGGAAGGGAGGTGATGCGGCATTGGGGGCTGCCGGACCGTCTGGCCGAGGCGGTAGAGTATCACCATCAGCCGGAGCAGAGCGATTCGGTTCTGGCGCAGGTGTTGTATTTAGCCGATCATTGCAGCGGCAGCCAGGAAGACCTTCCCAGCATGGCGCGGCTCCGCCACGCGCGGGAGCGCCTGGGGTTGACAAGTGAACAGTTGCGCGCGATTTCTTCCCCGCTGCCGTTGAGCTGAATGGTAGATTGGGGCTGATGAACGTACTTGTCACTGGGGCGAGCGGATATGTCGGCGGCGTGATCACGGAGTACTTACAGAAGGCAGGCCACGCGGTGAGCGGCTTGGCGCGGTCCGATGAATCGGCGGAGAAAATAAGAAAACTGGGGGCGGCGCCGGTGAGCGGGGATCTGCGAAATCCGGCGAGCGTGGCGGCGGGAGCGGCTCGCGCCGATGCGGTAATTCATACGGCCATGGCTTGGGGACCGGATTCGGCGGCGCTCGATCAGCAAACGGTGCGGGCCACGCTCGAAGCGTTACGCGGCAGCGGAAGGGCGTTCCTGTACACAAGCGGGGTGTGGGTGATTGGCGACACCAAGGGGCGCGTCGCGGGAGAGTTGACGGTGTTGCGGCCGCCGGCGCTGGCCGCCTGGCGTCCGGCCGTGGAGAAGATGGTGATCGAGAGCCGGGACGCGAAGGTGGAAGGGGTGGTGATCCGGCCCGCGATGGTATACGGACGCGGCGGCGGAACGGTGGGTGGTTTTGTGCGGCAGGCAAGGACGCAGAAGCTGGTGAGGATTGTCGGCACGGGGAACAATCACTGGAGTTTTATCCATGTGGACGCGCTGGCGGAGCTTTATGTGCGGGCGGTGGAGCAAACCCCCGGAGGTGAGTTGTTTTTGGCGGCGGACGGCCCGGCGTTCACGGTGCGCATTGTCGCGGAAACGGTGGCCACGATGAATGAGGCGCGAGTGGAGTTATGGCCGCTCAACGAGGCCCGGCAACAGATTGGGGCAATGGCGGATGCCTTAGTGATGGACCAGCGGATCATGAGCACAAAAGCGGGCCGGATGTTGGGCTGGGCTCCGAAATGGCCGAATGTGCTCGATGAGATCCGGAGCGGATCGTACGTAGGCGGCTAAGGGGGCCGGGCGGGCAGTGGCAGACAAAATTGACTCGCCGCCAATGCAGTGCCCTCAAGAGGCCGAATGCCCGTTCTTTGCATCAGCATTCTCAGTGCGGGCGCAGGCAGGATTGTCGTAGACGGCCGCGGCAGCCGCTACTTCTTTGCGGGCAACTTGCGGAACATGAGGTTCCGGTACTCGACGACGCTGCCTTTGTTGTGCTGCTGGAGGGCGAGGTAGCCCTTCATGTGGAGGCGCTTCTCGTCGACGTAGTCGGCGGTAACCTTGCCGTTCACTTTGATGATGATGTGATTGCCGTCGGCGATGATGTCCTGGGTCCACCAGGTGTCGTCGGGGACGAGTTGGTCATAGACCTTGACGAGGTTGTAGAGGGAACCGGTCTTGACCGGGTCCTTGTGGGTGTTGTTGACCTGGGCCTCGTAGCCGTTGGGCCAGCCGGGCATGAATTCGGCGCGGAAGTACATGCCGGAATTGCCGCCGTGGTTCAATTTGACCTCGGCGCGGAATTCGCAGTTTTCGCACTGCTCGCCCATCCAGAAGAGGTGGCTGCGCTCACCGTCGCCGACGATGGCTCCGTTCCTGACGCTCCAGCTTTCGGGATTGTCGGCGGCCTTCCAGCCGTTGAGGGTCTTGCCGTCGAACATGGAAACCCATCCATCCTTGCCCGGCTTGGGAGTCTTGTCGGCGGCCAAGGCGAGGATGGCTGCGGCCGCGGTGAAAAAGGAAAGAAGAATCCACTTGGCTTTCATGAGTTTTATCCTACTTCCGCGGTTTCAAACGTAACGGAAACCACTTCAAACTGGTCCGCTTCGAGAGAATCCCTGGTTTCGACGGTGCAGTTCGCGGCACGGACGGCGCCCATCACGTCGGCCTTGACAAAATCGAAGAGGTTGGCGGTCTCCGCATTGCAGGCAAGGTGAAGCGAGCCGATGGAGCGGCCGACGGAAACGCCGGATTCGCTCTTGGTTTTGTTCACCGTGCTCAAAGCGGAGATGGCTGTCTCAAATAGCTGGCCGGAGGCGGCGCCGGGAGCGGGCAGATCCGCCCCGGTAGGCCAAGGCGCGCGATGAATGCTGCGATGTCCCGTCTCTTCGGCGAAGGCCCAGGACCAGATCTCCTCCGTGATATAGGGAACGAAGGGCGAAAGAAGACGCAAGAGGATATTGAGGGCCAGCCGCAAGGCGGCGACAGCGGAACCGCGTCCGGCGGGGTCGGTTTCCGATCGCGACCGGGCTTTGACGAGTTCGAGATAGCTGTCGGTGAGCCCGCGCCAGAAGAAGCGCTCGATCTCGCCGAGCGCGTAGGAATGCTCGTACTTGAGGAACTGATCCGTGGCGCGCTGGACGAGTTGCCGGAGTTGGTCGAGGAACGCAAGGTCGAGAGGATGGGAAATAGGGTGGGGCCCGGCGGTCTGCATGAGGACAAATTTGCCGGCGTTGAAGAGTTTCGTCACCAGGCGCTTGCCCACCTTGAGGACATTAGTGTCAAAGGCGGTATCGGAGCCGAGGCGCGCATTGGCGGACCAGTAGCGGACGGCGTCGCCGTATCGTCGAGCAGGTGCATGGGCGTCACGACGTTCCCCTTGCTTTTCGACATCTTCTTGCGGTCCGGGTCAAGCACCCATCCGGAGATGGCGACGTGACGCCACGGGACATCAGCCGCGTGGAGCCATGCCTTCACAACCGTGTAAAAAGCCCAGGTTCGAATGATTTCATGACTCTGCGGGCGCACGTCAAAGGGGAAGAGGTTAGAGTGCAGTTTGGGGTCCGTCATCCATCCGGAGGCGATTTGCGGGGTGAGGGAACTGGTGAACCAGGTATCGAAGACGTCGCCTTCGGCAACGAACCCGCCGGGCTGATTGCGCTGGGACTCCGTGAATCCCGGCGGAGCGGTTGCCATGGGATCGACGGGCAGGACTTCCGGCGCGGCGAGAATCGGATGGACGTAATCGGGATTGCCCTCGTCGTCAACCCGGTACCAGCAGGGGAACGGAACACCGAAGTAGCGCTGGCGTGAGATGCACCAGTCAAATTGAAGGTTTTCCGTCCAGGTGCGGTAGCGGTGGCCCATGAATTCGGGGTGCCACTGGATGCGGTTGCCGCAGGAGATGAGTTCGTCCTTCTTGTCGAGCAGGCGGACGAACCACTGGCGGGTGGAGATGAACTCGAGGGGTTGATCGCCTTTCTCGAAATACTTGACGGCGTGCTCGATGGGCTTGGGGGGATTGACGAGGGCATCGCCGAGGAGAACCTCCACCATGATCTTGCGGGCCTGTTTGGTGTTTTTACCCGCAAGGTGGGCATAGGCCTCGTTGGCAGCCGCGGGGTTATTGCTTTCCCATCCGGGCTCGCCGTAGGTGACGGGCATGAGCCGGCCGTTGCGGCCGATGATCTGGCGGTTGGGGAGGCTTTGCTCGCGCCACCAGCGGACGTCGGTGGCGTCGCCGAAGGTGCAGACCATGAGGATACCGGTGCCTTTTTCGGGATCCGCAAGCTCGCTGGGGAAGATGGGGACGGGAGCATGAAAAACAGGGGTGACCGCGTGTTTGCCGAAGTAGGGTTTGTAGCGCGGGTCATCGGGATGGGCGGTGACGGCGACACAGGCAGCGAGCAGTTCGGGGCGGGTGGTGGCGATGACGAAGGTTGTTTCGGAACCTTCGACTCCGAAGCGGATGTTATGGAAATGCCCGGCGGTATTGCGGTCCTCGACCTCGGCTTGCGCGACGGCGGTCTGGAAATCGACGTCCCACATGGCTGGAGAGTCGACGGCATAGACGTGGCCCTTCTTGTAAAGGTCGAGGAAGCTGTACTGCGCGGCGCGGCGGCAGCGCTCGTCGATGGTGGAATACTCATGGCGCCAATCGACGGAAAGACCGATGCGGCGCCACAGGGCTTTGAAGACTTTTTCATCCTCGGCGGTGAGGCGCAGGCAGAGTTCGATGAAATTCCGGCGCGAGACACTGACGGGATGCTTTTCCCTGGCGGCGGCGTCCGTATCGAACTCTTCCGCGTAGGGGATTGTGGGATCGCAGCGGACATTGAAGAAGTTCTGCACGCGGCGCTCAGTGGGAAGGCCGTTGTCATCCCAACCCAGGGGATAGAAGATGTTGCGGCCCATCATACGCTGGAAGCGGGCCATGAGGTCCGTATGGGTGTAGGAGAAGACGTGGCCGACGTGAAGAGAACCGGAAACAGTGGGCGGCGGCGTATCGATGACGAAAGACTCGCCGCGGGCACGGGTGGGGTCGAAGCGGTAAACGCCCCAGGCCTCCCATTGGTTGTCCCAGGATTCTTCGGCCTGGCGGGAATCGAAATGCTTCGGTAGTTGCGAAATATCCATGTACGTCGATAGGGATCGGAGGGTAAGCTTTCAGGGTATCAGACAGAGGGCTTAGAAGAACTCAGCGGAAGAGATGGGGGTGCTTAACCGTTTTGGGGATCGCGACCGGGGACCATGTTGTAGGCCTCAGCGGGTCGCAGAGCGTTGCGAATGCTGGCTTCCAGTTGACCGAGAGTGGGCTGAGCACGGCGGGGGAGATTCTTTCGGAATCGCTTCTCGGCTTCTGGGAGTTGATCCAAGGCGGCCAGGATATCGCGGAGCATGGCGTTTAAGTCCAGGGTTCCCAGCGGTTGATCCAGTGCCCAGAGCGCCTCCGCATAGTCGGCATCCAATTCAAAGAGCTGTCGAATCAATCGCTGGGGAATCTCCGACGGTGTCAGATCCATTCTGTCGAGAGCACGAAACAGCGCCAGCAGATCGAGTCGCGCCGCTTCCAGACGGGCGCGGAGATCAACAGGGACTTCAACTGTGGAGCGACGGGCCATGGCCCGATGATGGCGTATTGCGAAATCGAGGTCAACGGCTGGGGGCCGCAGTGCGGAGTAGGTTAGGCGAGCGAGACCATGCGCATCCTGTCCAGCTTCGCCCAGTCATGATTCAACAACAGCAGACGTAGTGCTAACAGGCGACGGGCTCCCGCTTCACTCCAGCGCATTCCCGCTTGGCGGAAACGAGCATGGACAACCTGCTTATGGGCGCTTTCCACGGCGCCGCTGCCGATCCCATAGCCCAGTCGCAGGTATTCGTCATAGCGCATGCGCCCGGCATTCTCACTGTAGTAGTGGATGAGCCGCTGCAAACTCTCTTGCAGTTCCGGTGTTTTCGGCTGCAGACGCTTCAGTCTGGCAATGACCTGCTGTACCTTTCCGGCCCGCAGATCCTCAGCGATCTTATGGACCCAACGATCGGCTTGTGCAGAACCTTCCCCGTAGCGGAGATGAGCAAATCCCCAGGCGTGTTCCAGAGCGTGCCAGAAATCGAGGATTTCACAACGGTGCACAAACATGCTGGCGCGATTCCAGATCCATTCCGCGCCATCGCCGACAATGACTACTACCGTGTGGGCGCCGACCCAGCCCAGTTCCCGCAATTGCGCATATAGGCGAGCGAAAATCGCGTCAGCATCACCCAGACAGGTCACCAGAAATCGGCGCACTACAGAGCGCCTCCCTGGAGAGGTTTCCACCCGTTCGCTGGGCAGCAGCAAAACGCCCGTTTTGACTTCGCGGAAGTGGCCCTCCTCAATGGGCTGCAACGGAGGCAGTGTTTCACCGTCTTTGCGGCGACGCCGTGTAGAGCGTACTTGCATTCCCAAACTGCAGCCATCTACCCCCAGCACTACAGCTGCCGGAGCCGCCTGCGTGGATGCGCCTGAACTGCGGCTGTCGGCATGATACTGGCTCAAGGCCTCGGTATGATGCGCCGCCGCTTCGCCCAATCGCTGCGCAACCCGCCATATGCTCATGGGACTGACCGTTACACCCAACAGCAACCAGGCCAGGCGTGCCGCCAGCGGATAGGGCACCACCGTGGCCAGCAGAGCCAGCAAGCGGGCCAGCGCGCCGCTGATGCGGCCAGGTTCCACTCCCAGCAGATCCAGCAAGGGCCGGCACTCATAACGGCAGGGTGGGCAGCGATACCGCGATACAGGAGCGTGCAGACACCCACAGCGAGCCAGCCACGAGACCGCTCGCGTGTCTTGGCAGCGCATCGGTTGACCGCAATGCGGACACGAGGGCACAGTGCCACGCGCGGCACGGGCGACGGCATCAACTTTGCCTTGCAGTGCCGCCAATATCTGAGGGCGAAACTCGATCTCCACGTCTCGTTCCAGCGACAAGAAACATAAAGCATCATCGGCCAAAACAGGCCGTGTGGGCGGCGCCGCGGATTCTTGGCGAGGCAGTTGTTTGGGCATAACTTCTCCATCTATGGGGGTGGTGGAACAGTACGGCGGGATGGACGGGGGCGCTGGTTTCGGGCGAGCACCAACAACTCCGCGTTGATGACCAGCAGTTCGGCGGCAGCTTCTTTAAAGAACCGGCCCGCCTCGACGCGAGGACGAATCACATCGAGCCAGTCGACAGGAATGGCTTCGACACGTTTCTTGCCGCCAGCCATAAAAGTGAGAGTCCAGAGAGGATGGCCGTCGCCTTTGGCGCAGTGGCAGGAGGGCTTTCCGCAACGGCGGTGAGAAAGGGAAAGCGACCCTGGAAGGGCATCACCGGGGACTTGGAAGCGAGCGATGAGGAGGCGGGCGCGGCGGCGAAGGCGGGATGCTTCGGAGCCGTGAGGGGTGGGAGAATCGCTATCGGAAGTCATCTGATAGTAATATTACTATCAGCTTGACAAAACAACAAGACTTCTCGCAAATGTTTTTTACAGCGACCGTCTCATCCTCGGTGGCGTGACTGTTCCAGACTGTTCCCAGACCTTTCCAGTCGGGGCGTCGCCGCGGGGCGAGTTTGCGGTTCAAGAGCCGGTTCGATCCTTATTCCCCAAAACTGTTAAGCACCCAAGAGATGGCGACCTGGTATTCGGGGATCTCGAAGCGGCCGGCATCGGTGAGGCTGTTGTTACGGAAGATGGCGAAGGTCTTGTCCTGAGGGTTCACGATCCAGATGTGCGGGACGCCCCACTCCTGGTATTGGTGGAGTTTGGCGCTGATGTCGATGAATCTGTCGTCGGGGGAGATGATTTCGACGACGGCGAGGGGCGGGGCCGTGGGGATGGAAGCGCCTACGGAGACGCCTTCAAAAATAGCCACATCGGGAATCCGGAAGACGGAAGGAGCGAGTTGATGACGAAGCTCTGTGCGGGCGAAGATGCGGATCCCACGCTTTTTCAACTCGTATACAATCTCGACAAAGCGGACTTGAACGGCACTATGTTCCTCATTGGGCATCGTTCTCTCCAAGATCTCCCCGTCGACGTACTCGGAGTCCGGACCTTCAAAGGTCATGTGGAGGTACTCTTCCGGGGAGACAAGCGCCCTGGTGGACATGACCTTATGCTAGCGCATGCCTGCGCTCTCCGCCCCGGCGGTGTTACGATATGCGGCAATGACCGCAAAGGCCATTGAAACCGAGTTCCAGCACTTCTTCAGCGGGATGAGCCTCATGGGGTGGATCGGCCATTTCCTGGCGATTGCCTTCTTCGGCGTAGCCGTGCCGCTCAAGCAGGGGCTCGATTTCCTGGATGTGATGCTGCTGCTTGCCTACGCGTGCCTGCCGTGTCTGTTCGCCGCGCCGCTTGTGGCGGAGAGCGTGGCGAGCCGGAAGGCGCAACCTCCGGCGGATGGCTACCAGGCGCAGGTGATCACGCCATTTCTGTTCGCGGCCTTCTGGAACGCGCTGATCCTGGCATCGGGTTTCTTCACGGTGAATGCGGCAAACTGGCACGGGCGGGTGATTCTGCCTCCGGCTTCCATATTGGTGAATGTAGGGATACTCAGCATGGCGGCTACGCTGTTCGCGGCGGCGGTGACGGGGTGGCTGTCGCTGAACGTGGCGACACCCTCGCTGGCGAAGGCGCACTCGAGGCGGCTGTTTCTGCTGGTCCTCGTGCTGGTGCTCATGTGGGTGCGGCTTGCCCCGAACACCTGGAAGCGGGTGGTGGTGAACCGCCTGATTCCGGGAGAGATCAGCTTCGTGGTGCTTCCCGTGGCGTTGCTGTTGACGGCGTTGGGCGCGCTGATCATCCGCGCGGGAGCGAGGCGGCGGGCGGAAGACGCCGCGGGGCCGTTGCTCAAGCTCGACTAAGGGCGGGGTGTAACTGGCTATACTGGACAGTTCGAAGCTTATGAAAATTACTGCCCAATCCCCGTGCCGCGTGGACCTGGCCGGGGGCACGCTCGACATCTGGCCTCTCTACCTCTTCCACGCGCATGCGGTGACGGTGAATTTCGCGGTGAATCGCTTTACGTATTGTTCTGTTGTCACGCATGACGATCCCTCGATTGTGCTTCGCTCGCTCGATTTGAAAGGCGAAGAATCCTTCGCCTCCCTCGATGCTCTGCAAAGCGCCGCGAAGTATAAGCTGCCCTTGCCGGCCTATGTGGTGGATTTTTTCGCGCCGCGGCAAGGCTTCGTGATGGAGACGAATTCGGAAGCGCCGGCCGGAGCGGGCATCTCGGGGTCTTCCTCACTGATCATCAGCATTGCGTCTGCGCTGAACAAACTGACCGGGTCGGGGTATTCCCTCGAGAAACTCCGCGAGATCGCGCAGAACAACGAGGCGCGCATTATCCGCGTGCCTACGGGATGTCAGGACTACTACCCGGCGATGTACGGCGGCGTGAGCGCGGTCGAAATGGACTGCGCGGGTATCCGGCGCAAGCCGATTACCGTGGATCTGGAAGATTTCAACCAGCGCATCGTGCTGGCCTATACGGGCGAGCCGCGCAATTCGGGCATCAACAACTGGGAGGTGAACAAAGCGCACATCGACGGCGACAAGACAGTGCAGCGCAACTTCCAGCGGATTGCCGACATCGCGAATGCGATGCGCGGGGCGCTTGAGAAGAGTGATTGGACCGAAACAGCGCGCCTGCTGCGGGAAGAGTGGGCCAACCGCAAGAAGAACGCCCCGAGGATCACGACCCCGTTGATCGACCGGTTGGTGGAGAAGACACGGAAAGCCGGGGCGCGCGGGGCAAAAGTCTGCGGGGCAGGCGGTGGAGGGTGCGTCTTTTTCCTGGTGGAGCGCGGCGCGAAAGAGCGGGTTTCTCGAGTGATCGAGGCGGAGGGCGCCACCGTGCTTCCCGCATCTGTCGCGCCCAAGGGAGTGCGCGTCAAGGCGAGCACCGCCTGAGAGATGCAACCCGCTACCCCTCCTGTTCCCGGGCCGCCGGCGCCGTCGAAGCTGGGCGTGCTCTTGCGGGTCGGCATTTTCGCCTTCATCGAGATTGCCGGGATGGTGGTGCTGGCTCCGTTGATGTATCCGATCGGCGGATACCTGGTGTCGGCGGCGCTGAGCACGTTCGCGGCGGCGGCGATCGCGAACACCATTGCGCTACGGGTCTATGAGCGCGGGCATCTGGCGGATGCCGGGCTGGGCTGGGGGCCGGCATCGGCGCGGAACCTGTTGCTGGGGCTGGCGGGTGGAATCGGCGCTGCCCTGCTGGTGCTGGGACCTCCACTGCTGTTGGGGGTGGCGCGGTTTGAGCGCGCGGAGGGCTGGGAATGGAGCCCGGCGAGCGCCCTGTTCCTGTGCGTGGTGCTATTATTCGGCGCCATCGGAGAGGAGTTGCTGTTTCGGGGATACGGCTTTCAGGTGCTGCTTGGGAAGATGGGGGTATTCGCCACCATCCTGCCGGTGAGCGTGCTCTTCGGCCTGACGCACGCCAATAACCCTAACGCCAACAGCATCGGACTGATGAATACGATGCTGTGGGGGTTGCTGTTCGGCTGCGCCTTCCTGCGCAGCCGCGACCTTTGGCTGCCCATCGGGATTCATTATGGATGGAATGTAACGCTCCCGTTCTTCGGGGTGAACCTCAGTGGATTTACAATGAATGTAACGGGCTATGCGCTGGTATGGAACGTGCCGGAGAAGTGGAGCGGCGGAGCCTACGGCCCGGAAGCCGGGTTGCTGAATACGCTTGTTCTCGGAGTCTTGTTCTATGCGCTGTGGAAGGCCCCCGTTCAGCGCCAGGTGGCGTTCCTGTATCGCCCCGACGATGATGAGCCCGAAGAAGTTGAGGAGTAAGCATGCGCGCGCTGATCCTGACGGTTGTCGTGGTATTGCTCCCGCGGGTGGGGGCGGCGAGAAAACTGACGGATGATGAGCGGCTGGAGATCATCCGCGGCATGACAGCCGAGTTCGCCACGTTGAAGGGTCTGCTGCCGCGATCGAAGAAGCCTCTGCCGTACAACAGCGACGGGACCTGGGACAAGCAGAAGTGGGATGAGGCGGCCAAGGAGATGGGGCCTGCCGGGCGCACGGGCGATCTCATTCAAATCACGAAGGTTGAGATCGAGAGCGACAAGATCCTGCTGGAAATCAACGGAGGGCTCAGGACCGGCCCCAAGTGGTATGAGCGGATCGAGGTGGGGATGGGAACCGCGACCACGCCGGTAGGCGGACGGATTGATCCGAAATTAGGCAGCAACATTGCGCTGCTCTTCCCGAAGGGTGTTCCACCGCTGGCGGCTTCCGACATCAAGAAGATGCTGCTGCCGTTGATGGACTTCGAGAAGCGTAGCGCCACGGAGCAGTATGTTCAAACGCTGCCGCCGGAAGTACAGAAGGCTATCGCCGAAGGCAGAGTTCTGGAAGGCATGGATCGCGACACGGTGATCCTGGCCATGGGCGGACGGCCGCGTCTCAAGTCCCGTGAGACGAAGGATGGAATCGACTACGAAGACTGGGTATATGGGAACCCTCCCGGAAAGATGGTCTTCGTCACCTTCACGGGGAATAAGGTGACCAAAGTAAAGGAGACCTACGCCGGTTTGGGAGGCAGTACGGTTCCCTCGCTTCCGCCGCGCTAGCGGGAAGCCGGTTTCTTCCACCGCCATGAGGTAAAACCCCGAGTTTTCACGCGTGTCTAGTTAAGAGGAACACATTAGATCCTCTCCGATGCATCCGTCGGCGTAAGGCACAACCACGGAGGGTGTCAAGATGGACCAATCTGGAATACGCGTGACCGTGGAGCGGAGGACAGGTATCCGATTTCCACTGGAATTTCGGTTATCCTGCCGGTCTTTGGGCCGCGCCAGGAAACTGGTGGAGGGAACCACCCTGAATTTCAGCCGCCGAGGTCTGTTGTTCGCGGCAGACGACCCGCCCGGCCGAGGGGAGAAGGTGGAGTTGTCGGTGGACTGGCCGACGAAGATCGACGGGGTCTGCCCGCTCAAACTGGTACTGCAGGGACGCGTTGTCAGGTCGTGGGGCCGGTATGCGGCGGTACGGTTCATGCGCTACGAGTTTCGCACCCGCGGGCGGCAGGCGATGACGCTGGCGCTCGAAGGCCAGGAGCGCCAGACCGCGACACCCGCCTGTTGATAAAATATTGGTGTTCCCTCACAAGGAGAATTACCAAATCAATGGCAATCAAAGTAGGTATAAACGGTTTCGGCCGCATTGGCCGTAATGTTGTCCGGGCTGGTCTTAGCAACCCGGAAATTGAATTTGTGGCAGCGAATGACTTGACGGATGTCAAAACGCTGGCGCACCTGTTGAAGTACGATTCCATTCTCGGCCCCCTGCACGAGGACGTATCCATCGCGGGCGACTCCATCAAGGTGGGCAACCACACCATCAAGATCTTCGCGACGAAGGATCCGGCCGAGATCGACTGGCCGTCGCTGGGCGTCCAGGTAGTGGTGGAATCCACGGGAAAGTTCACGGATGGTCCGTCCGCGGCCAAGCACCTTCGGGGCACCGTGAAGAAGGTGATCATCTCCGCGCCCGCCAAAAATGAAGATGTGACCCTGGTGCTGGGAGTGAACGATTCCGCCTATGATCCGGCGAAGCATAATGTCATTTCGAATGCTTCCTGCACCACCAACTGTCTGGCCCCGGTGGTGAAGGTGATTCACGAAACGTTTGGAATCAAGAAGGGGTCGATGACCACCATCCACTCCTATACGAACGACCAGAACGTTCTCGATTTTCCGCACAAGGATCTGCGCCGCGCCCGCGCCGCCGCGGTGAACATGATCCCCACCACCACGGGCGCCGCCAAAGCCATTGGACTGGTGATGCCGGAACTGAAGGGAAAACTGGACGGCTACGCCATGCGGGTACCCACGCCGAACGTCTCGGTGGTGGATCTGGTCTGCGAGACGGCGCGAGACGTGACGGGCGAGGAAGTGAACGCCGCGCTGGAGAAAGCGGCGAACGGAGCGTTGAAGGGGATTCTCGGGTTCACCATGGATCCGGTGGTGTCCTCCGACATGATGCACAATCCGAACAGTTCCATCGTTGACGGGCAGTTAACAAAGGTTCTGGGCGGCAACCTGCTCAAGGTGGTGTCCTGGTATGACAACGAGTGGGGCTACTCGAGCCGCGTGGTGGATTTGATTCTGTTCCTGGCGAAGAAGGGGCTGTAAAGCCCGCGCGAAGGGCACGGGTAAGGCAACTGGAGGCCGGGGTGACCCGGCCTCTTCTGCTGGGTGTCGAGAAAGAATGAGACACCCTCCGCGCCGGCGGCACCAGTATGTAGCACGGAGTCGCGAGTTCCATGAATTTCTTCCCTTCTCTTCCCCAGAAACCGTCCGGAGAGGCAATCCCGACCGGGTTGGAAGGTGTCGACGCGATGCTCGGCACGGGAGGCTTGCCCAGGGGCAGGGTGGTGGAGGTATTCGGGGCCGCCGATTGCGGGAAGACGACGATTGCGCTGAATTGGGTGGCGGCGGCGCAAACGCGGGGGGCGACGGCGGTTTACGTGGACGCCGAGCGGAAGTTGGACACGGCGTGGGCGAAGGCGGCGGGAGTCAACCTCGAGGACCTAATTGTTTTGCGCCCGGATACGGGGCCGGAGGCGATTGGGATGGTGGAATCGCTGCTGCGCACCTTTACCATCGACCTGGTGGTGGTGGACTCGGCGGCGGCGCTGGTGTCAGGCGAGGAACTGGAGGCGGCCATCGAGAACGCGCCCGCGGAACTGCACACGGAGTTCCTGTCACGTTCGCTGCGGCGGCTGAACAATCTGATCGAACGGGGCCGCTGCTCTCTGTTGTTCGTGAATCAATTGCGGCTGCGGGAGAGGGAGGAGATCATGGAGACCTCGTCGGGAAGCCGCGCGCTGGCGCTGTATGCGGCCATCCGGATCCGCATTTCCCAGGGTCCGGCGCTGTCGGAGGGGGGGCGGGTTGTGGGGGCGCAACTGCACCTGACAACCGTGAAGAACAAACTGGCGGAACCGTTTGCGGAAGCGGGGATCGAGTTGCGGGGAGCGAGGGTTTCGATGAGCGGGCGGAAGGCTCCGGAGCGCGAAGCGCCGCAACGCAAGGCGGCCCGGGTGGGAACGGTGCGTTAGGCCCTCCGGGGAGGAAAACAGAAACCAGGCAGAATGTTTTATCGTGGAAGCCCTGTAAAACGGGCCTCCAGAAGCTCCTGGGTGTGAAAAAAGTCAACAAAATCGGGCATCCGAGCGCGATTTCTCTTTACTTCCGCTTTCCGATTCCCTTATGATGAGGGTGCGTTGAGGGCTGTATTTCGCGCACGCCCTGCGCGCGGATCGCTCCGAGCCGCGCGCCGCACAACGAAACCGAGACGTTTACATTGGGAGAATTCGAGAAGAGGATTTATGGCCGATCGCATGACGCAAACGCAGTTGATCAAAGAGCTCGCCGAAACCTGCGGCGTAGCCAACAAAGTCGCCAAGCAGATGCTGGAGGCATACTCCACCATCGCTGTGCGCGAAACCAAGAAGAATGGCGTGTTTGTGCTGCCGGGAGTGGGCCGCCTGGTCCGGGTGGAACGGAAAGCCCGCATGGGCCGGAACCCCGCGACCGGCGCCGCCATCAAGATTCCCGCCAAGAAGGTGGTGAAATTCCGCGTCGCCAAGGCCGTCAAGGACGCCATCGTTCCGCCGAAGAAGAAGTAACGGCACAAGACGTGTAGAGACAAGAAACCCCGCCGGGCACCCGCCCGGCGGGGTTCTGTGTGTTCTATTCCGAATAGAGGCCGCTCAAATTGCGGGCGGCCCAAGGAAGTCTATGCCTGCTTCTTTTCTCCGGAGTGTTTCTCTTCTTCCTCCGCCTTGAGGGCGGTTTTGAAGTTGCGGATACCCTCTCCCAGGCCTTTGGCGAGTTCAGGGATCTTGCGACCACCAAACAACAACAGCGCGACACCCAGAATCAGGACCAGTTCCATTGGGCCAATCGATCTCATTCGGCCTCCTTTAACATCCTCTTCATTGTATGAACGGGATTTTCCCGGCGTCAAGCCTCTATGCCGTGGGGAAGGGGGCCAGCCTGCCGAATCCGCGGGTGGGGGAAGTTCGGCCGAGCACCCGGGACACTTCAGTTGCCGTCTTCCAGACGTCGTAAGTGTTTGTAAACAAGGGCCACCGGCAGGCCCACAACATTGAAGTAGCAGCCCTCCAGCCCCTCCACGAACTTCGAGGCAAGTCCTTGAATCCCGTAGGCGCCCGCCTTGTCCGCCGGCTCGCCGCTTGAGACGTACGCCGCGATTTCCTCCTCGGAAAGGGGCGCGAAGGCGACGAAGGTTGTGGCGCAATCGGAGATGAAGGCGTCTCCCTTCTTGAGGCAGATCCCGGTCAGAACGGCATGGCGGCGTCCGGAAAGCCGGCGCAGCATGCGCGAGGCGTCTTCGGCGCCGGCAGGTTTTTCGAGCACCTCGCCGTCCACCACGACAACCGTATCGGCGGCTAGAATGATTTCCCCACTTGCGGCGGGAACGGACTGCGCTTTCTCCATTGCCAGGCGGCGGACATACTCTTCGGCGCCTTCCCCGGCGCGGCGAACTTCGGGCGCCTCAGCCGCCCGGATGGTGAATGGGATGCCCGCCTCGCGGAGAATCTCGCGCCTCCGCGGCGATTTCGAAGCAAGAACCAGCATGCCCCACCATAGTACAAGGCAGGCAGGAGGGAGAGAGCACGGCAGTTCCGCGGGTCCTGCTAAAATGATGGTTCTCTCGCATGGAACGGGCCGGGCGGATTCTCAGCAAACTCGGAATCAAGGCGGTGGAAGTGGCGGGTGTGAAGACCTACCATCTGGCGCCCGGCGCGTGGTCCGCGGCGGTGGGCAAGACGATTTCCGCCCATGCCAAACCGGTGTTTCTCGACGGGACACGGCTGATTGTCGAGACGGAAGACGCCGTCTGGCAGTCGCAGTTGGCGGCTTTGCGGCCGGCGATCCTCAAGCAACTGGAGAAGGTTCTGGGGACCGGCCATATCGCCGCCATCGACTTTCGCGTGGCGCCCCCGCGGCGGCAGCCGGCTCGGGTGGAGGCCGCCGTGCTCCAGGCAGCGCCCGGCGATGAGGCCGATACGATCAAAGACCCAGTCATGCGCCGCGTATACCGGCAGGCGCGTAGGAAGGCAAGCGCGTGAAGATAACCGAAGAACAGGTCCGCCATGTGGCGGATCTGGCGAATCTCCGGCTTTCAAATGAGGAAATCGCCCGCATGGCGCGCGACCTCGGCGAGATCCTCACCCACATGGAGAAGCTGAACGAACTCGATACGGACAATGTGGAACCCATGGCGCAAGTGCTGTATGAGGCCGAGGAGACGGCAACGCTCCGCGCCGATAAAGAGAAGCAGCCCTTGAGCAATCAGGAAGCTCTTGCGTGCGCTCCGCTGCCGGGAGGGGGGTATTTCAAGGTTCCAAAGGTGATCGAACGATGAGTTCCCCGCTCGAGGGTCTGACCATTCGCGGGATTCGTCAGGGGCTGACGGAGAAGAAATTCAGCGCCGGCGAACTCGCCGCGGAAGCTCTTCGCCATGCCCGCGAGGAAAATCAGAAGACGAACGCCTACCTGCGCTTTTGCCCGGAGCGGGCCATGGAAGCGGCGCGGCAGGTGGATGAGCGAATTTCCAGGGGCGAAGACCCTGGGCCGCTTGCCGGGGTACCCGTGGCCGTCAAGGACGTGATCGTCACCCGCGGTGTCCACACCACCTGTGGCTCGCGGCTGCTTGAGAACTACGTTCCGCCTTATGACGCGACTGCCGTGGTTCGCCTGGAACGGGCTGGTGGAGTGATTCTGGGCAAGGCGAATTGCGACGAATTTGCGATGGGATCGTCAAACGAGAATTCGGCATTCGGGCCGGTGCGCAATCCGGTGGCGCCGGACAGGGTCCCTGGCGGATCGAGCGGCGGGTCCGCGGCTGTTGTGGCGCAGGGGACCGCTCTGGCTTCGCTGGGATCGGATACCGGGGGCTCCATCCGGCAGCCGGCGTCTTTCTGCGGGGTTGTCGGCGTCACCCCAACGTACGGCCGGGTCTCCCGCTACGGCCTGGCGGCATTCGCCAGTTCTCTCGATCATATTGGTCCGTTCGCGCGCAATGTTGCCGACGCGGCGACGCTGCTTGGAGTAATCGCCGGAAGGGATGAGATGGATTCCACGTCGGCGGCCGCGCCGGTGGAGGACTACCGGAAAGCGCTGACCGGGGATGTGCGGGGAATGAAGATCGGCCTTCCCAAGGAGTATTTCTCCGGACTCGCCAGCGACACGGGGAACCTCATTCAGGGCGCCATAGACCGCCTAAAACGGCTTGGCTGCGAGGTCATGGAAGTCAGCCTCCCTCACACGGAATACGCTATTTCGGCTTATTACATCATTTGCACGGCCGAGGCCAGTTCGAATCTGGCCCGCTACGACGGCGTGCGGTACACCTTCCGTTCGGCCTCTTCGCAAACGCTCGGCGACATGTATCGCAACACTCGCGGGGAGGGTTTTGGGGCGGAATGCAAGCGGCGAATCATGCTCGGGACATATGTGTTGAGTCATGGCTACTACGACGCCTACTATTTGAAAGCGCAAAAAGTGCGTAGCCTCCTTACCAGCGATTTCCACAAAGCGTTCGAGAAAGTGGACGCCCTCGTCACCCCGGTGTCGCCATTCCCGGCCTTCAAGCTGGGAGAGAAGCTGGCCGATCCGCTGGAGATGTACCTGTCGGATATCTATACAATCACGGGAGATCTGGCGGGGATTCCCTGCATGAGCGTGCCCTGTGGGAAGACAGCCGACGGCCTGCCGGTGGGGATGCAGATCCTCACACGGCACTTTGATGAGGCGGGAATGTTCCGGCTGGCGCACGCCTACGAGCAAGCGGCGTCTTAGAACTGTAAGCTATTTTACATTCGCAAGATCTGCACGGAACGTACTGACGGGTTTCCAGGTCCAGGTGGAGTATCTCCAAATCCATAAAGCCGCTAGGCGGAATAGCCGATAGTCCGATAGTCCGAGTGTCCAAGTCCGACTTTCCTTGGCGGAGGAGTATTTTTCCGTGTTTTGGCTGTGGATGATCCTGCTGGCGGCGGTCGCCGCCGTATTGATCCACAAATGGTCAGCCTTCCGGAACCACACCGAGGGATCCGAGGTGGAGTTGAGCCGTGCGAGAACGCGCGCGTCCCTGCTGTTCCAACACGCTCCCATCGGCTACACGGAGATCGACGGATCCGGCGTAATCATGCGAGTCAACCAGCGGGAGTGCTCGATGAGATTGCTGGCGGCCAAAGAGATGATCGGGCGGCCTTGCTGGGAACTGGCCTCGCCCGAGGAGCGCGAAAAGCTGAAGGAGGAGATTCAGCGAAAACTCGCCGGACAGGCTCCACTGCTTCCGGTACGGCGGCGGTGTGTGCGCGCGAACGGGGAGTCCATCACGGTGGAGGTGCACGAAAGCCTTCTCGAGAAGCCCGATGGGACCGTGTACGGAATGTTGCAGGCATCCTTCGACATCACGGACCGGCAGAAGGACCAGGAAGAGGTATTCCGGACCACCACGGAACTGAAGGCGCTGTTCCAGGCGTTGCCCGACATGCTGCTGCGGTTGGACCCCAATGGCGTTGTGCTCGATGCCCGCGCCGGGCAGCCCGCCGAGGCGCTGGCGAGCTGCGAAAGCCTGCTGCGGAAGCGCTTCCACGAAGCTTTGCCGCCGCGGGAGGGTTTGAAAGTAGAGCAGGCGCTGCAGCGCGTGAGGAGAACCCACGCCATGGTGATGGTGGAATTGACCGTCCCCGGAGCGTCCGGCACAACCGAGATCTACGAAGCGCGTTTTTGTCCCAATTACCGGAATGAAACGATTGTCGTGATCCGCCGCATCACGGAACGCCGCCAAAGCGAGGAGCGGCTGGAATCGTACGCGCAGGAGTTGGAGCAGAAAAACGAGGAACTGGCGACGGCGCTCGCCAACGCGCGTGAAGCAACCGAGATGAAGAGCCGGTTTCTGGCAAATATGAGCCACGAAATCCGCACGCCCATGAACGGCATTCTCGGGATGACCGAGTTCCTGCTGGGAACCGCGCTCAGTTCCGAGCAGCGGGAGTACGCGACGGCAGTGAAACAATCGGCGGACGCATTGCTGACGCTGATCAACGACATCCTCGATATCTCCAAGATTGAAGCGGGCAAACTGCGGCTGGAGATGATCCCGTTCGATCTGGCAATGACGGTGGAGGAAGTGCAGGCCATGTGCGCCATCCGTGCGCGGGCCAAGGGGATTGAATTCAGTTGTTCCACCTCCGAGGAGATTCCGAGCTACGTCATCGGCGATCCGGGGCGGCTGCGCCAGGTGCTGAACAATCTGCTGAGCAATGCCATCAAGTTCACGGATCATGGAAAAGTAAGCGTTTTCACGGAACTTATCGGGGAGCGCGGGCAAACGGTGACGTTGCGCTTCATGGTGCAGGATACGGGAATCGGTATCGCTCCCGAATACCGCGACAGGTTGTTCCAGAGCTTTGTCCAGGGAGACAACTCGACGACGCGGAAATACGGGGGAACAGGACTGGGTTTGGCGATCAGCCGGCAACTGGTGGAGATGATGGGGGGCGAAATCGGCTTCAACAGCGAACCAGGACGCGGAAGCACGTTCTTCTTCACCGTGGTGTTCGAAAGAGCGCCTGTAGTATTGCCGTTCGAGGACGACGCCACGCCGGAAGCCCGGCAGGGACTGCACCTGAACGGATCTCCGGTGCTGCTGCTGGCGGGCTCGGATAGTTCCAGTCTGCATCTGCGGCAATTTTTCGAGAGTTGGCGCTGTCCGTATCTGCATGTGCAGCATCCCGGAGAGATAAACGACGCGATGCACAAAGCGGCGGCTAAAGGCTCGGGCATCAAGGTGGCGCTGGTGGATCTGGACACTCCGGGAGTCAACCCGGGGGCGGTGGCCGGCGCGCTCAAGTACGATCTGGCGCTGCGTGACACTCCCCTGATCGCCATCACCTCGACGCCGCTGCGGGGCGACGGACTGCAACTGCGCGAAGCCGGATACGCGGGATACCTGAACAAGCCGATCCGGGCAACCGAGCTTTACGAAACGATGGTGGAGTTGATCAGAAAGAAAGAGAATCCGGCCGGGACTCCGGTGCAGTTGGTGACGCGGCACACTCTTGCGGAAAAGGAGAAACGCACACGCGGAGGGGAGCCGCTGGTTCTACTGGCGGAAGACAATCTCATCAACCAGCGGATCGCCTTGCGGTTGCTACAAAAACTTGGAGTGCAGGCGGATGTGGTCAATAACGGGAGGGAGGCGATCACCGCCCTGGAGCGCACGGCCTATGACCTTATCCTGATGGATTGCCAGATGCCGGAGATGGACGGCTTCGAGGCCACCAGCGAAATCCGCAAGCGCGAGGGGACAAGCAAGCATACGCTGATCTGTGCGCTGACGGCGAACGCGATGGTGGGCGACCGCGAGAAATGCCTGTCGGCCGGAATGGACGACTATATCAGTAAACCGGTTGGCCTTGAGGACTTGCAGGGAGCTTTACAACGCCTGTTATACAAGGACACGGAGGCGCCGCAAGCGCGGGACTCGCAGGTGGCGGTTTGAGAACGAGGCTGTGACCGCGGCCTTCCGGGCACTGTATACCAGCAATACAAAGTTTGCCACCCCGGTTGCAGCCGGTAGCGACAGACTGTATCATTCGTCGATTGGTCTTTCCTATGGTTACGCAAGCGCTTCCAATGCTGAAACGCGGCCCGCTCCGCGAAGTTGTCCTTGATGCCATCCGCGGCGCCATCTTCTCGGGAAGGTTCGCTCCGGGAGAAGCCATCAGAGAGCTTCATATGGCCCGGGAACTGGGAGTGAGCCAGGCAACGGTGCGCGAAGCCTTGCTGCAACTGGAGCATAGGGGAATCGTCATGCGGACGCCGAATCTGGGCACTACCGTCGTTCAACTTTCTTCGCGGGAGTTGAAGG
Organism: Bryobacterales bacterium; assembly: GCA_026954325.1. Taxonomy (GTDB): domain Bacteria; phylum Acidobacteriota; class Terriglobia; order Bryobacterales; family Bryobacteraceae; genus CADEFT01. Next base: position 13,559 of record JAIXKK010000080.1, on the reverse strand, counting down.
AGCGATTCGAGTTACGCGTCCTGCTGGAGAGCATGGCCGCTATTCAAGCCGCTGACCGGATGGCGGACGAGGAATTGAGCCACTTGCGCGTGCTGAATCATGAGATGTCCTACCACGTGGCGGCCAGCGCCTACTACGAGGCCTCCGAAGCCGACCTTGCCTTCCATCGGTTTATCTGGCGGAATTGCGGCAACGCCGTGCTGTATGACATGTTGGACCAGTTGACAATTCCTGTATTCGCTTACTTGAGCATCCTGCGCAGCCGTGGGAGCGAGAACCTTAACGGGTTCCAGTCGCACGCTCCGCTGGTGGAGGCGATCGCCGAGAAGGACCACGAAAAGATCCGGGCCTGCTGCCGGGAGATTCTCGAGAGCAGCTATCGTCACTTCGCGCTGGAATCTCACCCATGAAACTACCGCGCATGGGAATGTTCTTCCTTGCGTCATTGCTGCTGCGTGGCCAGGAACGCGTGACGCCTCAGCCGCGCGTTGTCGGTCCCGGAGGCCCGGCCAAGCCGCCTTCCGACGCCGTCCTGTTATTTAATGGAAAGGATATGTCCGGCTGGCGCACGCTGACGGGCGGGCCGGCCAAGTGCACGGTGGCGGAGGGGGTAATGTCGTGCCGCACCGGTGCGGGTGACATCATCAGCAGCCAGACTTTCGAGGATGCCCAGATTCACCTGGAATTTGCCGTTCCCTACATGCCGGCGAGAAAGGACAGTTGCGGGGCAATAGCGGTGTGTTCCTGCAATCGTGCTACGAGGTGCAGATCCTTGACTCCTATCAGAATCCCACCTATGCGGATGGTTCGCTGGGGGCCGTGTATGGCTTATCAGCCCCTCTGGTAAATGCCGCCCGGCGACCGGAAGAGTGGCAGACCTACGACATCATTTTCCGCGCTCCGCGTTGCGGCGCGGATGGAAAAGTCGCGCGGCCGGGAAGCGTGACTATTCTTCTCAATGGAGTGCTGGTTCAGGATCATGCCTCGATTCCGAAGGCCGGTCCGGGTTGCCTCCAGAAAGACCTCTGCCGTCCGGGTCCGCTTCGTCTGCAGGATCACAGCGGGTTCAAGGGAGCCCCGGATACGACGATGAAGTTCCGCAACATCTGGCTGCGGAAACTCGATCAATAACCGGCTCGGGCTTCGGTGGTCCAGTAGGGCGGAAGACCCTTCTTGGTGTCGCGCAGGATCTGGAAGATGTCCCTCCGCTCTTCCGCCGAGAGCTTGTCGTACTTGCCGCTCTTGTCCTGCCCGGTGAGGACATCGTAGAGGCGCCGGTAGAGCCGGCCGCGCGCCTCGGCGGGCATCCCGTCAAACTGCTTGGAATAGATCATATAGCTGAGCGGGTGGCGGAAGATCCGTTTCGTGAGATCGAAATCCCGAAGACTGCGGCCCCTGGAATCGCGAGGGCCGCGGGCCGGGAAAGTCTTCGTGAAAGTGGACACACCCTTGATGGGAGCCAATATCGGTGTTTCATCCACAAAGAGCATGTAGCGAACCATCTCGTCCACGGCCGAATCGATACGGCGTTGGGTGGAGTCGCTCAGCGTCCCTTCCGGCTGGTGGAAGGCCTTGTTGATCCCCGCCTGGTAGTGAAGCGCCATGCGCGTCTCAAAGCCTACACGGGTAATCAGGTTGGTCATGTGCGTCTGGTGCTCGAGCACGAGCAACGCCACGATGTCGCTGGTGGGGGCAAGGTAGGCCCCGGTATCGAACTTGCGGCTAAGATCGGTGAGGTTTTGAGTGCCCTCGGTTTCGAGTTGATCGGGCTTGTCCCGGTCGCGTACGACCGCGTTGCCCATGTGATGGACCGTGCCGTGGGTGCCGGATACATACCAGCCGCCCCAGCGCTCGGAAAGCGGGCTGCGGTGATCGGTAATGAAGGTTCCGGCCTGGAAGATAGGCATGCCCGAGGGCTCGGGATAGATCGAACGCACGACTAAACCGGGGACGCCCAGAGTGCCGCCGGACTGATGACACTGGAGGCAGGTATCGCGCCGGTCAAAGCGCGGCTTGACGGTCTTCTCCTGATCGAGGGTGTAGAAGATGACGCCCTGGCGCGGGTCCACCGCGGCCAGTTCGAGAACATCTCCGCCCCGTACGAAGCCCACGCTCATCTCGTCATTGAAGTAGAGCGCCCGCGGCATCCGCGGCGAGATGCGCGGAGCCTGGAAACTGGTCTTGGAGAACACAAGAACCTGAGAATCGGGGTTGATATCGAGCGCTTTGAGCATGGACGGGAGGTAGCCGAGGTTATCGTCGAATTCGAGCTTCGTTTCTCCACGCGCCACCTTCTGACCCAGTTCGATAATAAGATCGGTAACCGGAGCCTTTTCATATTGGATGGCTTCGTGATCCAGGGGGACCAGGTAAGACCCGCTCAATTCAGCGAGCGCAACGGCAGCCCCGGCCAGGAGGATTAGCGGAAGGAGACGAGAGCGTCTAGGCATGGACATGGGTCAAACCTCCACACAGTGGCATCAAATTGGCCGGCGCATCGTTCAATTCCGCCAGCGTTGTCGAAGCGAAGGCATGCTCCACCAGTTGCAGCGCCCCGTCGAGTTTCCGGTGCAGAGGGCAAAGGGTGGAGCCATGAGATTTGATATCGAGCGGACAACTGCGGATCCGCTGGATGGGATCCACGGCGTTAATGATCTCGAGAACGGTCACATCCACGGCAGGGCGGACGAGGGTGTATCCGCCATGCTTGCCGCGCTGAGCCCCGACCAAACCGGCGCGACTGAGAACCTGGAGGACTTTAAAGAGATAGTCAACGGGAACCTGAGATTTGCGGGCGATGACCTGAGCGGTTTGGGGTGCGGAAGCATGCTGGGCGAGTACGACCATAGCCCGGAGGGCGTACTCGACGGTCTGGGAAAACATTGGGAGCATTATATCATGACATCTGGATAGAGATGTCCAGTTTCCCGCGCGGACAAACGTGATTACGAATGAAGTGGTGTGTCCGGCTCCATGTAATTCCATTGCACCCCGGCGTCAACAAACCCGGTCGTGCCTATAGGCGGCGCGGGCAGCCTCCGTCAAGGCCGTCAGCCATGCCGGCGGCTTGGACCGCGCATTCCGCAATGCGGTGGAGAGCGCTCAAAGCGGGAGAATTTCTTCGCGATCGGGATTGAACTTCAGACGGCGCTTCTGGACGTAGGCGATGTTGGCCAGGTGCGAGGCCTGCGCGGAGCGGTGCCCGATCCAGACGTCGCCGTTGGGGAGTTTACGGGTCCGGATGCAGTCGAGGAAGTTGGCGACGTGCTCGATGGTCTGATCTTTTTCGGACTTCACCACCACGGGCTGCGCGCCCTTCTCATGCGACCGGTACTCGTACATGGCGCGCGTGATGAACAGCTTGCCTTCCGTGCCGCACATTTCCACACCCGCGCCGGTGATGCCGGGAGCGAGCGTCGCCTCGAAGGTGGCGTTCCATTCGGCGGGGTACTCGAGCAGCGCGTTGATGGTATCGGGCGCCGTGCGGCCATCCTTGTAGGCGTAAACGCCGCCGGCGGCCACCGCGGAGATTGGATTGTCCTGATCCATGAACATGTGGACCACGTCGATCCAGTGAGTGAACAGATCAGTGACCTGGCCGCCGCCGAAATCGAGATAAGCGCGGAAGTTGTAATACTGTTGCGGATCGTAGTCACGCCACTTGACGGGACCGAGGAAGCGCGCCCAATCGAGGTTAGAGGGCTTCTGGTGCAAGGATTCCGGCGCCTTTCTCAGATGGAAGGAGTTGCCGTGCCACCACGTGCGGGCCATGGTGATTTTGCCGAGCTTGCCGGTCTTGAAATACTCTTCTTTGGCCTGCAGGTAATGCGAGCCGGAGCGCTGCTGCATGCCCACCTGGCAGATGCGGTTGTTGACGCGGGCGGCCTTGACGATCTTCGGTCCTTCTTCAATTTTGAGGGTGAGCGGCTTTTCACAATAGACGTCCTTTCCCGCGTTCAGGGCGTCAATGGCGCAACCGGCGTGCCAGTGGTCCGGAGTAGCGATGAGGACGGCGTCGAGTTCCTTGTGTTCGAGAAGTTTGCGGTGGTCGGCGAAGCCCCTGGCGCGGGGCGCTTTCGCGAGTTCCTCATCCACCCGGGCGGCGTAGACGTCGCAGACGGCGGTGACGCTGACCTGCTCGCTCTTCTGGAAGACGCTCAGCACGAAAGAACCGCGGCTGCCACAACCAATCAAACCCAGGTTCACTTTGTCGTTGGCGCCGAGGATGCGCGAGTAAGAAGCGGCGCTCCAGGCAATGGCGGCGGTTCCAGCGGTTCGGAAGAGATCTCTGCGGTCAAGCCGAGCATTTTCCATACCGGGCATTATATACTCTGCCTAGTTACGCTTGCCCGTGGAGGGATTAAAGGACATGGATCGCCGATTTTTCGTAAAAGGGATCGCGGCGGCCGCGCTGGCTTCCCGCGCGGTCGCCGCCAGCGACAAGTTGAACGTCGCCGTCATTGGGATACGCGGGAGGGGACGCTCCATTGCCGCAAGCCTGGCCGGATTGCCGGAAGCCAACATCACCGCCTTGTGCGATGTGGATGAGAACGTGTATCCGCGCGCGGCCAAGGCCGTGGAGGATAACGGCGGCGGGAAACCTCCGCTGGTGAAGGACCTGCGGCGCATCCTGGATGACAAGAGTGTGGACGCGGTGTTCATCGCTACTCCAGACCACTGGCACGCGCCGGCCACCCTTCTTGCTTGCGAGGCGGGCAAGGACGTGTATGTGGAAAAACCGGCTTCGCACAATCTGCGGGAAGGCCGGCTGATGGTGGAAGCCGCCCGCCGCCACCAGCGGGTGGTGCAACTGGGCACGCAATCGCGGAGCCGCCCTTCGACGCTCCGCGCCATAGACTACGCGCATTCGGGCAAGATCGGCAAGGTGCTGATGGCTAAGGCCTGGAACGTGCAGTTGCGGGAGAACATCGGCCACAAGGAAGACAGCCCCGTGCCCGCCGGTGTCGATTTCGAAGCCTGGACCGGCCCGGCGCGTTTCCTGCCGTTCAACGAAAACCGCTTCCATTATAAGTGGCACTGGAACTGGAATTACGGCACGGGCGATATGGGCAACGACGGTGTCCACCAGATGGATATCGCGCGCTGGGCGCTGGGCGCGGGTGTGCCCCGGCGCGTTTCCGGAATGGGCCGTAAGCTGTTCTTCGACGATGACCAACAGACACCGGACACGATGAACATAACCTTCGAGTTCGGCGAAGGCAAGGCGATGCTATTCGAGATGCGCATCTGGAACCCCTATGGCCTGGAGGGCCAGGATAACGGCGTTGCGGTGTACGGCACGGAGGGGAGCGTACAGATCGGAAGATGGGTGAAGCAGAGTTGGGGATTCCGGGTCTACGACCGGAACGGCAAGTTGGCGCACGACGAGACCGATGGTCATGATGGGCCGGAGGTGCACCACTTCCGGAATTTCTTCTCCTGCATCAAGGATCGCAAGCGGCCGCACGCGGACATCGAGACTGGCCATCAGTCCACCATGCTTTGCCATCTCGGCAATATCGTGGCGAAGACAGGGCGGAACCTTCGATTCGATGGGGCGAAGGAGGCCATCGAGGAAGACGAGGAAGCGGACAGCCTGTTAAAACGCGAGTACAGGGCGCACTGGGCGACGCCGAATAGGGTTGTATAATACAGGTCAGCGCGCCCGTAGCTCAGCCGGATAGAGCGGTTGGCTTCGAACCAACAGGTCGGGAGTTCGAGCCTCTCCGGGCGCGCCAGAGTTTCCTATGACCTCGAGCAGCGGGACGCCCGCGAAAAAAGCACAGCGGCGGCATGACCGGTCGCCGGTGGATGGGAAGGTCCAACTCGAATGGACCACTCCAGACGGAACCCACTGCTCGGTGACGGGTCAGTGCGTGGACGTATCCGAAACGGGGATGAAGTTGTCGGTACGCGATCGCATCGCGCCGCGGACGGTGATTAACTTTCGAGCAGCGGGCCTCGGGCTGCATGGAAGCGGGTCGGTTCGCTACTGCATGTCGCACAAACTGGAATATCGGGTGGGTATCGAGTTCACCGGCGGACTGACGCGCAAGGGGTAGT
>JAIXKK010000080.1:0-7486 GCA_026954325.1 Bryobacterales bacterium | reverse complement strand
CTGGAATATCGGGTGGGTATCGAGTTCACCGGCGGACTGACGCGCAAGGGGTAGTCCAATTCTTGGGTAAGTTCCTCCTACTGTTTCTGGGTCTGTTGCCGGCGGCCAGCGGGCAGGGTCCGCGCCCCGAGGATTGGATTCAACTGTTCAACGGGAACGACCTGCGCGAGTGGGCGGTGAAGATCAAGGGCTATCCGCTCGATGAAAACTTCGGCAACACCTTCCGCGTGGAAAACGGACTGTTGAAGGTGAACTACGACCGCTACAAGACCTTTGACGAACGCTTCGGCCACATCTTCTACCGCGGAAAATTTTCGTATTACATCATTGCCGTGGAATACCGCTTCGTGGGCGAACAGGCGCCCCGTGGTCCGGACTGGGCGTATCGCAACAGCGGAATCATGGTCCACGGGCAGGCCCCTGAGACAATGGGCAGGGATCAGGACTTTCCCATCTCGATTGAAGTCCAATTGCTGGGCGGCCCGGGGACCGGGACACGAACCAACGCCAACCTTTGCACCCCCGGTACAAATGTCGAGATGGGCGGCAAGCTGATTACGCGGCATTGCGTCAACTCCAGTTCGCGGACCTACCATGGCGATCAGTGGGTGAGGGTGGAGGCCGAAGTGCGCGGCTCCGAGGAAATCCGGCACAAGGTCAACGGGGAAACCGTACTGGTTTACCAGAGGCCGCGGATCGGGGGCGGGAACGTCAGCGGTTATGACCCGGCCGTAAAGAAGGACGGCATGCTCCTCGAAGAGGGTTCCATTTCGCTTCAGAGCGAAAGCCATCCCATTGAATTCCGGAAAGTGGAACTCCTGAATCTTGTGGGCTGCATGGACCACAAAGCGAAAAATTATAGGGCCTACTTCGTCAAGTCCGATCCATCCCCGTGCCGCTACTGAGCTATGGTCCATCGGGATCAGGTGAAGGGGACCGCGCAACCTATAATGGAGGGATGAAGCGCGCTGTCCTGCTGCTTCTTCTGGTTTTTCCGCTACAGCCGGCCACGTCGCGCTATGACCGGTTGCCGCCCCAGAAGAAGATTGATCTGATCGAGCAGGGAAAAATCCCTCCTGGAACCCAGGTCGTGTTCGGAGAGAAGGAACTGAATAGCTTCCTGGCGACGAGAGCGAGGGAAGTGGTCCCCGAGGGACTGCGTGATACACGTCTCGAGATCGGCGACGGGAAAGCCACGGGATACGCCATGGTCGACTTCGTGAAGATGCGCCAGGCGCAGGGTCAGGACTTGAACTGGCTCATGAGCAGACTGCTCGACGGGGAACATCCCATCACAGTGGTCGGCCGCATCGCATCGAACCGGGGGATTGCCCGCGTCGACCTGGAGCGGGTCAACGTCGGCGGCAACACCATCCAGGGCCGCGCGCTCGATCTGCTCATCAAGACCTTCGTCAATCCGCTGTATCCGCAGGCGAAGGTGGGGAAGGATTTCGAACTCGGCTACAACATGGACCGGATCGAACTGCATCCCGGCATGGCGCGCGTGGTCATGGCCCCGAAGGGCAGCCTGCAGGCCTCACGCTAGCCCAACGCTAGCCCGCAAAGGGGCCGCCGCCGCCCCTCAAGCCCTGTGCGGACTCGCAACGTGGCCCGGCGGCGAGCCTCCGTTTTACGGGCGAGTCCTTAGAAGCTCGCTCATTTCACGGCCTTCGCCGCGGCCGCCGGATGAGGTTCGATCAGCATCTCGGTCAGAACCCGGCCCACCGCGCCGCTGGGCGTTTCCACATCGAGCATGGTTGCCAGGGTGGGAGCAATGTCGTTCGGCGCGATCTTCTCGTTGTAGCGGCCGGGCCGGATGCCCTCACCCATGAAGATGACCGGGACATGGGCGTCGTAGAGGAACGGGGTGCCGTGCGATGTACCTTTGCCTTCGTTCAGATAATAAGGGTCCAGGACCACGGTTACATCCACGCTTCTGCGCTGGTTGAAGCCGTTGAGGATGCGCCGGTCCACCATATCCCCGGGCACGCCGCCGCGGGAAAGCTGGGCGCGGGAATAGGCGCGGAACACATGCGGGACTTCGCGCGCCGCCTGGGCCGCTGTTTCGGAAACCTCGTCCATCGTGAGGTTTCTCTCCCGGATGAGCGCATCATTGAGAAATTGCGATTCGCCAATCTTCCCGATGAGCCATTTGCCCGGACCGTATGTCTCACTCAGCCGGCTTTGAATTTTGTCCGCAATCATCTTTCCCGGCACCCGGCCGCCGGGCATTTTGCGGGCTGCGTTCACTTCGGGAACCGGCACTACGCCATGATCAGCCGTGAATACCACAAGGACATTGCGCATTCCCACGTGTGCCTCGAGGAACTGGAACAGATCTCCGAACAGACGATCCGTGCGGATGGAGATGTCGCGAACCTGGGGATCATCCGGGCCTACGGCGTGGCCGACGTAGTCATTAGCCGAGAAGCTGATGGCAAGCAAGTCCGTCGTGTTGCGCTTGCCGAGTTGTTCTCCGGTGACGGCGGCTTCGGCGAACTTCTCGATGAGTTCGTTGGCATAGGGAGTCGCCTCGATCGCGCCGTAGAATTTCGCATCCGCCGCGGCCGGCATCGTTTTGAACGCCGCGCCGCCGCTCAACGGAGTCCAACTCTTGCCGAGGAAGCGATCGGCGGGGTGCGAGGCGTTGAACTTCTTTACCCACTCGGGGAGATCGGCGAAGTAATAGGTGCTGGAGACGAAATTCCCGCTCGAGCCATCGAACCAGTAAGCCCCGTCGGCCATGTGCCCGGAAGGAAGAATCGCACTGCGATCCTTGACGGACACGCCCACGACTCTTGAGCCGCGTCCCGCCATCTTGAGTTCGTCGCCGACGGTGCTCACCAGCAGCCGCCGGGGGGATGCAGCCTTGCCACCGCCGCGGCTTGCGCCGCCGAGCATCCCGGCATTGTCGTCGGAGACGCTGGTTACCACTTTACCTTCGTCGCGGTCATACCACTCGTTGCCGACGATGCCGCTGATCGAGGGGGTGGCGCCCGTCAGGTAGGTGGAATGGCCGATGGCGGTTACCGTTGGAAAGTGGATGTAGAATGCGTTCGTGAACACCGCCCCTCGAGTCAGCAGCCGGGAGAGGCCGCTGTTGTACTGGTCACGAAACTTCGTGAGGTAGTCGTAGCGGAACTGGTCCACCGCGATGGCGACAACCAGTTTGGGCCGCCGCACAACCTGGGCGGGGGCAAGCAGAGAGAGCGCGAGCAGAAGGATAGAGACTAGTTTCATATCATTTCCGGCGGGCTAGTCGAGAAGCACGGCTCCCGACCCCTGTATCTGGTAGATGGTTGCGCCGCCTTTGACCGAGGCGGGATAAAACTTGCGGCCTTGTTCCTCGGCTTCATGCCTGGCCCGCGCCAGCGCCTGTTCGCGGGTGAGTGTGAATTTCTTCAGCACGCCTTCCGCGATCGCCGTTTTTCCCACGGCGTCCTTGGGAAACACGATTTCGCCGTCATTCCCTTTGACGCGGATCATTACATTGGTTTCCGGATCGGCGAGGTTGGTCCAGCAGCCCGCCATCTGGCAGACCTCGGTCACTTTTCCCTTCACCTGCACGATCTTTCCAACGTAGGGATCGGGCTCAGCCAGTAACTTTGACACCGGCAGGGGAGAGGCAACCGTCAGTGGTTTGCCGAGTTTCACCTCCGCCGCCGTGAGGCAGAAGGCGAAAAGGAACATCCAGCGCATAGCCTGATTGTATCCAAATCCCGGCGGCGGCCCGCGGCGGAGCGCGGAAAGCAAAGGCGGAGCGCATAGTAAAATCGAACATGGTGCGCCGGACCCTTTCCATTCTGCTCGCTGTTTCACTGCTTGCGTTCCCCCTTGCCGCGGACCATCCCGAACACGCCCGCCATGCGATGGTGGTGGCCCAGGAACCGCAGGCAACGGATGTGGGCGTCGCGGTGCTCAAGGCCGGCGGCAATGCAGTGGACGCCGCCGTGGCAGTGGCGTTTGCTTTGGCGGTGACACATCCTTCCGCCGGGAATCTGGGGGGAGGGGGATTTCTTCTGGTCCGGCCGGCGAACGGGGAATCCACCTTTCTTGATTTTCGGGAGCGAGCCCCCGGAAAGGCGTCGCACGACATGTACCTTGGTGCGGGCGGCAAGCCCACCGGGGACAGCATCGTTGGATGGCGGGCGGCGGGAGTGCCGGGCACGGTGAGCGGTCTCGAAACGGCTCACCGGAAGTTCGGGTCGAAACCTTGGGCGGAACTGGTGGAGCCGGCAATCCGGCTGGCGCGGGGGTTCCCGGTGTCCTACGCGTTTGCGAAGTCGCTCGAAAGCGGAGCGAAGCTGATGAGTCAGTTCCCGGAATCGAAGCGGATCTTTTTGCGGAACGGCAAGTATTATGAGCCGGATGAAATCTTCGCCCAACCGGACTTGCGGCGGACGCTCGAACGGATCGCGCGCGGCGGCGCCAGGGAGTTCTATGAAGGGGAGACGGCAAAGAGGCTGGCGGAAGCGATGGAGGCCAACGGCGGGTTGATCACCCTCGATGACCTGAGGAACTACCGCACGGCGGAGCGTAAGCCGCTCACGGGCGCCTACCGTGGATACTCCATCATCACGGCGCCGCCGCCGAGTTCCGGCGGGCTGGGCATTCTCCAGATGATGGGTATGCTCGAGGGAACCAACTATCAGGACTATGGAGCGGGGTCGGCGGCCGCCATTCACTTCGTAGCCGAGGCTATGCGCCGGTACTACGCCGACCGCAGCGAGTATCTGGGCGATCCTGATTTCTTCCGGGTGCAGGTGAGCAAACTGCTCGATAAGAAGTACATTGCCGCGCGCCGCGCCACCATCCAGCCCGGCAAGGCGTCCACCTCAGAGGAGATCAAGCCTGGGAATCTGCAACTGGCGGAAAGTTCCGAGACCACGCATCTCTCCATCGTCGATGAGAAAGGCAACGCCGCGGCGCTCACCTATACCATCAACGGCGGCTATGGCTGCGGGGCGACGGTTCCGGGTTTGGGATTCCTTCTCAATAACGAGATGGATGACTTCGCCGCCAAGCCGGGCGAGCCGAACATGTTCGGACTGGTGCAGGGGGAATCGAACGCCGTACAACCCAACAAGCGTCCGCTGTCCTCGATGACGCCCACTATCCTCCTGAAGGACGGGAAGCTGTTCATGGTGGTTGGCGCGCCAGGGGGTTCGCGCATCATCACCGGGGTGCTTCAGGTGATCCTGAATGTGGTTGATTTTGGAATGAACGTGCAGGACGCCATCGACGCGCCCCGCTTCCACCATCAGTGGATGCCGGACAAGCTGTACCTCGAAAGAGGGTTCTCACTTGATACAATTGCCCTGCTGAAGGCTCGTGGCCACACAGTGGACCGAATCTCGTCCGTGGCCAATGTGGAGGCGATTGTGGCGCGGCCGGACGGATGGCTTGCCGGCGGCACGGATCGCCGCGCGCACGGCAAAGCCGCCGGATTCTGAAGACAGGGACCCTAGCAAACGCATGTTACACGCTGTTTCGACGCATTTTTTCGTAAATCACCGGCTGAATACCGTGTGGCTGGAGAAGATCTGGAAGTCAGGCGTACCCGCGGTGGAGATCTTCTGCGCGCGCCAACACCTGGATTATTACAACAAGGAGCAGGTGAACGAGCTGGGCCACTGGTTTCAGGATTCGCCCATGTATCTGCATGCGCTGCACGCGCCGATGTACAGCGATGACTGCTGGGGCCGCACCGGACCGAACGCGGTGATCACCATCACCGAGCCCGTCAAATCGAAGCGCGCGGCCATGGTGGACGAAATCAAGCGCGCCATCGAGGTGGCGGAAGTGATTCCATGCAAGTACCTCATCCAGCACATCGGAATCGGAGGCGAGGAATACGAAGAACGGAAGATCGAGGCGGCGTTCACGGCGCTTGATGAACTGCGGGTCTTCGCCAAGCAGCGGGGAGTGGAGATTCTGCTCGAGAATATTCCCAACAAGCTTTCGAGCGCGGAGCGGTTGGTGCACTTCCTCGAGATGACTCACCTCGATCTGCACTTCTGTTTCGACACCGGCCATGCCAACCTCATGGAGGGCGTGGAGCAGGCCTACCAGATCATGGCCGATCGCATCCGCTCCACCCATGTGCACGACAACGACAGCGTGAACGATGCGCATTTCTTCCCCTATCTCAAACCGGGCGGCACCGTCGACTGGCGGAAAACGATGGGTCTGTTGCGTTCCCGGCAGACCAACTATCCGTTGCTGCTCGAATTGAAGGAAGACCCCGCGATGGGATCCGCCCTGGATGCGTTTCCGGAGATCTTTGACCGGCTGGAAAACGAATCCGCCGGGGAATAGGGTTGGTATAGATGAGGGGGTGAAGGCGAGCTGCCCCCTTGTCAATCACTCAACGTTGCGTGCCCTAATCAGGCAGGAGATGCCCTATGAAACGCAGGCATAAGGCGGTGGCGCCTGGCGGCGGCTTCGCCGGCCTGAAAGCGGCGTTCTTTCTGCGCCATAAACTGCACGGCAAAGCCGATATCACGCTGGTGTCCAACCGCGGCTATTTTCTCTTCAAAGCCGAACCTGATTTACGTTCCGTTCGGGGAGAACCCGGAAAAGTGCCGCGTTTGGATCGATCAACCCGCGAGGCGCAAAGATATCGAGTTCATTGAATCGAGCGTGGAGGCGGTGGACTCCGTCAGGCGGATGGCGCATCTGCCGGATTTTGAAGTGCCCTATGATTACCTGGTAATCGCGACGGGCGCGGCGATGCGCGCGGCAGAGATTCCCGGTTTGGCTGACCATGCGGTCACCGTGTGGTCCGCCGAGGAGATGTTGAAGTTGCGGGAGCAATACCGGCGCATTGTGGAGAAAGCGCGTGAGCGCGGACAGAAGCTGTTGTTCGTCGTCCCTCCCAACAACCTTTGTCCGGGACCCCTTTACGAGATGGCGATCATGACCGACACCTGGCTCCGGGAGCAGGACGTTCGCGAAAGCGTCGAGATCACCTTCACGACGGTGGAGGAAACCTATCTTCAGTCGTTGGGGCCCCGCCTGAAACACAATAATCATTGAGGAATTCGCCGGGCGATCCATTACCGGGCACAGGCGCTGGACGGTGGATCACGTCGAACCGGGCCGTGTTTTTTATTCCAACGGCGAGAGCGCCGCATTCGACTTGCTGGTCTCCTTTCCGTCGCACGCGGCGTCGAAATCGTACCTGTCGCTGCCGCGGGATGAACGCGGCTTCCTGCAGGTGTCACCGGCCAGCGGACGCGTGGAGAGCATGGACCGCGTCTTCGCAGCCAGCGACGCAAGCAACTATCCCGTCAAAATGGCGTTCCTGGCGCTGCTCCAGGCCGACGCGGCGGCCGATCATATCGCCGCCGAGATTCTCCGCACGAAGCCGGAGGTGGAATTCGAGCCGATGTGCATCACCGTAATGGATTACTTGAACAAAGCCGTCTTCGCGCAGGTTCCGTTCAAGTACACAGCCAACCCCGTGGTCCCCGTAACAGCGGAT
>JAIXKK010000158.1:9951-11242 GCA_026954325.1 Bryobacterales bacterium | reverse complement strand
GCGATCGGGGCTTACAACGCAGCCAGCCCGTCAAAGCGGATCGCCTACACGCGGAAGGTCGCAGCGGCTCTACAACAGGAGCGGCTGCTTTGATTCGCGCAATGCTGTTGATGCCAGCGGCCGGCCTGCTGCTGATCGGCTGCGCCGGCAATCCGCCGGTCGAACAGCAGGATCCGGCCGCGCGGCGAATGAGCATCGGCTGGATTAGCCATGATTGGCGGATCTGCGAAGAGGAGGGCTCCTGCCCGCGTCCGACACCAAAGACCGTCGTGCTGCCGGCGCCGATGCCGACGGCCCCCAAGCCGCAAGTACCCGCGAAGCCGCAGCCGGCCGCGGCGGTGGACCGCAAACCGGCCGTCGTGCACTTCGAGTTCGCGCGGGCGACCCCGACCGAGGCCGGCGGTTCGGAACTCGAAGAGGCGCTCGCCCAGCTTCGGCAAGACGAGAGGATCCGCATCGTCGGCCATACCGACGACATCGGCAGTGCTGCCTTCAATGCTCGCCTCGCCCATCGCCGGGCGGAGTTCGTGGCGGCGTGGCTCAAGCGCCGGGGCGTTACGAATCCGATAGAAATCGAGGCCCACGGCAAGTGTTGCTACGTGGCGGCGAACGACTCGGACAAAGGCCGCGCTGCCAATCGCCGCGCGGAAATCCATTTCACAACCACTCCGAAGGAGATCGTCAGGTGATTCCTCGCTCGAAAGCAGCCGTCCAGGACACGCTGATCGCCGGAGCCTTCATCGCGATGGGAGCACTGCTTCCCGGATCGCTGCTCGACAAGGGATTCGAGGCCCATGTCGGCGGCATCGCGCTGGGCATCGGCATCGGCTGGCTCGTCAAATCCGTCATCAACCACTCGAAGGGAGTTCAACGTGAATCGTAAGACCCAAGTCGTCCTCGCCGTTCTGGCGCTCTCGCTTGTTGCGGGCAGCGCCTTTGCCGGCACGACCGGGACGGAGTTCCAGAACCTTTACACCTGGCTCAACAACGTCGTCACGGGCTACTTCGGCCGGGCCGTCGCGGTAGCGGCCGTCGGCATCGGCGCGATCATATCGATCGCGCGCGTCAACCCGATCCCGATTCTCGCGGGTGTCGGTTTTGCGGTCTTCCTCCAATACACGCCGACCATCATCACCGGCATTCTGACGGCGACGATTTGAGGGTGCGGCATGGGCGGCGACGAAACCGGCTACATCCCCAAGTCCCTCGACGCGCAGGAGCGCTTCCTGTGGTGGGAGATGGACCAGGCGATCCTCGCCATCATGCTCCTGGGCATGGGCGTCATCGCCGG
>JAIXKK010000158.1:5069-9851 GCA_026954325.1 Bryobacterales bacterium | reverse complement strand
ACGGTCGTCACGCCGCCGGAAATCCGACGCTCCTTCTGGGTTTCGGGGAATGCCGTTTCCAGGGAATACCTGGAGGAAATGGCCTACTGGTACGCGGGCCTGGCGCTCAACATCACGCCGACCGTCGCGGAGTACCAGAACAGCCTGTTCCTCAAGTACGCGGCCCCATCCGAATCCGGGCGCCTGCAGGCGGAAATGGGGGCGCGGGCCGAGTTCCTGAAGAAGAACAACACGTCCACGTTGTTCTCCGTGCGCAATGTCACGCCGGATGAGCGCAACCAGCGCGTGGCGCTCTCCGGAACCCTCTACACCTGGGTGGGCGACAAGAAGGCTCCCGAGCGGAATGCCACCTACCTCGTCGGGTTCCAGTTCATCAATGGACGACTCCATGTTTCCGATCTCAAAGAAACCAGTGACCAGAATCCTTTCGGCAATCCTGCTGCTGGCCAGCCTTGACGCGGTTGCGGCCCAGGTTCTGCAGGGGCGTCCGGACGACACGCTCGCAGCAGGCCTATCGCGCTCCGAACCCACGCTGATCCGCATCGAGGGGCATCGCATCCGGCGGGTCTTCGGCGCCGAGGGAGACTTCGACGTGAAGGCGGACAAGGACGCAGGCACGGCGTTCGTGAAGCCCACGACCGACAAGCCGGCCTTCAGCGCCTATGTGGCGGACGATGCCGGGCGGACCTGGAAGCTGCTGTTGTCCTTGACCGACGGGCCGGCCGACTCGATCGTCATCAAGGGCAGGGGCGGGGAGTCCGCCGGCAAACGGCCTGGCAAGGATTCCACCCGTAACCTGGAGATCAAGCGGGTCGTCCTGGCCCTCGACGCCGACGGCGAAACGGACATGGAGTCCCGGACGGCGAATGAACTGGTGCCGCTCTGGAAGGAAGCCCTATTCGTCCTGGTGAAGATCGTCCAGGGGCCGCTCAGGGGCGAGAAGTACCAGCTGAGCAACGCGTCGGACAAGCCCATGGTGATCGACGAGCGGGAGCTCTACCGCCGCGGCGTGGTCGCCGTGTCGGTTGAGAAATCCGAACTCAAGCCCGCTGAAACGACGGCGGTCTACGTGATTTCGGAGCCTGCGGAATGAGCGAGGAGTCCAAGAAGCCGCTCGCCGAGCGCTTCAAGAATCTGTCGCCCAAGGCCAGGCAGTACCTCGTGCTGGGCTCGGTGGGGACCGTCTTCCTGGGGCTCGTTCTCGGCAGCGTCGCCCTGTGGGACAACCAGGCATCCGCGGTCCCTCAGACCGGCAACGAAGAGCGCAAGACGAAGAACATCGTCACGCCCGGCACGCAGGTGGACCCGCGCGATGTCTGGATGGCCCAGTCGTCCCAGCAGCTCAAGGAGATGGACACGGTCATCCAGGGCCTGAAGCAGAAGCTGGCGGACGTCGAGCAGAAGCAGGCCGTTCCCCAGCCCGCGCCCCACCCGGCAGGCGTGCTGCCGCCGCTGCCTCCCATGCCCCCGCCCACGCCGCCGGCCCCGTCACAGGCTCAACTGGCTGCGACCGGCGCTGACGGCGTGAAGCCCGTGCCCATCGCACCTGTTCCCCCGGCGCAGCCGAAGGAGCCCGGTATCGCCGCGTTCGAGGTCAGCGATGGCGCAAACACCGCGAGCCAGCCGGAACCCGAGAAGCAGGCCAAGACCTACGTCCCCTCCGGTTCCTTCATGCGCGTGGCGCTGCTCGGCGGGCTCGACGCGCCCACCGGCGGCCAGGCGCAGAACAACCCGTGGCCCGTGCTGCTGCGCGTGCAGGACAACGCCTTCCTGCCCAACCGCTATCGGGCCAGGGTCAAGGAGTGCTTCCTGCTCGGCTCCGGCTACGGCGACATCAGTTCGGAGCGCGCGTACCTGCGGCTCGAATCGCTTTCCTGTGTCCTCAACAACGGCGAGGTGGTCGATACGCCTGCCAAGGGCTACGTCGTCGGGGAGGATGGCAAGGCGGGGATGCGCGGGCGGCTGGTCAGCAAGCAAGGCCAGGTGCTCGCCAATGCCCTGATGACCGGGATCATCGCGGGCATCGGGCAGGGCTTCCAGCAGAGCGCGACGACCTACAGCACCAGCCCGCTGGGCTCGGTGGGCACGGTCGAGCCGGGCAAGCAGTTCCAGGCCGGCATCGGCGCCGGCGTCGGCAAGGCGCTGGACCGGCTCTCCCAGTACTACATCACGCTGGCCGAGAAGATGTTCCCGATCATCGAGGTCGACGCCGGTCGCATCGTCGACGTCGTCCTGACCCGGGGCGTGACCCTCGGCCTCGGCACCGCCATCGACGAAGGCGACTACTCGGACATCTGGAAGCGCGGTCGCCAAATCATGCGCAAATCGCTCAACCCCTGGGAATAAGGAACAGCCCCTATGCGGAAACTCGCACTCACGACCCTCGCTTTCATTGCCAGCTCCTCGGCCTTCGCCGGCACCTCCCTCGACCTGGAAAGGCGCCTTCGGGAGCAATACCCGGCGACGCGGATCACCAGCGTCCGGGAAAGCGCCGTCACGGGCCTCTTCGAAGTCGTCATGGGCCGCAATGTGGCCTATACGGACGAGGCGGGCCGGTACATGGTGTTCGGCCATCTCTACGACATGAAGGAGCAGAAGGACCTGACCGCCGCGGTCCTCGACGAACTCAACAAGGTCGATGTCACGGCGCTGCCCATTGCGGACGCCATCAAGACCGTGCGCGGCAAGGGCGAGCGGAAGCTGTTCGTCTTCTCGGACCCGGACTGCCCCTACTGCAAACGGCTGGAGCCGGAGCTGGCCAAGCTCGACAACGTGACCATCTACACCTTCCTCTATCCGCTCGACGGGCTCCATCCGGACGCCAGAAGGAAGGCCCAGGCAATCTGGTGCGCGAAGGATCGGGCCAAGGCGTGGGAGGCATTCATGGCGGCCGGAAAACTCCCCGAAGGCGCCACCTGCGACAACCCGGTGGAACGCAACGTGCACCTGGGCGGAAGCCTCGGGATCAATGGCACGCCCACGCTCATTTTCGGGGACGGGGCCATGGCGCCGGGCCTGCTGCCGGCGGCGGAGATCGAACGGAGACTGGCCCCAGGGCAAACGGCAGGCGGGGCGGTCCAGCGTGTGAAGGCGGGGAGGGGAGAGTGATGATGCGCCGGCTCGCCGCTGCGGTCCTGGTTCCGGCCATCCTCGGTGGCTGCGCGAGCACGATGTCGGGCTTCGACGGGGGCAGCCAGTTCGCCTGCAAGGCCCCCGACGGCGTGACCTGCTCGTCGCTGTCCGGCGTGTACGCCAACGCCGTCGCCAACAATCTGCCCGCCCTGCGCAAGGATGGAAAGGGCGATGCCAAAGGCGTCCCGGGCACCGGCGAAGTCGTCGGCCGCGCTCCGTCCTCCGGGGATCCGATCAGAAGCCAGCCCAAGGTCCTGCGCGTCTGGATCGCGCCGTGGGAGGATGCCGACGGCGATTTCCACGACCAGTCCTACGTCTATCTCGTTGCCGATCCGGGACGGTGGGGGATCGAGCACAACCAGAAGCGGATCGTGGACCGCTATCGGCCCACCTTCGTTCAGACGGGCCCGGCGGGGCAAACGCAGAAGCCGGCCACGTCCTCGCCTCAGGCGCCGACCAGCGGTGTCGTTCTTCCCGGTGCCCAGGCCTACGGGCCGGCAGCCTCCCAGCCCAACGCTGGAGGGCAGGAGTAGTGGGCGTCCTGGAAGCCCTGAAGACAGTTTTCTACGGAGAGCGTTTCGCGCCCGCCGATGCGGTGCCGCGGGCGCTGGTGGAGCAGCTCAATCAGATTCCGCGCCTGACCGGCATCCTGCCGTATCTCGGCTGGCTGCCGGACGAGAGCCTGTTCGTGCTCGATCAGGGCGCCTTTGGCGGCAAGCCCGAGCAGAACCTGGGCTTCTGCATCGAGACCATGCCCCAGACCGGGTCCAACGAGGAAATGGAGCGGGTGCTGGCGAGCCTTTTCATGTCTTGCCCGCCCGGGACGGGGATCCAGATTTCGCTGTACGCCAGTCCGCACATTCTGCCCATCCTCCAGAAGCAGGCGGACATGCTGCCTCCCGACGAGGGTAGGGCGCCGGATCCGGACTCGAACCGGAGCGATCGACGCAATCGGAACATCTTCCGTGCCCTGGCGCGTCGCCGCATCGATCACTACCTCAAGGGGACGGGGACCTCGCTCTTCTCCCACCAGGTGTATCTGCTGCGCAACTACCGGTGCGTGATCTCGATCGCCACGCCGCTCGACCCGAAGATCCCGGCCGACCTCGAAGAGGCGATCCGCATCCGGGAAAGCGCCCATGCGACGCTGCGTTCCGCCCATCTGCCGGGTTGGGACTGGCAGCCGGGCGACCTGCTCAACTTTGTCGCGGACTTCTTCGATCACGAGCGGGTCTTCGGCAGGGCGGCGGCCAAGCCGGTCGAATACGACGACTCGAGACCGCTGCGTTCCCAGCTCTCGAATCTGGAGATCGCTTCCGCCGTGGCAGACAGCTTCGTCAAGTTCCGCAAGGCCGGCGGCGAGGAGACGGCCTTGCAGTGTTTCTCCGTGTGGCAATACCCCAAGTACTATCGGCTGGGCAACATGGGAGCCTTGATCGGCGACTACTACCAGATGGCCTTGTCCATGCCGTGCCCCTTCCTCATCACCATGGGGGCTGTCATTCTCGACTATGAGTCGGCCCGGACGAAGGCGCAGATGAAAGCGGCCCGGGCCACGCAAGCGGCCGGCTCCTACATGGCCCGTTTCCAGCCCGACCTGCAGGATCGCAAGCGCGACTGGGACATGGTGCTGCGGGCTTTCGACAACGG
>JAIXKK010000158.1:1552-4795 GCA_026954325.1 Bryobacterales bacterium | reverse complement strand
GAGACGCCGGTGCTGACGCTGTTCGGGCGGCGCGGCCAGATCCTGACCTTCGACCTCTTCGACAACAAGGGCGGGAACTTCAACTTCGCCGTGGCAGCGCTCTCGGGTTCCGGCAAGTCGGTCTTCGTCAATGAAGTGGCCTTCCGCTACCTCGGCTGCGGCACCAAGGTCTGGATCATCGACGTGGGCCGCTCGTACCGGAAGCTCTGTTCGCTGGTGGATGGGGAGTTCATCGAATTCTCCGACGAGCGCAGCAACACGATCTGCCTGAACCCCTTCTCGATGGTGGTGGACATCAACAACGACATGGAGATGCTGCTGCCACTGATCGCCCAGATGGCGAGCCCCCGGGAGCCCCTGGACAACTTCGGCTACTCGGCCCTGGCGGGCGCGATCAAGCGGGTGTGGGATCAGAAGGGCAAGCGCGCCACGATCTCCGATGTCTATGACCTGCTCAGGACGGGCCGGCTCTCCGACGACGGCGAGCACGAGCGGGATCTGCTGCGGCTGGCGACGGCCCTGGAGCCTTATACCCGCCACGGCGTCTACGCCAGCTATTTCGAGGGGGAGGCGAACATCGAGTTTCACAAGGACCTGGTGGTGCTGGAACTCGAGGAACTCAAGAGCAAGAAGGACCTCCAGGCGGTCGTGATGCAGCTCATGATGTACCGCATCACCCAGGAAATGTACCTGGACCGCTCAAAACGCAAGCTGGTCATCATCGACGAGGCCTGGGACCTGATGAGCGGCGGGGCAAGCAGCTCGTTCATCGAGGCCGGCTACCGGCGGGCACGCAAGTATGGCGGCGCCTTCGGCACCATCACGCAGTCCGTGGAGGATTACTACAAGAACGAGGCGACCAAGGCCGCCATGCAGAACGCGGACTGGCTGTTCCTGCTGCGCCAGAAGCCCGAATCCATCGAGCGGCTCGGCAAGGAAGGCAAGCTCCACATCGACGAATGGACGAAGCGCCAGCTCTCCAGCGTCACGACCGAGGGCGGCGCTTATTCCGAGGTCTTCGTCCATGGTCCGATGGGCTCGGGCATCGGCCGGCTCATCCTCGATCCGTTCTCCATGCTTCTCTATTCCACCACGGCGGAAGACTTCCAGGCGATCAAGACGCTTACGGACCAGGGCATGTCGGTGGCGGACGCGATCGAGTCCTTGTTGAAGCGAAGGGGAGTGCATTGAAGGCTCACGTCATCACCTGGGCGGTCGCGGTGTTGTCCGCATGCATTGTCGGGGCGGCATGGGTTCATACCCATCCGTGGCCGCGGATGGTCCGCGTGGACATGGGCAGCCTCTTCGAGGAACAGAAGAAGGCCTTGGCCGACCGGATCCGGCCCGGCATGTCCGAGCAGGAGCAGAAGGCGCTGTTTCAGACGGCCACCGACTACGCCAGCCGGGTGGAAGCCGCATTGACGACGCTCGCCAAGGAATGCGGCTGTGCCGTCGTGAATTCCGCCGCGCTCTTGCGCCTGCCGGAAGCCGGGGCGCCCGGGATCCCCGACGGGACGGCCAGGTTAAAGGAACTGGTCGCCGACCACAAATGATGCGGACACGTCCCGTTTGGCTCGTGCTCGCCGTGGCCGCCGCCGGTTCCGGCTCGGCGCTGGCAACCGCCGCAAGCGGTGGCGCGGGGATCGACTACCCATCGATCTGGGCGTGCGACCGCTCGAAGTTCAACTGGTATTGCGACCTGGAGCCCGAGACCCCAGGGCCGGCGACCGAGCCCGACGGGCCGAAAAAGCCCAAGACCCGGGAGGAGCAGGCCCTCGAACGGATCGAATCCCTACAGAAGGAACTGAAGGCGAAGCGGGCGCTGGCGATCGTCGATCCCACCCCGGACAACCTCAAGGCCTACATCGCGGCGCAAGAGGCGATGATGAACATGGGCTCCGTGTTCTCGGACGTGTGGCGGCGCGTGGTCTGGCAAAACCCGGATCTCAACTACGAGTTGAAGCGCCCGGTCAACAATGCTGCGATCGCCACCTACGCCAGCGCCCGCAAGGCGGCCGAGAAGCGCCAGCTTTCCGACATCAACAAGGAATGGGGCCTGTTCTTCTTCTTCCGCTCGGATTGCCCCTACTGTCACCGCCTGGCGCCGACCCTCAAGTTCCTGACGGATACCTACGGGATCACGGTGCTGCCCGTCAGCGTCGACGGCGCCGGCCTGCCGGAATACCCGAATCCCCAACGCGACAACGGTCTGGTCGAGAAGCTCGGGATCCGGCAAGTGCCGATGCTCGTGCTCGGGAACGTCAAGGACAAGCGCCTCATGCCCCTGGCCTCCGGCGTGATCTCCGCGCAAGACGTGATCGAGCGCATCTACATCCTCACCGGCACCCAGCCGGGTGAGCTTTATTGAGAGAGGAATCCCCGATGTTCGGGAAACGCCTGCTTGCCTCTGTGCTCATGGTCACGTTCAGCGCGTCGGCCACCGCCAGCATCCAATCCGAGATGCAAACCTGGTTCAACGAGATGGGCGCGTACGGCAACGTGACCGGCGCCCAAGTGGTCCAGGGGCAGACCACGACCGTCTACACCGGCGGCAGCATGTACATGCGCACGCCCATCCGCAACTACCAGCTCGCCTCGATCGCACCGCCCAGCATCCGTGCGGGATGCGGCGGCATCGACCTGTTCGCCGGATCGTTCTCGTTCATCAACTCCGAGCAGCTCACCGCGCTGCTGAGGAACATCGCCAACAACGCGGTCGGCTACGCCTTCATGATGGCGGTCAAGTCCATTTCCCCCGATCTGGCCGATCTGCTCCAGTACCTCCAGGACCAGTCCTCCAAGATCAACGGCATGAACCTCAATTCGTGCCAGATGGCGGAGGGCATCACGACGGCCACGCTCGGGCCGCTGCTGTCGGACAAGAAGGAGCAGGCGAACGCCCAGGGTACGGGGTCTCTGCTCTCGAATCTGTGGCCGGACAGCTTCCAGTCCTTCGACCAGTGGCGCCAGGACAAGAACGCCAAGAAGCAGGCCCGCCAGCAGGCCGCGAACGCCGATGCGAACCTCAAAGAGGTCCTCCAGCCCGGGAACGTCGTGTGGAAAGCCCTCCGGAAGACCGATACCCCCGACGAGCTGAAGGAGCTGATGATGAGCATGGTGGGGACGATCATCATCGTCCCCTCCGGCGAGAACTACGGTCCGGGCATGGACAACAGCAACGGCGAAAAGCCGCTCTGGGTCTACAAGGGGCCGACCGGGATCAAGTTCTCCGACTTCATCGGC
>JAIXKK010000158.1:0-1452 GCA_026954325.1 Bryobacterales bacterium | reverse complement strand
GAGCTTGCCTACAACTGGTTCACCGAGATGGTGCGCACCTTGCAGAAGGCCCTTGCCAACAACTCGGCGGCGCAATCCCAGGACATCGTCCAGGCTACCGCGAGCCTGAACGAGCAAATTGCCACCACGAGGAAGCTCGCCGCCTCGGAGTTCATGGCCCAGTACCAGAAGGCCGTGTCCATGGCCGAACTGCAAAAGACGACGCAGTGGTTGCACGAAACCATGATGCGCTCGATGCCGGCCGACGTGCAGAAATCCTTGCTGACCTTCAACCGCTGAGGGCAGCCGAAGGTGAATTTCGAGGTCTACGCCTATTGGAATACCGCCGAGCTGGCAGCGGTGTTCAACGCGATCGCGGCGATCACGGGCAGCGGGGACTTCAACGGACTGCTGCGGGCGCTCGCGCTGGTGGCGATCTTGTCCCTCGCGATCGCCGTTCTCGCCGGGCGTGGCCGGCATGACGATTTCTGGCGTTGGGTAATCATGCTGGGGATCTTCCACGGCATGTTGCTCGTTCCCAAGAGCAACGTCGTCATCGTCGATCGAACCGGGACGGCGCCGGCGCAGACCGTGGCGAATGTGCCGATCGGCCTGGCGTCCCTGGCCCATGGCACAAGCAAGATCGGAGACTGGCTGACGACGGCTTTCGAAACCGTGTTCTCGCTGCCCGATGACGTTCAGCTTCGCAAGAACGGGACGCTGTTCGGTCATCGGATCATGCGCGAGAAACTGGCAGCCGGGACCGTCAATCCCATCCTGCTGCACAACCTGATGGAGTTCTATCGGGAGTGCATCTGGCCGGACATGGCGTCCGGCTACATCAGCAGCAGGGACATCAGCGAGGCACCGGACATCTGGGCGCTGTTCAACAACACCAATCCGGGCCTCCTGGTCACGATTCTGGACTACAACGATCCAGCGACGAGCAACACGGTGAACTGTCCCGGCGCTTACTCGACGCTGACCAGTCAGCTTGCCCTCGATGTCGATCAGCAGTTGGGGAATGTCGGGTCACGGCTTTACCCAGGAATGAGTGCCTCCGCGGCTAAGGCGGCCTTCACGGGTGCGCTCGCGACGACGACGAACTACCTGCTTAGCGTCTCGCAGTCGGCCCAGGACATCCTCAGGCAATCGATCGTCGGCAATACCATCATCGATGCCGAGTACACGATCCCCTCCCAACTCGGCGATGCCGCACAGGCGCAGGTGAAGCTCGCGCAAGCGCAGGCGATCCGATCGTTCAACACTTCGTATGGGACGATGACGGCACTGGCCGACGAAACCATGCCGAAGCTGCGCAACGCGGTGGAGATCCTGACCTATGCGCTTTTCCCGATCGTCGTGCTGATCATCGTCATTTCGGGGCAGTTCGCCGTGACGTTCCTCAAGGCCTATCTTGGATCGCTCCTTTGGGTGCAGTTATGGCCCCCCTTGTACGCCGTCACGAACTTC
>JAIXKK010000091.1 GCA_026954325.1 Bryobacterales bacterium | reverse complement strand
TCGAACCGTCCGCTCGTCTTGAGAAATTCGATGAAGAACGGCATCAGTCCGAGACCACTGCTGTGCAAATTAGCCTCATCGCTGAGACGCCGGTGTTGCAAGGCTTGGAGATAAGCTCCGCCTGGGCATCCTGACGGATTCCTGGTTGGGTCTGCCATTCTGGGTTGGTGTTATCGGTTCTGCCGCCCCTTGCTATCCAAGTTGAACTTCATTCTGCCCTGCATTGCCCGCCTTTTCCTGGATTCCTGCCGATGTGCTTTCCAAATTACAGCCCCAATGCCAACTGTTCGGCCGCCACCAGGGGCGGCGGGGCCTGGTAGGGGTCGTTCAGCCACGTCCACA
Organism: Bryobacterales bacterium; assembly: GCA_026954325.1. Taxonomy (GTDB): domain Bacteria; phylum Acidobacteriota; class Terriglobia; order Bryobacterales; family Bryobacteraceae; genus CADEFT01. The sequence goes on along the minus strand of JAIXKK010000091.1, from coordinate 11,052 downwards.
GATCCCGATAGACGAACAGTTGTTGCCGCAGCAGGGCGACCATATTGGACAGACTCCAGCCGAAGGTACTCTTCAATTGCAGGTACTTCAGAACCAGGATGGCGATCAGGGCGGTCCAGATTTGAATCTGCACCGCGTTTTCACTGGTGCCGACGAAGGTCTTGACCTTCAGACCCTGCTTCAGCGCCTTGAAGAAAAGTTCCACCTGCCATCGGTCGCGGTAAATTCGCGCGATGGTACTGGCCGCCAGTTTCAGGTTGTTGGTGAGCAAGACCATCGTCTCCTCCTTCTCCTCCACCCACAACTCAATGCGCCGCAGCCGCGCTTCGGGTCCGATCTCCTGTTGGCTGGTAAGCAGAATCACTTCGTCGCGTATGATGTTGGTGCCCTCCACCACCGGCCGGCACTCTACAATGCCATAGCGGGCGCTGTCTTTGAGCCGGGTGACGAAGTGCACATCCGATCGCGTCAGTTTCAGCCACCAGTCGTAGTCGCTATAGCCGCGGTCAAACACTACCAGCGTGCCCGGTGCGAAGTCGATCGTCCGTGCGACGGTGACGTCGGCTGTCTTGCCCTCGGTGATTACCGCGTAGCAAGGCAGGAACCCGTCGTGATCGAGCACCAGATGGAGTTTGAGTGCCCCCTTGGTGCGCTTGTACTGAGCCCAGTCAAAGACCTCCGCGCACAACTCCACCATGCTGGAATCCAGGCTCAGGAGTTTGTGTTTGAACCGGAACCGGCGTTTGGTGCGCGCCGCTGCTTCGGCCTGGCAGCGGGCCAGGGTTTGCTCAAACAGGGCCCGATACAACTGCCAGGGCCGATGCGCGTTGGCGTAAGACAGCGTGGTGGTCTTGGGGCAATCCATGACCCCGAGATGACGCAGTTTGCCCTCCAAAGCCGCCAACCCGCCGCAGATCTCACGCAGGCTCTGCGCGTAGGCCAGTTGACAAAACAGCATGGCTACGAACTGCTGCCAGCAGGTGAAACCGCGGGCGTGGCGCTCGGCGGCATGCTTGCGGACTAACGCCTCAAACTCCAGACGCGGGAAAAATTGCAACAACTGGCTGAAAATGCTGGATACTCGAATCATGGCGGGGGACTCCTCGTTGAGTGGGTTTCAGTTTCTTGGCGAAACCTGAGTCAACCCTACCAGACCGGGTGCCCCGCCGTCCCCGCCACCCCTCGGATACACCTCAGCATGGCGGATGAAAGCTAATTTGCACAGGAGTGGTCCGAGACTGCTCACCGCAGCCTCCGTCGCCCACCTTACGTGAACCTTCCCGCCGAAAGTGTCCAAGCTGGTGCCCGCTTCCGCCTCCTGATTTGCTGCGATTTCCACTTCACCTGCTGGGTGAGTCAAATTGACTTCGGTTCCGTTGCTCATGTCGAACAATCATAACCACTTCGCTCGGCGCGAAGTCAGACAACTGCTCTTTTTAGGTTGAAGAACCCGGATGGCAAGCTCTCGCTCACGTTTATCAAAGTGAATGACCGGCAATACATCGAGTTGTTTCCCGAACGCGAGGCGGGCTCTGACCGGCTGAACCACATCTCGATCGAGACGGATAACGCGGAAGCGATGCGGCGCTACCTGGCGTCGAAGGGCGTGAAGGTTCCGGACAGGACGCCGAAAGGACGCATCGGCAATTCGAATTTCAACGTGAAGGATCCCGATGGGCATACCGTCGAGATTGTGCAGTATGAACCCGCCGGCTGGTCGCGGCGCGACGCGGGGAAGTTCCTCGGTCCGTCGCGGGTTTCGACGCGCATTCTGCACCTGGGGATTCTCGTGGGTTCCACCCGGGCGGCGATGGAGTTCTACCGCGACATTCTCGGATTCCGCGAGATCTGGCGCGGCAGCAAGGACGGCAAGGAGTTGAGCTGGATCAACATGCAGGTTCCTGACGGGACAGACTACATCGAGTTCATGCTCTATGACCGGATGCCGGCGCCGGACAAGCGCGGGACGGCGCATCACATCGCGCTCGAAGTGCCGGATATGGCGCGGGCGGTGGCGATGATCGAGGCCAAGCCGGCGCGGAAAGACTATTCAAGGACGTTGGAAATCCGCGTGGGAATCAACCGCAGGCGGCAGTGCAATTTGTATGATCCGGACGGGACCAGGGTGGAGTTGATGGAGCCGCGCACGGTGGATGGCGTCCCCGCGCCGCCGTCGAACGCTCCGCCGGTGCGGCCATAGATTGTTTTGATCAGCCGAGCAGGATCACTTTAATCTCGATGGTGTCCTTCGTGATTGGCTCATAGAGCAGGGGATGCGCCAGTTCCAGCATCACCTGGTCCAGGATGTGGTCCGGCGTATCTTCGCATTGCACATCGGAGCGTCCTTCGAACAACTCCGCCCAATGTTCCAGATCCTGCGCTTCCAACTGGCCGTCAAGGTAGCGCTGGAGCACGGAGAGAACATCCGCGCGCCGCAGGATAGCCGGTGGAACCAGGTTGGCGTCGAGCGAAATGGGCGCCAGCATCCGGCGAATCTCCCCTACCGGGCGGTCCAGCCGGACGAGCGCCTCCACCGCGGTTCTGTGCCTGCCGGCGCCGGTCAAGTTTTCTTCGATTCCCACGGGGTAGGATTCTCCTCTCAATCCTTTTTCGCATTTTCGGCCCGGATAGCGTCAGAGAGTTCTTTGATCTTCTCTTTCGGAAAAGCTTTCCCTGCCAACAGTCCGTTCAGCCGCGCGATTGCCGCTTTCGTTTTCACGGGAATCCCTCCCTCCGTATCCCGGGACGTTTGCAGCGCCGCATTATATGCAATGCCCAATTCTTCCGCCGACGCGGCCGGCAGCGCCGCTGCCGTGGGCGCCGCCGCGGGAGAGGCGGCGGCAGCCTTCTGTGCCGCTTCGCGCTGCTTCCGGCAATCCGCCCCGGCTCGCCCCCTCAACTCGCTAACCACACCTGTCATGTAATCGTGGAAAACCTTCTCGGGCCCTTCCTGATCCAGTTTGGCCAACATCTCGCGGCCCACGTAGGCCATTGGGGTGCTGTCCCGATGGGATTGATAGTATGCGTACCGCTGCCACAAGGTTTCATCGGCCTGCACCTCTTCACAATAGGAACACTGCGTCCCTCCGGTGAACGGCTTACCCATGATGTTCTCGAATATCTGATCCGGCCAGTGTGCCGATTTCTTCACGCCTCCTCCTCCCAGCAGAGAACGCGAGTAGAGTTCCTTTACGTCGCCTTCGTCCTTCTTGTAGCCCCGCACGTCGTACGCCAGCGTCTTGGCTTCGGCGTCCATCTTGCGTGTGTAAACCAAGGCGATGTTCTTCTCTTCGTCGTATTTCTTCTTGTGCAGGCTCACCGAGCCGTCGTCGTGTCTTTCCACCTGGACCCCGTCAAAAATCCGCGGGCTTTCTCCCCGGAACTTTTCGTACACCTTCCGCTGCTCCGAAGTCAGCCCTTCCGTGCCCGGCGGGACGGGGCGGCCGCCATCCATCAGTTGGTATCGGACCGTTTTTCCGTTCACTTCCACCGTCAAGCTCTTCCCTGCGAAACGGTCCTCCCTAACGGCGCCTGCCTTGACAGGAGTTGCCAGCGGAGCCCCGTTCACGCTGAGCTTCGTTTCCTTCTTGGCCAGAAGTGCTTCGGCGGCTTCCTCCGTATAGACGCCCGGAACCCCCGCCGCGAGCCGCTTCCAACTCGCCGGCAACTCGTCCTGGTAGATGACGGCGTCGGCGTGCGTCTGCGCCTGGAACCCCTGGGTCCTTTCCTCCAGATTGAAGTGGTCCACTACCGCCTTGGAATTCACCCAATCCCTGAGCTTGCCGACCCGGCTCGCGATCACGCTCGCATCGGGGGGCTGGTTGCAAACGTCCCACATAGTTTTCCGGAAGTCCGCCTCGAATGCGCCGAACCTCTCGCCGTTTTCCAGGTCGCAAGGGCTTGCCTCGCCTCCGAAGTGTTTCTTCAGAATTTCCCGCGTCTTCGCGCGCATTACGGACTGCGGGATCAGGCTGTGCGCGTCCTTCCCCGGATAGGAGGTTCGCGCAACGTGCCAGTCCGTGCCCGTGAACGAGCGGGCCGAGTCGCGGATGAAGAAATGCCGCAGAGTCATGGCATCCTGGCGCTGGCTGCGCGGAAAACCGCAGGAAGGACACTTGTCATCCCCGCAGCCGGCAACGCTTTCGAGCGAATCCAGGTGCCCGGGCACTCTTTCCCGGATGGAGCGGTCCTTTTCCAGAATCTCGGCCGCCAGCGCCTTAAAGTCAACTAAAGGATCACTTTTCCGCACTTGCCGGAGCCTTTCCGCCGCTCAGCCGGGCGATCCAGTCAGCGAGCCGCTCCACCTTCTCCTCTCCGATGAGGTGGAAGTCGCGAAGGATTGCCGCGGTTTGTGGGGATCGGGCCGGGTCGGAAAGCCTTCCCCGGAATCCAAATTGAAAACTGGCGTAGCGCATCACCAACTGGTCTCCGGCAATGCCAAAGGAATGGGCTTCGCGAATCAGGCCCGCCAGTAGGGCGGCCAGTTCGGGGTCATCGTATTTTGCGGCCCTGTCTTTCCACAACTCACGGAAGAAGGGGACCTGGCGCCGCGCAAACGACTGTTCTTTCTGATTTGCGATGAACTCGAATTGCGTTTTCCGGATAATCATCCGTTTCCCAGTTTTTTCTACTCTAACAGCAATCTCTCCTCCGCGGGGCCATCCTCGCTGCTGCGTTCCACACTGTTGCCGCTGGATCACACCTCAGCGGGCGGCAAGTCGTTGTTTCCTGGCGGCGCCCACCCTGGAAGCAGACGTGCACGCGAGGAGACCCATGAAGACGCATTGCAGCCAGATCACTTCCATCCTCCTGCACATGGGGGCGGTCTTTGCCATGCTGCACCTTTCCGCCGTGCAGGAACTGCCGGAGAATCGCAAACAGCCGGATCTCCATTGGACCAGCATCAAGCTCGAATGGCGCCTTCCCCCCGGCAATGCGCGGGGGGGAGGCAGCGGGAACGACGTGCTTCCGGCATCGAAAGGCGAGTTGCCGCGAACCGCGCCGCGGCAGTTCCTTCCTCCCACGACGAAACGCCCTGAAACCATGCCGTCGCTGCCGGTGGAGCCTGTCATTCTGGGAGAACCGGACCCGGCGAGAAAGCCGGAACTGTTGAGCCTGTTGGGCGACCTCACGGCCCGCACCGGCCCGCCGTCTGATGGGAATCAGGGCGGGGCCGGAATCGGCCAAAGTCCCATGGGGCGGGGAGGTGTTGGGAACAACCGCGGGCCCTCATTCGGGGACGGCAACGGCGGCATTGCCCCCGGAGGCTCGCAGGGGGGCATCACAACACAGCCGAGAGTCATCTACATGATCGAGCCTGAATTCACGGAGGAAGCCCGCAAGGCGCGGTTGCAGGGCACGGTGGTGCTGTCCGTGGAGATTGACGAACGCGGGCAGGTGCACAACATCCGCGTGCAATCGCCGCTGGGGCTGGGCCTGGAGGAGAAAGCGATCGACGCGGTGCGCAAGTGGCGCTTTCAGCCCGGCACACGCAACGGAAAACCAGTGCGCGTTCCCGCGCTGGTGGAGGTGAATTTCCACCTGCTGTGAGCCGCTACCGCACGGCCGGCAAGCTGTTCGTGGCGTTGGCGGAGACCATGCTTGCGGAAGCCGCCACGCCCGGGCGGCCGGCAAGCCAATCGGCGGGCAGTATCCAGTTCCAGAACGATTTAAAATTATCCTTCGGGATCGGGTTGTTCTTGTTGGAGAGGCTCTCGCCCGCGCCGCGCCGCTTGGCGTGGTTGAGGGCGTTGATCAGTTCATCGCGCAGTTGATCCGCCGTGACCCCGGTGAGGTTGAGCGCCTTGCGCAGTAACTGGTACCCCTCGGAGAACCTTGTGCGGTATTCGGTGTGCGAGGAGATCTGCGCTCCGATGAGCCCTTCAAGCTGCATGCCATCGACGGTCGACAGGAACTCGAGGTACTTGCAGGACATCATGGCCGAATATTCCTTGCTGCCCAGCATCTTCGTCTTCACCTTCTCCTGAATCGACTGTTTCATCTTCAGCGTCGGAAGATCCAGCTTTTCCTGTTTCAACTTCGCCATGAACTCATCCGGGATGTTCAGGTCAGGGTCATTCAGCCACTTGTAGAAGCGAAACTTGTCGCGGTTGCCCACTTCAATCTGGCCGAAGCCGACGGCGGGGCCGTTCTTGCCCGCCTGCTGCACATTGCAGAATCCGGTCTCCTCGAAGAAAATCACCGCCAGCATTTCGTTCGGCATGGTGGAGTTCTTGTTGTTGCGCGCGATGGCCTCGAGCATGGTGGGCAGGTTCCAGGCTTGCGCTTCATGCCAGGCGAATGGCGAAGGGTTAACTCCGGGCTTCGAGGTTTGCGTGGGCATCGATTTCTCTCTCACCCTCTCAGGCGCAACGCCGGACAAAAATCTATCACCGGACGGAGGGTTCAGGCGGGGAGAAGAAATCGATGGGCGTGAAATCGACGACGCGCCACGCTTTACCGGCGCGGCGGAGCACCATGTTGAGCGGCTTGCGGCGCTCCGTGGTCGCCCCCACGAGCGAGCGTGGTTTGAGGCGAAGAAACCAGTCCAACTCCAGAGTGCGGCGGTCCCCCTCGCCTGCAATGGAGAGAATATCCACGGTGGAAGCTACTTCCCACCCCTGGAGCATTCCGCGGACATTCGATTCAATACGCCCGCGCAACTCTTTATCGAACGCGTGGAGAAATTCCTCGGGGTCATCCTCTGAAAGGCGCGCCGCGAGTTCGCCAAGCCAGTCCGTCAACTGTTGCCGTTCGTCGCCCCGGAGGAGGGAAACGGCAGGCAACAGGATCCATTCCCGGCGGCGCATGATGAGCTTCTTCTATGTGCGATAGCTCGCGTTGATGCGAATGTACTCTTCCGTGAAGTCGCAGGTCCAGAAACGTGTCTGTCCTTCGCCGCCGCCCTGGATGACGAAATGAATGTCCACCTCTTTCTCATCGAGCTTCGCTTTCAGCGCGTCCTCGGAAAACGGGGCGGCGAGTCCCTTGCGGCAGACACGGACACCCTGCATGTAAACGTCCACCTGGGCGGGTTCGAACGCTACGCCGGAATTGCCGGCGGCCATCACAATGCGGCCCCAGTTGGGGTCGGAGCCCGCTACGGCGGTTTTCACCAGCGGCGAATTGGCGATGGCGCGCGCGATGCGGGCCGCGGCGTCATTCGATGGCGCTCCCTCGACATGAATGGTGATGAGCTTTTTCGCTCCTTCTCCATCCCGCGCAATCTGCCGCGCCAGGTCCTGCATGACGTGCGCCAGCGCCTCGGTGAATACGTTGCGGTCCTTCGCGGATATCTTCTGTCCGGAAGCGCCATTGGCCAGCAGCAGAAGCGTGTCGTTGGTCGAAGTGTCTCCGTCGACGCTCATGCGGCTGTAGCTCTCCTCGTTCGCTTCGCGGAGCATGCCGGCGAGCATCGGAGGCGCGATGGCGGCGTCGGTCATAACAAACCCGAGAGTGGTCGCCATCATCGGCATAATCATCCCGGCGCCCTTCGTCATACCCGCGATGGTCACCGTGCCCTTGCCGGCGGCGACTTCCGCCGAGGCTGTCTTGGGGCGCGTATCCGTGGTCATGATGGCTCGGCTGACGGCTTCAAAATTGCGATCGGAGAGCGAAGCGACGAGTTTGGGCAGCGCGTCCGTGATGAGCCTCGGATCGAGTTCCACCCCAATCACACCGGTGGAGGCCGGAAGCACGTGCGACACAGGCGACTTGCGCAGTTTCGCCACGGCTTTGCAGCAGGCCAGGGCCACGCGGTCTCCGCTGCGCGTGGCGCAGTTGGCGTTGCCGGCGTTGATGAGAATCGCGCCCGCCACTCCGCGGCTCTCCTTCAGGTGCGCCTTGCACACCTTCACGGGAGCAGCCTGTACGCGATTTTGAGTGAACACCCCGGCACAAGCGGCGGGCGTGTCTGACGCGATCAAGGCAAGATCATCCTGCGCGACCTTACGAATCCCTGCGTACAGTGACGCATAGCGATAGCCAAGCGGCAGTTTCAAATTTTCATCTCCCCCAAGAATTCATACTCTACCAGCCGCTGCCCGTTGAGAAAAGCCTGCGCGGGTATTTTCTTTCGCCCCTCTAGCTGCAATTCGAGTAATTCGAGGGTGGAATTTTCACCGCACGCCACCAAAAGTCTTCCGCCCATGGGAACCGCTGTGCCGGGCGGCTGGTCCAGTCCTTCCTCCGCCACACGGGCCTGCCAGACATGCAGGATCCGGCCTCGAAACGTCGTATATCCTCCAGGCCATGGCTGGAATCCGCGGATGCGGCAGTGAATTTGCCTGGCGGGCAGATTCCAGTGGATGAGGCCATCCTCTTTCTTCAGAATCGGCGCATGGGTGGCTTCGGCGTTATTTTGAGGGGCCGGAGTGATGACGCCGCGCTCCAGCCCGTCGAGCGTTTCCACCAGCAACTCCGCGCCCATCACCGCCAGACGCCCGCCGAGTTCGACGGCATTCTCTTCCGGGCCGATCTCCGTTTCGCGCTTCAGCAGCATGTCGCCCGTGTCGAGCCCCGCATCGATGCGCATCGTGGTCACTCCGGTGGTCCGCTCGCCGTTGGCAATGGCCCACTGAATGGGGCCGGCGCCGCGATACTTCGGAAGCAGGGAGGCGTGAACATTGATGATGCCGAGCCGGGGCAGATCGATGATGGTTTGGGGAATGATCTGGCCATAACCCACCACCACCATGACGTCAGCTTCGATGGCTTTCAGTTGTTCCACCACTTCCGGACGCCTCATGCGTTCGGGTTGCTCCACGCGGAGGCCGTGTACGAGCGCGCATTCCTTCACCGGGGAGGGGAGCAATTGCCGGCCGCGGCCTTTGGGCCGGTCGGGCTGCGTGTAAACGGCCGCTACTTCGTGCCCCGCGGCCAGCACAGCCTCCAGCGTGGGAACCGCAAACCGCGGCGTGCCAAGGAAGACAAGCCGCATTACCACTCGCCGGCCTTGATCATCTTCTTGATCTTGCGGCGAATGAGATCGCGCTTGAGCGGGCTGAGATGGGAGAGAAACAGGATGCCATTGAGATGGTCGAGTTCATGCTGCATCGCGCGCGCCAGAAGGTCCTCTCCAGTGACTTCAATGGACTCGCCATCGAGATTCCAGGCGCGAATAGTGGCCTTCTTCGCGCGTTCCACATCCTCCCGAAAGCCGGGAATGCTCAGGCAGCCCTCTTCGCCCACCTGGGATCCCTCCTTGAGAGTGATCTCAGGGTTGATGAGCACCAGTTTCTGCTCCGGGTCCTCTCCCACCGAGCAGTCAATTACCGTCAGCCGCTTCGACACGCCGACCTGCGGAGCCGCCAGGCCCACCCCTTTCGCCGAATACATGGTTTCGAACATGTCTTCGGCGAACTCCCGCAACTCGGACGAGCCGAACTCGGTATCCTCCACCGCATCACACGGTTTCTCCAACACCGGATCGCCGTACTTCACGATCTTGTAGACCATCAGAACTCCCTGACCTGCGTGATGTAGCCTTCGTAGTTGCGGCGGGTTTCCGCAAGCGAATCGCCGCCGAATTTTTCGAGAAACGCCTGCGCGAGAACAATCGCCGTCATCGCTTCGCCGATGACCCCCGCCGCGGGGGCCACGCACACGTCGCTGCGCTCATAGGCCGCCAGCGAGGGCTCGCGGGTTGCAAGATCGACGGATTCCAGAGGTTTGCGCAGAGTCGAGATCGGCTTGAGAAATCCCCGTACAAAGACGTCCTGACCGTTCGTCATCCCCCCCTCCAGTCCGCCGGCCTTGTTCGCGCCGCGGAAGAAGCGCCTCTCCCTCTTATCGTAGTGTATTGTATCCTGCACTTTCGAGCCGTAAGAGGTGGCCTGCTCTTCCGCGCAGCCGACCTCGGCGCCCTTGACCGCCTGCATGGAGACGATGGCCTGCGCCAGCCGCCCGTCGAGCCGCGAATCCCAGGTGATGTGGGAGCCCAAGCCCGGAGGCAGGCCGTGGGCGCGCACTTCGAAGATGGCGCCGATGGTGTCTCCGGTGCGATAAGCCACGTCGACCGCTTCCTTCATCTTCGCCTCGGTTTCGGCGTCCACGCACCCGAGCAGCACGTCTTCCTTCATCGCGAGCGCCTCAATTTCGTCCCAGGTAACCGAACGCTCCAGCCGCACCGGTCCAACCCCGATGACATGGCTGAGGACACGGATGCCGAACTGCGCGAGAAACGCTTTCGCGATGGCGCCCACCGCCACTCGCGCCGTGGTCTCCCTCGCGCTGGCCCGTTCGAGGATATAGCGTGCGTCCTGGAAGTTGTACTTGATGGCTCCGGCCAGGTCCGCATGCCCGGGCCGCGGGCGCGTCATGGGTTTTTTCTTGTCCTCGCCTCCCTCGATATCCTCAACCGGAAGAATTTCGGTCCAGTTCTTCCAGTCGCGGTTGCGAATGATGAGTGCGATGGGCGATCCGATGGTCTGCGAATGGCGCACCCCGGAGACGATCTCCACCGAATCGGTTTCGATCTTCATCCGGCCGCCGCGACCGTAACCCTGCTGGCGTCTCCAGAGTTCGTGATTGATCGCTTGCAAAGATATAGGGATACCGGCTGGCAGGCCCACTAACGTCGCCACTAAACATTCGCCGTGGGACTCGCCGGCGGTCTCGAAACGAAACATGTAGATGCTCTTTCCATGTTAGCAACCGCCGGGACTCAAACCAAGGAGAGCTTTCAAGCCAATTCAGGCCAGGACAAGCGAGGACCCCGGCATGGAGGTGAACGCTGGCGGGTTTCTTCTAGGTCTTGTCGGTCGACTGTTTTTCAGCGGACGGCCAACTGTGTCTTAGCTGTTTGTCTCCGCCGGCGGGGCAGGTTCAGGACGAGCCTTGAATCTTATGGTGAGCGCGGAAGGAATCGAACCTTCAACCTACTGATTAAGAGTCAGTTGCTCTGCCAGTTGAGCTACGCGCCCACTTCCGGTTAAGGCGGGGTTCATCGTCCTAAGACGAACTAGCAGTATAGCACGGCGCTGCATCCTCCGCTGCTTCAGAATTGTCCAATACAAGATGATCCTGAAACGGGGGTTGCTTCCACTACAAGAT
>JAIXKK010000004.1 GCA_026954325.1 Bryobacterales bacterium | reverse complement strand
GACCGAAGCTCTACGCTCCGCATCCTACGATGTCCTCGGAAGAGATCAGGAAGCGAACGCAGGGAATCTGGGACCGCTTCTACAGCCTCGCTGAGATCTGGAAGCGGGCTCACTGCTGCAAGTCGCTCAAATCGCGCCTCGCGTTTGTGCTCATCTCCAAGCTCTACCGGCAGATGTACGCCAACACCGGGATCGCCACCGACAGCGCGCGGCGGAAAAGCGCCAACCGTTGGGCGCGGTGGCTGGCGAAGCCCTGCCGGAAGCTCTTTCAAGGCATGCCGATGCCCGAGTTGGAAGTTCCTGGAGCGAAGGAACTTGTGACGGATTCCGGATTGAACGTCATCCCGTAGCCGGGCGTCTACAGAACGCTTGTCAGCGGGCGCAGGCGATGGGCGCACTCGGGGTTGCGGAGGCGGCGCAGCGCCTCGGCCTCGATCTGGCGGATGTGCTCCCGGCTCACATTGAACTGCTGGGCGATTTCCTGCAGCGTGTGCTCGCGATCGCAGCCGATGCCGAATCGGAGCCGGATCACCTTTTCTTCATTGGGCTGGAGGATTCTCAGCACGCCGGCTGTCTCCTCGCGGACGTTGTTGTCGAACAGAGTATCTACCAGCGGGCGGCGCCAGCGGTCCTCGATCAGATCCCGCAAGGCGGACTCGCCGTCACGCCCCACCTGGAGATCAAGCGAGACCGGATCGCGGGAGATTGCCCGCAATTCCTGCACTCTCTGCGCCGAGGTTTCCATGCGCACGCCGATTTCCTCATTGGTCGGCCTGCGGCCCAACTCCTTTTCGAGTTCATGCGAGGCCCGCACGAATTTCGTCAGACTCTCATTCATGTGAACGGGTATCCGAATGGTGCGCGACTGGTCATCGAGGGCGCGCGTCACCGCCTGGCGAATCCACCAGGTGGCGTACGTGGAGAACTTGTAGCCTAGCTTGTAGTTGAACTTGTCCACGGCATGCATCAGCCCCATGTTGCCCTCCTGGATCAGGTCCAGGAGGTGAAGTCCGCGGTTCACGTACTTCTTGGCCACGGAAACCACCAGGCGGAGGTTTGCCTCCACCAGTGCTTTCTTCGCCTGCTGGGCTTCCAACTCCCCGCGGTGGATGGCGTTCAGGCCCTTCCGCCAATCGGCCGCCTTGGCTTCGAAAGCGGCTTCCTTCTCGCGCAGCAGCCGCCGGGTCTCCCGGACGGACGCCGAATCCTTATGCTGCAACAGAAGCCGCGCCAATTCGGATTCCAGAGTCAGGACTTCTTCCGCCGCGCGCTTGTAGGCGCTTTCGAGCCGCTTCCAGCCGGCCGCCGAGAACGGCGCCTCGCGGATGGCTTGGGAAAAACGGATGCCCAGCCGGACCATTTTACCGCGCAGTTCCGCCTGCACCCGCACGTGGCGCGCAGGCGTGGCGGCCAGCTTTTTCTCCAATGTGGTCAATTCGTTATGCAGCTTCAGCACCGCCACGAACCGCCGCCTGGCTTCCGAGCGCTTGCGCTCCTTGGCCGCGCCGTCAGGGCCGCCCACTTCGGCGATATCGTCCAGCCGCAGCTTCGATTGCAGCACGTCCTCATAAAGCGACAACACCAGCCGCTGCACGACAGGGGCGCGGGAAAGCGTCTTGCGCACCCGGTGTTTGCCGCGCTCCAGACGCCGCGCCAAAGCGACCTCCCCATCGCGGGTCAGCAGGGAAATCGTGCCCATCTCCCGCAGATATGCTCGAACGGGGTCATCGGTGGATACGGGTTCGCCGACGGGATGGGGCGCGTCTTCGCCGCGCAATTCGCTCTCCGGAAATTCAGAAGGCTCCGCCTGTTCGCTCAGGATGCGGCTGAGCGAATCAGAGGTTTCAAATAGAGCGTGATCGTGAAAATCTTCCATCTTCCCTCCGCCGGGCAGGCTGGTCCTGGGTGCCTGAACGCGACGCAAAGTCCAAGTTTATGTTCGGTTTACGACGGGAAATCAAATTCAGCCGCGTCAACGCCGGAAGGACCGCTCCGGCGGCGGCTTGCAGGCGTAATCCTCTCAAGCCAAATACCTTGCTAACAATGTAGATGCAGAATGGGCGAACGGAGTTCCATCCGAAGGCGCCGTCCGTGTTCGAAGCCGGGCAGAGCCCGTGCACCGGCGCCCCCAACTGATATAAAATTCAGGGCAATAGGGGGATCCAACTAATGATCGAGGATAGCAAATCTGCCCGGACTCTGGAAGCGCCCAGCCGGCGAAGCGTTCTCGCCGCCGGAGCGGCAGCAACCATGGCCGCCGCCGAGCCTGCCCCCATCCCCATCATCGATACGCACTTCCATCTTTACGACCAGACGCGCCCCCAGGGGGCGCCCTTCCCCTTCACCCCAAACAACCCGCCCTTCCTGCCGCGCAATTTCCGTGAAACGGCCATTCCTCTCGGCATCGCCGGCGGGATCGAAGTGGAGGCCAGCCCGTGGCTCGAGGACAACCTCTGGGTCCTCATGATGATCGAAAGTGAGCCGATGATTGTCGGCACTGTCGGCGACCTCGACCCCGTGAAACCGGATTTTCCCGAGTATCTGGAACGGTTTCATCGCAACAAGCTGTTTCTCGGCATCCGCTACGGCAACGTCTGGAAGCAGCACAACCTGGTCACCGCGGTGGACAAGCCGGAATTCATCGAGAACATGAAAATCTTCGCACAGACGGGTCTCACTCTCGAAGTGGCCAACCCGCGGTTTGACCTCTTCGAGGCGACCCTCCGTCTCACCGACAAAGTACCGGACCTTCGCGTCGTCGCCGGCCACCTCCAGGCCCTCGCGCTCCCCACTGACCCCGGTGTTTTCAAGAGCTATTCAAACAATCTCAAGGAACTCCGGCATCGTAAGGCATACGCCAAGGTTTCGGGCCTGTACCGTCCACGCTCCGCCGCGCAGGGGCCGTTCGATCCGGCCGCGTACAAGCCCACGATGGATTTCATTTGGGACATCTTCGGGGAAGATTACCTTGTTTATGCGGGCCGGAATAAGCAGGCGCTTGACATCCTGATGGCGTACTTCCTCGCCAAAGGACGGGGCGCGGCGGAGAAGTTCTTCTGGAAGAACTCCATCCCGGCCTTCCGCTGGTTGAAGCGCGATCCGAAACAGCCGCGGTTGGCTTGAACGCCCGTACCCCTCAAAACCACCGCGTCATAATCACCTTTTGCTCCGTATAAAATGCAACCGCGTCCTTCCCATGCGCGTGCAGATCCCCAAAGAAGGAAGCCTTCCATCCGGCAAACGGGAAGAACGCCATGGGCGCCGCCACGCCGATGTTCACCCCCACCATCCCCACCTCGATGCGGTGTGCGTAGCGCCGCGCCGCCGCGCCGTCACTCGTGAAGATTGATGTCGTATTTCCGAACGGGCAGCGGTTCACCAGTTCGATCGCCTCGTCCACCGTCTTCACCCGGATCACGCTCAGCACCGGGCCGAAAATCTCCTCCCTGGCGATGGCCATCTCCGGAGTCACGTTGTCGAAGATGGTGGGTCCCACAAAATACCCCTTGCCGGCCTCGATCCGGCGGCCGTCAACCAGCGGAGTAGCCCCCTCGGCAACACCCTTCTCGATGTAGCCGGTAACCCGCCGGCAGTGCTCCTCGGTCACCAGCGGCCCCATCTCGGAAGCGGGATCGCCGCCGTCGCCTACCTTGATCGCCTTCGTCCGCTCCAGCAGCAGTTCGAGTAGCGGCCCGGCGACGTCTCCCACCGGCACGAGCACGCTGCCGGCGAGGCACCGCTCCCCCGCCGCGCCGAACGCCGACCCGATGATCGCCTCCACCGTCTTTTCGAGGTTCGCTCCGGGAGTGACAATCAGGTGGTTCTTCGCCCCGCCCAAAGCCTGCACCCGCTTCCCGTGCCGCGCCGAGGTTTCGTACACATGTTTCGCCACCGGCGTCGAGCCTACGAACGAAACCGCCCTCACCAGCGGATGGGCCATCAGCGCGTCCACCGTCTCCTTGCTGCCGTGGATCACGTTGTAAACGCCCGCCGGAAGCCCCGCCTCGTGGAGCAACTCCGCCGTCCGTAACGGCGTCATCGGCGCCTTCTCCGAAGGCTTCAATATGAACGTATTCCCGCACGCGATGGCGAACGGATACATCCACATCGGCACCATCGCCGGAAAATTGAACGGCGAGATCCCCACACAGACACCCAGCGGCTGGCGAATCGTGTGGCAATCGATGTCCTTCGCCACATCGTGCAGCGAATCGCCCATCATCAGCGAAGGCATCCCGCACGCCACCTCCACCATCTGGATGCCACGCCGCACGCTCGCTCTCGCGTCGTCGAGCGTCTTACCGTTCTCTCTCGTAAGGATCCGCGCCACCTCCTCGTGATGCTTGTCGAGCAGCGTTTTGTAGCGGTAGAGCGCCTGCACGCGGTCCACCACCGGAACCTCCCGCCACTTCAGGAACGCCTGGTGCGCGCAGCGGACCGCATGATCCACCTCCGCCTCGCCGGCATACGGCGCTTCCGCAATCACCTCCCCCGAAGCCGGGTTCCGCACCGGGTGCAATGCCCCGGCCCGACCCTTCTCCCGTTTCCCGTTTACGAAGAAGGGCAGTTCCTGAATGGCTGATTTTCCAGCGATCATTTTTTCTCCTTGGACTGTGGACACGGCGCAAGGCGCGCCTCCACGAGCAACGTATTCTTAGCGTTCACGCGCCGGTCCGCAATCCCGGCGCGATTGTCCAAATGGCTGGACTTCACCATTTTGCTACATCCGCCGGCCGGCATTCCCATGCCGGCGCATGCCGGACAGCCACGCCGCCGCCAGCAAGCCGAACATCGGCAAGACCACCGCGCTCACGAGCGGCAGCGCCGCGGTGCTGCACATCCTGCCGGCGCTTTCGACCGGGGAGCGGCCCGGGTACGGAATCATGAAACAGGTGGAGGCGGACTCGGAGGGCAAGGCGAAGATGGGCACTGGGACGCTGTATGGCTCGATAGGGCGAATGAAGGAGGCCGCGCTGATCCGGGAAAGCGATCAGCGGGCCGATCCGCGGATGGGCGACGAGCGGCGAGTCTGTTACGAGCTCACAGAAGCGGGACGGGCGGCGCTGGAAGCGGAGCTGAAACGGTATCACCGCGTGGTGGCGGTTGCGGAAGGACGTATCGCAGATGGCCGCTGACCCCGCGGACCGGCGCTACGGGACTTAGCGCGCGATGCCGCCGCGGCTGTATCCGCCGCCTTTTCGTGAGCGGTTCGGCGAGGGGATGGCGCAGGCATTTCACGATCTCTGCCGGGAGCGGAGGGAGGCCGGGCGGGGACTGTTCGGGTTCGCGCCGTGGATTCTTTGCGAGACGTTGGTGGGAATCGTCCGGGAGCACACTTTTTATATGTCACAACCGGGAAGAACGACGCTGCGTGTGGCGCTGGGCGCGCTGGCTGTGTGGATGGCGCCGCTCGTGGCATCGCAATTTGTGGAGGACCGGCACTGGGGCGTGGGTGTTCTTCCTTGTGGGGATGGCGATTGCGCTGGCCGCGAGGCGGATGGGCGTGTGGTCGTATAAGGCGGGCGCCGGCGTGGCGCTGGTGGCCGGGTTCGCCTTGGCGTGGCCGACCATGGTTCAGGTTGCGGACTCGGGACATCCGGAGCGCCTGTGGCGCCACAGTGTGCGGCATGGCGGGGTGGGCAACTCCAGGCGCCGTGCCTCCATCGCGTCCGCCTTCGCGCCATCGCGGACCACGCGATAGAGACCGATCAGCGGCCGGTACAAGTTCGACAATTTTTTAGCGTCCCGAAGGTCGCTCCATGGATCAGGTTTCGAGGCCATCACTTTGTCCGGCAACTCCTGGTACGCCGCAATCGCCCGCCGCGAATCGCCGCGAGAGGCGTGGTAATCCGCCAGCGCGGCGAGCACCGTCACCAGGCCGCTATCCAGGGAAATACGTTCCGCGGGATATTCATGCGCCGCCTGGAAGACTGACAGCGCCTGCTCCATCCGCTGCCTGGCCTCCACGGGCCGGCCAAGGGAAAGCAACGGTTAGGAGGAAACAGCCGGCAGTTCGGCCCAGTCGCGCCGCGCCGTGACGTTCTTCGCCGCTTCCCCCCGCCGGCGAATGCCGAGATCACAAACAGCCAGCGCCCGCCGTGGATCCCGGTGGCGCAAGATCGAACCAAGCGCCCCGGCCGTTGCTCCCAGCCGCCCTCGACTCGTGAAATCGTTTGGGTTTTTCCGCGCGGCTTCCTCGGTGAGATCCAGGGCTTTCTGAAGAGGTTCGATTGCTTCCAAAGGCCGCCCCAGACTGATGCCGCCGTCTTCGCCCAAAAGCAGTCCTTGCCGGATGAGGGCTCCGTGGAGAGCGATCATCCGCGATGTCTCGCTCACGCCGGATAGTTTTTCGGCGACCTCGCGCGCTTCCCGGACGGCCCGTAGAGCGCCATCCAGGTCTCCCTCATCGCGAAGCGCGCTCGAGAGCATGTTCAATCCGCTGCTCAGGCGGCGATTGCCTGGGGGGAGCGTTCTCGCCAGCGCGACGCTCTTTTGGGCGTGGGCATGGGACACCCCCCTCACACACGTGGAGAAACAGTTGCAGCCGCTCCCGCTCTCCGATCCCCTCCGCATAGACGTCGATCGGCGTCCCCTCCACGTACTTCATGGCGAGGTACGGTTGGCCATCCTCCGTATGCCCCGCGTCGACTACTTTGACAATGGACGGGTGATTGAGCGTAGCCAGCATCCGGCGCTCTTTCAGAAAACGGCCGCGCCATTGAGAGTACCGGCCCTGAAAGCCCAACAGCTTGATCGCCACCTGTTGTTGGATTTCCCCGTCCGTTCTCTCGGCCAGGTAAACGTGCCCCATTCCGCCGGAACCGAGCAACCGGACAATACGAAATTGCCCGCAGCATGCGCCCAACCGGTCGTCCTTCGAAGGCAGCAGCTCGGTCGCGGCGCCCGATACCAGGTCCGGAAGGCGTTCCCGATTCGTCGAATCGTAGTCCAGCAGAGACTCCACCTCCGCCCTTAGCTCCGCGTTGATCAGCCGCTCCCGAAAGACCCGTTCCCGCTCCGCGGGCGGCAAGTCTGCCAGATCCAGAAACACAGGCGAACCTCAGGATTCATGGCGCCCCCTCGAGATAGCGCCCATTATAGATCAAGACGCCGTTCCACAATTCGCGTTGAGTTACATGAGCCTACTTGAGCACGCTCAGCAGACTTGAGTAATCATCGGTCCACACCCGCACCCGCAGAGCCGCCTCCACGGGCTTACCCACGCCCTGGAAGACCTTACGCTCGAATACGCGCGGACTCGAGGCCACCAGAACCCACGTGGAGCTGAAGCAGTTTCCTTCGCCGTCCTCATCGCTCTCGACGTCGAACGTGGCCTTGCCCATGGCTGTGGCAATCCTTTCCACGACGGGTTCCAGTTCCAGGTACCGGTTCGAAACATGCACGGCCAGAATGCCTTGCGGCTTCAGGTTACGGAAATACAGTTCGAAAGCCTGACGCGTCAGCAGGTGAACGGGAATGGAATCTCCGGAGAAGCAATCAATCGCCAAGACGTCGAAGTTCTGTTGGGGCTCCCGCTCGAGGGAAAGGCGGGCGTCGCCCAGCACGACATCCACCTTCGCCGGGGCGGAGGTGATGTAGTAGAACTCCGACTTTGCCAGGCTCACCACCAGCGGGTTGATCTCGTAGAACTTGTAATAATCTCCCCAGCGCGCGAAACCGGCAATGCTACCCGCGCCCAGGCCGAAGACGCCGACTTTCTGCGGTTGGCCGGGTTCCCGGGCGCGAATGGCGCGGCCCACACCGCTTGCCGGGCAGTAATAGGTGAGCGGGTCGAGCCGCCGCTTCGGGTTGGTCCATTCCTCGCCGTGATTGATGGCGCCGTGCAACAGGGTCCGGTAGGCGGTCCACTCGTCCCGTTTCCCCGTCTCCCGCACGCGAAGCGAACCGTAGAAGTTCCGTTCCACGATCTTGTAATCGTGAACGTTCCGCCGGACGGCGCCGCCGAGAAACACGCCCAACAGCAGGACTCCGGTCACCATGAGCGTGATCGTCCAGGAAGTCCATTGCCGGTAGAACCGCGACTGCCTGTCGGTTACCAGCACCACAATGGCAAGAATGCCGCACAGAACCAGAGCGATGGGGAACTCGAAATACGAGATGAAGACATAGGGGGCAATGAGCCCGACGAACAATCCGCCGAGCGCTCCGCCAACGGACAGCATGA
This sequence comes from Bryobacterales bacterium, assembly GCA_026954325.1. Lineage (GTDB taxonomy): Bacteria > Acidobacteriota > Terriglobia > Bryobacterales > Bryobacteraceae > CADEFT01. The sequence goes on along the minus strand of JAIXKK010000004.1, from coordinate 77,131 downwards.
GGTAAAACGAGGTGAGGTAGCGGGGATGAGGCTTCCGCTTCACCAGTTCCCCGTGGCACACCATGCAGCATACAAAGAAGGCCCCGGAGAACGTGCCTAACAGCGCCTTCATGTGCACGTCTTCCGTTCCCGCATGCAGGAAGTAGGCCATGGAAGCCAATGCGGGAACCAGCAGGAATACAAACAGCGGCCGGATGTACCAGCCGTCGGCATCGAAGCACAAGATGAAGGAAAGAAGGTACAGCACCAGCGGCACAATCCAGAGGAACGGGATGGAGGCTACGTCCTGGGTGAGGTGATTCGTGACAGCCAGCAAAAGCGCGGACGGGCATGCCGCCAGCGCCACCCACAGGGCCAGCGTCCAGCCTCCGGGCGGGTCGCCCGCGTCTTCCCCGGGCGCCGCTTCCAGCGGGTGCTCCCACACGATGCGGCGGGTGGTGACGAATGCGGTGAAGGCGCAGAGGGCGGCGAACGCCACGTAGGCGAACGACCAGACCGTTCCCTGGCGGCTGGAACTCAAGTACGGCTCCACCGCTCCCGGGTAGCTGATAAGCGCCAGCATCGATCCGAGATTGGAGAGCGCGAAGAGCCTGTAGGGCAGCACACCCTTCCCGGTGCGCGAGTACCACGATTGCAGCAGCGGACTGGTGGTGGACAACAGGAAATACTGCGCTCCGACGCAGGCGGCCAGAAGCAGCAGGATCGCGATGGATGGATTCGCTCCGCCCACGGGCTTCCATTTGGCCGCGGGCGTGATCGGCAGCAGGAGCGCGCTTGCCGCGAGCAGTCCCATGTGCAGATAGGCATGGCGCCTGGGATGGAGGTACTTGACGGTCCAATACACGTAGAGATAGCCCAGAAGCAGGACCGTTTGGAAGAACAACATGCATGTGGTCCAGACCGCGGCTGAGCCACCGAACCAGGGAAGAATCATCCGGGCGATGACCGGTTGAACCTGAAACAACAAAAATGCACTGAGAAAGATCGTGCAGGCGTAGATAAACATGCAATCCCACTAGCTTACAATGGGAGGCTTGGTGAAGACTGACCGGCATCGGGCGCCACGCGGTTTGGGCCGTCTGTTCGGCGATCTGAAGGTGCGTCCGAAGCTGATCGTGCTGCACAACACCTTCTTTCTGATCCTTGCCGGCGCAGCCTATTTTTCGCTTATCCCACTGTTCGAAGGCCGGGTGGCGAGCGCGCGGTTGCGTGAGAACAGTCTGCTCATTCAGATCTTCTCCGACAACCGGCCGCTGCCCAGGATGCCGGGGACGGAGCTGTACAATTTCCGCGAGGGGACCGCGGAAGAATTGCGCATTCCGCCCGCGATTCGGGAGTGGCTGGATGCGAACCCGGGTCTCATCTGGAGGGATGCGGCGCAAAGCGATTTTGCCTGGCGCAAAGTGGCGGGGCAAGGAATATACCGGCGCTTGCGAACGCCGGACAAGTTCTACCGGGACATGATCGAGCGCGCCAAGCGGACGCTGTTCGTTGTCCTGGGCGCCATCTATGTGCTGGCCGTGCTGACGCTCGAATTCCTGATTATGCCGCAGTACGTATACCGCCCGATCAAGGTGATGCTGCGCGCGGACCGGGCGACGCGGGAAGACGACCGCGCCCATGAGTTGATTCGCGGCGAGGAAATTCTGGACGATGAAATCGGACAGATCATGCGTTCGAGAAATGCCACGGTGGAGGAGCTACGCCGGCACGAGGACAACCTTGCGCGCGCGTTGGAGGACCTGCGCGCGAAGAACGAAATGCTGGAAGCGGCGAAGAAGCACCTCGAGGACCAGGACCGTCTGGCGAGCATCGGCATGCTCAGCGCCAGTGTGGCGCACGAGATTAACACGCCGCTGACCGTTCTGCATGGCTCGATCGAAAAGCTGTTGGAGACGGCGCCGGAGAAGCCGGCCCGGGACCGCCTGGCCAGGATGCTGCGAGTCACCCAGCGGATGCGGCGCATCAGCGAATCGCTGGTCGACTTCGCGCGCGCCCGCCGTCAGGAAGTGGAGCCCGTTTCCATTCGGCCAGTTGTAGAAGAGGCATGGAGCCTGCTGGCCATCGACGACAAGGCTGCCGGAATCCACTTCAGCAACCTTGTGCGGGAAGAACATCGCGTGGTGGGCAACCCGGACCGTCTGATCCAGGTGTTCGTCAACCTTCTGCGCAATGCCTTGAACGCGGTGGGTCCGTCCGGTTCAATCACGGTGGCGTCACAGGTGGCGGAGGAAGGCGGAAAGAACTGGGTGCTCATCACGGTGGAGGACGACGGCGGCGGGATACCGCCCGACGTGCTGCCAGGGATCTTCGAGGCATTTGTCAGCACGCGGCTCGATGCCAAGGGCACCGGTCTCGGCCTTACGGTATCGGACGGGATCATTCGCCAGCGCGGCGGGTCGATCAAGGCATCGAACCGGCCTGGAGGAGGAGCGCGCCTGGAGGTGAAACTGCCTCATGCTTAACAAGACCAGTGTCGCGGTGCTCGATGACGACTCCGACTTCCGTACTTATATCGAAGACCTGCTCGTTGATGAAGGCCTATACACGGTGGAAGCTTTCGCCAGCCCCGAGCAGTTGGTCGCCGCCTGCGAGCAGAGCTTGCCGGACATCGTCCTTCTCGATATGAAGATGGGCGAGATTCGCGGCGATAAAGTATTGGAGCAGCTTCTGGCGCGCTGGCCGGCGCTGTGCGTCATCATCATCACCGGATATCCTTCGCTCGAGGATATGCGCAATACCTTCCGGATGAAGGTGTTCGACTACCTGCCGAAACCGTTTACGCTCGCCCAACTGCGGCAGACTTTGAAGAGCGCCGTCGAGGCCTTTGGGCTAGGGAAGACGCCGCGGCAGCTCCTGCGCGAGCGGCTGGGCCAGCGCATCAAACTGCTGCGCGCCGAACGAGGCTGGTCGCTGAAAGAACTGGCGCAATCGACGGGACTCAGCGTTTCGCAAATCAGCTCCATCGAACGCGGAGCCCATCTGCCAAGCATCGAAAGCTTCCTCGCCATTAGCAGGGCGTTCGACAAGCGGCCGAGCGAAGTGCTGGCGTCCATTGATTTCTGACGGCCGGCGCACGCCTGAAACGGCGAGCGCGCGGGTCACGTCCAACTTGAAATATATGCGGAATCACACCTTCGCGCGAACCCTGTGGAAGGCCACGGCGGGACTTCTGTTCGTCCACGGGGTCATTTCCGGACAGCGCCTATCGCTGGGATTCGTCGGAGGAACGCCTCTTACGAGAGATTTCCCAATTTCCAGAGTCTACACTGGCCAGGAGACGCCCGGATTTCCGGCCGCGTTCGACTGGTTTTCCGATAAGCGGAGCTTTCTTGCGGGCCTCTCCGTCGAGGTTGGCTTGGGCAAGGGACTCTCTCTCGAAGCGAATGCTTTGCACCGTAATCTTCATTTGCAAATGCGAGACGTTTTCGCCGGCGGGACTTCGCGATACCTCGGCGAGGTGGTTCCAGGCACATGGGAGTGGCCGGTCCTGGCGAAATACCGGTTGCCGCCGGTTGGGGCCGCGCGGCCGTTTCTCGAGGGGGGCCCGTCATTCAGAACGCGGCACAATCCGGCTCCGGCGGAGCCTTCCCAGTTTGGAGCGACGATTGGAGCGGGAGTGGAGTTTCGCCTCGGCCTGCTGAGAATCTCACCGGCGCTGCGGTACACACGATGGCAGTATGACGGTGATTATCCGAGAGCCGCGACGAAACGCGACCAGATCGAGTTTGTGACCGGGATCAGCTATGCCGCTCCCATCCGCCATGGCCGGTTGTGGAACGGGAGGCTTGGTCTCGGAGTCATTGGAGGCCTTCCGCTGACGGGAGGATTCGAAGAGATGCGCCGGCCCGAACGGCTGGACGAAGCACGGGGCTATGCCGTGGGGCTGGCTGCCGAGTTGAAACTGAGCCGCCGGTTATCCATCGAACTCGATGGGTTGTACCGTCCGTTACGCGCTCACAGCTACGGGGCCGTATTCGTCCAAGGCGAACTTGTTCCCGGCGAGAGCGCGTTCGAGTTCACTGTCTTGACCTGGCAACTGCCCGTGCCGGCGAAGTACCGCTTCCGGCCCGATGCGCGGGTTCGCCCGGTGATCGAGGCCGGACCGTCCTTCCGCGCGGCGGGCAACGTGAACGGCTACAACCCCTCACGGTACGGCTTCACGGCGGGTGGGGGAATCGAAATGCACCACAAGACGATGAAGATCAGTCCAGTGGCGCGATACACACGGTGGGCGAAAGATCCACCCGGCGCCGTGCGATCGGCCAGCACGGCATCGAATCAGGTGGAGTTGCTGTGCTCATTCATATTCTAAGAGGAACAGCGGGCTTTCTAGCGGCGCAGGTTCGCTTCGAACAGCTTCAGGATGCGCTTATACTCGTCCGCCCATGAGGAAGGCTGGACGAATCCATGGTTTTCCACCGGATAGACGGCCAATTCCCAGTTCTCTTTGCGCAGTTCGATGAGGCGCTGCGCGAGGCGGACGGAGTCCTGAAAATGCACGTTGGTGTCCACCATCCCGTGACAGATGAGCAGCGCTCCCTTGAGCCCGGCGGCGTGATAGATGGGCGAGGACAACCGGTAGGCTTCGGCGTCCTTTTGCGGCAAGTTGAGGATGTTCGATGTGTACTCGTGGTTGTAATGCGCCCAGTCGGTGACGGGGCGAAGGCTAGCGCCGGCGGCGAAGACATCCGGCTGCGTGAACATCGCCATCAGCGTGATGAATCCTCCGTAGCTGCCTCCATAGATTCCCACGCGCTTCGGGTCGGCTCCGTATTGCTTGACTGCCCATTTCACCGCGTCCACCTGGTCGTCGAGATCCTTGCCGCCCATGTGGCGGTAGATTGCGGTGCGCCAATCGCGCCCGTAGCCCGCCGAACCGCGGTAATCCAGATCCAGCACGAGATAGCCCCGTTCGCGCAGAAGGTGATGAAACATATACTCCCGCGCATAGTAGGACCACTCACGCGTCACGTTCTGAAGATATCCGGCGCCATGGACGAAGATCACCAGCGGCCCGCCGCTCTTCCAGTTCGCGGGTTTATAGAGGTGAGCCGGCACTTTGGCGCCGTCCCGCGCGGGGATTTGCACGATGGGTACATCCATCCACGGATAGGAGAAGAAATCGGGCCCGGGCGAGGATGTCACCTTTTCCGCCTTGCCCTGCAAATCCCGAAGGTAGAGTTCCGGCGGCCTGTTCGTATAGGAGTAGACGTCGGCGAACATTGTGCCGTCGGGAGAAAGCGCCACCTTGTGACCGCCCGGCATGGTTGTGAGTTTACTTCGCTCGCCGCCTTCCGTGCTCATGAAGTAATACTGGTCCTCGGCGGGACTCTCCTCACTCGTCTGGAGGAGGAAGCGGGAGCGGTCTCGCGTCAGTTGCACGCCGCGTACTTCCCATTTGCCTGAGGTGAGTTGCCTCGGCTCCCCGCCGGCGAACGGAACGGTGTAGAGATGAGACCAGCCGTCTCGTTCCCAGGTGAAGTAAATCCGCTCGTTGTCCCTGAGCCATCCGTATGCCGATTCGGCAGGCCCGTCCACCCACGCATCGTCATGCATATTCACCAGGAGGCGTGTTTTCGCGGTCTTGGGATCGGCGGCGGCAATCCAGACATCCTTATTGCCGGTTGCCCTGCCCCGCAGCACCAGTCTGGAGCCATCTTCGCCCCATTGACCGGAATCCCATTGCACATCACGGTCCTTCATCCCGTCATCGAGCCACTTGGATTCTCCTGTCCTGACATCGAGAAAGGCCACAAGAATCCGTTTGGAGGGATCTCCCACGTTCGTTCTCGACGGGATGTCCGACGTGTAGCCGCTCTCCGTAACATAGTTCGGGACAACCGTAGTTTTCGGGCCTTCCCGTGTCTCCTCGATCCAGGCGAGCACGTAGGATTCGTCCGGCGAAAGGCGGAGCGTCTTCACGGATTGCTTCGCGTTGAGACGGAATGGCTTGCGAGGATTTTCGCGCTTCGCCTTGGCCTTCTCTTCCGCCTCCTTCTTTTCCTTGCCGCGAATGTAGTCGAACAGCTTTGATTCCTCGGACTTGAGAAACTCCTGGCTGGGGGTTCCCTTGCGCGCGTCCTCGTCCTTGCCCCCTTTGCGTATGTCCGTGAGCTGAATCACTTCACCGTTGCCCGGCGAGAGGACAAACAGATTGTCATCGCGCACGAAGGTGATGCGCTGTTCGTCCCGCGTAAAATGAGGATCGGATTCCGCATCTTCGGTTTTCGTCAACTGCCGCCGCCGCCCGGCCAGGTTGTCATAAAGAAAGATATCGCCGCCGCTTTCATAAACGGTCAGCCTCCACTCGCGCGTGGCGTCGCCGAGAACCGGAGGCGCTTCGCCGGCTTCGTCTTCGTTCAGTTTGCGTAAACCGGATCCATCGCGGTTCACTACGTAAGTGGAGTAATCCTGGAGCACCGGCTCGTCGTATTTCTTCCAGCGGAAGTACACACGCCGGCTATCTCCGGACCAGCGCACCGCCTGGGGCGGATAGCCGTAAAGGCCCGGTCCGCGCATGATGTTGTCAACGTCCAGGATGAACTTCGGCTGGGCGGGCGCCAACAGCGGGAATGCCAGGATGCAAGTAACAATCCGGTACAACATGGAGCGAATTCCCCAAGAATAGCGGGATTACACCGTAGCCCGCAAACCGCGGAGGCAGGCCACGACGATGCGAATCTCATCGTAGGTGAAATCTTCGGGCAGAGTCTCCTTGATGGGGCGCAGGCGTTCGAGACCGGTCCGCGCGGCCGCTGCTTCGATCCGGCGGGGGCGCTCCGGGTCCACCCACCCTTCCGGGAACGAAACCTTGCGATCCTCGAGCAGACCTTCCACCCAACTGTAGATGGTTCCCGGCTTCAAGCCTTTGCGCCGGGCGATCTCTTCTACTCCCAGGCCATCCCGAAGGAGACCGATGATGGTGAATGCCGCTTCGGGAGTGCGCTTACGCTCCCGCGGAGGAGCAGGTTGAGGCGGGGTGAATCCCTAACGCGCTTGCCACCGCGCGGCGCCACTCGCGCAAGTAGGCAAGCAGAGCGGCATCGGCTTCGATGGCTTGCGGTTCGAGCGGGAGAGAAGCGCGGTCCGCCAGCAGCCAGGCGGGCTTCCAGCCGCAGATGCCGCAATGCCCGCACTGATCCCACTTCGGGGTTTCGCCGAAATGGGAACCGAACTGGCGGTGGGGGCAGACTTCGTTTTCGGCAAAGGCGCGGATCTCGCGGTGGCGCCGCCGGCTACGGTCCTGCTCCGCTTTGTCATCGAGCTTCTCGACGAAGAAGCGCGGGAGCGCCGCCCGCCCGCACCGAAGCCTTGTTGATGCCGAGCCCGAACGCAATGGTTCCCACCATCACCGGAATCTCCTCGCTCATCCAGGCTTCCTGGTTCCGCTTGCGTAGGGCCGGGTCCATTTGTCCGTGACAGGAGAGGGCGGCGATGCCGGCTTGGCGGAGCAACTCCGCGGTAGCTTCCACTTCGGCGATAGTGGGCGCGTAGATGATGACGTTTTCGCGGGCGTGCGCGGCCAGTGCCCGCGGCAAGAGAGCGCGCTGGGTCCTGGCGCCGCAAAGCCGCGCGTAGTAGCGCAGGTTCCGGCGGTAGAGCGGATATAGGACCCGCGGCGAGCGCAATTGCAACTGGCGCAGGATGTCGTGCGCACCATCCGCGTGGCGCTTGCCGTGAAGGCGGCAATAGGAATGTCCGGAAACTCCCGCCGCGACCGTCCTAATGGCCGGTACTCCGGGCGGAACTCGTGGCCCCGCTCGGAGATGCAATGCGCTTCGCCGATGGCGAACAGGCCCACCGGCACTTCGTTCAGCCGGTCTACGGTGTCCTGGCGCGCCAGCCGTTCGGGCGAGAGGGAGAGCAGCCGGTACTCTCCAAGCCGGGCTCGCTCCATGGTTTCCCGCTGTTCACTCACGTTCACACCGCTGTGAACCGCCGCCGGAATACCCATCAGTGAAAGCTGCGCGACCTGGTCATGCATCAGCGCGATAAGCGGTGAGATGACCACGGTTGTGTTTCCGGCAACCACGGCCGGAAGCTGACAGCAGAGCGATTTGCCGCCTCCGGCCGGCATCACCGCGGCCACGCCGGAACCGGCGAGAATGCCGCGGATAATGCTCTCCTCGGAGCGGCCGGAACTCCTCATAACCCCAATGCCGGCGCAACGGTTCCATGAGATCGAATTCGAGTTCGGCCCGCGCCGGTTCCATAATCATGATAGTGGGTGGCCGTGGTGTTTCGTTCTCGCCTGATTTTGGTAGCGTGGTCTGCATGCTCTTGCCATTGCTCCTCGTTGCCTCCAGCCTGGGCGCGGAGACGCACACCGTTCAGGCCACTCGCTATTACAACTCCTTTGACCACCGCAATGCGGTGCTCGCGCGCATTGCGCCGGGCGACGCAGTGATCACGAAAACCCTTGATGCCGGCGGCTACGATCAGGCGGGAAAGAAGGCCGGCGAACGCCCGAATCCCCTCACGGGGCCGTTCTACATCGCCGGCGCCGAACCGGGGGACGCGATTGCGGTCACCTTCGTCCGCATGCGTCCGAACCGCGACTACGGGTTTACAAATCACCGGCTCGGCGTGTTTTCCCTGAATCCCGAAATGGTGGAAGGGCTATATCCCCGCGCGTTCAAGCGGGGCGCCGTCTATCCGGACCGCGATGACATTCTCAAGTGGCGGATCGATCTTGAGAAGCAGGTGGTGCGGCTGGAAGATCCGGTGAGCAAGGTCCACAAGATGGAGCCATGGGCGGCGCACATGCTGATCGGCTATCAGGGGAGCTACGATGTGGTGACCGTCGCCGGCTCGATGGCGCTCAGGATTCCGCGGACGGCGCTGCCGAAATAAGTTCGAGAATCGCAGGCAGATCGCGCCACAGCAGGAGATGACCGCGGCCGGGGGAAACGATGAGCCGCGCCCGCGGGATTTCGGCCGCAAGAGCACGGACGTTGGAAAGCGGCGCGAGCCTGTCTTCAGCGCCATGCCAGAAGATCACTTCACCGGCGATCTCCGCCGGGGTAAACCGCCAGTCGCGGCCGGTGGTGCGGTAGTCCTCGATGACGCCGGCCGGTCCGTTACGAACCGCTTCATAGAAGAACCCGGTCGCTTCCCGAGGGGTGAGGCTGCTGAAGATTTCGCGGTCGGATGGCGAGGTAAATTGCGCCAGGACGCAGAACCGCGCCACGCGCGGAGGCAGCCATGAGGCCGCGCGCAAGACGAGAGCGGCAAGCCAGGGCATCCGCCGGCAGAGCGGATAGAGCAGGCGATCCTCGATCAGGCCCAAGCGCCGGATGGCTTCGCGGTCGAGCGGTCCGATTCCCGCGACAATGCCCGTACGGGTGACGCGAGCGGGGAGTTGATGCGCGCAGGCAAGGGCATAGGGGGCTCCGGCGGACCATGCCAGCACGCCGAAGCGTTTCAGGCCGAGGGTATCCGCGAAGCACCTCACATCCACGGCCCAATCGGGGAGCACGGCGTCCGGATGCGGATCCGAAAGGCCGATGCCGGGCCGGTCGATCGCAATGAGACGGACATGAGCGAGGCGGGAGGCTTCGTCCCCAAACGCGATATCGAGCCGCGAGGAGAGCCCGCCGTGGAAATAGAGGACGGGCATTCCACCAGGATCGCCGTACAAGGCATAGCCCAGCCGTCTTCCGTCCGGCAACTCTATTCGAGCATCAACCACTGAAGCACACACTACCATTCCCGCGGCGCTGATAGTATCCTCAGGAAAGCTATTCCTCGAAGGGAGACTGACTCTTGAGCAATCGCCGCACATTTTTCATGGGCGCCGCGGGGGCCGGCGTGGCCGTACAGAAGGCGCTTTCGGCCAATGGCAAACTGCGCGTTGCCGTGCTCGGCGTGCATGGCAGAGGTAAGGCGCACATCGAAGGCGTCATGAAGCAGCCGGACGCCGAAGTGGCTATCCTCTGCGACCCCGATCTGAGTGTGGCGCGGCAGCGGGCCGGCGATTTTGAATCGAAGTATGGCCGGAAGGTTGCGATCGAGCAGGACCTGAGGAAGGTTTTCGACAACAAGGAAATCGACGCGGTCACCATCGCCACGCCGAACCACTGGCACGCTCTGGCTGCTATCTGGGCCTGCCAGGCAGGGAAGGACGTTTATGTCGAAAAGCCGGGCGCGCACAACATCTACGAAGGGCGCAAGCTGGTGGAGGCGGCGCACAAATATAACCGCATCGTGCAGCATGGCGTTCAGCTTCGCAGTTCCGCCGCCCTTCAGGAGGCAGTGGAGCACCTGCGCAAGGGAACCATCGGCAACGTGTACATGTCGCGCGGGCTGGTCTTTCGCCGGCGGCGCTCCATCGGGAAGAAAGGACCGGAGAAGGCGCCCGATTACCTGAATTACGATATCTGGACCGGACCGGCGCGGATGGAGCCGTATTCGAAGCGCATCGTCCACTACAACTGGCACTGGACATGGAATTACGGTAACGGCGATGTCGGCAACCAGGGCATCCACGAGACCGACATGTGCATGTGGGGCCTTGGCGTGGACACGTTTCCCGGCAGGATTACCGCCATGGGCGGCAAATTTCTGTTCGACGACGACAAGCAGACGCCGGAAGTGTTGAGCAGCGTATATCTCTATCCCGAGCAGAAGAAGATGATCCAGTTCGAAGTGCGGCCGTGGTGCACCAACGAAGAGGGCGGCGCGAGCGTGGGCAATATCTTCTACGGTTCGGAAGGCTATATGGTGATCAAGGGCTACAACACGTACGAGGTTTACCTGGGAGAGAAGCGCGAGAAAGGGCCCAGCCGCAAAGAGGGCGGCGATCATTTCGCCAACTGGATCAAGGCGATTCGCAGCCGCAAACCCGGCGAGCAGAACGGGCCCGTGGAGACGGCCCACCTGGCGAGCGGTCTCGCCCATCTCGGCAACATCTCCTACCGCTTGGGGCGCCAGCTTCATTTCGACCCGGCGAAGGAAAAGTTTATCGGCGATTCCGAAGCCGATGCGATGCTGGCGCGCAACTATCGCGCGCCGTATATAGTTCCGGAGAAGGTATAAACCATGGCAACCAATCGACGCAATTTTCTCACGAAGGCCGCGGCAGCGGGCACGGCAGCCGCGGCAGCCGCGCCGGCCGCCAAGGCGCAGGAGAAGCCCACCAGGAAAATCCACTACATGAACGGCAAGAAGCCGGCGAAGACGCCGTTGTTCAGCGGCGCGGTGTCGTACGGCAACCTGCTGTTCATCGCGGGCATCGGGGCCCACTTTGAAGGGGACATCAAATCACATACCAAGCACGTGCTGGATCAGATTGAAAAGCGCCTCAACGAATGCGGCTCTTCGATGAACCAGGTGCTCAAGTGCAACGTGTACCTGAACGACCTCAAAGACTACGCGGGAATGAACGAGATGTTCCAGGGCCGCTTCGGCGACGAACCGCCGGTGCGCACCACCATTGCGGCGGCGGGCGGTATTCCGGGCAATTCACTGGTCGAGATCGACGTCATCGCCTACATCTGAGACATGCCGAGCCGCCGAAGGTTCTTGCGCGAGGCCGCATTCGCCGGCTTGGCCGGCTGCCGGCGGAGAGGAAAGAAACTCATCGGCGTCGTACCGAAAGCGACTTCGCACCTGTTTTTCATGTCCGTTCACGAAGGCGTGCGCAAAGCCGCGCGGGAGTTTGATGTGGACGTGAATTGGAACGGTCCGCAGGAAGAGACCGACTATGAGCGGCAGATGCAGATTGTCGATGCCCTGGTGGCGCGCCGCGTCGATGCGATTGCGATTTCGGCGGCCGAACGTACGGCGCTGGTGGGGCCCGTGAAACGCGCCATCGCAGCCGGCATTCCCGTTTCCGTGTTCGATTCCGGACTCGACCTCGACGGCTACGTTACCTTCGTCGCCACCGGCAATTACGAGGCGGGTGTCACCGCGGCCCGAAGATTGGCCGGCTTGCTGCATGGCAAGGGGAAGGTTGCCCACCTCATGCACAAGCCCGGCGGGCAATCGACAGGGGATCGCGAACGCGGTTTCGAAGACGCGATGCGCAAGGAGTTTCCGGGGATCGAAATCGTGGCGCGGCAATACGGAATGGCGGACCGGGCCCGTTCGCGCGCCGCGGCCGAGAACATCCTCACCGCCCATCCCGATCTCGACGGTTTTTTCGCCTCCGCCGAGGCGAATTCCATCGGAGCCGTGCAGGCGCTGCAATCCCGGAGTCTGGCGGGCAAAATCAAGCTGGTGACGTTCGATTTCAGCGAAATGCACATCGCGGCGCTGAAGGACGGGACAATCAGCCTGATGCTGGTGCAGGATCCGGTCCGCATCGGCTACGAAGCCGTCAAGAGTCTCGCCCTGAAGCTGAACGGACAGACGCCGCCCAAGCGCATCGATCTTCCAGCGCGCGTCATCGTGAAGGAGGATCTCGACAAGCCTGAAGTCCGTGATCTGCTGAGAAGACCATCAGAAACTCCCTGAACGTACCATGCTTCAAGGAGCCGGAGTCCGGCGCCCGGCGGTTCCTCGACAAGACCTACCGGCTGAGCGCGGCAAGGATCGAATCAGCCACGGGCCGCGCCAGAAACTGGTACCCCTCCGGCGTGTAGTGCACATTCACCGGCTGCTGTAGCGTGGCGAGCTTCGGAAGGATTGCCGTGTAGAGATCGTCGATCGGAATGTGGTGGCGCTTCATCACGCGCGCCGCGACGGCGTTATAGCGTGGCACGTCGGCGGGATGCCGCGGAGGATTCACCTTACCCTCGGGTACAGGGGTGGTGGTGGCGTAGATGATCTTCGCTCCCGTCTTCTCCATCCGGGCCACGAGTTCTTCAAGGTTTTTCCCGTAATCCTCGAGCGGCGTCTGATGCCCGCCATCGTCCATGATTTTCAGATCGTGCAGACCCCAGTTGCAGTGGATGACGTCCCACTTTCCGTCGCCCAACCACTCGTTGATGTGGTCCAGCGTGACGCGCGTGGTGGCGGCATTGGCCGGGATGCGATGGACATTCGCCCTCCCCTGGAGCATTTCGCGCACGGGCAGCGTGTAGCCGATGGAAATGGAATCGCCGATGATCAACACGCGCGGCAGGCCGGCCACGTCTTCGACGGGCGCGAAGGCGGGGTTTGGCTGCTTCTGCTGGGCGAAGGCAAAGGAAGCGCAGAGGAGGAGCAGGAGCCAGGATCTCATTGTTTCTCACTATACTGTAATCTCGACAAACCTCGGGAAGCGCCCTGTGGATCGTCCCCTTCGAGTCCTCCTGAATCTTCGGCGCCCCCGTAAGAGTGGATGCCGGTGGTGGCGCGTCCGATAGCCCCGCGCTTTGGCGTTCGATCCGGATTGCACAAGCGCCGAAAGCGCCGAAAACCGTTCCGGGTGATCCAGCCAGGCGGCCTAAGGCAGACCTGGGATAGAAAGCATTGGCAATCTGTGATATGGTGAAGCCTGGGGATTTTTCCCGCGTCCTTTCGCCCCGCTCGAGTACCTCCCATGAGTCTATACACTTTTCTTGTATCTATTGCCTGTAGCGGGCTCTGCGCTTCCTCGCTGTTTGCGCAAGTAGCTTTGAATACATCCGCCACCCGGGTGCTGGGGAGCACGTCCACGCGCCTGGTATCGACATCTCCGAACCTGGCGGAAGCAAAAGATCTACTGAATCCGAACTCCGTGGCGCTGGACACGTCCGCATCGCCGCCGATTATTTACATCGCGGATACGGGTAATAATCGAGTGCTGGCATGGCGAAATGCGCTCAGTTTCGACAATGGCGCCCCGGCTGATCTCGTTCTGGGCCAGCTTGATTTCAATTCCACTCTCGCTGGAGGCCCCGGCACTCAACGCAGCACGGGACTGACCAGTCCCGTGGCGGTTGCCGTTGATAGCCAAGGTAACGTCTATGTCGCCGACGGCGGCAACAACCGCATTCTGCGCTACCAGCGCCCTTTCGCCCAGACGGGTGATTCCAAGATTCCGGACATGGTGATCGGGCAAGCGAACTTCACCAGCAATCTGCCGAATGCCGGCGCTACGATTCCCGCCGCCAATACGGTTGCTCTGAATCTCGGCGGGGGCCGGCTGTTCCGCTCCGCGCTGGTTATCGACGGGAATGGGAATTTGTGGTTTTCCGACCCGGGCAACAACCGGGTGCTGCGCTATCCGCTGGCCGCTCTTCAGAAGGGAGCAAACCAGCCAAACGCCGATACGGTGATTGGCCAGTCCTCGCCGGTCTCCAACACGACGATCCCCAACAACCCAAACGATCCCCGATACAAGCAGATTCTTTCCTCGCCATCCGGGTTGGCGTTCGACAATGCGGGAAGGCTCTATGTTTGCGACGCGTTCGGCCGGGTGCTGGTCTACACACGGCCGGTCAACAACTCCTTTGCCGACAGGGTCCTCGGCGTGGTGATGTTGCCGCCGGGGCAGGCTCCGCCGCCAATCGTGAACGACACCGGCCTGGGAAACGTGGTGAACGGGCGTATCGTGCCGCCGGAGGGCGTGTTCGTCATCGGGTCCATCCCGTTTGTCATTGATACGCCGAGCAACCGTATTCTTCGATATGACCCCTATGAATCCTGGCCTCCCGAATCCAAGCAATACTCTCCCAGCGCGAAGCAGGTGATCGGACAGGCGGACTTCACCAGTTTCAAGCCGAACAGCAATCTTTCGGAAGCCTCCGCCGGAGGGTTCAATTCGCCCCTGCGCGCGGCGGTGGCCAACAATGAGGTTTACCTGGTGGACGGCGGGAATCACCGCGTGATGGTGTTTCCGATTCAGGGCAATACGATCAGTGTGGCCACCCGCCTCCTGGGTCAAAAAGAGTTCTATCAAACTGCTCCCAACAACATCGATGGCCGCGAGTTCTTTCTGGTCAATGGATTAACACAGGTGGGTCAGGGACAAAGCTCCGATGGCGCGGGCATCGTCGTGGACAAGACTTCCACGCCGCCGCGGCTGTACGTCTCTGATACCTATAACCATCGCATCCTGGGCTTTAAGGACGCGCGAAGTATCCACACGGGGGATCGCGCGGACATAGTCATAGGGCAGCGAGATTTCCTGCGGGCGCAGATCAATAACCCCACCAACGACGCCAATCAGATCACGGATAGCGGCCTGTTTCTTCCGGCCGGTCTGGCGGTGGATTCCGGCGGCAACCTATACGTGGCCGATTCCGGCAATGGGCGTGTGCTGCGCTTCCCCAGACCTTTTGACCAGCAATCGCCGGTCAAGCCCGACCTCGTCCTCGGTAAGCCCAACTTCTTCTCGCCTATCATTCCGGATGCTACTCCAAACAATCTCGCGCGGCCTTACGGACTGGCGTTCTCCAATGACGGCCATTTGCTGGTGAGCGATCTGGCGCAGAACCGTGTTCTCTTCTTCCGCAAGCCTGCCGGCGGCGACTTTACCAACGGCCAGGCGGCGGAGAAAGTGTTCGGCCAACCGGATTTCAACAGCGTTGTCGGCAGCAATCAACCAAACCGCATGATTGCTCCACACGGCATTTCCATGGACACCGACGACCGCCTCTACGTCTGCGATACGGGAAACAACCGCATCCTCATCTATGATTCGGTGCTGCTTGCGGATGTGGATCCTTTCCCCGCCCTGCCGTTGGGCGGCGTCAACAGCCCGCATGGCATCTATGTCAGCCCCTTGACCGGTGAAATCTGGGTGACCAGCCCGACGCAGAACGCCGCCTACCGTTTCCCTGTTTATCTACTACTCCTACTGAATCCTGCTTCGAACTATCAGATACCCTCCTACGGGCCTCTCGCCGTGACCCAGGATTCCACGGGCAACGTGATGCTTGCGGATTCGAGCAACCGCGTCAGCTTCTACTATCCGGGCCTGCAGGTATCGAATGGCGGCAACCAGTTGCGGCGGCTTTCCCCGTTCGGCTACGCCACTCTGAAGCCGGTGGATGGCGGCAGCTTCGGCAACACGACCCTCGCTTACACGGATGTTCCCGGCACTCCGCCTATTCCCACCACCCTGGGGGACCTACAGGTGCTGGTGGATGGGCTGCCGTCTCCCCTTCAGTCCGTGTCGCCCTTCCAGATCAACTTCATCATTCCGCAAGCCGTTCAGCCGTCGAACAATACGGAGATCATACTCCAGCAGAAATCCACCGGGCAGGTTCTGGCGGCAGCCACTGTCACCACAACCACCTATAGTCCCGCATTGTTCACGGTCACCGGGGATGGGAACGGGCAGTTGATCGCCATGAATCCCGGTGGTGTTGCAAACTCGCCCATCGACCGTGTCGGACGCAGTGAAGTTCTATCGATTTTCGGAACAGGGTTCGGCCCGCCGCCCACGACGATTGACGACGGCGCCGCAACTCCCGATCAGGCGGCGGGTTCCGGGATTCTGCGCCTGGTGGTGGCTACCGATTTTGTGCCGGATGGCGGAATCAGCTACTTTGGACTGGCGCCGGGAATGGTGGGAGTGTGGCGGATCGATTTCAAGGTTCCCGACAAAGCCCCACCTGATCCGCAGGTGATCATTACCTGCCAGTTCAACAGCATTCCGTGCAATCAGGACGGATCCGGGCGCATTGTAAAGACCTACATCGCGGTGAAACCGTAAGTAGCGCTCAAACCACCTGTAGGACCAGGCACTTGAGGTAGTGGGTCTCGGGCACGGTGAGCAGGATGGGATGATCGAGGGCCTGGGTGCGCCGCTCCAGCACGCGAACCGTTCGGCCGGCGTCGAGCGAAGCCTGGGCCACGGCCTCGAGCAGCATGGCCTCGCTCACGTGGTGAGAACAGGAGCAGGTTATCAGGACGCCGCCCGCATCCAGCAGTTTGAGGCCGCGGAGGTTGATCTCGCGATAACCTCGCAACGCTCCCTCTATTGCCGAGCGTGACTTGGCGAACGCCGGAGGATCGAGCACGATGGTTTGGAATCGCCGTCCGGCGGCGGCGTGTCCGGCGAGCAGGTCAAACGCGTTTGCTTCAAGGAAATGGATGTTGGAGATTCCGTTGGCTTCGGCGTTCGTCCTGGCGGTTTCGAGAGCCGCCGCGGAAGAATCCACAGCCTCCACGGTTTCGCATTGGGCCGCGATGTGTAGAGCGAAGCCGCCCGTACAGGTGAAGCAGTCAAGCGCCTTGCCGCGAGCCCAGCGCGCGGCGGCGAGGTGGTTTTCCCTCTGGTCGAGGAAGATTCCGGTCTTCTGTCCGCCCATGAGGTCCACCTGAAGCCGCAGGCCGTTCATCGTCACGCGGACATCCTCCGGAACCTGGCCGTAGAGAACCCGTGTTTCGAGCGGCAGCCCCTCGCGGGAGCGCACGGAGGCGTCGTTCCGGGCGACGACGGCGCGCGGGGTGAATATCTCGACAAGGCACTCGGCGATGGCTGCCGTTTGCCGGTCCATCCCCTGGTCGAGAGTCTGCATCACGAGACAGTCGCCGTAGCGGTCCACCACGAGTCCGGGCAGTTGGTCGGCTTCCCCGAACACGACCCGGTAGGCGTCGCTACCCCGCACCACCAGCCTCCGATGGGCTTCAGCCGCCTGCAACCGGCCGAGCAGGAACGCACTGTCCACAGCCTGCGGGCGACGGGAGAGCATGCGGAGAGAGATGAGGGAGGAGGAACTGTAGTGTGCCGTGCCGAGCAGCCTTCCGCCCGGGTCCACTACGCGCACGGCATCCCCCGGAGCCGCAGCACCCCGGTCCACCACATCGCTCGAGAAAATCCACGGATGCCCGGATGCCACCCGTCCGGCGGCTTTCCGGTTGACCAACACTTGCTTCTCCGTCAAGGTTATTTACGCCGTCAGGTTCCGCAGCCGCTCGATGCGCTGCTCGGTGGAAGGGTGTGTCGAGAAC
The DNA here is from genome assembly GCA_026954325.1 of Bryobacterales bacterium. Lineage (GTDB taxonomy): Bacteria > Acidobacteriota > Terriglobia > Bryobacterales > Bryobacteraceae > CADEFT01. The sequence goes on along the minus strand of JAIXKK010000004.1, from coordinate 59,320 downwards.
AGGCGCATCATCGACTCGCCGTTGAAGGGCTTGATGATGTACATGTGGGCCGCCGCCGACGGCACGTCCATGGGAATGCGCTTCGACCACATCTCGAGCTTTTGGAGCGCCGCGATCATCGCGCCGGGGTCTCCGGTATATTTCGCCGCGGCTCCGTCGGCCGAATATTCCCGCGTGCGCGAAATCGCCATCTGAATCAACAAGGCCGCGATCGGCGCCACGATCATCATCACCAGCCCCCCAACGATGCCGCCGCCCTCGTCCTCCTCGTCGCGCCGGCCACCGAAGAAGAACGCCATCCGCCCGAGGAAGGTAATCGCCGCGGCGAGCGTGGCCGCAATCGAGCTGATGAGGATGTCACGGTGCAACACGTGGCCGAGTTCGTGCCCGATGACCGCTTCCAGTTCGCGATCATTCATCAGTTCCAGCAGACCCACGGTCACCGCAACCGATGAGTGGCTGGGATTGCGTCCCGTGGCGAACGCGTTCGGCGCTCCCTCCGGGATCAGCCACAGCTTCGGCATCGGCAGCCCCATCTTCTGCGTCAACCGCATGGTAATGGGAGCAACCCGAGCGTACACATCCGCGTGCTCGAGCTCCGAGACCCGCACGGCCCCGCTTGCCATCAGCGCCATCTTCTCCGAAAAGAAGTAGCTGAAGAAGTTCATTCCCACGGCCAGGACCAGGCCCATCATCAGCCCGTTCCGGCCGCCCATCGCCTGGCCGCCCACCAGCAATACGCCGCTCAGTAAACCCAACAGGAGCACTGTCTTGATGCTATTCATACGTCTCTCTCTTTTATTGTAGCGAGGTTCTCGCCCTGCGCCTCTCCGCTCTCCGCACTTCCCGTTCGTTCATTCCGAAATAGTGGGCCACCTCATGCCAAACCGTCTCTTCCACCAGTTTACGCAAGTGGCCCTCGTCCCTGGCCATCCGCTCATGCTCGGCCTGGTAGAGGGTGATCGTATCGGGCATCGCAAACGGCTCCATGACGCTCCGGTAGGGGAGGGGACGCCCCTGATAGAGCCCAAGGAGCCCCGGTTTCGGCGGTTCCCGCTCCACCAGAAACGCCACGTTCCGCAGCCGCTTACGGAACCGCGGCGGGATTTTGGCGATGGCTTTTTCCACCAGTGCGTCGAATTCTCGGGATGTCATGCGCGGCCCCTATCTCTTGGATGCGGCATCTCGCCGCCGGGTTTTGAGAATCGGACGCCTTACCGGTGCGACTTCGCCGAGATCAACTCCTCGAGATTCACGAAATCCGTCGGGTAGTCCCCGGTGTAGCAGGCGTAACAATATTCGTGCTTGTGGTCCTGCACGGCTTCCCGCAGATCGGCAATCGGCAGGTAGGCGAGCGAATCGGCTTCGATGTACCGCCGGATCTCGTCCACGGAGTGGTTGGCGGCGATCAGTTCGCTCTTGATGGGCGTATCGACACCATAGAAGCAGGGGGAAATGGTGGGCGGGCAGGAGATGCGGAGATGGACTTCGCGCGCGCCGGCGCTGCGCACCATGCGCACAATCTTGCGCGAAGTGGTGCCGCGGACGATAGAATCGTCGACAAGAATGACGCGCTTGTTCTCGAGCAGGTGGCGGACGGGGTTCAGCTTCAGTTTCACGCCGAAATCGCGGATCGCCTGGGAAGGCTCGATAAACGTGCGGCCCACGTGGTGATTGCGGATGAGGCCCATGCGGAAGGGGATTTCTGATTCCGCCGAGTAGCCAAGCGCCGCGGCGACCCCCGAATCGGGCACCGGCACCACCACGTCCGCTTCCACCGGGTGATGCGTGGCCAACAGGCGGCCCATCAGTTCGCGCGATTGGACCACGGGGCGGCCGAAAACAATGGAATCGGGACGGGAGAAGTAAACGTGCTCGAAGACGCATTGCGCCTTCGGCCGGCGGGGAGCAAACCGCTCGCGGGTGACGCCGTCCGCGTTCACAATCACCATCTCGCCGGGCTCGACATCGGAAAGGTACACCGCTCCAATGAGGTCGAAGGCGCAGGTTTCCGAGGCGAACACGTAGCACATCTTGTGGCCGGGGATCTCCATGTAACCCATCGCCATCGGGCGGAAGCCGTGCGGATCGCGGGCGACGATCAGTTCGTTCTTCGTGAGCAGGACGAGGGAGAATGCGCCCTCCAGTTGCAAGAGGGCATCGCGCAGGGCGGCGGGAACCGTTCGCTCCCGCGAGCGGGAGATGAGGTGGAGGACCACCTCCGTATCGCTGGAGGCGCTGAAGATGGCGCCTTCCTCCTCGAGCGCCTGGCGAATGTCCATCCCGTTGGTGATATTGCCGTTGTGCGCCAGCGCGAGCCGCCCTTTGTTGGTCCCCACGCAGAAGGGCTGGGCGTTCAGTTCACCGCTGTCTCCGGTTGTGGAATAGCGGGTGTGGCCGATAGCCTTATCGCCCAGCAGCGTGCTGACCACGCCGGGGGTGAAGATATCGGCGACGTGTCCCATTGCCTTGAAGCAATACACGTCCGTGCCGTCCGCCGAGGCGATGCCGGCGCTTTCCTGCCCGCGATGCTGCAAGGCGAAGATTCCCAGGTTGGCTACGTTCGTCGCTTCCGGATGACCGTAAACCGCGAATACGCCGCACTCTTCATGCCACTGGTCAAACATGTCATGCCGCACCCTGGAGCAGGTTCTCCAAGGCTTCCTCCCATTGTTGGTTGAGCGTTTCCACCGGGCTGTCGAGGAGCAGTATATCGCGATTGCGAATCGACAGCCTGCCTTCCACGGTCTTTCCGATAACCGGACACTCCACACCGAACCCGGCCGCGATCTCGCCTACTCTCACCGCATCGGCGGTGGAGAGGAGAATCCGCGAAGGACCTTCGTGGAAAAGCAAATGTTCGGGACGGAGCCCCGAATCGAGCATAATCGAAGCGCCGATGTTGCCGGGGGAGAAACAACATTCGGCCAAGGCCACGGCGAGGCCGCCGTCGCTCAAATCGTGTGAGGATTCGGCGAGGCCTTCCGCGATGATGCGCCGGATGGCGGCCTGCACCCGTTTTTCGTATTCAAGGTCGATCGCCGGCGGCATACCCCACAGATCGTCCAGAACCTGTTTGGCGTACTCGGTGCCGCCGAACTGTGCGTCGTCGCAGAAGCCTATGCCGCCGAGCAGCACCACGTCGCGGTCCGCCATCTTGAACGGCATGGTGACGGGCGCCTGTGTGGGCAGCAGCCCCACGATTCCAGCGACGGGAGTGGGGAAGATGGCCACCAACTCGCCGCCGGCGCGCGTCTCGTTGTAGAGGCTGACATTGCCGCCGGTGATGGGGGTTTCGAAAAATGTGCACGCCTCGGCCATCCCCTCGATGGCTTCGACGAGTTGCGCCATGATTTCCGGACGCTCCGGATTGCCGAAATTGAGGTTGTTGGTGGCGGCCACGGGCAGCGCGCCAACCGTGGAAAGGTTGCGGCAGCATTCGGCCACAATCAGTTTGGCGCCCTCGCGCGGCGACAGGTAACAGTAGCGGCCATTGCCGTCGAGCGACATGGCGATGGAAGTCCCTGTTTCTTTGATGCGCACGATGGCCGCATCGGCGCCGGGCCCGAGCGTGGTGTTGGTACGCACCATGTAGTCATACTGCCGCCAGATGTAACGCTTCGAGCAAAGATCGCCCGAGGTGAGGAGCGTTGTGAGGTCGGCGAGGAAATCGGTGCTTGTGAACGTGGGTCCCTGCATCGGCGCCGTGCGGTATGGCGCCGTATCATGGGGACGGTCATACACCGGAGCGGCATCGGTGAGCGCCGGATTGTGAATTTCCGCCACCACCACGCCATGGTCTTTCACGCGCAGGGTGTTTTCGGGAATTACCACTCCGATGGTGGCCGCGTCGAGGCCCCATTTGCGAAACACCTCGAATACCTCGTTTTCGCGTCCCTTTTCCGCAACCAGCAGCATCCGCTCCTGCGATTCGGAGAGCATGATTTCGTAGGGACTCATGCCCTTCTCGCGCTGCGGGACATGCATGAGGTCGATTTCGACGCCGACGTTGCCGCGCGACCCCATTTCGCAGGTGCTGCAAGTGAGTCCGGCGGCTCCCATATCCTGAATGCCGACCACGGCTCCCGTCTTCATGGCCTCAATGCAGGCTTCAAGCAGCAGTTTTTCCATGAAGGGGTCGCCCACCTGGACGTTCGGGCGTTTGGCGGCGGACTCTTCCGTAAACTCCGCCGAGGCCATGGTGGCGCCGTGCACGCCGTCCTTGCCGGTCTTGGCGCCCACGTAGATCACCGGATTGCCGACGCCTGCCGCCTTGGCATAGAAAATATCCTCGTGGCGCACGACGCCCAGGGCGAATACGTTCACCAGAGGGTTGCCGGCATAGGAAGTTTCAAACACGCATTCGCCGCCCACGGTGGGGACGCCGAAACAATTGCCGTAGTGCGCGATGCCGGAAACGACGCCTTCGAGAATGCGCCGGTTGCGCGCGCCCGTCTGGGGGTCGTCGAGCGGGCCGAAGCGCAGCGCGTCCATCACGGCAATGGGTCTCGCCCCCATGGTGAAGATGTCGCGCAGAATGCCGCCGACTCCGGTTGCGGCGCCCTGGAACGGCTCGATGAAGCTCGGGTGGTTGTGGGATTCGATCTTGAAGGCAATCGCATAGCCTTGCCCGATGTCGATGATTCCCGCATTCTCTCCGGGGCCCTGCACCACCAGTTTGCTCCTGGTCGGGAATTTCTTCAGGTGAATGCGGGAACTTTTGTAGGAGCAGTGCTCGCTCCACATGACACTGAAGATGCCCAGTTCGGTGAAGGTGGGCTCGCGATCCAGCAATTTCAGGATGGTCTGATATTCGTCCGGGGTGATATTGTGGCGTGCGAGGACATCGGCGGTGATGGCGCTCATCGGGAATGTACCGTGAGAGAGGCGGCCATGGATTGCAGAACTACCAGGCCGTCGGTGGAACCCATCAGCGGATCGGTGGCGCGTTCCGGATGGGGCATCATGCCGAGTACGTTCCGTCCGGGGTTGCAGATTCCGGCGATGTCGCGCGCCGAGCCGTTCGGATTGTTCGTGTAGCGGAAGAGCACCCGATCCTCCGCCTCCAATTCATCGAGGATCCGCTCCTCCGCGGTGTAGCACCCCTCGCCGTGGGCAATTGGAATGGTGAGGATCTGCCCTTTCTTGCCCGAACAGGTAAAGGGCGAATTGGTGGATTCCAGCCGTAACCCGACGGGCGCGCAGATGAACTTGAGCCCGCGATTGCGGATGAGCGCTCCGGGGAGCAATCCGCATTCCGTCAGGATCTGGAATCCGTTGCAGATGCCGGCAACCAGGCCGCCGTCAGCGGCAAATTTGCGCACGGCCTTCATGATGGGAGAAAACTTCGCAATGGCTCCGCAGCGCAGGTAGTCCCCGTAGGAAAAGCCGCCGGGAAGGATCACCGCGTCCACATCGCCAAGGCGCTCGGAATCGTGCCACAAAAATTCGGCCGGCCGGCCGAGATTGTGGGTGACAGAGTACCAGGCATCATGATCGCAATTGCTGCCCGGAAAGACGACAACGCCGAATCTCATGGTGGGAATCCCCAGTTTACCAGAACGAACAGGACTCGAACCGCCGCTTCAAGCAAAAATCAGCGGAAAGCATCCCCCCGCCCCGCCGTACATCTCCGCATCGCGACGCGGCACCGCATCGCGTCTCATCAACGCGCCCGGTTTCCGCGGTCGAGCTACGGTTAAGTGGCTGCCGGCGCAGCTTTCTTCTTGCTCGCGCGCCTCTTTTCCGCGGGCGGTTGGCGGTCGCTTTTCTTGAGATTAGGAAGAACAATATGAAGCACGAATTTCTTTTCTCCATGCTCATCGAACTTGATGGCAATTTGTTCTTCCGAACAGAAAGTCACGCTGCCAAGACCGAACTTGGGATGTTCCACTTGGGCGCCCTGGGCATAGGCGGGCTTATTCGCCATTAATAAATTTCCTCAGACTAAACTATAGCAAATTCTGATATTCCAGTCGAGTCGTCCACAAGTCTGAGCGATCAAAACACCGGCTTCCGGACTCCTTGTGTCACGCGCGCGGTAATGTGCCCAACCCCCTCGATTCGCCCGCCGACGCGATCGCCCGCCTTGATGCGCGCTCCCTTCGGGCAACCCGTGCTGATGAGATCGCCTGGATGCAGAGTCATGAAATCGCTATGAAACCGCACCAGTTCGAACGGAGACGTGCGCATGTGACGGACGAAGTCGCGCGAACATACGCCGCCGTTATGTTCCGTGATCACCTCGAGGCCGTCGACATCGCCGATTTCGTCCGCGGTGACAATGACCGGCCCGAAACTGAAGAACGTGTCGATGCTCTTCGACCGCGTGAGGTAGCGGGTGTTCTTGCGGAGTACGTCCAAGGCCGTCAGGTCGAGCGTGACGGTGTAACCGTAAATCACATCCCGCACATGCCCGGCGGGGACGAAGCGGCACGTCCCGCCGATGACGACCCCCAACTCTCCTTCCGCGTCGACGTCAGCGGAGATCTCCGGCGGCGGCAGCACGATATCGCCGCCCGGCGGGAACAGGCAACTGGCCGGCTTCATGAAACTGCCCGGTTCCTCCGGTTGCACGGCTTGGATGTCTTCGGCGTGAGAGAGGTAGTTGAGGCCGATGCACCAGATCTTGGGCGGGTGGTCATAGGGCAACGCGGGACTCACCTCGCTGAGCGGCAGCGCTTCCACTCCGGCCACGGGCATCGCCTGGATGCCGGCTTCGATCAACTCGAGTACGCCATCCGGATAGTTTGTCCCGTGGCGGGCATTGATCAATTCGACGGGAAATATCCGGCCGCCGTCCACTACGCCTGCGTGGCGGCCGCCCTGGTAGGAAAAGCTCATCAATTTCATATGCCCGACACTGCTCCTCCGTCGATTCGGATGACCGACCCGGTGACATAGGAGGCCCGTTCCGAGGCGAGAAATGCGACCACGGCGCCGAACTCTTCCACCGTTCCATATCGCTTGAGAGGAACCGCCGCGACGCGCTCTCTCTGGATCTCTTCGAGCGTACGGCCCGTCTTCTCGACGGCGGCCTGGTCGAGTGTGGCGGTGCGGGCCGTCAGGATGCGCCCCGGAGCAGCGCAGCACACCAAAATGTTGTCGCCTGCCACTTCGGCAGCCAGCGTCTTCGCCCATCCGGCGAGCGCCGGACGAAAGGCGTTGGAAATGATGAGCCCGGGAATGGGCTGTTCCACCGAACTCGAGACAATGTTCACAATCCGGCCCCATTTCTTCGCGCGCATGCCCGGCAGCACCGCACGGGTGAGGCGCAGCGCGCTGAGGAAAACCTGCTGGAACGAGGCCATCCACTGCTCTTCCGTGATGGAATCGAACGTGCCCGCGGACGGTCCGCCGCAATTATTCACCAGGATTTCCACGGGGCCGAGTTCGGCCCGCACTTTTTCCACGGCGGCGGCAATGTCCTCGGCGCGCGACAAGTCGCACGGCGCCGCCAGCGCGGCTCCGATGCCGTCCGCGGTGAGTTGCAACTCCTCCGGGCGGCGGCTGAGGATCGCTACGCGCGCCCCTTCCGCCGCCAATGCGGCCGCTGATCCACGTCCTAATCCCTGGCTGGCCGCGGCCACCAGCGCAACTTTTCCTTTGATGCCTAAATCCATAGACCCCCCAATATCTCACACTGCTCCCTCAGGGTTTCAGGCTATACGGGGCGCTCCAGGTCCTTTCCGCCCGCGGCGAAACATTTCAGGATTTGTAATAATTAAGCATATTTCGTTCGAAAGCTGGGAGATTTTAGACCATGCCTCTCGATTCCATTCTCCGCAACGCGGTGCTCGGATACCTCGACCCGCCGGCCTACAATATGGCTGCCTCGGCGATTGTCATTATGACCGCCGACGGGATGCCGTCACCCGTTTGCGGCCCCGCGAACGGCCACCTCAACGGAAATCATGCCGAAACGATTGTTCTCGGCAACATGGCGTCATGGCTGCTTCCGAAGTTGAAAGGGCTGGCCATGACCGTGCAGTTCTACTGCACTCACAGTCCGTGCGGGAACTGCGCGCAGGCTCTACAGGGCCTCCCCGCGTGGGCCAACGCACAGATGGGACCAGGGGGGCGGCCGGCGACCGCGATTACGTGGGAGTATTACTGGTCCCAACATTGGGTCCCGCCCGGCCTCGCGCCCGGCACTCCGGCGTACGCCCTGCACCTCAACCAGCAGAACGCGAATCTGGCGACCGTCGGCGGCGCCTGGGCGGTGACGCAGGTCTGACGGATTCTCTCAAGAACGATGCCTGCGCCCGCCAGGTATTCACGGTGTTGACAGTCCACGAATGTCTTTGAGTAGACGGAACAGGTGGAATGGATCGCTCGGCGATGCCACAAAATCGAAATGCTCGTAGAAAGCCTTCGCTTCCTCATCCTTCGCGTGGACAACGAAGGCCCGAATTCCGGCAATATCCGCGGCAGCCAATGTGCGCCGTATCGCGTCTTTCAGAAGACCGGAACCAAGTCCTTTACCTTGCCACGCAGTGGCGATCGCCAACCTGGCCAGCAGCATGACCGGAACGGGATGATGCGCCAACCCCTTCTTCAAGCGCTCCGAGGCATCGTCGTACTCAATCTGGCCGACAACCAGCGTGTGGTAGCCGACAACCTCCTCGCCGGCGAGGGCGACATAGGTTTGCGAAGCGCCGCCCTGCCGGCTCTGAAGCGCGTAGCGGATCAGAAAACGATTCAGCGCCTCACGCCCGCAGTCGAACCTATCCACAGGGTGGTTGCGCTGAAGCTTCTCGATCCGAAATGGTGAAGTCATTCGCCCAATACCACTACCGTTCAAACACACTAGGGGTAGTGAGGAGTTTCCTCAACCGCGGCGCGGGCTTCGGCGGCGCGTCGAGCGCCGCTTGAAACTTCGCCCACTGATTCGCGTCGAGTCCGAACCGCTGCCGGCCGGGCAAGGTTTCCTCGGCGCGCGCCAGAGCGCTTTCGAGAACGAACTCACTAACCGAGCGATGAGCGACAGCGGCCGCCTCCTGCAAAGCGCGCTTTGCGGAAGGCGTCAAACGTAGATCGAGTTTTTCGTTGCGGGTTTCGGCGGGCGGCATGAACTACTCCTCCATCCGGATTCAGCTTAACATGATTGCCAGACATTGTCACGACATTTCCGGAATCCAGCAACCTATATCGATCCGGCCTCGCCGGCGTTCCCTTGAAGTCTCTCAAACGCCTCGGGGCTACAATAAGGCTCAAATGCCGGTCATCACGGCCGCGACAGAGCAGGACGCTCTCCACTTACACCAAATCGCCAAGTGGCTCCAACTTCAGAGCCGCGAATCGGAGATTGCGAAGAAGAGCGGCTTTTTTCTCTACGTAGGCTCGGAGGAGGATTACCGCAAGACGATTCGCGAATCCCCGTTCTGTTTCCTCGCCCGGGAGGGCGAACAATGCGTCGGCTTTGTCACCACGATGACGCCGCAAGCGCTGGCGCAAATGCCTGCCGGAGCGAACCGCGATCTGTTCGAGCGAAACGGAGAGTTTCCTTTGCTGATCGAGCAGATCGGCGTTGTGCCGGAATGGCAGAACCGCGGCATCGGCCAGGCGCTGCTCGATGCACTGATTCAAAGCGGAGCGCCATGGTTAATGGCAACCGTGGTCCACGCGCCGGTGCGTAATGAACGATCCATCCGCTTTCTGCGGCGCAACGGCTGGACTCTCTACAGGGAAGTCACCACGCGGACGCGCGTGTGGGGATTTTACGAGTTTCGCCGAACCCTGAAATAATTGTGGTTTGGCTATCGCTCCCGTTCACATCATCGGCGGTGGACTCGCGGGTTCGGAAGCCGCCTGCCAGGCGGCTCGCGCCGGCGTTCCCGCCGTCCTCTACGAAATGCGCCCCATCCAAACCACGCCCGCGCATAAGACGGACCGCCTGGCGGAGCTGGTGTGCAGTAATTCTCTAAAAAGCGAATCGCTGCATACGGCTCCCTGGCTGCTGAAGGAGGAACTGCGGCGCATGGGCTCGGCGCTGCTTCAGTCCGCGCAAGCCGCGCGCGTCCCCGGGGGGCAGGCGCTCACGGTGGACCGCGAGGTGTTCGGCGAAGAAGTCACTCGATGTGTTGCCTCGCTGCCGGGCGTGGAGATTCGCCGCGAGGAAGTACGTTCCCTTCCGCAAAGCGGCATCGTCATCATCGCCTCCGGCCCGCTCACTTCGGACTCGCTCGCCGCCGAAATCGCCCGTCACACCGGATCCGGACATCTCTATTTTTACGACAGCATCAGCCCCATCGTGGATGCGGAGACCATCGACAATTCCATCGCGTTTCGCGCGTCGCGCTATGGCAAGTCCATCGATTCCACTGATGACTACCTCAACTGCCCGATGGACAAGCAACAGTATGAGACCTTCGTGGAAGCTCTGCTCGAGGCGCGGCGCCATACGCCGCATATCCCCGAGGACATCCCGTATTTCGAGGCTTGTCTGCCGGTGGAAGAGATCGCGCGGCGCGGGCCGGACACGCTGCGCTTCGGACCCATGAAGCCTGTAGGGCTGATTGACCCGCGCACGGGGAAGCGGCCGTACGCCGTGGCGCAACTGCGGCAGGAGACGCAGCGCGCCTCCAGCTACAACCTGGTGGGATTTCAGAACTATCTGAAATATCCCGATCAAAAGAGGGTCTTCCGGCTGATTCCCGGACTGGAGAACGCCGAATTCCTGCGCTACGGCCAGATCCACCGCAACACCTACATCAACGCCCCCGCCCTGCTTGATTCCACCTTACGTTTGCGCGCCGAGCCGCGCATCTTCTTCGCCGGCCAGATTTCGGGCGTGGAAGGCTATGTCGAATCCATCGCCACCGGGTTGCTCGCAGGGCGCTGGGCCGCGGCCGCCGCGCGCGAAGAATCGCCGCGCCCGATGCCGCGGGAAACCGCTCTCGGTTCGCTGTGCCACTACATTTCCCACGCCGAGCCGCGCGGCTATCAGCCCGCCAACATCACGTTCGACCTGCTGCCTAAACTGGACGAAGAATCCCTTCGCCGCTTGCGGCACGACAAGAAGGCCCGCCACGCGGAAGTGTGCCGCATCGCCTTGGAGAAGTTGGAGGAGCACCTCAGTGTTGTTGTCTGAAGCGGCGGCGCTGTTCCTCGAGAATCTCAAGCGGACGAACGTATCCATTCACACGCTGAAGAACTATGGATCTGACCTCGAGCAGTTGTGCCGCTACTTTGCCCAAGCCGAGGAGCCGCCGGTGGAATCGATGGATGCGCTCGCCGTTCGCGAATGGCTGGGGCATCTCTATCACCAGAAGCTGGCTGCCGTGACTCTGCGCCGCAAGATGGCCGCGGTCCGGTCGCTGTTCCGCTTCCTCCACCGGCAGGGCATTGTGAAATTGAACCCCGCGAAGCTCATCCGCACACCGAAAGCGCCGAAGACTTTGCCCAAGGTTCCCACCGAGGAGCAGACCAACGCGCTGATTGACCAGGTGGCGGCGGACGCCCTCGAGCGCCCGCAGACGAAACGGGACGCCGCGTTATTCGAGCTGATGTACGGCTGCGGCCTGCGAGTGAGTGAACTCGTGGGACTGGAGCTTTCCGATTTCGATTTTGCCGACCGCTGGGTGCGCGTGCGCGGCAAAGGGAACAAAGAGAGACAGGTCCCGTTCGGCAAGAAAGCGAGCGCATCGCTCGAGGCTTATCTTGCCCAGCGCGATCCGGCGCCGGGCGTGACCGCCGTCTTTCTCAATTCGAAAGGCAAGCGGCTCAGCGACCGGGCGGTGCGGTATATCGTGAAGCTCTACGCCACGGCGCTCACCGGCGATCCGTCGCTGCATCCGCACAGTTTCCGTCACGCCTTCGCCACCCACCTGCTGCGGGATGGCGCCGACCTGCGCGCGATACAGGAACTGCTGGGCCACGCGCAGCTTTCCACCACTCAAAAGTACACCCAGGTGTCGTTGCAGGATTTGATGGCGGTGTATGACCGTGCTCATCCGAAAGCGAAGGGATGAGGAGGCGATGCCGCACGGTTAGTGCTCGCCAGGGACAATTCGTGAATGGTTCCTGGAATCATCACCGCGCAGCCGCCGCGCTCAAGGCGCGATGCCGCACGGTCAGTGCTTAGAAGTTGACGATGGTGGCAAAGGAAGCGGCATCCAGACTTGCGCCCCCCACCAGCGCGCCGTCGATTTCCGGCTGCGCCATCAGTCCCCTCGCATTGTCCGGCTTCACGCTGCCCCCGTACAGGATACGCGTTCCCGATGCGGCTTCGGCGCCATACCTGGCTGATACCAGGCCTCGTAGAAACCGATGGGCATCGGCCGCCATATCGGGCGTTGCTGTTTTTCCGGTTCCAATCGCCCAAACCGGTTCGTAGGCGATGGTCACCCTGGCAAACTCGGCTTCGCTCAAACCGGCGATGCCGCCCTCGAACTGCGTCTGGAGAACCTTGTCCGTATTGCCGGACTCCCGCTCTTCCAACCGCTCGCCGGCGCATACGATGGGCTTGAGGCCATGTTCGAGCGCGGCTTTGGTCCGCTTGAGGACGGTCTCGTCGGTCTCGCCGAAATGCTGACGCCGTTCGCTGTGTCCGATGATGACCCAGCGGCAGCCGATCGCCGAAAGCATGGGGCCTGAAACCTCGCCGGTGTAAGCGCCTTCCTTCGCCCAGAACAGGTTCTGCGCCCCTACCTCGACGCGGCTCCCCGCCGCGACGGCGACGGCGGCGGGCAGATTCACGAACGGAGCGGCAATGACGATATCGCAATGCGTGGATGAGGCCACCAGGGGAAGAAATTTCTCAAAGAACGCGGTTGTTTCGCCGGCGGTCTTGTACATTTTCCAATTGCCGGCCATGAGCGGTTTTCTCATAATGTGTGAGCTTTCAGTGTAACAACCGGCCGTTGCCGAAGGCCGCCGGGCAGACCCCGATTTGCGCCGGCGGGCCATCCTGCGATCTCATAAGGTCATGCTCACTTCTTTGCGATCCGTTTTGGCCCTCGCCTGCTTCGCCGCGCTGGCGGCGCCGTTTACCGCCCCGGGAGCCGACTACATTGCCTACGTCGGCACAGCGGGCCGGAACAGCAAAGGGATCTACGCGTTTCGCTTCGATTCGAAGAGCGGGAAACTGGAGCCTCTCGGGCTGGCGGCGGAGGCAAGGCGTGCCTCGTTTATCGCGCTGCACCCTAACCGGCGTTTTCTCTATGCTGTTGCCGAAGCGAAGGGCGGCGCCGTGAGCGCCTTTCAGATTGACGCCAAGACCGGCAAGCTGACTCTGCTGAACACCGTGTCCTCGAAGGGCGATGGGCCATGCTACGTGCGGGTGGATCGCACGGGCAAAGCCGTACTCGTCGCAAACTACGGTAGCGGGAGCGTCGCCGTGCTGCCCATTGAGCCCGACGGCAGGCTTCGGGAATCGGTGTCTTTCGCGCAACACACCGGCACGGTGGCCGATGCCAAGAGGCAAGGCGGACCGCACGCCCACTCCTTCAATCCGTCGCCTGACAACCGGTTTGCCATTGCCGCCGATCTCGGCTTGGATGAACTGCTGGTTTACCGGTTCGATGCCGCCGCCGGGACCATCACGCCTAACAATCCGCCGTTCACCAAGGTGGCCCCGCGTTCCGGCCCGCGGCATTTCGCTTTTCATCCCAACGGCAAGTACGGCTATGTGATCAACGAAATCTCCTGTACGGTGACGGCGTTCGATTACGATGCCCAGGCCGGGGTGCTGAAGGAAATTCAGACCGTCTCGACGCTTCCCGAGGGCGTGAAAGTAACGGATGCCCTCTCCACGGCGGAAGTACAGGTGCATCCTTCGGGGAAATTCCTCTACGGATCGAATCGCGTGCATGACACCATCGCGGTCTTCTCCATCGCGCCCAACGGCAAGTTGACGCTGATTGAGAATGTGTCCACGCAGGGCAAAGTTCCGCGCAATTTCGGCATCGACCCCACGGGGTCGTTTCTGCTTGCCGAGAACCAGGACAGCAACAACATTGTCGTGTTCCGCATCGACAAGAAGACCGGACGGCTCACGCCCACGGGGCAGACGGTGGAAGTGCCCGCGCCGATGTGCGTGAAGTTTCTCGCGCTGAAGTAGCCACCCTCACCTGCCCGCGTGCACGGGAGCAAGGATGCGCGAGGCATGCGGTCCCTGATGATGCAGCGTCATCGTACCCGCCAGCATTTTCGCGGGGCGTTCGTACGTCAGTGGTTCCCCGGTTTGCGGATTGGGGTCATAGAACGGCGCTCCGGTGCTCCCCACGCTGATGCGGATGCGATGCCCGCGGTTGAAGATCTGGCTCAGGTACCCCACGTCAAAAGCGACCTTGTAGACTTCGCCCGGCTTCATGAACACCTCGCGCTCCCAGGAATCGCGAAAACGCGCGCGGCGGACGCCGTCGATGATCAGAATAGACCGCCCGTCGGGATACACATCGGTTACGCGCACAATGAAATCCGCATCCGGGGCGGTGGAGGAAACATAGAGTTCCGCCCGCACTTTGCCGGTCCACTCCACGGGCTTCCGTAGGACGCCGGTTGTGAAGGTTCGCACGTCCGGATAGTTCTCGAATGCCCGCGCGTCTCGCGCGCCCGGAAAGGCGCGGCCGGGAATGGGCGCCGGATGCGCCGGGTCGCTTTGATAGGTGGTGGCAACGGGTCCTTTGGGTTTGCGTGTCGATAGCGCCCCCGCCGTGCCGGAGGAAGGCGCTTCGAAGTAATAGGCTGTCTCGCGCGCCGGCGCCGGCCAGTCAGCAGCCTCGCGCCATACATTGCCCGGAGCGCCGTTTTCCCCTTCCCCCACTGCTCCCATCACGTAGTAGCGGACTACGGGTTCGCGCTCCACGCCGTTGTCGATTCCCTTCAAGTAGTGATCAAACCAGCGGCCCATGTGTTCCCACACGGGGAAGATCGAATTGGCCGGATACACCAGATCCCCCACCGGACCGGTGTGGCGATAACTGGAACCGTGCAGCCAGGGGCCGATCAACAGATGCTGCCGGCCGCGTGATTGATGTCCACCATGATGCCGGCGCCCGGCATAGCTTTCGATGGAGCCGACGTTCATGAAGTCATACCAGCTTCCCAGCGTGAAGCAGGGAACATTCATCTTGTCGAAATGCAGCGTGGTGTCTTCGAGCCGCCAGTAATCGTCATACGCGGGATGGCGGAACATCATCAGGTTCAGATTCACGGCATCGCGCGGATCCCGCGCCTCGTCGAAGGCCATTCTTCTTGTGGTTCCGCCTCTGCGATAGCCCAGGTGGAACAGGCTCTGTCCCGTGTCCGTCATGTACTGGGCAACCAGGTGCGGAGGCTGTGTCACGGCCAGAAAATTCTGCGCATACCCCGCCTGTGAGCCGCCAAACGTTCCGATCTTCCCGTTCGACCATGGCTGCCGGGCGAGCCACTCGACGGTGTCGTAGCCGTCTTGCCGTTCGCCCCAACTCAAGGCGCGGTAGCCGGTGTAGACGCCCTCGGATTGCTGCGCGCCGCGAAAGTTTTCGGCCGCCACCACATATCCCTTCATCGCCAGCGCGGCGTAGTTCTTGCGGCTGGAGGGGACGGTGACATTCGAATAGCGCTGTTCGTACAACACGGGCCAAGGCCCTTTTCCAGGCGGCAGGAACAGATAGACGGAAAGCTTCGTTCCGTCGCGCATGGGGACCATGACGTGCTGTTCGGCCACCGGCGCGATGTCCACCTGCTGCTGGGAGAACGCAACCGCGGCCGGCGCCGCGCAAAGCAGAAAGAATGGCAGCGGACGCATCAGCGGCCTTCCGTCACTTGCCGGATCACGCGCAGCCAGTTTCCGCCCGCGATCTTCTCAATCCGCTCGTCTGAATACCCGAGTTGCCGCATCGCTTTCGCCATTTCGGGGTAATCGCTCACGTCATGGATCTGGCGCGGCAGGGGCGGACCGCCGTCAAAATCCGAGCCGAGTGCGATGTGGTCTTCGCCCACCAGGCGCACGCCGTAGTCGATGACGCGGGCAAGCTGATCCGTGCCCATCCAATACTCATCCGGGATCACTCCCTTGAATACGAACGGCAATCCGCGCGCCACTTCTTTGTCCACTTCCGCCAAGGTGAGCGCGGGAGCGCGCGGCGGGCCGCCCGGCTTCGGCGCGGCAGCCTGTTTCGATCGCACCCATGCCGCGTACTTCGGATTGTTAAACGTGCTGCCGAACTGAATCCCGATCACGCCGCCTTTGGCCGCCAGCGCCTTGGCAGCCTTGTCGGTGATGCAGCGCGGCGTATCGACGATGGCGCGGAATCCGCCGTGACTGTAGATGACGGGTTGGCGACTGGCGGCGGCCGTTTGCAGGATGGCTTCATCGGAGGCGTGCGCCACGTTGATGACCATTCCCAGGCGGTTCATCTCCTCCACCACGGCGCGCCCGTGCGCGTTCAATCCGCCCCAGCGGCTCGCATCGCAGCAGGAATCAATGAACGCATTGGTCTTGTTGTGGGCGGTGAGTTGCAGCGAGCGCAGGCCAAGCCGGTAGAGCGCGCGCAGCAGGTACAAATCGCCGTCGAGGTCGAAGCTGCCTTCCAGGTCGAGGAACGCCGCCATTTTCCCCGCGCGGTGAATGCGCTCGATGTCGGAAGCGTTCCGCGCAAGCTCGATGACGTCCTTGTTCTTCTGGATCTGTTCGAGCGCCAGTTCCATCACGCGGAATGTGTTCTTCACTTCGAGACGGCCGGGATAATACGGCTCGGGCGTGTACACCGAAAAGAACATCGCGCTCAGCCCGCCCTGGCGGGCGCGCGGCAGATCAAAATGCCCGTCGGAATAGCGTTGCCCGATGTCGAGACCTTGCAGCAGTTGCCGTGTCATCACGTGAATGTGGCCGTCCATCACGAACCGCGGCGGCGTCTGGCAAAGAACCGGCGTGGCGCACACCAGAAAGAGGAGAGAACTTTTCAAAGACATGATGCGGAAGCCAACAGTGTATCCAAGATCCTGATATGATTCTCGCCCAGGTGAGATTGCTACTTCCGTTATTTTCTATGACAATGCTCGCAGCCGGTCAACAGGGTTGGGCTCCGCATGACGGCCCGCTATTGAAATATCGCGTCAATCTTCGCTTCGGCGAGGAGTTGGTGGGACCAGTTTCCGCGGCGCGGGAAAGCGATACGATGCCGCCGGGCTGGAAGTTCGGGCGCGTCTCCGCCGTCGCCGTCAACGCAAAGGACGCAGTGTTTGTCTTTCACCGCGGCCTGCACGCCGATCCCGTGATGATCTTCGACGCCGACGGCCGCTATCTTCGCTCCTGGGGAAAGGGCGCGTTCACTTCGCCCCATGGATTGCGGATAGACCCAACTGGCAACGTCTGGACGACGGATGCCGGAAGTCACCAGGTGATGAAGTTCACGCAGGAAGGGAAACTGCTGCTGACGCTCGGTAAGAAGGGACAGGCCGGAGCATCCCACGACACCTTCAACAAGCCCACGGACATCGCCTTTGCTCATGATGGCGGCTTCTATGTGTCCGATGGCTATGGCAACACGCGCATCGTCAAGTTTTCAAAGGATGGGAAGTATGAATTCGAATGGGGCAAGCCCGGCCGCGGACCGGGAGAATTCAACACGCCCCACTCCGTGCAAGTGGACTCCAAGGGCACGGTCTATGTCAGCGATCGAGAGAACAATCGCATCCAGATGTTCACTCCCGAGGGCAAGTTTCTGCGCATGTGGACGCATCTCGGGTCCACGCAAGACCTCTTCATTACGCCGAACGACGAACTGTGGATGATCACCCACAGGGAAAACGTCGAGGCCGGGGCGTTGAACACGCTCGGCGGGCGAATCTTCCGCGTCGATATCGCCACCGGAAGAATTCTTGGCGCGCTCGAGAGTCCCGGCCATTCCATCCACGTGACGCCGGAGCATCTGATCTTCATCGGCAGCCTCACCGGCAACGTACTGCGCTGGTATCCCGGGTGGCCCACTCCCTTTTGAGGACTCGCCCGCAAAACGGAGGCTCGGGCCGCCGGGCCACGTTGCGAGTCCGCACTGGGCTTCAGGGGCGGCGGCCCCTGTGCGGGCCAGGAGGCAAACGCCGGAAGCGTCAATTTCATACACTGGTTGCCATGCAAGATATCAACCGCAGAGATCTGTTGCGGCTCGGCATGGGTCTGGGCGCGGCGGCGCTTGCGCCCCAGGTGGTTTCCGCCGCCGGCCGCATGCGCTTCAGCAAGTACGAAATTCTCCCCACCAGCATTCCCATGGCCGAACGTGTGCGCGCGGCTTGGGAAGAGAGCTACCGCCTTCAGGGAAGTTTTCAGACACACTACAGCGCCGTCATCGTGCGCCTTCACACGGACGAAGGGCTGGTGGGCACGGGCGAATCGCTGGTCAGCGCCGCCCAAACCGAAGCCATCCTGAAGCGCATGATGGGACACTCCCCGGTCGATTACTGGCAGGATGATTCCATTCAAGGCGTGCTCATGGCCTGCACGATGTTCTTGGCCAGGCAGCGGGCTTCTCCGTCGCCCGGCTCCTCTCTCCTTCGCCCCTCAAGCGAATCCAGCATACGTGGTGGACTCACTGCCTTCCGCCGGACCTGATGGCGGCGGAAGCGAAACTCGGCGCCAGCCTCGGCTACCGCATCCATAAGGTCAAGGCGCGCCCCTGGCAGGATCCTCTGGAGCAGGCCGCGGCGATGTGCGCGGTGGTCCCCAAGGAATACCGCTTCTGGGCGGATGCCAATTCCAACTGGGGCTCCCCGAGCCGCGCTCTGCACTTTATCAACGGCCTTGCCCAGCACCACAATTACTTCGCGGTGGAATCTCCCGTGCAGTACCGCAACGTGGACTCCTTCCGCCAGTTGAAGGGAAAGTCTCCGCTGAAGATCGCCGAGCACATGGGCGAGGATCCGATGGTCTTCATTCGGGAAGGACTGCTCCAGGCGTTTGTCATCGGCGGTCCACTGGGACGAACCATGGCCAGGCGTGCGCTGATGGCCGAAGCCACCGGCGTTCCGCTGTGGGTGGAGTATGGAACGCAGAGCGGCATCGCTCAGGTGTACCAGGCGCAGCAGGCGGCGGCGTATCCCGGCATCGAGTATTGCATCTCGGTTACCCACTGCCTGGCGGACGACCTTGTTGTGGAGCCCTTCCGGGTGGAGAGCGGCTATTACACCGTGCCCGCTGTTCCCGGACTCGGCGTGACGCTGGACATGGCCGCGGTGGAGAAATTCCGCGTGAAGTGACGCTCCTCGGCAGATCCCTCGGGCTAGTATTGACAGCCTCGGTCCACGGTTATATAGTCAACACTCGATAGTGGAGGTTTTCATGCTTCGTCTTTCCCAACTCTTCGCCGCCCCGGCCGCGTGTGCGCTTTTGCTTTGCGCCGGCGCTCCCACTGCAGCCGCACAGCAGACGACAAAAGACGGCGTTCGCCTCGAGAACGCGATCAACACGCCCGAGCGCCCCTACCGTCAGGCGGGGTCTTCGGATCCGCGTGACAGCGGCCCGCATGTCGCGAAAGGATTCGGCAAGCGCGACCGCCGCCTCATCTACGTAGCCCTGCCGGGCGGCTCCGCCGGCGGACAGTTTTCTTCGGAAATGAACGGCGTTGGAATCGTCGTGCTGGATGTCGACCGCCACTTCGAGTTCGTCAAGCGCATCCCCACCTGGAATGTTCCCGCGAGCATTAGTCCGGAAGAAGTTTCAGGGGTCGCCGCAAGCGTGGCCACGAACATGTTCTACATTGCGACGCGAGGCCGGCTGGCGGCGTTCAACCTGGGCGCCGATCAGAAGGCCTGGGAGAACACCTACGACGGTATGTGCTGCGAACGTCCCGAAGTCACGCCGGATGGAAAAACGCTTGTTGTAGGCTCCGACCTCAAGGATTTCTGGTATGTCATCGATGCCCAGAGCGGGACGCTGAAGGGCAAGATCCAGGCGCCCAAGAGCATGTTCGCGCACAATATGGCGCTCAGCGCGGATGGAAAGACCGTGTTCATGGCTCCGAACGGAGTCACCATGACCGTGGGAGACGTGCCTTCCATGAAGGCCATCAAGACCATTACCTTTTCCGACCATGTGCGCCCCTTCGTCATCAACCACGACGCCACGCGCGTTTATGCCAATCTGAACAATCTTCTCGGCTTCGAGATCGCGGACGTGAAGACGGGCGAGGTGATCAAGCGCATCGAAGCGCCGGATGCGATGTGGAAACGGCAGTGGGGCGACTTGAGCAAACGTTTTTACGGACACGGCTGCCCCAGCCACGGAATCGCCATGACGCCGGATGAAAGCGAGATCTGGGTGGTGGACAACATCAACTACGGCGTGCTCGTCTATGACAACACCGGCGAGTGGCCTGTGCTGAAGATGACCTTCCCCACGACAGCCTCCGCGGACTGGATCACCATGGGCCTCAACGGCCAGTACGCATTCCTTTCCTCGGGTGATGTTGTCGAATTGAAGACCAAGAAAATCGTCGCCCAGATGAAGGATGAATATGGCAAGCCGATGCACAGCGAAAAGTATCTGGAGATGTCGTTCTCGAATGGGAAGCTGACGCGGACCGTGAGCCAGTTCGGAGAAGGCCGTCCGGAAGCCGTGCGGATGCGGCTCTCCGCGCTTGGGAAGGCAACGGCTTCCAAGTGACCGCGGGGTCTGTCGGGTTCCGCATCTGGGGCGTCATCGCAGCGGCGGCTCCCCTGATCCTCGGAGCCGGCCCGGAGCCGGATCCGAACCGGCAAGCAGTTCAGCTAGTCTGCGGCCGGTGCCACACGACGAAGGTATTTCTGAAAGAGCCGCGATCCTGGGAGCGTTGGAACGACGTTTTCGCGGACATGACGCAGCGCGGCGCCAACGGAACCGATGAACAGTTGGAGCGCGTCACTACGTACTTTCTGGAAAACCTCACCCTTGTGAACGTGAACACTTCGCCCGCCGAGGAACTTACCGGGGTGCTCGGCGTGCGCTACGACGTAGCCGACGTGATCATCGCCCGCCGGCAGAAGGAGCCCTTCGCGAATCTCGCCCAACTCGCCTCGATTCCGGGCGTGGACCGCGAAAAGCTGGAGCAACGAAAGAGCCGCATTCTGTTCTGAACGAGAGAAGGCGTAAGAACGCATTCTTTGTTCATCGCAAGCAGTTCAACTGCGCGGGATGCGGCGAAGCAGCCGCTCATATTCCTTCACTGATGCGGTTTCGGCAGTAAAAACGGCCACTCTTCGCGATCGAATATCATTTCAAGATCGATACCCCGCCGGCGCCATTGGAGTTTGGAGCCCGCCGCTCGATAAAGGGACAACACGCGGCGCCGGCGCATTTGGACCGAGAAGACCGTTAGTGAAGCCGATCGCATTGCCGGCTAACTTCCCGCCGATCGCGCCGCGGTCTGCGACCGGCGCCGTAAGCAGCAGCGGCGAATGGCGGATGACGGCAGGTGGATCGCATGACCACAACTTCCGCGCCGTCACCAGACGCCGTCACTCTAACAACGATAGGATGAACGTCTGGGCCTCCTCATGACCTCTCTGATCTTCGACGCTCACCTCGATCTCTCGATGAACGCCATGGAGTGGAATCGCGATATCCGGCTGCCTCTGGTGGAGATCCGCCGGCGGGAACTCGGGCTCACCGACAAGCGGGACCGCACGCGCAATACCGTCTGCCTGCCCGAAATGCGCCGGGCACGCATCGGTTTGTGTGTTGCTACCCAGATTGCGCGGTACTCCGGCCGCTTCAGCAAGCTGCCTGGTTGGAGCAGCCCGGAGCAGGCGTGGGCGCAAACGCAGGGGCAACTCGCCTGGTATCGCGCCATGGAAGAGTGCGGCGAACTGGTGCAGTTACGGACCAGGGCGGATGTGGAAGCCCATGCCGCCAGGTGGCGCGCGGCGACGGATGAGGAGATGGCGAGGCTGCCCATCGGCTATCTGCTGAGCCTGGAAGGGGCGGATTCCATCCTCAGTTGGCGTCACTTGGAGAAATCGCGAGCCGATGGCCTGATCGCCATCGGACCGGTGCACTACGGCCCCGGCATCCATGGCCACGGGACAGACGATCAGGGAGAGCTGACGTCGAAAGGCCGCGAACTGCTCAAGGAGATGCAGCGGCTGGGAATCATCCTCGATGTCACCCATCTCTGCGATGAGAGCTTCTGGGATGCCTTGCACCACTATTCCGGCCCGCTGTGGGCGAGCCACCACAACTGCCGCGCGCTCGCGAACTGGAACCGGCAGCTTGCCGGCGATCAGATCAAAGCGATCATCGAACGCGGCGCGGTCATCGGGATGGCTTTTGACGCCATCATGATGGTGCACGGCTGGGCGCACTTGCGGTCGAAGCCCGAGGATTTCCAACTCAAGATGGAGAAGATCTGCGAGCATATCGACCACATCTGCCAGATTGCCGGCAATGCCAGGCATGTCGGCATCGGCACGGATCTCGACGGCGGCTACGGCACGGAACAGACTCCGATGGATCTCGACAGCATCGCCGACCTCCATTCGCTGGCGGCTCCGCTCGCGGCGCGGGGTTATTCCCCCGTGGACATCGACGGCATTTTCAGCGGCAACTTCCTGCGGTTCCTCGGCGAGCATCTTCCGTGAAGCCCACCGGCGTTCGCTACGTTCTGCTCGGCGTCGCCACCGCAAACGCGTTCCTGCTCTATCTGGACCGCATCTGCATGGCGGCGGTGGTGCAATCGGCGAGCTTTCAGCGCGAAATGGCGCTCAACCCGCAAAGAACAGGCGATGTGCTGGCTTCCTTCTTTTTCGCTTACGCCCTCGGACAGATGCCTGCCGGGTGGCTGGCCGATCGCTTCGGTCCCCGGCGCATGCTGGTGGCCTACATCGCGCTCTGGTCGCTATGCACGGGGTTGACCGGCTTTGCGACCGCGCTGCTTACGTTGGTGATTGTGCGCTGCGCCTGCGGGTTGGCCGAGGCCGGCGCCTACCCATCGAGCGGATTGCTCATCGCGCGCTGGTTTCCGTTCTATCACCTGGCTCGCGCCAATAGCGTGGTGGCGTTCGGCGGCCGCGTGGGCAACGCGATCGCCTTGTGGCTCACGGCGGCGGCGATTGCGGCGCTCGGCTCGTGGCGGCCTGTGTTGTGGACCTACGGCGGCATCGGCCTCGCGCTTGCCCTGGCTTCCCACATCGTCTTTCGCGATACGCCGCAAGATCATCCGTGGACGAACGAAGCCGAGCGTGCGCTGGTGACACCGCTGAAGAGCGTGCGCTACCGGTCCCCCTGGCGCGAGTTGATCCGTCATTCCGGACTCTGGTTCCTCAACGCCGGAG
Source organism: Bryobacterales bacterium (assembly GCA_026954325.1). GTDB lineage: Bacteria > Acidobacteriota > Terriglobia > Bryobacterales > Bryobacteraceae > CADEFT01. The sequence goes on along the minus strand of JAIXKK010000004.1, from coordinate 36,091 downwards.
GGCTCGGGTTGAACTTCGGCTGGGCATTTCTCATTACATGGCTGCCCGTGTATTTGCAGGAGGTCTACAAGCTGGATCGCGTGGCGGCGAGCCGCTATGTCTCCATCGCGCTCGTGTTCGGATTGGGCGGCATGCTCTTCGGCGGCTGGTGGTGCGATCTGCTCACGCGCCGCTTCGGCCAGCGGTGGGGACGGCGGCTGCCCTTCCTCACCGGAAGCGGCGTGTGCATCGTGGCCTATCTGCTCTGCCCCCTGCTCGGCAGCCCGGTGGCGGTGGCGGCGGCGTGCAGCGTGGTGGCGTTCGCTTCCGATAGCGTCGGGCCGGCGCCGTGGGCCATCGGCCAGGATATCGGCGGCCGGCACGTGGCCTCCACCATGGCCTGGAGCAACATGTGGGGAAACTTCGGCGCTTCCGCCGTGGCGAGGGTGATTCCCTTCATGCTGAGCACCCAACTTCATTTCGCCGACTGGCGGGAGATCTTCTGGATGTGCGCCGGAGCCTTTGTCCTGTTGGGTCTCGCGATTCTGATGGTGGACAGCACGCGCCGGCTGGCCGAATAGCTTTGTTCCACGGTCCATGTGGCAGGTCCTGCAAGAGTATCTCGGCAGCAAGTATCTGGCGCTGCTGCTCGACAACTTCGAGCACGTGCTGGCCGGTGCGCCTCTACCCGAGGTCTCAGGGCAATCTCCGGCAGTGGCGTTGTTCGTGAACCGGACCCGGGTTGTCGGGAATGCACCAGGGATAGGTCCCTTTGCGTAAGTCAAAATTGCTTCAGGATTCCAGCTTGTCTTAGCACGGCATTGGCTGTGTGCCTGGACAAGATTTTCCCATCCACGGGAAACCGTCGTTGCGTGATGGGACTGTACCAGATTTCGTGATCACCTTTTCCTGGCCGCTCGAAGTGACAACCATGCGCAAGAAGAATATTCTTCACGCTCGGTGTGTAACTGGCCATCAGAACGTGAGAATGCCGCTATCTTCGTGTTGATACAGAACGTGGAAACTCGCAGTCCGGTCACCGGCGGCGCCGTTCAGCTCCAACAATTCGGGAATAAGCGTTCTCAGCTTGCGAACCAGAACGTTAGGCGAGTCGGCTTCAGCAACAAGGCCGGGGACATCTTCACTTTCGGCCACCCAGACGCCAGCTTCGCTGTCCCACTGCGCCCGAATCTCGTAAACGTTGGATAACGTCGACTTCTCCACGCCTCAATCTTATCACCGCGATGCCTACTGTGCTAAACCGCCTTCGACCTTCGTAGACGCGGTCGGTATTGTCACAACGCTATGGCCATTTCCATCTGTCACAACGGCTGCAACTCGGAGGGATAAAATCAACGACCCGAGCGGTGGCTCCCCACCCCGGACTCGAATCCTCCGCGAAGAGCGGGAGGCGCCTGCTTCAGCCACGCCAGATTGAACGAATAGTGGTTCTTGCTGGTGATCAAGTGAACCACGCCGTTCTTACTCTGGCAGATGGCCATATAGCCCCACGGCTCGGCGCTGCTCGCGCTCATGGTGAAGGCGCCCGCGTCGGTTGTCTCCACTTCGCGTCCGGGGCCGTCGTCGGAAATCAGACGCCGGGTTGGCCACGTCTCCCCTTCATCGAAGGAAAGCGCCGCATATATGCCCGACACAGGACGCTGTTTGCCCGATGCGTCCGTTATCATCATGTCCTGTTTTCCGGGCTGTGTTTGCGCGCCGCAGAAGGAGATGAACAGGAGCGGACCTTCGCGCAGGCGCATCAGAACCGCTCGCTGCCTGCTGCGGATAGCTTGAAATGGGCTCGCTGAATACGTCCAGGTCCTACCCATGTCAGTGGAGATGCTCTTCGGCATGAACCCGTTAATGTCATCGCCCCGGCCGAGCGCCATCAGGCGGCCATCCTTCAACTGCACGACGCCGGCATGGATCCCCGCGATGCGTCCTCCGGCATCTTCCCACGTGCTCCCATTGTCGCGGCTGAGGATCACCGTCGATCCGGGATTCGCGTCCGAAGTAAGGACGATGGAACCATCAGCGGCGCGGAACACCGACTGAACAGGCATGTGCCGCTCGGCATGCTCCGGCCCGATCAGCTTTGCCGCGGACCACGTGGCGCCGCTGTCCGTGGAGGTGCGCATGATGAGCGCCAGATTCGCGCGGTAGGTGGCCGCCGCGGATAATCCGCCGAAGTGGTAGATGGTTTTCTTGCCGTCGTACCACATGGCCGGCGCATGGTCATTCCGGTCGGGCGTATCCCAGAAGGGCGAGGCCTCATCCCACTCCTCCTTTCCATACCGGAGGCGGCTGGCGAGCAGGGCGAGTTCCCGGCCAGGTTCCGTGACGCAACTGTACCAGATGGCCAGCAGGTCGCCGTTCGGGCATTCGATGAGGGCGGGATCGTGATTGTGCGTGGAGAACATCGGGCCGTAGGAACCCGGCGGAATTTTCACGTACTTGCGCGGGCCATGGAAGTAAGGCATCGAGGGATCGGGCCCATGCGTGAAATCGGGAACACTCTGGTTCACGCCCGTCTGATTCAGCGGCCGCGCCGCCGCGGGCAATGCCTTTGATCGCGGGGCAGGACCGAGGACCACGCGAAACCCGATGAGCCCGTGTTTGTCGTCCGGCAGCGTTCCCATGCGGTTCCCGGAACGCAGGTAATAGGCTTCGGTGGAATGGCTGCCGCCGCGCGTGACACGGAAGTCGCCGGAGGCCCGCCCGGCGGGATCCACCTGCTCGCCGGCTTCATACGGCCCGTACCAATCGTTCACCCATTCTTCGACATTGCCGTGCATGTCGTACAGCTTCCACGGATTTGGCGGAGTCCGGCCCACTAGGGTGGGCACGGGTTCCGGCGGTGGATAGCGGCTCTGGGTCGCATTCTTTAGAAAAGGCGCGGGTAGAGTGTCGCCGGTAAAGTAATGCGAGGTAGTACCGGCACGCGCGGCGTATTCCCACTCTGCCTCCGTCGGCAGGCGGTACGGCAGATCTTCCTTCTTCGAAAGCCAGTGGCAGAAGCGGATGGCGTCGTGCCAGCTCACGAAGACCACCGCTTCGTTGTCGTCCTTCGAAAAGCCAAGCTTGCCCCGCAGGGCGCGATGGCCGGGATCGAACTGCTCGTACTGCGCGTTGGTCACCTCGAAAGCTCCCATGTAGAAGGCGCGGGAGATTCTCACCTTGTGCGCCGGCCGCTCGTCGAAATCGCCGCCGGCGCGCCAGGCGTTGCGTCCCGTTTCCGTGGGTAACGGCTCGCCGCCGAAGCCCATGACAAAGGAACCGCGCTCCACCCGCGCGAACCGTATTCCGATGGTGTTGGTGTGCTCCGCTCTTTTCGGCATGGGCGCGGCGAGCAGGAAGAGAGAACAGAGCAGAATGCGAAGAAGTTGCATGGGCGCGTTCCTTACCGCAGCCAGTATACTGAAGCGCGGCGCGAGGACGCGCGATCAGAGCTTCAAGATGCGGCGGGCATTGCCCCGGCGGATCTTCTCCTTTACCGCCTCGCTCGCATCCAGGATCTCGAGCTTGGTGAGCGCCGGATCCGCGTAATGGAACGGCATGCCGGTCCCGAAAACCACTCGCTCTTCACCCAGATTCGACCGTAGTTGGCCGATCTCGTTATTCAATTCCGCGGTCAACAGTGAAATGTCGATGGCGTAGTTCGCAGGCAGCCCGTTGTTCTTCCGGCCCAGTATGGAACCCGCGAAACCGGAGCCGCTCATCAGTATGAACGATGCCCGCGGAACGGCTTTGATGAGCGCCGCGGCCTCGTCGTGATTGACATCCGGTATGTCCACCAGCCAGCTCTGCTGCCGGCGATCTTCCACTCTCATGGGAATGGTCACCGCCAGCCCGCGCTCGGCTGCCTTGTGAACCAGATCCAGGCATGGGGCATCCGTGAGTTTGTAGTTGTGCCACCGTGGATAGAGGCGCAGCGCTTTCATTCCGAACTCTTCATGACAGGTCTTGAGGTCATCCCGCCAGCCCGCGTAGCCCGGGTTGAGCACGGCGCAGCCGATAAGCCTGTCCCGGTGGCTCTTGATTTCGGCGGCCACCTCCTCATTGCCCGCGTGCGCATTGCGATAGGTGATGGAGGCGGCGCTCGACACCAGCGCGCGTTCGATGCGCTTGCGGTCCATGAACCGCAACAGGCCGCCGGCCGTGTTGTGACGAAGCTGCCGGAAGGCGAAATGGCCAAGATAGGCGTTTACGTCAATCACCGGCTGCCCCTCCGGCTGAGAATACGCTGCATGTTGGCGCCGAGAATCTTCTTTCTATCGGCCTCGCTGATGTCAGCGCCGCGGATGCGCCCCACGCTGGCGGTGAGAGACATGTCGCAGGCAAACAGCAGCCGCTCGGCGCCCAAAGTGCGGACCGCCATCTCCACCACGCCTTCATCAACTACGCTCCCGCTGGTATCGAGAAATACGGACGGGGCGTCGCGCAGCGTCTTGATGGTCCACTCCCAATCCCCGCCGCCGCAGACGTGCGCGCAGATCAACATCACCTCCGGGTAGCGCCGCGCCAGTTCGGCGAAATGGCCGGCATCGCTGATGCGAGGCTGCGCCGAGGGTAACCAGCTCACATGCCCGCATGGTGCAGAATAGGGACCTTCAACTCAATCGCCAGTTCGACGATCGGGAACACGACGGGCTCGTTGGCGCGGTAATCGTTATAGAGCTTCACACCGGCAAAGCCGTGCTCCTCGACATACCGCCGGATCTCCTCGCGCGCCTCCTTCGTGTAGCCGGGATTGACGAAACAGTAGCCCCGAATCCTGCCCGGGAAGCGCCGGATGGCTTCCGCCAGCCAGCGGTTACAATCCCGAAAGCTCTCCATCTTCGTCGGCCGTTCCGGAGGCAGGATGGAGCAGCAGAGTTGATCGATGCCGAGCTTGTCCGCGGCGTCGATCAGTTTGCGGTCTTCGTCGCTCCAGTTCGGGTTGCCGTGATGATGGAGGTGGGCATGGGCGTCAATGACCTTCACGCCCTGCATCTCCGCGTACGCGGCCGCGCCGAGACTCCCAAGAAATGCTCGCCGGTTCATTTTCGCTCAGCCAGTTGCTTTCTGCCGGCCATGCTTCGCGCAGTGCCAGTTTTCCAAGATACCAGGAATCGCGGCTCCTTGATGCCGCCTGTTACGCGCACTGCAGGTTGATGCTACCGATTCGAAACTCCGTGGGCGGCGCCTCCCCGCGGAGTTTGCTGGGCGAAGATGGTCTGTCCGCCGCGCGGAAAGGGAACCATGGCCGGGTTCCTGAGTGAGAATGTAGCGGCGATAGAGTGGAACCCCGAATCCGGAATACCACCATTCAACAACTCCGCGCGGCTGCAACGAACTCTGCCCGGCGCGATAATGAGTGCGTCATGAAGCCGAGTTTCAACCGCCTCGCGGACCAGTTGATCATCAAAGGCCGATATGCCGAAGCCCAAGTCCTGCTGGATGCGGCGATCCAGGCGATGCCCGCCGGTTGGACGCCGCGGCAGGAGGATAAGCGGTTTGTGAGAATCGCCTTTTGGGATCAGGAGGAGTTTCTCGCTCACGGCCACCGCGTGATCGGCATGAATCGGTTAACCAAGTCAATCGTTTGGGTCGAAGGCTCGTATTCCAGAGCGTGGTATCAACTGGCTGTTGTGGCGAGCAAGCAAGGACGGTTTGAGCACGCGCTCTTCTGCCTCGACCGCGGGCTCGAACTCGAGCCCGATCATCCCGAGTTATGGAACGAGAAAGGATACGTTCTCGGCCGCTTGAACAGCCACCGGGAGGCGTTCGATTGCTACGTCCGCGCAGTTGCGGTTCGGGATTGGGCGCCGTCATCCCAGATCGCCCGGGCGCTGCGCGGGCAGGGCGTTCAACTCGTCGACCTGGAGCGCCTGGACGAAGCCGAGGACGCATTACGGCGATCCCTGGACCTGGATCCGGACAGCGAGATCGCCCACAATGAACTCGGCCACATCGAAAATCTTCGAAACGAGAAGGATGATGAGGAGGAGACAATCCCTTGGTTCCTGCACTCGTTCGTAAACCCTCCGGCTGATCCGCTGACGGTCAGGCTGTTGGCGCTGGTGGAGGATCTGCCGCCGATACCGGGGCCGAAGACTGTAGGATCGGAAAACTATTCCCGTATCCTCGAGGCCTTCCTGAAACGCGGCTGGGCGGGCTTCGAAGAGGAATTTGACCGGATCGTGCCGCGCGGCCGCCCGAACTACGCAGACATGAAGCGCGACATGTTGTGCGAGCCCATGTTCAGCATGAAAGCTCACCGCAACATGGCCGACGCTGTCCTCGGCAACAAGACAGTGGAGGAGATCTTCGCCGCGACGGAGCAACAGCGGAAACGGAAGCCCCAGTAGGGAAGGACGCCCATACAAGGCTTTGGTGGACCTGGACGGGTTCGAACCGCCGACCTCTTTTTGGCGTCTGGACTCCGTGCGGACTCCAGGACTCCACACCTGGGACTGGCGCCCCGCATGCTTTCACGCGCACGGTTGCAGGCCGTGGTGATTGTTGTCTGCTGGAGCAGACGACAAATGATTTCTCTATATGGATAGAGGATGCTCACGCTGTGGATGCGCCCCGTTCCGAAGCAACCGGGGGATTCCAACGATGTGAGGGGAAATGGTGGGCTCGAGAAGACTCGAACTTCCGACCTCCTGCGTGTCAAGCAGGCGCTCTAACCAACTGAGCTACGAGCCCAAAGAACTGACTGACGAACTGAAGTCCGTTTGGAGTCCGCCCGGAGTCCAAATCGAACGCCCGTAAACCTTTGCAAACCCAACACCGGCGCACGCAACCCGTTGATCCGGCGACCGTGTCAGGGTAGCGCTCTAACCAACTAAGCTACGGGCCGCCCGCAGCAAGGTCAATCCACAGTGTAACATACGAGAGTTATCATGCAGATCAATTTCACAGGAAAAACAGTCGCCGTGACAGGCGGAGCAAATGGGATTGGGAATGCGGCCGGGCATGCCTTTGCGGAGGCCGGGGCGAAGGTGTTCCTATTGGACCTGGAGAAAGAGAACCCACAGGCGGCGGCGGAGAGGATGGGAGGCGCGGCGCGGGGTATTTCGATCGATGTGCGGCGGCGCGAATCGATTGAGAGCGCGTTCGCGGAGATGGGAGCAGTGGACGTGGTGGCGGTGAATGCGGGCATTGCTCCCATGGCGGCGATTGAGGATACAACCGAGGAACTGTGGAAGCGGATGCTTGATGTAAACCTGACCGGCGCATTTTATACGGTGCAGGCGGCGGCACGGCGGATGAAGGAGCGAAGGGCAGGGGCCATTGTGTTGACCGCTTCGACGAACTCGTATGACGGGGAGGCGTCGTTGATTGCCTACAATGCGTCGAAGTCAGGAATCCTGGGCATTCTGCACACGGCGGCCAATGAATTAGGGCCGTACGGGGTGAGAGTGAACGCGGTCTGCCCAGGATTGATTCATACGCGGCTCACGGAGCCCTATTACGACCAACCGGAGGCGCTGCGAGAATACTTCCGGCACATCCCGATGGGGAGGGGCGGATCACCGGAGGAAGTGGCGAATGCGATCCTGTTTCTCGCTTCTCCCGCAGCCAGTTTTATTACCGGCGCGGCTTTGCTGGTGGATGGAGGACAGATGGCGTGCAAGTACAGCCTGTGGAGCGAAACGACGGCGGAATTTCGCAAAGACCACTGGCAGATGAAGTAGAGACACGAAGGGCCTCCGTGTTGGCGGAGGCCCTGGTTCAAGTGGATTACTTCTTGCGATGGACGGGCGCCTTCCGGGCACCCGTGGCCTTCTTGGCGGGCGTCGGGGCCGCAAGCGCCGGCCAACCGTCCACATCGTCCTTCTGAACCTCAAAGGTCAACATGAAGGGATCCTTGGTGAAGGCCTTCGCAACGCCCTTGAACTGAACCTCCGTTTCGGGTTCCGCCCTGCCCTTGAGGGGCGCGTCGAGTCTGAGAGTGACTTCACCGGCGGAACCTGCGGCGCTTTGATCGGTATCGAGGAGCAGAACCAGTTCTTTGGGATTCACGGCGGGCTTCATGGAAACGATCTTTCCCTTGAGCTTTTCATATTCGGTATCAGGAATCTTGCCGGGCAGCAAAGCATCCTTCATCGAATCGAAAAACTGTTCTCCGTTGTCGCCCGTGAGTTCCTTCTTGAGGTGCATCCAATAAGCGAGTTGAGGGTTGCTTTTCTTGAACTGCTCTTCCTTGTCGAAGGCGATCTGCGCGGCGGTCTTGATGACGAAGCCGCTTGGGGGAATCGCCTTCTCCATGGCCAACTGCCGCAACTCCTTGAGCCCGGCGTCGTCCTGGCCGTGGTAGCTGGCGTAGGCCTTGACGAAGAAATCATCCACCTGTTTGCGATTGGCATTCGGGAGTCCGCCCTTGTCCTGAGGGAGAGTGGCGGCGCGGGCGAGATAGAACAGCGCGTCGGAGGAACGCTCGGCCTTTTTCATGGCGCGGATGACGGTGTACATCCAATAGGCGATCTCTCCGTCATTGGGGTTCTTTTCGAGCGCTCTCTTGAACATGCCCTCCGCCTTCTCATTATCCTTGCGGGACATGGCAACCCAGCCGAGGGTCTTGAGGCCGAGAACCTCCATGTCGGCGCGGGCTTTCTTCCACTGGTCATCGGTGGACCCCGGCGGCTTTCGGTCAGCGGCGAAGACCTTGTCGGCATCGTCGACGAGTTTGGAGGCGGCTTTCTCGCCGGTATCGAGAGCATCGGGCGAGGTGTTGTTCAGTTTGGGCGTCATGGAGGTGATCCAGTAGAGAGAGGTCACATCCAACGGGTCAATGGCCAGGATTTGCTGCGCCGTGCTGATGAGTTCAGGGAACTTACCCAACTGCGCGTAGGCATTGACGGTGAAAGTCAAGCCCTCTTTCTTAAAATTGGACTCGGGATACTTCGCTTGCCAGGCCTTGATTTTCTCCAACTTCTTGTTGGGATCCGGCTCTTTGGCCATGTCCAGAAACATGTCGAATTCCGCGCGGTCCTTCCACTGTGACTTCTGCTCCTGGGCCGCCGCAACGCTTAGCAGCAGACAGGTGATCCCTAAGATCCTGACAGCTTTCAAGAACACCGTAACCTCCTCACAATCCAATCAACTTTGATATCGCTCGCCCAAACATCGCCAAATGCGGCGGTTAGCCTCTCGTGAGCAACTGCTTGCGCAAATGCGGAGTATACCGGAATCACTGGAAAGTGTGCAACCTGGAGACGGCCGCGTCGCGGCAGCGACAGAAATCCCGATCACATCCTTCCCCATCTACTCACTTAGATGTCAACGACAGTATCCGGGTTCCCGAGGCCACCCATCCGCTCGCGGCGAATTGCCTGGTAACCCAGAAGCGCCAGCACTGCAACCCAAGCCACCACGCTGACCCCAGCCGCAAGAAGCGTTTCCGCCGGCGGCCGGTAGTCTAGAACAATCGTACCGGCAGAACGCGCATCCGGCAGGAACAGGTAGCCTACGCGGTCTCGCTCCACTTTGACGGGGCGGCCTCCCTGGAAGGCGCGCCACCCCCTATCATAGTTCATCAGAACGGAGACGCCCATGCCGGTGGGTATGGCGCCGGAAATGAGAAGACGCGAGGGGCCATCCCAATCGGCGGCCAGGACCGGACGGGCCGGATCGGCGATGGCGGAAAGAAAGCGCGTCATGGCGGCGGGACGCCGGCCTTCGGCGAGTTCCCGAGGACGCACGTAATGGGCAAGGGAAACGAACGGGACGCGGTATATGCGATCGCCGGAGGCGTCATAGAGTTTTTCGAGAGAGGACTCAAAGCGGGCAAGGCGCTTCAGGTCGCGGTAGTATTCTTCGGAGCCTTCGCCGTGCACGACGAGATACTGAACGCCCATGGCTCGCAGAATGGCGAGGGACTCGGGAAGCTCGTTGGCGGGGTTCACGCCGGTGAGCGATCGAAAACGATAGTCCCAATCGATAGGGATGCGGTTGGAGAGACCGGACTCAAAGGTCCCGCTGGTCTGGTGGAGATCGAACCACGAGTTGAGGCGGAAGCGGAGACCGCCGGAAACATAGACGCGGCCGCTGGCGGGATGTGCGGCGAGCCAGCGGGCGATGCGGTATTCAACAGCATCTTCCTTGGGCCGCAAAGCCCATCGCGAGTAGCCTTCGCGGAGGAACCGCGCGGCTTGCGGAACAGCCTGGATCACGAGAAGAGAGAGAGCGAGAAGGACACAAAAACGATTGACACCACCGCCGGCGCTCCATCCGGCGCGGAGCCATTCGGCGATAGCAAGCGCGAGGAAAAGTTCCATCTCGAGGGCGTAGCGCCGCGATTCCGGAATGGCGTCGATTCCATGGGCATAGAAGCTTTCGGCGAATGCGGCAAAGACGAAGGCGCAAAGGGTGACGAAGCAAAGGTAGCGGAATTGAGGGGCTTTACGGAACCCAAACCAGATGAGGAGCGCTCCGGCGGCGATGAGGGCAAGGGCAAGCCGCTGGTGACCTTCGATCCTGTAGCCGAAGGAGTCTTTGGGCCAGTTGAACGCAACAGCTTGAATGAAGGCGGGGGTGAGCCAAAAAGCGGCCAGAGCGTAGCCGAATGCGCCGGCGGCGAGAACTCGCGAGTGGCGAAAGTCCGTCGCGTGGGCGTATGCGGCCATCAATAGAAGGACACAGATAGCCAGAGCGAATGCGGCAATCCACTGGGTGAGTGCAACGGCGGCGAGGCCAAGCGCACCGGCTGCCAGCGCGGCGAATCCTGGAGTGCGCGCCGCCTTGAGGACGCCAAGCAGGGCGATTGGGATCAGGGTGAGGCCGGCATTGTGAGGACCTTCGCCGTACTTGACCATGACGTGGAGGCGCCAGGGAATGGAGAGGATGCCGCGATCATTGTCGATGGTCTGAAAGAGATCGTAAGAAGGAGAGCAGAGCGAGTAGCCGATGGCGGCGAGAAACGGCCACCAGCGGCTTCCCGAGGCGTAGACGGCAAACAGGAAGAGCGCCACGGGACCGAGGGAGGCGAAGATGGCGGTGACAATGCGGTAAGCATGCAGAGCATCCAGTTGAGGGTGGATCCAAAGCAGGGCAGCCACGAGGTAGGGAACTGCGGGAAGGTAGGTCTGATTGCTGGGCAGTCCGCAATAGACGGTGGGATTCCATCCCCAGGGATCCGGATTGACGGAAAAGAAGCGTGCGATTCCGGCATACCCGCTTTCAATGGACCCACGATAGGGTTGCTCTCCACTTCGGAATAGTGGGCGGTTGATCCACGCATTCCCGGCAAGGAGCAGGACGGCGAGAAGAGCGATGAGGAGATGGCCGCGGCTTTTCACCAAGCCCTCCGCGGGCGCCGGAGGAGCCAGACCAGGGCGGCCGCGGTGAAAAGCGTGACGATGCGGCCGAACACATTTTCGGGCGGGAGTTGAAACACGAGTTCAATGTCATGTTCGCCGGGGGGCGCGTCGATGCGCAGAAAACCAAGTTGCGTACGGCGAACGGGCAGTTCGCGGCCATTCGCCCAGGCGCGCCACGGGGAGTCGTAGGCAACCTGCACAAAAAGCGTTTGGCCTTGGCGAGGGGCGGCATGAAGGCGTAATTTGTCCGTGCCTTCCCATCGGGTCTGCGTGGGCGAATCGGGACCGTTCTCGAGAAGATTGGCGAGAGTCTTCAACTGCTCTTTGTTGGGCTCTTCGGGGAACAGAGGCAGGGCGTCGAGGCGAGCCGTTTCCACGACGCGCGCGAGGCTTGGATAGCGGCGCGGGACTTTGTAGATAAAGTCTCCCTCGCCGTTGTCATAGACAGTTTTCAGCAGCCCCTGGAACTTCTTCGGGTGGACGACGTCTTTGTATGGTTCCTGGCTGCGTTGATCGTGGACGATGGCAAGATCGACTCCAGTACAGAGCATCCACAGGATGCCGAGTTCGGCGTCGTCACCGCCGCCAAGCTGCCAGGTGGCTGGTTGGACCATGGGGTTCAGAAGGCCCTGCTCCGAACCTCCGCCGAGTTCCGCCAAATCATGCCAGGCGTCGTACCAGAAGCGGACGGAACCCGTCGTATAGGCGCGGGCGGCCGGCATGTTCTTCGCAATCCAACTTGTAATGCGATATTCGACGCGAGCCTGGTAGTTGGCGTCAGGCAGGTAGATGTTCCAGGCGCCGGTGATGTACTTGCGGACGGAGTGGAAGAGGAGGAAGACGAGCGCCGCCACCAGAGCATAGCGCATGACAGGCCATCGCGCCATTTTCTGATAGATGGCTCCGCACTCGCCCGCCCAGAGCCGGCGCAGAATCTCGGCTCCGGCGAGAATGATGATGAGGTCGAGTTCCGGAATCATGCGGGTGGGTTCGCCAATTACACGGAATTTCAGGTAATAATTTCCGATTACATTGAGAAAAAAGAAGACGAACGCCCCCCAGAGGAACACAGCGTAGGCGCGTTCCGGACGGCCTCGCGCCCACCTCCCGGTGAGCTTCATATACACGACAGCGAGAACGAGAGCGGCCCAAAGGGACCAGCGGTTGCCGCGCTCGGAGACGAACCGCATGTTGTTCAGGGTGACAAGAACATAACTGGGCACAAGCCAGAAAGCGCACAGTCCGTAGCCAATTGCGGCGATGGCGAGCGCACGCAGGAAAATGCGATTGTCGAGATGAGTGATCCACCAACTCCAAACCAGGAGTGGAAAAAGCATGGCCAGCGCCGTGGCTCCGTAGAAGTTGTGGGAGACGGCGAGGGCGGCGGCGATGGAGGCGGCCGCAATCCAGCCTGCTTTACCGGAGCGGAAGGCAAGAATAGAGAAGGCGAGTACGAAGCCGAGGATGGCGACAGCCGACATGTGCGGGCCTTCGCCGTAACGAACGAGCGCGCCCAGTCGCTGCGGTTCCGACCATGAGGCCCTGGCATCGGCGCGAATTTCGCTGATGAGGAGGAACGTAGGGCTAATGGTGGCAACGGCGAGGGCGGCGACGATGGCGAACATTCGCGACTTGCCGCCGGTGCGGGAGAGCACATAGACGCCGGCGATGCCGATGGCGTAGAGGAGGGCGACATAAAAGTGATAGGATTGCGCGGGCGTGCGGCTGGGAAAAAGCACGGTCTGTACGGCTGTGCCGTAGCGGAGAGCGGGCGGATAGATGTAGTCGAAACGGGTTCCGGTATACCAGAGAGGCTGCCAGCGGGGATGGGGCCAGTGGTCGCGCAGGAAACGGGCATCGGAAATGAAAGTGCTTTCGATGGAGGACCATCGATCGGAATAGTTCGTCTGGAACAGGGGCCAGATAAGGGCGGCGGCAAGGGCGAATACGAGCAAGGAATCGAGCACCCATCCGAGGGTGCGGTTCCTGAGGATGGCGGAACGCATTATTTGTTTTCCGAGAAAGCAATCTCGACGCGTGTGCCTGTTTGCGCCTTACTGAGAGTGACGAGAGCGAAGCGCCCGCGCCCGGCATTCGAGACGTTGAGGATGGCGGTGGTAATGGAATCGTCCAGATCCATGAGATTGCTGGAGACTTCGAAGCCTTTATCGCGGAAAGCGTTTTGATAGAAGAGGACCATGCGGACGAGTTCATCCGTGGAGAGCAGGGTAGCGTTTCCGGAAAGCCCGCCCGATGAGGGCTGCTCCACGCGAAAATCAGGCTTCACCGGCACCCAGGATGGGACAACAGGCCCCCTGGCGCGAGAAACCAGGGGAAGGGCCTCGAATTGTTGCCTGCTGCGCTGCTGATAGAGGAGCCCGGCAAGAAATCCGGGCATGGCAAGGAAGCAGACGCTCCACCCGGCCACCCAGATCCAGGCTCGCCGTTTGCGGACGGGTTTTGGCCGCTGATCCGGCTCATCGGGGGGATGAGGCGGCGCTACGTTCGTCATTAATGAATGATAGCAATGGCGCTCAGGCGAGCGCGTGCGCGTGATTTTGTATCTTACGCATGGCCTCTGCGATGCGGTCCATGTCCGCGCGGGGGCCAAGGAGCACAGTCTGCGTAAACCAGACGGCATCCTCGCAGAGTTGGTCGTTGTCGGGGCAGTGGTTGCGAGCAGCCCAATTCTTCAAGTCAGCCTCAGCGAAGACGCGCTGGAATCCGCGGGAAGCGAAGGCAGTTTGGATGAGAGAAGCCTTGTTCAGCGGGGTATATCCGGAGGAGGCCGGGACGCCTTCGGCGGCGAGCGCCTTGAGGAACTTGGCGCGGGGAAGATTGGCGAACTTCGATTTATCGTAGCGGAGCATGTAAAGATGCCAGGCATTGCGAGTGCAACCGTCATGGAGGCGGGCTGGGATGATGCCGGGAATCTCCTTCAGAAGGCTGGTGAGGTAGCGGGCATTGGATTCGCGGATCTTGTACTGTTCCTCGAGGCGGGTCATCTGGGCGACGAGCAGCGCAGCCTGGAATTCCGTCATGCGGAGGTTTAGACCGGGCGCGTGATAGCTGTCAAAGGCGGAGGAGGCGCCGCCGTGACTGCTGTGACTGTTGTTGTGGAAGGCCGAACAGCGCTGGAAAAAGTCGCTGTCGGCGGTAAGAACCGCGCCGCCTTCGCCGGAGTTGAGATTCTTGGACGCCTGGAAGCTGAAGCATCCGCCTAGGCCATAGGTGCCGACCTTGCGGTCGCGCCATTCGCCCAAGTGGGCTTGACAGGCGTCCTCAAGTACCGGGACCTTGTGCCTGGCCGCGGTCGCGAGGATGGAATCGAGATCCACGGGAGCGCCGGCCATGTGGACTGGGATGATCGCCTTCGTGCGCGGGGTGATGGCGGCTTCCAGTTTGCGGGCGTTCATCTGGAAAGTTTCGGGGTCGCTATCCACGAAGACGGGCATGGCGTGCTTTTCGAGGATGACGTTGAGGGTGGCCACGAATGTATAAGGTGGAAGGATCACCTCATCACCGGCGGAGACGCCCATGGCGGAGAGGGAGGTGAGGAGCGCGGAGGTGCCGCTGGAGGTGGCGAGGCAGTGCCTGGCGCCCGTGAGTTGTTCGTATTTCTGTTCGAAGTTGCGGACGGCATTGCCGCTTCCGCGGTACCATTGGCCGCTGCGGAGGACTTCCAGCAGAGCCTTCTCTTCAGTCTGATCGAAGATGGGCCATTTGCGCGAGCCTTCGAGTTTCACGGGAGCCCCGCCGAGCAAAGCGGGCTTTCCAGTGGTATTCGCCAGGGCGCTGGCGGAACTGAGGGCGGCGGTTGCGCCCAGGAAGCGACGACGGTTCATGGGGCCATGATAGCGCGATGGCGGAAATAAGCAAGGGCCTCCTCGACAGACTCCTCTAGGGTGGATTTGCCGCTGCCGGGAAGACCTCGCAACAAGATAATCATTCAGGCGAGGTACCCCAGACGATATCGAGGAACGCGAAGGAGGCCCAGGGCATGGGACTATTTTTCTATGCTACTCCGGCGCGGTATTCTCTGGGTGACTTTGTGCGCCTCTCTACATGGAGAGACGGTGGCGGGGCTGTGGCACGCCGCCGTGAAGGCTCCTTCGGAGGAGGAGGCGTATTTCGATCTGGAGGTGACCAGCCAGGATGGCGGGTGGCAGGGGATGCTGATCAATGGCCGGGACCGCAATGTCTCGTCATCCGGAACGTTCGATGGACGGAAACTGAAGTTGGAGTTCAACTACTGGGATGGGCGGCTAGAGGCGGACTTTGAGAACGGAGAGTTGCGGGGAGCGTTCACGCGGCAATACCGGAAGCAGATTCTGGCGCGGCCGTTCCGGGCGCGACGCACGCCGCTGGCGGCGCCGGCGAGCGCGCCGGAAGTAGACGTTGGCGGGGAGTGGCTTCTGGACGTGGCGGAGAACGGCAGGAAAGAACTCTGGCTGGCGTCATTTGCACAGGACGGGGCAAAGCTACGGGGCGTGCTGATCCCGGTTTCCGGCGATTACGGGATGCATACCGGTTTTGTGGACGGGAACCGAATCTTGTTGACGCATTTCGACGGTATCCGGGCGACCATTCTGGAAGCGCGCGTCTCGGGCGGGCGGCTGGAGGGAACACTGAAAGGCAGTGTCAACGCGGCGGTGACGGGGCGGCGCGCGGACAAGACAGGCGGCCAGGAACTGGAAGCGAGTTCGCATACCACAATGAAGAATCCGAAAGAAGCCTTCCGGTTCTCGTATCCGGATTTAGAGGGGCGCACGGTGTCCTCCGCCGATATCCGGTTCCGCGGGAAAGTGGTGGTGGTTGCGATTACAGGATCGTGGTGTCCGAATTGTCACGATGAAGCGGTTGTCCTTCGGGAGTTATACGAGCGCTACCATGCCAGGGGACTGGAGATTGTCGCGCTGGGTTTTGAATATACGGGCGAGAAGGAGAGGGATCTGCGGCAGTTGCGGCTTTTCGCGGAGAAGTACAAGCTCCCGTATCCGGTGCTGCTGGCGGGATCGACCGAAAACGCGGAACAGGCGCTGGACCAAGTGCACAATTTCCGCGCGTATCCAACGACTTTGTTCATCGGGAGAGACGGGCTGGTGCGGCGCGTCCACGCGGGTTTTGAGGGACCGTCCACAGGGGCGCGCTACGCGGCATTGAAGCAGGAAATGACGCAATGGGTGGAGAGCCTGCTGGCGGAATAAGATATGAACCCGCTGGAAATCATTTTTGGGCTGGTGCTGGCCGGTCTGGGGGTGGCGGTCCTGGCCAAGCGGTTGGATCAGCCGTATCCAATCGCCCTGCTGTTGGCGGGGTTGGCGCTCGCATTCCTTCCCGGAGTGCCCGCGGTACGGCTGGACCCGCAATTGGTCTTCTATGTTCTGCTGCCGCCGATCTTGAGCGAGGCGGCCTACTTCACCTCATGGCGGGATTTCGTGCTGTTCCGGCGGCCGATTCTGCTGCTGGCGTTCGGACTGGTGGCGGCGACGAGCGCGGTGGTGGCGGCGATTTGCGTGTACTTCATTCCGGGGATGAACTGGGCCACGGGATTCGTGCTGGGCGCCATTGTGTCGCCGCCGGATGCGGCGGCTGCGACATCGATCATGCGCGGTTTGGGCCTGCCGCGGCGGATTGTGCAGGTATTGGAGGGGGAGAGCCTTGTCAACGATGCCGCGGGGCTGACGGTATACCGCTTCGCGGTGGCGGCGGCGGCAACGGGCGTGTTCTCGCTATCGAATGCGGCGGTAACGTTTGTGTGGATCGCGGCGGGAGGAATCGCCGTGGGCATGCTGCTGGGGTTTGTTTACGTCCGCATCTATCCCTGGCTGAAGGACCCGGAAGTGGAGGTACTCTCGACATTCATCCTGAGCTACCTGTCTTACTTCGCGGCGGAAACGGCACACGCGTCCGGAGTCCTGGCCGTGGTTGCCTCCGGGCTGCTGCTGGGGTGGCACGCGCCGGAGTTATTCAGCGCGAGGGCGCGGATTCGCGCGGAAGCGGTGTGGCAGACAGTGATCTTCCTGGTCAACGTGATCATCTTCATCCTGATCGGACTGCAGTTGCCGGAGGTGGCGGGCGAGTTGCAGGGCTATCCGGTGGAACAACTCGCAACGTGGTGTGTCGTGGTTTCGGGGGGCGTCGTTGCGATCCGAATGATATGGGTGTTTCCGGGCGCGTACCTTCCGAGATTACTTTTCCGCAGGATCCGGGAGCGGGAACCGCGCCCCTCGTGGCGGCAGGTGACGGTGGTGGGGTGGACGGGACTGCGCGGGGTGGTCTCGCTGGCCGCGGCGTTATCGCTGCCGCATGAGACGGCGGGCGGACTTCCCTTCCCTTACCGGAGCCTGCTGCTGCTGCTGACGTTCGCGGTGATTGTTTCCACGCTGGTGGCGCAGGGGCTCACGCTGCGGCCGTTCGTGAAGATGCTGCGGCTTCCGGTGGACCGCTCGAGCGAAGAGGAACAGTTGGCGGCGCGGATTCATTCGACCGGGCGCGTGTTGGAGCACATAGCGGAGTTGGAGAATGGCAAAGCCGCTCCGCCGGCGGTGATGGAACGGATTCGCGGCTATTATACGGACCGGTTGGCGGATTTGAGCGCCCAACTGGAGATAGAGACGGGAACCGACGCCCCGGCGAAGCCAGGGGAGTTTCAGAGCATAGCCGAACAACGGGTGTGGTGGGAACTCGCGCGTATCGAGCGGGAAGCAGTGGTTTCACTACGGCGCAGCCGGAAGATCGGCGATGAAGCGATGCACCGGATCGAGCGGGACATCGACCTGCTGGAGGCGCGGATTATCCCTCGGTAGCGTCTCCGCGCAGCGCGTTCTTGAACTCCTTGATGCCTTGGCCAAGTCCTTTACCGAGCCCGGCGAGTTTGCTGGGGCCGAAGAGGAGTACGGCAATGGCGAGGATGATCAGAAGTTCGGGGAGTCCGATGGATTCCATGAGCGGTACCTCATCTTCAGGGTAGCGCCAGAGCCGCGTGGAGTCATCGCTTCAAAGATCGCCTCGCCGGGGTATTTCCCGGGCTGATTTCGGCTATCGGGCGCGGCGGATGGCGCGGCGTCCGGATTGGAAGACAATCTTTGCGGGCCGGGCGGATTGTTTTGCCGGCATGACGATGACGGAGCCGTTGGCGTGGGTCTCCGGCAGGATATCGGGAGACACTTCGCGGTGCGCCAGGCGCACATTGAGGGTACGCTCGATGCGGCGGATGTCGGAGCGTTCCGAGTGCGTGCCAAAAGTAGAGGCAACGCCGCGCACGCCGGCACGGCCGGTGCGTCCGACGCGATGGATGAAGTCCTCGGGGACCTGGGGCAGGTCGTAATTCACGACATGGGAGATGCCGTCGACGTGAATTCCACGGGCGGCGACATCGGTGGCTACGAGGACTCGGTACTCCCCTTGCTGGAATCCGCGAAGGGCGCGGTTGCGCTGGCTCTGGGTGCGGTCGCCGTGAATGCTGGCGGTCTTGACTCCCGTGCGGGCAAGTTTCTTGGCCAGCCGGTCCGCTCCGTGTTTGGTGCGGGCGAAGACAAGAAACGATCCGTCTTCCTGCTTCAGCATGTGCTGGAGGAGGCCGAGTTTGCGGTCCTGCTCGACTTCGTAGAAGTGGAGGTCGACGTGATCCGAGGGACGGGTGGTGGAGCCGATGGCGACGCGGACCGGATTAGTCAGATAGGCGTTGATGAGATGGGCAACCGATGTTTCGATGGTGGCGGAGAAAAACAGCGTCTGGCGGCTGGCGGGCATGGCCGCGATGATCTGCTTGATGGTGGGCAGGAAGCCCATATCGAGCATGCGGTCCGCTTCATCAAGCACGAGATTGCGGACGCCGCCAAGTTTGACGAGTCTGCGCTGGAGAAAATCAGAGAGGCGGCCGGGAGTGGCGATGAGCACCTGGGCGCCCTTGCGGATGCTCTGGAGCTGGGTCTGTTCGTTCAATCCGCCGACGACAACCGCCGCGCGGACGCCGGTTCCAGCGGCAAGCTTGGCAAAGGTTTCGTGGATCTGAATGGCGAGTTCCCGCGTGGGGGTGAGAATCACCGCGCTCACGCCGAGCGTAAGCGTCTTGGCGTTGAACGAATTCAACAGCGGAAGGACAAAGGCCAGGGTCTTGCCTGTGCCGGTCTGGGCGGTGGCAACCACATCGCGGCCTTCGAGGGCAGGCGGAATTGCTTGCGCCTGCACAGGGGTGGGTTGGACGAAGCCATTACGGGCAAGGTTCGCCTGTAAAGCTGCGGACAGAGTGAAATCAGAAAAAGTGTTCATTCAGTAGTTTTGTTTTGGGAAGGGGAATCAGCGACTGATCAGAGGTTAAACGGAGAGTGCGGATCTACTTCCAGTACATTTTGAGTATAACGCGTTTTGAGGGCGCTCTGCTGACCGGCTTACCGGCCCAGTTGCTGCTCGGCCAGCCATGAGGCAAATGCTTGCGGCCATGCAGCGGATGTTCTGCCGGATTTGCGGACGCCGAAGCCGTGGCCGCCGCTCGAGAAGACCAGCAGTTCGGCGGGGACTTTGGCCTGCTTCAGCGCGAGGTAAAAGCGCACGCTGTTCTCCCGTGGGGCAAGGTGGTCATCATCGGCCTGGGCAATGAAGGCACGGGGCGTGGTGGATGTGGCTTCGAGGCCGCGAGGGATAGCGGGGTAGAGGAGCGCAAGGAAGTCCGGGCGCGCGTCCGGCGGGGCGATGACGCCCAACATCGCGGCCAGGTGGCCGCCCGCGGAGAATCCCATCATGCCGATGGCATTGGGCTTCACGTTCCAGGCGGCGGCGTGCTTGCGGATAAGGCGCATGGCGAGTTCGGCATCCTCGATGGCGACGTGAGCGGCGGTCTCGGCGGAATGCATATCCTCAAGCGAGGCGGACATGTTTGCGCCGCCGGGCAGACGGTATTTAAGGACGACGCCCGCCACGCCGATGGTGTTGAGCCAGCGCGCGATGTCGTGGCCCTCCTTGTCGATGGCCAGGTGGCCATATCCACCGCCGGGGGCGATCAGAATGGCGATGCCGGTTGAATCGGTTTTCGGAGGCAGGTAGACAGTGAGTGACGGCTGGGTGACATTGCTGATGGCGCGGTCAATGACGCCGCCGGCGCCGCGTTCCTCCACCTTTTCCGGTCCGGCGGAGGGATCGGGTTCGGCGTCTGGACGGAGCAGGACCGTTTGTTGGGCAACCAGCGGCAGCGCGAAGAGAACAGCGAGAACAGGCTTCATACGCGCTTCGGATCGGGATGCACCCAGGGACCGCGATAAGAGCGTCGCAGCAGGGCGTTGGCTTCCTTGTCATTACGGATCTGCCTGGCGGCGGGATCCCAAGTGAGGGAGCGGCCAAGTTTCATGGAGAGATTCGCCATGATGCAACTGGAAGCCGAGATGTAGCCTTGTTCGATGTCGGCGACGGGACGGGAGCGGGCGTCGATGGCGGCGAGGAAATCGCGCATGTGGCCGCGAATGGCGGGAGCGACGTGGCGTTCGAGGTCCTTTTCGGTGCGGTCTTCGGGGTACTGCTCGAACTCGTAGGTGACGTCCTTGTGAACGGGTTCGCCCTTCATGGGGATGAAGTCGTAGCTCATGACGCTGGCTTTGAGAGTGCCCTTCTCGCCGTAGAAGGTGGCGCCCCAGGGGTACTTGGGATCGGGCGGATGGCCCCAGGAGCGATGCTGCCAGACCACCTTGAGCTTGTCGAAATCGAAGATGGCGGTTTGCGTGTCGGCGATGTTGGCCTTGCCGCCCTGTTCGACGAGAATGCCTCCGGAGGAGGAGATGGTACTGGGCCAGCCGAGATCGAGCATCCACCGGACCATGTCGAGCATGTGGACGCACATGTCGCCCATGATGCCATTGCCGTACTCCATGAAGGCCCGCCAACGGCGCGGATGGACCAGAGAATTGTAGGGCCGCATGGGGGCGGGTCCGGTCCACATCTCGTAGTCGAGATACGGGGGAGGGGCGGTATCGGGCGGGTTCTCGCGGGCGCGCATGTGGTAGTAGCAGTAGATTTCGACGAGGCCGATCTTGCCGAGTTTGTCTTCCCTGAGGAAGCGGTCGCGTGCTTCGATGAGGTGAGGAGTGCTGCGGCGCTGCATGCCTACCTGAACGACGCGATTGTATTTGCGCGCGGCGGCGAGCATGGCTTCGCCTTCGACGACATCGACGCTGATGGGCTTCTGCACCCAGACGTCCACGCCGGTCTTGCAGGCCTCAATCATGGGCAGCGCATGCCAGTGATCGGGCGTGTCGATGAGGACGATGTCGAGATCCTTCTGACGCAGCATTTCGCGATAGTCGCCAAAGGTGCGCGGTTTTTTCTTCGATGCCTGCCGGGTGGAGACGATTTCCGCGGCTTCGGCGAGCATGTTCCTGTCGACATCGCAAAGAGAAACGACCTCGACGGGCGCCACCTGGATAAGACGCAGCAGGTCGCACTTTCCGTACCAGCCGCTGCCGATCATGCCGACGCGGCGAGGCTTCTGATAGGCGTAGGAGGGAGCGAGCGCGGCGGCTGCCGCGGTGGTGGTTTGAAGGAATTGACGCCGGTCCATGAATCTTGCTTCCAAGGGAAAGTATATTCTGTCTGGTACGGGAATGACACCGAAGGAGATGGAAGCGACCCGAGGCCGCGGTTAGCGGCGCTGGGCACGGAGAGTGGCGAACACAAACCAGGCGAAAGTCGCTCCGAGCAGCAGGTTGCGGTAGCTCTGCACATCGATATTGCCCCAGAAGAAGGCGAGGGCGGAATAGAGACCGGCAGCGAGGGAGAGAAGAGCAAGAATCAGCAGCATGGCGAGGCAGACCTCCGGTTCAGGTTGAGAGCAACGTAGGCGATGATGGCGGCGAAGTAGCCAGGCAACCAGCGATAGAAGAGGTGTAGGGGCATGACGGCGCAGAGGGCGAGCGTGCCGGCCCAAACCACCAGGACCTTCCAATTGAGAACCAAGCCTCGGGTTTCGGCTTCGTACTTTGGGATGGCGAGTTTGGGGAAGATCCAATGTTCGGCGAAGACTACGGCGCCGATGGGCATGAGCACCAGGCCATAGATAGCCACGTAGTCCAGCAGGCGGACGAAGAAGACCGGAAAACAGGCAAGAAAAGAGGTGATGAGTCCGGTGGAAAGGGTAAGTTTCCACCGGGGCCAGTTCGGGGTAACGGATTGCAGCGCCAATCCGGCGCGATAGATAGTGGGGTTAGCGGTGGTCCACCCGGCGATGGCGACCGCGAGGACGCCGGCGAGACCCGCGGCAGTATAGGCCATGCGGCCGGGGTCCATGGACCGGTCCACGCCGGCGACCATGATGCCGGAGCAAACCCAAGCCAGGTAGTGGCCGGGAAAGATGCCGGTGGAGGTGAGCAGGCCATAGGACCAGTGCCTGGCGTAGCGGAACAGGGCCATGTCGGACAGGCCGATGTGCATGGCGAGGTTCGCAAACCAGGCGAAAAACGCAATTTGCCAGAAGCCGAACTGTTCCTGGCCGGGGACCGGAGTTCCGTTCCAGACCTTCGTCCGCATGACTTCATACAGATTGTCGAAGTTGGCATGAACGCCGAGCGCGGGGAATGTAGCGATCGCGCCGGCGACGAATATGAGGAAGAGCCAAGGGGAGCAGACCTGGGCAAAACGGCTGAGGGCGGCAAAACCGAGCACGGCGAGGATGGTGAAGAGTATGCCAATGGCGATGGTGAGAGCGACCCATTCGACGCTGTTCGGAAGGATATCGTTGAGCGAGGGGGTGGGAATGCCGAAGCCGAAGCCGATGCCGATGGCGGTGGCGGAGACGGAGATCATGGCGCCGGCGAGGATGCAGTAGAGCAGGGCGTTGGCGACATTGTAGATGAGAGTCAATCCGGGTCCGGCAGTGCGGCGCAGGTACCAATAGAGTGTGAGGCGGGTGCGAACGGCGATGGGAGCGCAGATAAAGGTCCAGGAAAGGATGGCCAGGACATTACCCAGGAGAAGGCCGAGCAGCAGGTCGCGGGCATGAACGCCGTGAAGCACGAAGAAGGCTCCGATGACGAATTCCGTGGCGGCGACGTGTTCACCCGCAAACAGACCGGCAAAACGGGAAGCGGGCTGCAATTTGTCGAGGTGAACGGGTTCGCGGTCGAACTCATTGAGTTCATCCATCTTCGCGACGAGGCTGGCGATTTTGGAGGACATGGAAGGGGCCATGTTACCAAATGGCGCGGTGCGGCAAGTCCTGGCCGGGCGAGAGGTCAGGCGAGGGAGAGCAGTTCTTCGAGAACCTGCGTGTAGAACTCATCGGAAGCACCGCGCACGGAGCGTTCCTGATGATCGGGGTAGGCGAGATGCTCCAATTCATGGAGAAGAACAGTGAGGAGGGCGGTTCGGAAATGAGAGTGCTCGAAGCCGGCAATTGATTCGGCGGCGGTGGTTCGCAGGGGGTGAGGGCGCCAGCCGCGGATCGCCTCCCAGGCGAGGTCGATTTCACCAAGTCCGTCTCCGAGATCGCCGGCGAGAGAGCGTGTCAGGCGGGACTCCGTACCCGCTGGATGGTGATGGCCAAGGCATGTGCAGATGTTGTGAGGGCGGAGTTGCACGACAACGATGGTGGGAAGCCTGCACATCATGTCGAGGTACGGCGCGACAACCGGCGCGTGAAGAGACGGAAGCGTATGGAGCCAGGCATCACGTACTTCCCCGGCAATCGCATTGCTTCCCGTGGGATAGCTTAGGAGCAGGAGCGGCCATGGTTCCGGCGCGCGAACGAGAGTTTGCTCTCGCCCTCGCAGATACTCCACGAAGCTTCTCAGCAGCCCCGGGGAGTGGACTCGGCCACGTGCGGGCTTTCGCATGGCGTTGAGTGATATTCTCAAAATATAGACGAAGCCCGCCCCCTATGCGATACACAGGCCGTACGAGTGGATATCTGAGTTCGGAATATTTCCCCACTGGCGTGAAATGGCTGCTCATCAGCAACACGGCGCTGTTTCTGTTGTATTTCTTCGCCGTGCGCGCGGACCTGGGCGGGCTATTTTACCCGTTCGGGCTGATTCCGAACCAGGTGCTGGGGTCGTTTGCCGTCTGGCAACTGTTCACCTACATGTTCCTGCACGACCCGTACGGGTTTGGGCACATTCTGTTCAACATGCTGACCCTGTGGATGTTCGGAACTGACCTGGAGCGGACCTGGGGACGGCGGGCGTTTCTCAAGTATTACTTTCTTTGTGGTATCGGCGCCGGGCTGTGCGTGGTGTTCGGCAACGCGCTGTTCGGGAGCATGAACACGCGCACGATTGGAGCCTCGGGCGCAATCTACGGGTTGCTGCTGGCTTTTGGGGTTCTGTATCCGGACCGGATCGTCTACTTCAGTTTTCTGTTCCCGATTAAGGCGAAGTACTTCGTGATGATCTTCGGGGCCATCGCGTTCTTGAGTTCCTTCGGAGGAAGCGGCGGCGGCGTGAGCCACGTAGCGCATCTTGGGGGAATGATCTTCGGATACGCCTATCTGAAGGGGGCGTTGAGCCGGAGGCGGTATTCGCCACGCGTGAATCCAATGGAATGGGCGGCGCGGCGCTACCAGCAGTGGAAGGTGGAGCGCGCGAAGAGGAAATTCCAGGTGTACATGCGGAAACAACAGAATGACCGCGACCGTGGTCCCTATGTCCACTGACGCCGGGAAATGAGTGGGATGAGTCCGGATTCCGTCCTCGCGCTTTCGTTATACATCGGGGGCGGTTCGCTGCTGGCGGGACTGATCGGGGCGATGACGGGTCTTGGCGGGGGCGTCGTGATTGTGCCGATGCTGACGCTGGGCTTCGGGATTGACATTCGATACGCGATTGGCGCGTCGCTGGTATCCGTAATCGCCACCAGTTCGGGGGCAGCCGCGGCCTACGTACGCGAAGGATTCACCAATATCCGTGTGGGAATGTTCCTCGAGATCGCCACCAGTCTCGGCGCGATTCTGGGCGCGCACCTGACAACCGTAGTGAATCCGGCCTGGATCGGCGTGATCTTTGGTATCGTGCTTCTCCATTCGGCGTACGCATCGCTTTCGCCGCACGGCGATTCAAGGGAAACCGGTGACTCGTCAGGGAAATTGGCGCAATTGCTGCGAATGGATGGGACGTATCCGGGCCCGGACGGCCCGCGGAGCTACCACGTGAGATCGATCCCGGCTGGTTTTGGGTTGATGGGAGTAGCTGGAGTGCTGGCAGGCTTGCTCGGCATCGGCTCGGGCGCCGTCAAGGTGCTGGCCATGGATCGCGCAATGAAACTGCCGTTCAAGGTTTCGACAACGACAAGCAATTTCATGATTGGCGTGACGGCAGCGGCGGGGGCGGGTGTTTTTCTGGGCCGCGGATATATCGAGCCTGGCCTGGCAATGCCGGTGATGCTAGGGGTGCTTGCGGGGTCCCTCATCGGGGCACGGTTGTTAACGAGGATGCCTGCGCGAAAACTGCGGCTTCTGTTCGCCGGGGTGGTTGCGGTATTGGCCGTCGAGATGATCTACAACAGCGTGACGGGGCGAATCTGATGCCGATAGAAGCGACAAACCAGGAGGCGCGGCGCCGGCTCGAGATGCGGATAGGCACATTGCTGCGAATAGGGGTGAGCACGGCCGCTGCGGTGGTGATGATTGGGGGAGCATTGTACCTGTCGAAACATGGGATGGACCGGCCTGCGTACCATACGTTTCACGGCGGCCCCTCGGATCTGCGGACACTCCCCGGTATCTTTGAAGGCGCACTCCATTTTCGTGAGCGGGAGGTGATTCAGTTCGGATTGGTGTTGCTGATCGCGACCCCCATCGCAAGAGTGGCTTTCTCCGTATTCGCTTTTCTTCATGAGCGCGACTGGTTATATGTGGGGATTTCCGCTTTTGTGCTCGGGTTGCTGCTGTACGGTCTAACCAGCGCGGTTTAGATTTAGACGGTTGCGTTCGGGTGCGCCGGGTGGGCGTCCCACCGGTGAGCCAACTGGTTGGCAAGGTGATGGAGCGGGGGCACGATGACGAGGGGGATGCCCCGGTAAGCGGTCACCAGAAGGCTGCCCCAAACGAAGAGGAACCCGAAATTCCAGGCGAAGCGGGCTTCACCGGCGACGGTTGACAGAAACCAGGGCGCCGACTCTTCCACAACCCAAAGGGCAAAGGCGGCCGTGGCCCAGAATGCGGTGAGCAACATGGAATGGAACGCGTGAAAGCGAACCGCGAACATACGGCCGTAGTCTCTCAGGCAAAGCATCAACAGGCCGCTGAGAGGTCCGGCCAGGTAGCACAGGAGACGTGCCTCGTTGTCGGGAAATCGGCCCGTAATCTGATTACGGAAAGCGGTGAAGATTTTTTGGAACCGGCTATTTGTCACTTGGCGCCTCCACGGATAAACGTGCAATCGCCGTGCCAAAACCATCCACGCTGGGATTGATTGATCCTGAAAGACTTAGGACTGAGCCGTGAGGTGAGGCAGAGTAAGACTTACCAGGCGGTCCACCCGCCGTCCACCACCAGGTTGTGCCCGGTGACGTAGGACGAAGCCTCGGAGGCGAGGTATACCACGGCGCCTTTGAGGTCAGACTCGTTTCCCATGCGGCCTAGTGGAGTCTTCGATTCGTAGTTTTTCACGAACACATTATCGTAATCCGGGCGGGATGAGAGTTTCGGGTCATAAAATCCGCCAGGGGTAATACAGTTGACGCGGATCTGATGAGGGGCAAGGTAAGTTGCCAGATAGCGGGTAAGTTGTACGACCCCCGCTTTAGCCGCGCCGTAGTTGGGCGGATTATTGAGACCGGAGCGTCCATAGATGCGGTGGTCGGGGGAGACAAGGCCATAGATGCTGGCAATATTCACGATCACTCCGGAGCGGTGGGCGCGCATTGTTTCGCTGACAGCCTGGCTACAGAGGAAAGTTCCCGTAAGCGCTCCCGTGAGGGAGGATTCGAATTCTTCCGCGGACATCTCCTCGAATGGTCTTGCGACTCCACTATAGGCGTTGTTGATGAGGATATCGATCTTGCCGAATTGGGCGAGAACCGCGCGCGCCATGGAGTGAACAGATTCCCGATTGGTGATATCGGTAGCGACGGCGAATGAGCGAGGGTGGCCTTGTTTCAGGAGCGCACCGGCCTTGGCCTGGCAGCGCTCGAGATTGCGGGAAGCGACCACGACATGAGCGCCCGCCTCGGCGAGCGCGTCGCACATTTGCGAGCCGAGGCGCCCGGCGCCCCCGGTGACGATGGCTACTTTCCCTTGCAGGCGAAAGAGATCCCAGATGGCAGGCATAAATTTCAGGCGGAGACCCGCGGTCCGGCAAAAGGCATGTCGCGGAAACTGGAGTTTGCGAGGTCGTGGAGGAGATGCTCTTCTTCCGCCGGGGTCAAGGAACGCCGCGGAGCGACGGCATCGCCGCAGGGAATGCCGGCCCAGGTCATCATGCGCTTGACGGCGGAGATGGACGGGTACCGAAGGACCAGGGCCACCAGTTCATTCACTCTGGTTTGGCTTTCCATTGCGCCCTTCCAGTCATTCGCGTTCGCTTTGCGGTAGATATCGAGAAAAAGTTCCGGCACGAGATTGTAGAAGGTTCCAATGCCGCCATCGGCGCCCATCAGCAATCCGGCGGCGAGGACTTCGTCGTGGCCGTTGTAGACGGTACAGCCATGTTTCTTAAGCTGCTGGAGGCGGAAGAGGTTAAAGTCAGTGTATTTCAAGCCGGCCACATTGGGAATTTCACACAACTCGAGAATCTGACCGGTGCTGGTAATGGCGGGGGCGAGAGCAGGAAAGAAGTACACGAGGAAAGGGACTTCCGTGTTGGCGGCCAGAGCCTGATAGTAACTCTTGATTTCGGCAAAGGAATAGACGCCGATGGGCGGCAGGCTGCTGACGGCGGTGACGCCGATGCGCGAGGCGTGGCGGGTAAGTTGAATGGCGTCCGCGGTGCGATGGGCGCCGATGTGGATAATTACTTTCGCTTCGCGCGGAGAATTGGCGACGGAAATCTCCGCGGCTTTCATCCGGTCCTCGAGGGAAAGCAGGGGGCCTTCTCCGGTTTGTCCCGCGACATAAATACCATGAACGCCGGCGGAATAGAGACGCCCGAGAAGTTGCTCATAAGCCGCGGCATGGAATTTGCCGTGTTCGTCAAGGGGCGTCAGGATCGCGGGAAGAATGCCGTTCAGTGTCATGTAGTTCCATTACAGTCTACGACATGGAGGAAGCCGAACGCGGAACGAGTCAGGTCAATTCCCGCCAATGAGTGGGGTTTACCAGGGATTCCTCTTCGATGCCGAACCTGCCGAGGACATCGAGAGCGCCGCCGTCGAGGGGGCCTTTCGCCGCGGCACGCACGTTGGCCTCGAGTTCCTCAATGGTGCGAACACCGATGAGCACGGTCGAAACCGCATCGCAGGAAAGGCAGAAGCGCAGGGATGTCTCGGCGAGTTCATTCGGGGTGATTGACAGGGCCGCACATGCCTCCAGAGCCTTGTCTCTCAGTCTTGCAAGCTGCGGAGGCGCCTCATGCACGCGGCTGGTAAGCACGCCCCGAAGAAAGGCTGACCGGATCAGGATTCCAACTCCAGCGCGAGAGGCTTGGGGAAAAACCCGCTGGCTCATTTTGGCGTCGAGGAAATTGAACGGAACCTGAAGAGTGTGGATCTCGCGATGGTAAAGGGCGCGCATCGCCACGGGTTCACCGTAAAGGCTTGCCCCGGCATGGCGGATCTTGCCGCTCTGACGGAGGCGGACCAGAGTGTCGAGCAACTCTCCGCGGGCGAGCAGTTCCTCGGTGGTGTTGTGAATCTGGAGGAGGTCGATGGTTTCGACATGTAAAGCGCGGAGGCTGCTTTCCACGGAATCCATGATGTGCTGGCGGAGTTGGCCGGGAGGGAGCGAGTCCGGAGCCGCGAATTTGGTGCTGATGTGGGGGCGGGGATGGAGGTCGTGGAGAGTCCGGCCGATGATCGTCTCGGAGTCGCCATAGTCCCGCGCGGTGTCGAGGAAGTTGATGCCCAGTTCCACCGCGCGATGGAGAATGCGGACGGCATCGGCCGGATCAGGGCGTTTGAAGTGGTCACTGCCGCGAAAACCGTAGTCCATGCCGAGTTCCACGGTGCCTAGCGAGATGGTGGAAACTCTCAATCCGGTGCTGCCAAGGAGCCGGCGATGCATTACCCAACGTAGTGTATCGCGAACGTTGACAAATTCATAGACCCGCTTTGCGGAGATTTCACGGAGATGAACCGGCGGCATTTCCACAGATTGGCTATCGCCGCCCCGTTGGGTGGGGCGCGGCCTCCGATTGAGGTTCGCGGACCTTGGGTTTCCCGCCTGGCTGGTAGGCTACATTGATGGAAACGTTGTTGAGAATAGTATTGGATGCGGGCGCCGTGCCCGGTTGGGGGAAGAACGGGACAAGCAGTTGCGCGTAGTTGATGACGTCCTGATTGGTCCAGTTTATTGGGAACTTCGTCCCTGGAGCGCCCCCATAGTTCGAGAGCCACGAGGAGATGTGTTTTCGCTGATGGCTATCCACGAGAATGCTGAAACTGGGCTGGTTGGCGTGCGTGATGACGTAGTTGCCGCCTTGCCAACTGCCGGCACGGAGAGCGGCAAGGAATACCAAATTAGTTATTAATTTAGCGAAGGATTTGTAACTCATAAAAGAAAGGAATCCTAATTGAAACTTACTGCAATTACGGATATTGTTGTCCCAATTCGTTCTGAAATTCGCAATGCGTATATCAGTTTTGCCGAGATGACGGCTTCCGCCGTGGCGATTCACACGGACGTGGTGCGAGACGGGAAGCCGGTCATAGGCTACGGCTTCAACTCGAACGGACGATACTCCCAAAGCGGCCTGCTGCGGGACCGGATGATTCCGCGTCTGCTGGCGGCGGACCCGCGCGCGCTGCTCGATGAGACGGGAGAAAATCTGGACCCTGGCAAGGCATGGCGAGTGATGATGGCGAACGAGAAGCCGGGAGGACACGGAGAGCGGTCCGTCGCCGTGGGGGTTCTCGACATGGCGCTGTGGGATCTGGTGGCGAAAATAGAAGGCAAGCCGCTGTATCGTGTGCTGGCGGAGCGGTTCCATATAGGGGAGTGCGACGAGGAGGTCTACGTCTACGCCGCGGGGGGATACTACTATCCGGGAAAAGAAATCGAGGGGCTGCTGGAGGAGATGCGCGGCTATCTGGAACTTGGCTATTCCACCGTAAAGATCAAGATCGGCGGGGCTCCGATCGAGGAGGACTTGCGCAGAATTGAGGCGGTGTTGGGGATCCTCGGCCCGGGGCAGGATCTGGCGGTGGACGCCAACGGGCGGTTTGACCGTAAGACAGCAATCGAATACGCGGAGGCGCTGAACCACTATTCCCTGAAATGGTATGAGGAACCCTGCGAGCCCCTCGATTTCGAGATCCACGCCGAGGTGGCGCAAGTGTCGAAGAATCCGGTGGCGACGGGAGAAAACCTTTTCTCCGTTCACGATGCGCGAAACCTGGTCCGCTACGCTCACATGAAACCGGAACGGGACTATCTGCAATTTGATCCGGCGCTGTCTTATGGGGTGGTGGAGTACCTGCGAATTCTGGATATGCTGCGCGAGCATGGCTGGTCTTCACGGAGGTGCATCCCGCATGGGGGGCACCAGATGGCGCTGCACGTGGCGGCGGGATTAGGATTACACGGAAACGAATCGTACCCTGGGGTGTTCCAGCCATTCGGTGGATTTGCAGACGGAGTTCCCGTTCGCGACGGCAAAGTGAAGCTGCCGGGGGCGCCGGGTATCGGGGTTGAGTTGAAACAGAATCTGTGGGAAGTGTTCCGGGAATTGTAGGCTTCAGGCATTCGGCCCTTGCGCCAGGATGATTTCGAAGGGAACCCACCTGCCCCAAGCCGGCTGGAGTTCATGAATAGCATTGGTGGTTGAGACAATAAGTGACACGACGGTTACTTCGCCGTAAAGAGAACGTACGCAATTGCCATCCGCCTGGAAACCTGTTCTTACTCCGCTGGTTCTGATTCTGGTTCTGATCGCCGGATGGACTCTTGGAGCATGGGACCGCATCACTGGCGTCATTGCCGTGGATAAGCGCGTGGAGAGGATTCTGAATCAAACCTTGTTTGAAGTGGGCAAGACGCCGTTTTCCATCGCATCGCTGTGCAAGACCGTAATCTTCCTGCTGCTGGTCCTGGCGGCGAGGCTGGGACGCCAGTTCCTGCGCCGCGAGGTTCTCAACCGTCTGCCCATTGAGGCCAGCCAGAAGTTCGTGCTGGAAAGCATCGCCGGCTACCTGATCATCATTTTCGGGCTCATCGCCGGGTTGCAGTCGCCGGCATTAATTTGAGCACGTTGACCGTCCTGGGCGGGGCGCTCGGTATCGGCATCGGCTTCGGACTGCAAACCACCGCCAACAATCTGATCTCCGGCGTCATTCTTCTGTTTGAGCAGCCGATCAAGGTGTCCGACCGCGTAGATCGCATTCGAGACACCTCCTGAAACTCTATCTGCGGCATTATACGGTGGACTGGGCATCAAAAACAACGAATTTGTGATAACCAGAGGACGATATCCGCTGGCCCGTAACGTTAGGTTGTGGCTTACACTCAACTTGTGTGAGGATCAAGGAGTCCATGGCACGGGCCGCGAGGGGAACACGCGGATGGAGGGGGGTTTTCCTGGCTATCGCCGGCGTGGCGTTCCTCCGCGGCATGCAACCGGACCCGGCGGCGCTAGTCCCTCTCTTCCGGCAGGCGCTGGAGGAGCGGACAAAGCAGTACGGAGCGGACGCCTGAGGGTAGCGCGGGCGGCGCGGGATCTTGGGCTGCTGCTTCGATCGTTGCGGAGAAATGAAGAGGCGGAGCCGCTGCTGCGGCAGGCCCTGGCTATCGATAAGCCGGTGCTGGGAGAAAAGGACCGGCAGGTGGGGATGGACCTCGAGAACCTCGCCTCGGTGGCCGCGAACCCCGCCCAGGCTTTATCTCTGATCGAACAAGCGGCACACCACCCGGATGCCGAGATTGCCGCGCGCAATCTGGCGAGGCTTGCGGAACGCGCGCCACCGGAGCAGGCCGCCGGACTGTACCGTCAGGCGCTCGAGAAAGAGGAGCAGGCATCGGGCAAGGAAGGCGAGCGGGTGGCGGTGCGATTGAACGATCTGGCCTTGGCGCTGCCTCCGAAACAGGCCGAGCCATTGCTGCGGCGCGCTCTGCAAATCCAGATCAGGAAACTGGGGCCGAAACATCCGGAGACAGCCACCACGCAGAACAATCTGGCGAACGTTCTGCTTGCGATGGGACAGGTGGCGCAGGCTGAACCGCTGCTGCGGCAAGCGCTGGGAACTCTCGAGAGCGCGTTAGGACGGAATCATTCGCGGGTTGCGGCCGCCAGCAGCAATCTTGGCGATGTGCTGCGCGCGAAAGGCGACCTCGCCGGGGCGAAACGGCTGTATGAGCGTACGCTGGCAATCGATGAGACGGTCTATGGGAAGAATCATCCGGAGGTTGCCGCGGACTTGCGGAACCTGGCGGGATTGCTCGAGGAGATGGGGCGAGGCGCCGAGGGGGGCAAACTGCTGGAACGCGCGGAGCGGATTGGCCGGTAGATAGCGGAGGGGACACGGCAGTCTGGCCCGCTGCGAGGCGGGCCAGTGCGAAGGAATCTCAACGGTTCGAGGTTACCAGATGATCCTCCCTGTGTACTGAATCTGACGGCCGAAGACTCCGGCGCGCTGTGCCGTGATCTGGCCGAACAGCGGGGAGGTTACCGATAGATTCGGGTCCGCCCCGGTGAACGAATTGAGCGTGTTGTAAGCCTCCACGCGCAATTCGAACTTGAACCGCTCGCGGATGGGAAATTCCTTGGCGAGCGTCGCGTCGAAATTCACGAAACGCGGCGCTTTCACATCGGAGTATTGAAGCGGATTCGTTCTGCGGGTGAAGGGAGGCAGAATCTTGAACTTCGAGGTGTCGAACCATTTGGCGCTGGTGGGATTGGAGATGCCAGGGTCGCCGTCGACCAGCATGCCGCCGAAGCGCAGATAAGCCCCGGAGTTGTAGGTGAACAAGCCGCTGGTGCTCCATCCGCCAAGAATGGCGTCCACCACCGGATGCGCGGCCGTCATGAACTTTCGGCCCTTGCCGAAGGGCAGTTCGACGATAGCGGCGCCGGTGAGGCGATGGCGGGAGTTGCTGGCGGGCTGCCAGGTAGGCGAATTCGTGTAGGAATCCACGTTGTCGTAGAATTCCTGGTTGCGCGACTGGTTGTAGTTATAACCGGCGATGAAGTTGAATCCGCTGGCGAAGGGGCGTTGGAACTGCATCTGGAGTGATTTGTAGCGGTTTCCAAAGCCGCCGCGGAGAGTTTCGGTGAGTGAACCGTACTGCGGATAGGGGCGGAGCAACTCGGAAACGGCAATGTTCTTTTGGGTGCGCAATTGTCCGGGGAACTTATCCGCGGGCAGAATGTTATAGAAGGGGTTCGAAACGGACTGGTTCACTTTGTTGCCCACTGCGAAGCCGATGCGGGGGTCGACGGCGTTCAGGTCGAAGGTATAGGGAGCGTCACGGCCCACATTCATGAAGAACGTGATGTCGGCCAGGACCTTGGCGGGCAACTGCCGTTGGAGGCTGACATTGAAGCGGTCGTTAACGGCAGGGTTGAAATTCTGCTGGTACCAGGTGGTGGGGCCGCCGAGATTGGTGTAACGGCCGAGGGTCTTTCCCACTACACCGACCAGGCCGCCGGGGTACGGATTGGAGAAGGATTGCTGAGGCACGCCCAGCAAGGGAGCGATGGCCGTCGTCGTGGCGTCGAAGCCGGGATAGGGCACGCTGCCAAGGATGTTGAGGCCGTCCGTAAGGGTGGCAGGCACGATGTAACGGGCCCAGCCGGCACGGAGAGCGCTTTGATTGTCGATGCGCCACGCCAGACCCAAACGGGGCAGGAACAGCTTCTTGGGAGGATTCCAGGAACCGCGGTTGCTCGAATCAGTAAAGACCCATGACCCGTTGTAAATGGGGGCGGCGGTACGGAGAGCGAGCGCGTCCGCGGGCAGTTGCGGCGCATTGGCCCCCTGGAACTCGGAAATAGGATTGGTCAGGTCAAGATAGCGCGAGAGCCTGTCGGTGACGTCGCGCATGGGAGTGTAGAACTCATAGCGGAGGCCGAGGTTCAGGGTGAGCTTTTGCGTCAGCTTGAAATCATCCTGCGCAAACAGGCTGAAATAGTCGACAACCGGCCTCTGAATGGGAATGGAATTGATGTTGGAGTTGTTGTCAAGAGCCCCGATCATCATGGTGGCCCATCCGTCTCCGCTCAGCTTCGTGTTGGGACTGAGATAGGTATTGGCCGTCAGATCCGGATTGAAGGTGAAGCTCATGGGTCTGGGCCGGGCGGCGATAACGCGATCCTTGCGATATTCGCCGCCGAACTTCAGATAGTGACGGCCGGCGCTCCTGGAGACCTTCGATTCAACATTAAAGGAATTTGGCTCCTGATACCAGTAATTGGCCTTGCCGAGAGTGGTCGCGGTGCCTTGATTGACGGTGATGCCGGGATAATAGATGTCCGGGAGGTCGGCCAGATAGGGGGTATACCAGGAATTGCCGCCCCAGAACCGGCCGAGATCGGAAGGTTTCAGCGTAGCCGAGGGGAGGCCGAAGGAGTCGACGATCGAGTTATACGCTCCGCGGACGTTCCACACGGTGGAAGCGTTCAGAGTGTAGACGGCATCGCCGGAAAACGTGAGAGCGTGCCGCTTGGAGCCATCCACCGGCTGGGCGGGCGATCCGTTCGTAAAGTCGTCCTGCGCGGTGAAGGTGCGGTATTGGTTATAACGCCCGAAGATTTTGAGTTTGTCGCTGACATTGTAGTCAACGCGGTCAGAAAGGTTCCAATAGCGGTAGCGGTTGGCGTAGCCGGCGACGAAGTTATTGACATGGGTCGGGCCATCGCCCGGACGATTCGGTTTCCAGAGGTCGCCGAGGATGACTTTAGCGGTGGGATCGATCCGGCTTGCGGGGATGACGTTACCGGCGAACGGTTGGCGGCTGACGTTGTTGCCTTCGGTCTTGGTGGTGTAAGGATCGTAGACAGTGCGCAAAGCGCCGGCGGTGTTGAGGGATTGAGAGAAATCGCCGCCGCGTTCGAGGTCCGTGGGCAGGGTGTTGAAGGAACTGCGAGGCTCAATCTCGCGCCAGCCTTCATAGGCAAAGAAGTTGAAGAGCTTGTTCTTCCTGATGGGATTACCGGAGGTGACGCCCCAAACGTTCTGCCGCACCAGATTCCTGGTTTGGGTTACACGATCGATCAGGGCGTTGAGGACCGGGTTGCGGCCGATGTAATAAGCGGTTCCGTGGAATTCGTTAGTGCCGGATTTCATCTGGAGACTGAGAATGCCGCCGGCGCTGTGGCCGAACTCGGCATCGACGGCATTCTGCTGCAGGTTCACTTCCTGAACCGCGTCCATGGGAGGCGTATAGCTGGACTTCTGCGCGGTCATCGATGGTGAGCCATCGAGGATGATATCGTTCTTGATGTTGGTGTTGCCCCCGACGTCAAACTGCGCGGCGGCCCAATTGTGAAACGGGCTTTGCTCAGTGGTGGATCGCGTAACCGTGGCGGGATTTAACGACACCAGGAGGAACGGGTTGCGGTTGAGGATGGGCAGGGTATTCGTCATCTTGGTGTCGAGGGTCATGGCCATCGACGTTGTATTGAAGTTTACGGCGACCGGTGTCGCCTCGACTGTCACGACGTCGCGCGTATTGCCGAGTTCGATGGTGGCGTTGACGGTGACGTCGCCCCTCGCCTGAACCAGAACACCCT